>DASXOQ010000090.1:0-128596 GCA_036494165.1 Steroidobacteraceae bacterium
AGATGCGGGGGTGCCGAGTCCTTCTTCATGGGGCGCATTCTCCCGTGTTGTGAACTAGTCGACCACTTGCTTGGTGCCGCACGAACCCCAGACGACCGCGTTCGACGAGCCTTCTTTTGGCTTTGGGCGATCTTAAACGACTCAAAGGCTCATTCGGTACAGTACCGCCGACGCGGGTTATATCCGGTTCCTATCATTGTCGACAGCTATTGCGTATTGGCGAATAACTTGCGGTGCACGTACGCTCCCGTCTCATAGAACTAAGTAGTGGATGACGTCGAGAGACTTGCCGGTGTGGTGCAGCGCTTGTGCTGCCGACATTGGACTTGATTCTCATTGGTCGCGCTGTATTCGCGAAGCCCCAATGAGAATCCGATAAACAACTTAAAGACGCCATAAAAGTAGCCAGCGACGGGGGAGACATGAAAGGAACACCGGGTTTAGTGGCCACGATTGGCCTCTGTTCGTTGGTGGGAGCGGCGAGCGCGGCAGACACGACTGGCATGCCGAATGAAGATCAAACCTCGCTCAGCGAAATCATCGTCATTGCGCAGAAGCGCACGGAAAACCTGCAAGACGTGCCGATTGCAATATCCGCAGTCTCCGGCAAGCAGCTCGCCGCCACGGCGGCAGACAATATCACGGCCATTGCAGACATGACTCCCGCACTGCAAATGAACACGAATCAAGGGTCGCTTCAGCCGCACATACGTGGCGTGGGATCGAACATTCCGGACGCGGAGAATTCTGTAGCGATGTACCTGGATGGCGTCTACGTGGCCTCGCCGTCCGCAGCCCTTCTCTCGCTGAACAATATCCAACAGGTCGAGACCCTGAAGGGCCCGCAGGGCACGTTATTCGGCCGCAACGCTACCGGGGGTGCCCTGCTGGTGGAGACCCGCGATCCGACGCCGTCGCTCAGCAGCAACATGGATGTGAGCTACGGCAATTTTCAGACCGTAATGTTCAATGGCTATGTTGCAGACGGTCTTGCGCCGGGGCTTGCTGCGGATGTGGCAATGCACGTCAGTCACCAAGGGGAGGGCTACGGCCGCAACCTCGACACGGGCTCCGAGATCTATCAAACAAATCTGGACCTCGCGGTGCGCTCGAAATGGCTCTGGACCCCCGGGGAGGCGGATACCGTTCATCTGATCTTCGATTACACGCGTCGCTATGGAAGTTCCGCATCCCCGGATTACATTCCCCGAGGAACATACCCGTCGGTTCTGGAATATCCGACCGTAACCAGCCCCGTGCCGCGTCCCTACGATATCAACACCTTTCTCGATCCATCGGACAGCCTAGACTCCGGGGGAATCAGCGCTCGTATCGATCACACCATGAGCTGGGCCAAGCTGGTATCGATCAGCGCCTATCGGCAACAGAGCTTCGATGTGCAATTCGATATCACGCTGACGCCCGCGACCTCAATCCGCGTGCCTCTGCCCTTCCCGCCGTTCGCCGAGATCGTCCCGTTGCCGACTGTGAATGCACTTGCCAAGGACAAGCAGATCTCGCAGGAGTTTCAGCTGGTGTCGCCAAACGATTCCAAGCTGCGCTGGCTCACGTGGGTGGCCGGCTTGTATTACTTTCATGATAAGGAGGAGCAGGTCAACAGTTTCTCAGCTGTGGCAACGGATTCGTATTCGGGCTTCGGTGAGGCGCATGTCGAGTTCATGCCGGCCACCCATCTGACGCTCGGCCTGCGCTACACGGACGAGGAGAAAGAGCTCTCTGTTTCCTCAGGCTATACGGGTGCCCTAACTCCGGAGCCGACCTCATGGTTCTCGCAGCTCACTTATAGGCTCGGGCTCGATCATAAGTTCGACAACGGCACTCTCGTATACGTGTCAAGAAATCTAGGATTTAAAAGCGGCGGATACAATTCGACGCAGCCCAGTCTGCCCAATTACGCGCCGGAGATCCTGAAGGCCTGGGAAGCAGGTGCGAAGACCGAATTGTTGGACCACCGGGTTCGACTAAATGGTGCCGCGTTCTACTACGATTACACCGGCATTCAGCTGACGAAGCTCACCACCAGCAATCAGGTACAGTATTACAACGGGCCCGCGGCCAAATCCTACGGCGCGGACCTCGACTTGCAGGCGCAGGTCAGCCAGGCGTTTAGGATCGATCTCGGCGCCAGTTATATCCACGCGCGATTCACTTCCGACACGCCTTCCGTGCAATACAACGTACCTAATCCGGCATTCCCGGGCGGCAGCACGCCGTCCTTCAGTTCCGCCGACGGTAATCAACTGCCGGACACCCCGGAATGGACCGCGAGTGTGGGCTTCAATTACCTGATACCGACGGCGAGAGGTGACTTCACGCTCGACGGGCAATACCTGCGCAACAGCGGGTTTTATGGGGAGGCGGACAACCAGCTGCGCCAGCCGGCTTATGACAATCTAAATGCTGCTCTGCATTGGCATGTCAACAACGGGCCCTTCACGGTTGGCCTGTGGTGTAGGAACGCGACGAATTCACTGGTCTACACGGCGGTCGCAGGCAACTTTCTGGCGAGCCTCGCGCAATATGTGCCGCCTCGGACTTACGGCATTCAATTCAGTGCTCAACTGTAAGAGTCGGCGTTCAAGTGAGTGCGGCTGTGCAAATCCAGACGCTGTACAAAATCACGATTCCGCGCATCGTGCTGGGTACGATTTTCGCCGCCGCCGCTGTGAATTATTTCTGGAGCGTGGCATTCGGCAGGATGTTGATGCCGCTTCCGATCACCCCTGCGGCCATGCAATTCGCCGGTGCAATAATAAAGATCGGTTTCCTGTGGCCGCTGATGAAGGCCATCAATCTGGTCGCCGGCCTACTTCTTATTTCAAACCGATGCCCGGCTTTCGCCTTGGCCCTGCTCCTGCCGGTGACTGTGATCATAGTGTGGTTTCAATGCTTCCTGAATCCAATTCCCGTGTCGTTGGCGACTGCCGGGCTCGCGGTCCTGTGCGAGCTATTGCTGCTGCGGGCATATGCGCACCGTTTTGCAGCTCTATTTATGAATGACAATACAAGTATGCCGGGGCCGTCAACGTGAGAGCGCGCACAAAGTGGATTCTATGCCTGGTGGCGGCTGGCGCAGTCGGCCTCGTTTGGCTAGCTGGACTCAATTCCGGGGCGTCGGTTGCAGACCTGCCGGGCGCATGCCCGCAAATAAAACCGCTGCATGGGATGATGCCTTTGCTCTTTCGACTCCGAATTCTGCCCAAACCGCCGATGGCCGCCAGCATTGCGCCCAGCGACACGAGCAGCAGCATCGTTATCCGCCCTGATCGCAAGGATCAGATTCAGTGCAGCAAGACACCGCTTCGTGCCATTCAGAATGTGGTTTACGCAACTCCGACGCTGTCAGGCGGAAAGACGATCAATCTAAAATTGGACTTGCTCATTCCGCAGTCTGCGCGAAAACGGACCCTCGTGGTCTACGTTCCGGGCGGGGGTTTCGTGATAGCGGCCAAGGAGAGCGCCCTGAATCTTCGTACCTTTGTCGCAGAGGCGGGCTTCGTCGTCGCAAGCATTGAGTACCGTACTTCGCGCGATGGCGCGACCTATCGCGACGGCATCAATGACATCAGAGCTGCTATCCGATATCTGCGCGCGCACGCGGGCGATTACGGCATCGAATCTGAAAGCGTCGCGGTGTGGGGCGAATCGGCGGGCGGCTATCTTGCCGCCATGGTGGGCGTGACGAACGGCAACAGCACCTTCGATCCGGCGCCAGGGGGCGACGTGCAAGGTGTCATCGTGGATTTCGGGGCAACCGATATCAGTCAAGTCGCCGCTGACTATGATGCCCCCGCGCAGCGCGCGATGCTCACGAACGAGGGGATCGTGCAATACATCGGCAGGGCGCCAGGCACAAACACCTTGGATCGCGAAGTCGCGGCCAGTCAGGCCAATCCCCTAAAATATATCCAGGCCAATGCGCCGCCGTTTCTGATCTTTCACGGCAACCAAGACCGGATGGTCTCGCCCAGTCAGACCCTGATTCTGCACCGCGCACTGCTGGCGGCCGGCGTTCAGAGTACCCGTTACGTGGTGGACGGGGCCGGCCATGGCGATCTCGCCTTCATCGGTGATAGCCAATCAGGGCTGCTCTGGTCCACGAACAAGGTAATGAATCTCATCGTCGATTTCCTGAATCGTGTCAATGCAGGAACGAATGCGCGACCCTAATACCGTCCTTGAGCGGCTATCCCAAGGCGAAGCGGTGCTCAGTCTCGGGATCCGCAACGCGCGGACTGCCGAGATCGTTCGGATGGCGAAAGCGGCCGGCTTTGGGGTGATATGGATTGATCTTGAGCACAGCAGTATCTCTATCGATTGCGCCGCGCAGATTTTGGCATCGGCCACCGATCAAGATCTGGAAGCATGGGTCCGTGTGCCAGAACGAGACTATGGTGTCATCGGACGATTATTGGACGCGGGTGCGACGGGCATCGTGGTGCCCCGCGTGGAAACGGCGGATGAGGCGCAACAAGTTGTCAACGCGGCGCGCTTCCCGCAGCGCGGGCAACGTTCCCAAATTGGCTTGCTGCCTCAAGCCGACTACCAACGTATGTCGGCCGCGGAATTGATGCGCTGTGCCGATCGAGCAACTTCGGTGCATATCTTGCTTGAGTCTGCAGAAGGCATACGCAATGCCACCGCCATCGCCGCGGTCGACGGCGTAAGCATGCTGCATGTCGGCCTGAATGACTTGTCGGTGGACATGGGGCACGTGGATGACCTGTATCGTGATGAGATCATGGCGGCCTGCAAGCGTGTCGTCACGGCCGCGGCAGAGCACGGTAAGTTGGCGGCCGTCGGTGGCGCCTCGGATCCCAACCAGTTTTTGGAATTGCTGAGCTTCGGCGTTGCTCCGCTTGTTTTTGCGGCCATCGATACGGATCTGCTCGCGGCGGGACTTAGTCTGCGCGCGACTCAATGGGTAGAGAGACTTCGAACGTGGCGCGGCCGAAGTGCCCCGGTAGTTCAGCATCAATGAGGCATTTCGATGAGCGATGAGCCGCTGGTTTCTTTGCCCTTGCGCGCCCTCGAGACGATCTCGCGGCCAGCTTTCCGGATGCCCCCGGGAGCCTGGGACATGCATGTGCACGTATTTGGACCCGCCGAGCGCTATCCGCACGTCGCGAGGCCACATTACACGCTGCCGGATGGCACGCTGGCTCAGTATCTGCAGCTCATGCCACGGCTCGGCATCGAACGGTTCGCGATTGTTCAGCCGAGTTTCTATGGCACCGACAATGCCTGTCTACTCGACACTCTGGCCTCCGCAGGCAATCGAGCTCGCGGCGTGGTGATGGTCGAACCAGATATATCCGATGCGGAATTATCGGACTATCAACAACGCGGCGTCGGCGCTGTTCGACTCGATCTGTTCAAACGGGCACGTGAGCCGATGGCGGAAATACGGCGCTACATCGCTCACATGGCGGGCCGGGTGACGCCGCTCGGTTGGCATCTGCAGTTCTATGCCCCAGGCTACGTAGTGCGCGACCTCATTCCTTTCCTACGCACCCTGCGGACGACTTTCATGATCGATCATATGGGATACATGCTGGAGGAGGACGGTTTGCGATCACAGGATTTTTCTGCGCTGCTCGATTTACTCGAAGGCGGCCATTGCTACCTCAAGCTCAGCGGCGCATACCGGATTGCGAAACTGAAGGGCTACGACTACGTCGAGCCAGTCGCCAAAGCCATCGTGGACAAAGCGCCGGAGCGGGCGGTATGGGGTTCGGATTGGCCTCATATCTCCTTCTCGGATCGGGATACGGGCGAATTAGTGAATTTACTCGAACTTTGGGCCCCTTCGGAGTCCACGCGCCGCAAGATCTTAGTCGAAAATCCAGACCGCTTGTTTGGAATGCGCTGAGTGGGGATTCCTCTCGGTGCGGCCAAGGGGTCAAGCGTCCAAGCCCCGCGACTGCCTTGGACATTGCTCAGTATTTCACTTGCACTGGTAATGATGGATGGCTACGACATGTTCATCGTGTCGTTCGTCGCACCGCTGCTCACGAAGGAATTGCATTTTGGCCTCAAGGGCATCGGTAGCGTCTTCGCAGCAGGCTTGGCAGGCTCGATGGTCGGAGGGCTTCTGCTGGGATCTCTGGCGGACCGTCTAGGCCGGCGTCCCTTGGTTCTCGCCGCGCTGGCGGCTGCCGGACTGACGACGCTTCTTGGTTCGCAGGCCCAGTCCGTCGGCGTGTTTATCGCCATGCGATTCCTTACGGGACTGTCGCTCGGCGGACTGCTCGCCGTCTTAGTGCCCCTCGTTGCTGAGCACTTCCCACGCGGGCAACGCAACACTGCGGTCACGGTGATGTTCGTCGGCTATCCCTTGGGTGCTGTGGTCGGTGGCGCCATTACCGCGCTGCTCCTGATGCATGGTTGGCGGCATTTATTCCTGGGTGCTGGGATTGTCACGCTGCTGCTACTGCCGATGGCGCTGACTTTGCCGGAGACGCTCGACCCCGCGGCGGTGTCTCTACAAAGGGCTGATCGAAAGTCTTGGAGATGGACCGTCACAGATTTGTTTTCTGAGGGGCGACTGTGGACCACGATTTTGGGTTCCATCGCGATCCTCTCGCTGTTGTTGGTCAGCTATCTTTTGAACAGCTGGATTCCGCTCATCGCTGCGAACGACGGTTTCAGTCCGAAGACCGCAGTCTGGTGCGGAGTGCTGTTGAACCTGGGCGGGGTCTTGGGCGCGTTGGGCTCGACCTGGCTCGCCGCAAAATTCGGCGTGTTCAAGGTGGTGACTTCCATGCTGGCCATCGGGTCGTTGGCCGTGATGTTGCTCGGTGAACTATTCGGTTCCGCGGGCGCCTTATATGGCGGCCTCGCGTTGGTGGGCGTTCTGGTGATCGGAGGACAGCAAAACGCGCCGACAATTTCCGTGCTGCTATATCCGCAGAGAATGCGCGGCTCAGGTGTGGGTTGGCAGTTTGCTGCCGGCCGCCTGGGATCCATCTTAGGCCCCCTGATTGGCGGCGGCCTGCTCGCCGCAAAAGTACCTATCCCGCTGTTGTTCGTGATGATCGGAGTTCCGGTTCTCTTGGCCGCCGCCGCATACCTGGCGGCAGGCATGCTTCGCCTGAGACACGCCGCGGAATGACCGCCTTCTCGCAAATACGAGCACCTTTGATGCACACCCGGACCCTAATATGATCATGGTTGAACATCAGCGCCTGGCGACTTCAGGCGCACGCGCAGTGCTGCCGTTCAAGATTGCGGGCAGCCAGTATCTGATCGTGCCACAACTGGCAATCGATATTCCGAACACACCGCCGCACATGAATGGCGGCGACAGTGACACGGGGGCGCTCATCTATCGCTGGGAACAGGGGGGCTGGCTTGCCGATGGGCAGTTGCCCCTTAGCGGCGGCGAGGATGCCGAGTTTTTCACTCTTGGCAATGATGCTTATCTGATCACGGCCGGGGTGCGCTCCGGTCGCGGACCCTATCGCTACAATCTTGATCAAATTCTCTATCGATGGACGCGCGAATCGTGGTCGCCCATCCAGAGCTTCCCGGCGTTCGCCGCAAAACAGTGGCACTTCTTCTCTATCGGCGAACGAGCATTTCTGGCGTTGGCACAAGGATTGACACTCGGTCATATCGAGGCGACCAATCCCAGGACCTCGCGAATCTACGAGTGGAACGGCGCACGCTTCGAAGACTTTCAGACCCTTGACGGCCGTTGGGGCTACAATTTCGAATCGTTCCAGATAGGGCGGCAGACCTTTCTGGCCTACGCCGATCATGTCGATGAATCGGTGCTCCTCGCATGGGACGGTAGCGCCTTTCAACCGGTTCAGTCATTTGCAAAGCAGGCCGGACGCTGCTTTCGATTCTTCGAAGCTGGCGGAACCGGCTACCTTGCCTTCGCCAACATTCAGGGCAATTCAATGCTATATCGTTGGGAAGGTGCAGGGTTTTCACCTTGTCAGGAACTCGGCGGGGCCGGTGGCCGGGAATTCTGCATCGTGAAGACGCACTCGTGCTTGTACCTGGTGCATATCAATTTTATACAAGGCGATCCGTCGGCTCCGCGCACCGCTCTGATGTCGCGCGTACACAAGTGGAGCGATGGTCAGTTGGTGGTGGTGGAGGAATTCCCGACTGCCGGCGCCACAGATGCGGCAGTATTCTGCGCCGATGATGAGCTATTTGTTGCCGTGTCCAACAGCCTGACCCCAGATGTGCGGTTTCGAACCGACACGCTGGTCTACCGCTTCAACGGATAGGCGTGTTGGCGGGTTCGAGGAGATTCAATGACATATGCGCCGCACGAGGATTTTAGAAGTTTATACGAGGCCTACACCGGCACCGACAGCACCGGGCAACATCTGACCCAACACATGGTCCGGATCACCGAAGGTGACCCGCTCCTGCTCATCACAGGCGCCGACTTCATTCTATTTCCAGGCGCAGGTCGTGCGCCGATCGTCGAGAGTTTCCGCCATTCCACTCGAGGTTTCGTAGAACTGACGGCCGTGTCCCATATCGCGCCGTGTATTTCCTGGATTTTCCGGCTGCGCGAACTGGGATACGCCGCTTGGCGTGACGATGCCATGCGCCTTATCGCTCGATCAGAACGCGTCATAGCCATCAACACGGCAAGCTATTGGGAGAAAACTGTCGCTGTGGAGGCGTTTCGCGGCTACGAAGGAAAGATTGCCGACCTGGTGGAGTACGCCTGCAGAGTCTGCTCACGGTTTATGCGCGAATGCATCGAAGACGAGAGCCGTATGACATTCGCACATCTTCGGCAAGACCTGCTGGATCCCATCGGCAGCGCGACCGTACCGATTCCATTGAACGACGTCATGGTGGCCACCTTCACACTGAGCTTCCTCGATATCGCACACCGCATGATCGGTTGGTTGCGATCCCACGACTTGCACTGGCCCACACTCAAGGTGTTGCTGAGCGGAAAATCCGGCCGGCCCAGTGCCGGACTCACCTGGCAGACCAACAATAACTGTCATCTTCTTTGGCAAGCATCAGAAAGGCGCTTGTCACCGGAAAATGTGCAAATCACTCCGCATGGCCCTTCGCTCGCGCGGAGCGAATTGGCGGACACCGGCCGTGTTGCGCGCATCGAGCAGGAGGTCAGGGCGGTATTCCTACACTTGCGGGCGAATATAGACCTATCGCGCCTGATGTTCGCGGGATACCCCGCCTTTGAAAAGAGCGTCGAGGAGCCGCCGGTGATCGACGCTGTCACCCGGTCTTTGCATGCAATGCCGCAGCTGCGTTCCCCGGACGATCGGCAGACCGCGATTACACGACTGCGTTTTGTAATGGAGGATCCGGCTCAGTTGCTGTCAAACTCCGTGGCCCACTTCGTCATCGAGCAGCTGTGCCAGCACGATAACGAACCGCTGCGCGTGGTAATTCCAGGGTTTTCGGCTGTCACCTATCCCAAGTGCGGCGTCCACTGACCGTGGGGCGGCAGGACGGCGCTATCGTCGCTCCGCCGTGACGGGCTACTCGCATGTCTTTTGCCGCGGATTGCTTATAGAATCCGCCTATCGTGAAGCTGCGCCAGCTCGAATATTTTGTAATGGTTGCGGACGAGGGCGGCTTCAATCGCGCGGCCCAGCGCCTTCATGTGGCACAGCCTTCGTTGAGTGTTCAGATCAAGACGCTGGAGCAAGAGGTGGGCGCGCGCCTGTTCGAGCGCGATAAGCGCCACGTTTTTCTGACGCAGGCCGGCAAGCAATTTCAACAGCATGCCCGCACGATATTATCTCTTGCAGAGACCGCGAAGATCGAGGCGCGATGCGCCGAGGCAGGGGAACTCGGCACGCTCAACTTGGGATATAGCGCATCGGCCATGTTTTCCGGCGCGCTTCCCAACGCCATCCGCCGGTTTCGCCAACGGTATCCGCACGTTGTGTTGACGCTCCATGATGTGCCTTCCTTGGAGCAGCTGCACGGCCTTTTGGAGCGCTCCTTGGATCTCGGCATCCTGCGCAAACCCGAGGTCCGCATTCCGACCGGTATTGAGGTCACCGAGTGGTATAGAGCCCCACTTGTCGTTGCCATTCAACAAGACCACCCCTTGGCCCGTCGCCCGTCTCTCTCGTTGAGCCAACTACGGGACGAGCCCTTCGTATTGTATTCGCGCGAAGCGGGCACGGGGCTCTACTGGCAAGTCTTGGACCTCTGTGCGCATGCCGGCTTCCGGCCGCGTGTGGCAAAGGAGGTACTGGAGCCCTCCACCATCATCGGGCTGGTGGCCGCCGGCGTCGGTGTTGCGATCGTGCCCGATGGTATTCAGTGCATTCGCTTTGAGGGTGCTATCTATAAGCCCTTGACCGACCTTACCGCGCACTCGACTTTGTACGTCGCCCGGCGGCGGGACGATCCCAATACTCATTTGCGGGCAATTTGCGACTTGCTGTCGGCAGCCGGCACCCCTTCGGTAAAGCCCAAGAAACGCCGAACCCCTCGCCCGCGGAGAAAATCCACAGGATAGAGCCCTTGCAAATGGACTGCGGGTCTCGATCGCAATGACGGTAAACGGGAAGCCGCATGTCGAGACGCGAAACTGCGCCTCCAAAGTGCGGCATCGAAGAATAGATCTTGATGTAAGAAGCGGGCGCGCAGTGGAGGCGCTCCCGGGGTCAGGAGCCCGGTACGTCGGGCATGATTTGGCCCATTTCCATCGCCTGACTCGCCGGCACCTCCTGAATACCAAGCACGATCTCAGCATCGCGCGCGCCGGTCGCCTCTTGCACCAGCGCCCAGAGATGACTCAGTAGTTCCCGCTTGTATTCAGCCGGGCGCCCGCTTCGAATCAGAAGCGTGAGCGCCACCGTTGCGGAGGGCTTGCCAGCGGTGAAACCGCTGCCCGGTTCATACTCATTGAAAACAATGTGCACCCATTCCGCGGGCACACCGGCGTACTCCGAGTGGAAGCGCGTGAGTTTGTCGGCGAGCTTTTGCTTTCGAGGGTCATCGAGACCCCCTGCTTGGGTGGTTATTGTATAGAGCGGCATCGGACTGTTGCCTCACGCTGCGCGGAGCTCCATTTACCGGAGGTCCTTCAGGATCTTAAGGTCGGTGACCGAATACGCCATACCGAGGCGGTAGCCGCGTCCAATGCGCTGTGGCGCTATCGCATGCATGTCCTCACCGCGGACCTCGGGGATGGACAGTTCCGCGCCTCCCGCCCATACATCGACGATTGCGAGATCGTCGGTGAGCGACAACGTGAGTTCATCCACGGGTGGCTTCTTCCGTCCTGCAACCGCGAGCTGCGGGAAGTAGCGACGCATCACCGTGGGGCGGGTGAAAACTTTGGCGGGGTCCGCGACCCTTTCCTCGAGCTGAATGCGCACCGTGGCCAGGCGCTCTCCGTGGGCCGAGACGCTTGCTCCGAAGCGGCTGCCCTTGGCCAGAGGGGCGGCGGCGGCGCTCGGAGCGGAAAAGGTCCTGGTTTGAAACACGCTGCCGAGTTTCTTGGGAAAGCCCTGAGCCCAGCCACGCGCGACGGCCGCGTCATTGTCCACGAAAATGTATGGGCAATAGTTAATGGGTTTCCCTTCGAAGACCGCTTCAACCAGAACAAAAGCCTCGCGATACTGATACCGCGCAGGGTCGGTGATTTCGTCGTTCGACCCAGTAAATTGCCAATCCAAAAACCAAAAAAACGCCCGGCCTTGCGACTCCTCATCCGCAGTTATGCCGGGCGCAAGCAGCGCCGCAACGGCTGCCGGATCCGTCCAATATTCGACGACCAAACAATCGCTCGAGTAGTGCCAGGGGGGTGGCGCTACCAGAGCGGACTTTCCCTGCGGCGTCAGAGGGACAGAAAATCCATTGAGCATGTTGTCACCCGTTCAGTTGTGCCGAAGACGATGGCCTAATTCTGCGCGCTGCCGGAAGAGTTCTTCGTCCCTCGGTAGAGGGAGGACCAGCAATCCGTTCCTTACACAGAATCTCGCGAGACTTCAGTGTTGCCTATGAAGATCGAGCAACTGATCCATGGGCATCATGGCGTGGTTCAGATTTGCCATGATGATCATCGATCCAAAAATGATGAGCCCGACGACGAAAATGCCGAAGGCGAGCGACAGGACGTTGTTGGTGGAATCCGGTGCGGTGCTGATGTGCAGAAAAAATACGAGATGCACCCCCATTTGCGCGATGGCAAGCACCGCGAGCAGCACTGGAATGCTCGGTCCCCAAACGAGATTCGTCGAAGCAGCGGCGAACGAAGCCGCCGTCAGGACGGCTGCGAGCACGAGTCCGAGTGCATAGCTGCGCAGACGATCGCGGCCGCTTCGATGCGATCCCGGCGCGCGATCTGCCTCTCCGGTCTCCGGCGCAGGGGTATTCATGAATGAGCTCCCAGATAGACCACCGTGAAAACGCCGATCCAGACGATGTCGAGCGCGTGCCAGAAAAGGCTGAAACAAAGCAACCGCCGCACCACCATCGGACGAAAGCCGAGCGTGCCGATCTGGGCCATCATGACGATGAGCCACGCAATGCCGACGGTCACGTGCGCGCCGTGAGTGCCCACCAGGGCAAAGAACGACGACAGGAAGGCGCTGCGTGAGGGGCCGTCGCCCCGCTGCACCATATCGGCAAATTCCGAGAATTCGAGCGCCAGAAATGAAGCCCCGAGGAGGGCGGTAACCAGCGACCAAAAGTACGTGAGCCCGCTCTGCCGCCGCTCGGTGGCGAGCATCATCATCCCGCAGGTAAAACTCGAGGCCAAGAGACAGGCGGTCTCCTCGAGCACGTGCTTGTCGTCGAAGAGCTCCAAGCCCGTGGGTCCGCCATTGGTGGCGCCCGACAGCACCGCGTAGGCGGCGAACAGGGCCGCGAAAATGATGATGTCACTGAGGAGAAACAGCCAGAAGCCGTAGGCGGCCACTATTCTTGGGGACGCCGGCCCGAGTTCCGAGAGCGGTATGCCTTCGGACACTTCTTCGGTAGGTATGTCGACGACGGTATTCATGTACGCGCTACCTGTGCCTGGTGCGCTCGCTCATGCTCGCCAATCGTCGCCACCGACACATGATCCTCGAGATCGACCCGCCAGGCGTGACGCAGGCACGCCGCGATGGCGCCGATCAAGCCGACGAGCGCCAGCCACCAGATGTGCCAGATCAGTGAGAATCCGAGGATCACGGCAAAAAAGGCCACGAAGAATCCCAGCGGGCTGTGTTTCGGCACGCTGAGCGGCACCAGGTGCGGTTGCTCGGCGGGGTTCCTGTGACGTTTCATGCTCCAGAAGGCGTCGGGTCCGGTGACGGTGGGCAGCACCGCGAAATTCCAGGCAGGCGGCGGCGAGGAGATCGACCATTCGAGCGTCCGCCCGTTCCAAGGATCGCCGGTCAAGTCGCGCCGCCGTTCACGGGTGCGAATGCTGACGATGAGCTGCACGATGGTGAGGAAGATGCCGATGAAGATCACCACCGCGCCGCCCATGGCCACCAGCATGAGCGGCTGCCAGCTCGGGTCCGCATAGTGCTGCATGCGCCGGGTCGCACCCATGAGGCCCAAGGCATAGAGCGGCATGAACGCGAGGTAGAAGCCGAAGAACCAGCACCAGAACACCGCCTTGCCGAGGCCGTCGTGCAGCCGGAACCCGAAGGCCTTGGGGAACCAGTAGCTGTAGCCCGCCATCGCGCCGAAAAGCACCCCGCCAATGATGACGTTATGAAAATGGGCGATGAGAAACAGACTGTTGTGCAGCACGAAGTCGGCCGGTGGGATTGCCATCAGCACGCCGGTCATCCCGCCGATGACGAAGGTCACCATGAAACCGATGGCCCAGTACACCGGCGCGGTAAAGCGGATGTTTCCGCCATACAGGGTAAAGAGCCAGTTGAAGATCTTCACGCCCGTCGGTACCGCGATGATCATGGTGGCGATGCCAAAGAAGGCGTTGACGTTGGCGCCCGCTCCCATGGTGAAGAAGTGATGCAGCCACACCATGAAAGAAAGCACGCAGATCGCCATGGTTGCCATGACCATGGATCGATAACCGAACAGCGGCTTGCCGGAGAAGGTCGAAATGACTTCGGAGAAGACACCAAAGGCCGGCAGAATCAGAATGTAGACTTCCGGGTGTCCCCAGCCCCAAATGAGGTTGATGTACATCATGGCGTTGCCGCCGCCGTCATTGGTGAAAAAATGAAAGCCGAGGTAGCGATCCAGCAGCAGCATCGCGAACGTCGCAGTCAGAATGGGGAATGCGGCGACGATCAATAGATTCGAGGCCAAAGCGGTCCAACAGAATACCGGCATGCGGCCGTAGCGCATGCCGGGTGCGCGAATTTTCAAAATTGTGGTGGTGAGATTGATGCCGGAGAGTAGGGTGCCAAGCCCTGAAATCTGCAGGCTCCAGAGGTAATAATCGACACCGACGCCGGGAGAGTACGCAAGTTCCGACAGGGGCGGATAAGCGAGCCACCCCGTTCTCGCGAACTCGCCCACGCCCAAGGAGACATTCACCAGCAGCACGCCGGCGGCCGTGAGCCAGAAGCTCACGGAATTGAGGACCGGGAAGGCCACGTCGCGCACGCCCAGCTGCAGCGGCAATACGAAATTCATGAGGCCGATGACAAAGGCCATGCCGACGAAGAAAATCATGATGGTGCCGTGCGCCGAGAAGATCTGGTTGTAGTGCTCGGGCGGCAGGTACCCCGCAGCATGTCCGGCGGCGAGCGCAAGCTGAGCCCGCATCATGATGGCATCGGCAAAACCGCGCAGCAGCATCACGAGCGCCACGATCACGTACATGACGCCGATGCGCTTGTGATCGGTACTGGTGATCCATTCGCGCCAAAGGTACGGCCACCAGCCTTTCCATGTGACCAGGCCGAGGACGCTGACGATGCCCACAAGGAGCACGCACACCGTGGCCAACGGTATGGGCTCGTTCAGCGGAATCGCATCCCAGGTCAGTTTGCCGAACATTGGAAGCTCGCTTCTTGCAGTTAGCGGTGATTGCCCGCGGACGTGGCGCCATGGTTGTGCACCACGTCGTCAAATAATCCGGGGGGAACTTGACTGAATGTCATGGGTTCGTCCGCCCGGCTCGGTTCGGCGAGCTGCGCATAGCGACTCGCGTCCAGCGCTTCGCTGCCGCCGCGCGTCGCCGTCAGCCATGCCTGGTACTCTTCCGGTGACACCGCCCGGACATCGAAACGCATGTCGGAGAAGCCGTCGCCGCTGAATTGCGCCGAGATGCCGTCGTAGGTTCCCGCGTTCGAGGCCAGCAAATTGAGTTGCGTGGTCATGCCGGCCATGGTGTAGATCTGGCTGCCCAATTGCGGCACAAAGAAGCTGTTCATGACGCTGCCCGAGGTCAGCCGGAAGTGCACGGGGGTGCCGATGGGAATGACAAGCTGGTTCAGCGCAGCCAGCTTTTCCTTTGGATAGATGAATAGCCACTTCCAGTCGAGTGAGATCACTTCGATCTCAACCGGATCTGCCTTGCTGAGAGGCTTGGGCGGATCGAGGTCGTGGGAGCCGATCCAGGCGATGCCGCTCAAGAAAAGCACGATCATGGCCGGAATGGACCAGGTGATGAACTCTATGCGGCCGGAATATTCCCAGTCGGGCCGGCGCTGCGCGTGTTTGTTCCGCGATCGAAACCACCAGGCAAAGCCGAGTGTCGCCAGGATGACCGGGATCACGACCGCCAGCATGATCACAGTTGCGTCGATGAGGATCAGTTTCTCATCGGCGCCGACCGGCCCCTGGGGGTTAAGAACACCCCGTGAGCAGCTGATCATCATGGGCAGCAGGGCCGCTGCCGCGAGTAGACAGCGCGCTTGAGGCTTGGGTTTCAAGGGTCGACCCTCTCAATCGCCGCCAACTCCTCCTGCAGCAGATGCGTCAGGTTGGCGAACGGTTGCGGCGCTTTCAGAGCGCGTCTTGCGTAGGTGAGTCCCGCGAGCGCCATCACCAGCCAACCGGCGCTTACGCCCCAGGCGGTCAGCAACCGGAAGCGGGTCTCCCAGGCGCTCACCAGAAGTGCCACCGACAGAAATGATACGAACAGCAGTCCAGCGACGGCGCCCACCAGCAACCCGACCGAAGTTCTCACCAGTTCCTCGCGAAATATGCGCATGTCGCTGTGAAAGACCCGAAGGTAGGCCGGTGAATTGATGCGAATGAAGCGGAACACCTCTCGGGCCCGGCGTGCCTTCGCGACCATGTGCGTCCCGACGACCACCGATGAGGACCTCCTGCGGGCGATTACTTAAGTTGCATGGCAATTGGCTGCCGCGTCCGACGTACGCTAGCGGCCTAATCGGACGCCGGATTGTCAAAGGCTGCGTTCTTTTGTGCCCAAATGACTTGCGCCGCTGCTTGAGAGGGGAACGATCGCGGAGATCGTCGCTTTTCACAAAGCGCGGCAGGTTTTCCCAATTGCGCCCAAAGCCACGCCTATAAGGTGTTCGGCCATTCGTGAGTGACGCGCTGTTGCAAGGCCCGGCGAGTAAGCTCGCGCAATGGCTTTAGCACGGCCCCTATAGGAGAGAGATTCCCATGAAAACCACCGCAGATCTGATGGCTGAGCTGTTGTCGGAAGCCGGCGTCGAACGCATTTACGGCGTCGTGGGGGACTCGCTCAACGCATTTACGGATTCGCTGCGCCGATCCAAGAAGATTCAATGGGTCCACATGCGTCACGAGGAGGGCGCCGCCTTCGCCGCGGGCGCCGAAGCGCATCTCACCGGACGTCTCGCGGTGTGCGCCGGCAGCTGCGGGCCCGGCAACCTGCATCTCATCAACGGCCTCTTCGACTGCCACCGCAGCGGCGTCCCGGTCCTTGCGATCGCTGCGCATATTCCGAGCACCGAGATCGGCATCGACTACTTTCAATCCACGCATCCCGAGATTCTGTTCAAGGAGTGCAGCCACTACGTGGAGTTGGTGTCAAACCCCGATCAGCTCGATCAAGTACTGGCGCGCGCCATGCGCGTCGCCGTCGGCCGAAGCGGCGTCGCGGTCGTCGTCATCCCGGGCGATGTCGCACTCCGACCGGCAGTTGGCCGGGATCGTCACTGGCTGGTTCCGCAGCAGCCCATCGTGAGGCCCGCGGACCCAGGTCTGCTGCAGCTTGCCACTCTCCTCAACGAGTCCAGTCGTGTCACTTTGTTCTGCGGCGCGGGATGCGCCGGAGCGCATCAGGAAGTGGTCGATCTTGCCAAGAAGTTAAAGTCACCCATCGTTCATACGCTGCGCGGCAAGGAGTACATGGAGTACGACAATCCCTTTGATGTCGGCATGACCGGCCTCGTGGGTTTCGCATCGGGTTACAAGGCCATGAAGAGTTGCGACGCATTGTTGATCTTGGGTGCCGATTTTCCCTATCGGCAATTTTTCCCCGAAGGCGCTTCCATCGCACAAATCGATCTGCGACCGGAAGCCCTCGGCAACCGTTGTCCGTTGGAGCTGGGGCTCATTGGCGACGTGAAGACCACCATCGCCGCGCTGCTGCCGTCGATCGAAATGAAGGATGACACGGCACATCTCGACGACGCTGTTGCCGACTATCGAGCGGCGCGGCGCGACCTCGATGCGTTGGCGGAGAGCCGGCCGCACAGCACCAAGATTCATCCCCAGTACGTCACCCGGCTGGTCAGCAAGCTCGCCGCTGCGGATGCCATATTTACCTGCGACGTGGGCACGCCCATCGCCTGGACCGCAAGATACCTCGAAGTGAACGGCACGCGGCGCATCGTGGGTTCCTTCAATCATGGCTCCATGGCCAATGCCATGCTGCATGCGATCGGCGCGCAGGCCACATTCCCTGATCGCCAGGTGATCTCCATGTCCGGCGATGGCGGATTCACCATGATGATGGGCGAGTTCGTGACGTTGATTCAGATGAACCTGCCCGTCAAAATCATCGTGCTCAACAATGGAACGCTCGGATTCGTGGAACTCGAGATGAAGGCCAGCGGCTTTCTCGATAGCGAATGTGACTTGAAGAACCCCAACTTCGCCGACATGGCGAATGCCATGGGGATTCTGGGCGTGCGCATCGACCGGCCTCAGCAGCTGGAGGAGGGGATCAAGCGGGCCTTGGAACACGACGGACCGGCGTTGGTGGATATTGTGAGTGCGCGCCAGGAACTCATCATGCCGCCGACCACGACGTTCGAGGAGGCCAAGCACTTTGGTGTGTTCACATTGAAGGCGGTCTTGGATGGTCGGTTTGGTGAGCTGGTGGATCTCGCGCACGTAAACCTTTCACGCTAGCTAGTCCGCATCGTACCTGGAATGGATTTCGATCTTCTTTCGCCCGAAGAGCATCGCGTCCAACGACCAGGCGCCCGGTCCCAACATTGCCGCTGAAATCGCGGTCGCGAACAGCACGAACGGCAGCACCTCGGTGGGTCGTCGAGAAAGGCCCACCCACAACAACAGGATAGCGAGGAGAATCGCCGCGCCGGGCGTCCAGAGGCCGCCGAACAACAGCACCCCGCAGGCGATCGGCATCCCGCTCAACAACAGGTGGGTGGGACCAAACTCTCCTGTTTGCAGTCCGATGAGCACTCCCGAGGTGCCCAGCAGGGCGCGAAGTATGAGCAGCCCCATGCCTGGCCAGGAATTTGGAAAGGTCGAGAACAAACGTTGCATCGCGCAAGCCGTGGAAATGAGCAGATGCTCGTTCGATACCACCGGCCGCTGCCGCCTGGCAATCCCTCTTTGGGGTTAGACGCCGATCACGCCGCGCTGCAGGCCGAGCGTGACCGCATGGGTGCGATCATTGGCCTCGAGCTTCGCCAAAATGTTCTTCATGTGCGTCTTGGTGGTCTCTTCGTTGATGTTGAGACGGGCCGCGATCAATTTATTGGAGTTTCCGGCGGCCACCAGCCGCAGCACTTCGATTTCGCGGGGCGTTAGCGAGGCATCGGCCTGGTGCTTGGCAAGCTCAGCCGCCACGTGCGGTTCGATGCGCTTCAGACCGTTGTGCACGTCGCGGATGGTGCCCAAGATGTCCTTGCGAATCATGCCCTTGAGGACGTATGCGTAGGCTCCCGCCTTCAGCGCCCGCTGGGCGAGGACATCCCCCGCGTAAGTGGTCAAAACAATGAATTTTGCGCCCGGCGACTCGCCGCGAATGGCGATCATCGCTTCTATGCCGTTCATGCCGTCCATCTGCAAATCCATGAGAGTCACATCCGGCTGATGCAGTCGAAACTGCTCGACTGATTCGCGCCCGCTCGCGGCTTCGGCCACCAAGGTCATATCGGATTGCGTCGCAATAAGCGCGGCGATCCCTTCGCGCAGCAGAGCGTGATCATCGACGCATAGAATCTTGATGGGCATGATGGTGGCCCGCCGAATGCTTCTCAGCGCTACCTTACTCCGCGGATCGGGCTTGGAGCAACCGCTGCAGTCTGCCCGCGCGACAATAAGCCCGCCGCGAGGGAAGCTTCAGTTCCACCTCGGTTCCCGCGCCCGGCTGACTCCAAACGTTGAACTCGCCGCGAAGAATCGAAGCGCGTTGGCGCAAGCCGGCAAGACCCGTGTGTGTCGGCGGCCCGCTCGTCGCGAGCAGTTCGGCCGACATGCCGATGCCGTTGTCGCGCACTCGCAGGCAGAATCGAGCCTGCCCATAGACTATCTCCGCCTCGATCTTGCTCGCGCGCGAGTGCCTGAAGGCGTTGCGAATGGCCTCGCGCGCGAATCGGTATACCTCGTCGCGTACCAGCGAATTGAAGGGCCTGGAGTCACCTTCCACCATCACGTGAAATAGCGGCGCTGGTGCGGGCGAGGTCTGGGAAAATTCCACGCCGAATCCGGCGAGCGCTTGGCCCAGGTCTGTCTCCGTCAGCGTGGGGTCCCACAGATCGCGAACCGATTCCCGCCCTTTGGATATCGCTTCGTCGCCCGACTCTAGTGCCGTATCAAGCAGGGCAGCAGCCTCGATTCCGCGAGCGGGAAGGAACTGTCGGGCTGCTTGCACTCGGAACATCAGCGCCTGCAGGTGCTGCAGCAGACCGTCGGGGATATCACGAGCAATCCGAGTTCTTTCATCCACCCAAGTTATGAAGCGCTGTTCGAGGTGCCGGCGCATTCGCAGCCTTATGCGGCGCAGATACGCGAGGATGATATTGAAGAGCAGCAAGGCGGCGACAATAAAGCCGAAGATGCGAAACTGTGTCGACTGCGCCAAGGTGGGCGGCACGCGCAGCCGAACGCCCTGGCCGACCTCGTTCCACAGCCCAAGATCATTGCAGGCAATTACTCGAAACAGATATTGCCCTGGTGGCAAGTCCGAATAATAAGCGCTGCGACGGGTGCCCGCGTCCTGCCATTCGGCATCGTGTCCCACGAGTCTGTATCTGAACTTTACTCGCTCGGGCACCGCGAGGCTGGTGGCGGTGTAGTCCACCTCGAGTTGGTGCGGATTCGCGCCGAGTAAAGGATGGGTGAGGTCCAGATCGATGCCGTCGGCGATGATTTTCGTGATCAGCACCGCGGGCGGGATGCTGTCGCGCATCGGTTCGCCGGGCGTCGTCCAGTAGAGTCCATTGCTCGTTGCGAACCAAATTTTTCCATCACCGCCTTCGGCAATGGTCGGTCCGGATCGGGCGGGATTCGGGCTGCCCCAGAGGCCGTCCAAGTGGTCTAGCAATTCCGCCCGCAGCAGCGCGCTCGGGTCCTTGCTCCATGAACCGAGGTCTGCCGCTCGAACATGGATCACGCCGTCGGCGGCGTTGAGCCAAACGTCTCCGCCTCTCGATTGAAGGATGCCTGAAACGTACGGGATCGACGATCCGATCGTAAGATGTAGCGGGTTGAAACGATGTCCGTCGAAATAGTCAACGCCCCGGTTGCCGCCAATCCAGAGACGGCCCGCGACGGATGCAATCGTCAGTATGCCGCCGGCGTCGATTCCGTCTTCGCGCGCGTAGGCATGTTCTTCGGAGCGGTTGATCGCAATGATGCGGTCCGACGAGTATCCGAGCCAGAGGGCACCATTCTCGCCCCATGCCATGACCAGCGGCGAGGCGTCCTGCTCAATGTTCGATGGAACGTACTGAGCCCATGCTTCGCCGGTACGCTTAAAGAGGCCCGCGCCCGCCACGGAGATCCACAAATGCTCTTCGGGATCTGCAACGATTGCCAGCACCTGCGCTTCCGAGTGATCGGACGGCACTTTAGGTCCGGCAATGACCTGCCATCGATCTTGCTGCAGATGCCACAGGCGGTTGGGGCCGCTCACCCAGACATCGCCCGCACGGGAGGCATATCCCGCGGAGACATTTTCGAGGCCGGGAACTTTTTGCGCTCCGGACCCAATGCGAACTTCGTAGAGCGCTTGATCCTGCGTGGGCGAGCGATCGAGACCCGCCCAGAGAGTATCGGTGCCGGCGACGGTCATGACGACCTCGCCCGTAACTCCCGGAAATCTGTGAATTCTGGAGGCGCGAAATTTGTCGATACCGCCTTGAGTGGCAAGCCAGATGTCGCCTTCGCGGTCCTCGAGGGCCGCTTGGACGCTGGGGCCGCTCAAGCGTTCGAAGGGATAATCTCGTTTATCGCTAGCCGGGTATCTTCGTGATGGCGGCAGGCGATCAGGCTCGCGCCGTGCAAGTGCGGTTCCGGAATCCATCCACAACGGGCCGCCGTGCTCTACGAGGTCGATATTTTCCTGCTCTTTGAGCCACACCCTGTCCTCAGCCGACGGATGAATGATGGTTCGCAACGACAATCTAAGTGCGACGGCATGCCCGTCCAGCAAAGTTACGATCCACGGCACGCCCTCTCGCGAACGCGCTAGCCGCCCGTCCACGTTTGTCTTCCAGGGCGTGGGTTCAAATCGATCGGCGCCGGACTTGAGATAGAGGACCGCTTCACCGGCCAGAACCCAAACCGTTCCATCAGGGTCGATGCAGACGCTCTTAAGCGTCCGGCCGCCGAGTCCATACCGCCCGGTGACATCTTCCCAGCGGCCCTGGCTGAATCGGAACAGGCCGCCGGCGCTTGCCGCCCAAATCGCGCCGTCGGCTCCTTCGACGAAATCCAAAAGAGCGACTTCCGGCAAACCGTCGGCCTTCGAGAAGGTTCTCGCGCGGCCGCCTTGGATGAAACTCGCGCCGCCGTGCAGGTAGGAAATCCAAACGCCGCCGCCGCGAGGCGCGAACAGGGCGCGCGATTCGCGGACGGGCAGGGTGGCCCAGCGAACCGGCGAGAAGTGGGTGCCATCAAAGCGGTAGAGGCCGCCGTGAGCCGCGAGCCACAACATCCCGTCGCTGGATTGCGCAAGCGCGGTAATCCCCGTGGGTGCGCCGTCCCTTGCGCGCCAACTCTGGTGATACAGATAAGGGATGTCTTTGGGCGAATCGAGATCCGCAGCGCCGCTCGTACAGGCGACGAGCTGCAGCACCGGCAGCGCGAATGATCGGAGCAAGCGAGCAACTCGCCGAGGTCCCATGGTGTCTCGCGCACTGCCCGGGCGGGACATGAAGCCAAGAGTCTATATCGAAGGGTTCGCGCGCCGCCTGCCCCGTATGGGGGAGCGAAAACTGCCTGCTTCTCGTGATGTACTCGCACTCGGCCGGCCGTTACGGTAAGTGGATGCCCAAACTGGGCAGGACCCGGCAGGAGCTCACGTGTACGCAGCAACCGCTTCGATAGCAGACCCTGTAAGTGGAGCGTTGGAGTTGCAGACCGTCGTGTCGAGCGTCGTCGATTTGCTGAACACGGCGAGGCTTCAGCTCGACTTCAATCGCGATTTGGCCAGGGCCTCCATTGCTCGTGCCTCCTCGCTGCTGTGGGTGCAGATCCACAACGGCAATCAAACCTCTCACAGCCTCGAACGTCGTGCGCTGCTGGGTTGGCAGATCAGGCGCGTCACGGGATATATCGAGGAACACTTGGACGCGCGCATCCTGGTCTCCGACTTGAGTTCCATCGTTCAGCGCAGCGAGGCTCATTTTGCACGGGCCTTCAAAAAAACCTTCGGCGTCAGCCCGCATGCCTATGTGCTCCGTCGCCGCATCTCCAAGGCCAGCCAACTGATGCTCGTGAGCGACAATTCACTGAGCGATATCGCACTCGCTTGCGGCCTGACCGATCAAGCGCATCTGTGCAAGGCATTTCGCCAGATGACCGGCCAGACACCCGCGGCCTGGCGCCGCGAGCGCCGCCTGTATGTCGAAGACGGTGAGCTGCCGGGCGCCCCTCGCGCGGCCTGAGGCGGGCCGCGCATGATGCTTGCGCTCGAGTTGGCGCAATGACGAGCATGGCGACCCTCTGGCAACTCTCCGGAGCTGTTGTGGGCGGCCTCGTCGGTGGCCTTGCGGGGTTCGCAGCAAATCTCCTGCGCCTGCGGGTGGAGCGAGGTCTCCAGCGTCGCAACGTGGCGGCGGCGTTGGCGGCCGAAATCAGCGCGCTCTGCGATCACGTGACGGAGCAATACGTCAAGCGGCTGCAAATCACCGGCGATTCCGGCCAGCAGGCGGAGCTCTATCCCTACCACGGATTCCGGGGCGAACGGGATTACACGCCGGTATTCCGGGTGCTCGGCCAGAATCTCGGCGTCCTGCCGCAGCCGCTGCCGCGGGAGCTGATCTTCTGGTACATGACGCTCACCATTTGCCTCGAGCGCGCGCGCGATCTGTACGAGCTGGCTAAGAGCCCGTCGTCGCAGTCGCTGCAGTATGGGAACGCCATGGCTCTCGAGCAGCGCGAGGAGATTCAACAGCTGCTGCATGATGCGCCCGTGCTGAGACAAAAATTGGAGCGCTTGGCGCATAGCCCCGCGCTTTAGCGCGCCCGGCGCGCGAGCGATTTCCCTCTTTGGAGTGATGCGCAGGGCGCGCTCGCGGGCGCATGCTTGCGGAGGGGCTGACGGCTCCTCTTCAAGCAGCGCCATTTCATCTATTGCTGGGTGATATTCCATGAGCAAGAAAGTCGCGGAAGTGATCGTTGAGACCTTGGTGTCCGCCGGCGTAAAGAACTGCTACGGCGTGGTCGGCGATACGCTGAACACCATTGCTCACTGCCTGTCTCGCAGCGGCATCCAGTTCGTGCACATGCGCCACGAGGAGGTCGGCGCGTTTGCGGCGCACGGTGAAGCGCTCTTGATGAACCGCTTGACCGCCGTCGCCGGCAGTTGCGGACCCGGGAGTCTGCACTTCATCAATGGTCTCTACGAAGCCAACCGCAATCGTGCGCCGGTCATCCTCATCGCGAGCCAGGTCGTGCGCTCCGAACTCGGCTTCGACTTCATTCAGGAAGTGGATTTCAAGTCCGTCTACAAGGGGTGCAGTGTGTTCTGCGAGATGATGCTCACCCCGGAGCATGCGCGCCGCCTGACGGTCATGGCCTGCCAGGCGGCCATCGCGAAGCGGGGCGTCGCCGTGTTGATCGTGCCGGTTGACGTTGCGGATTCCGAGGCGGCGGATGAGCCGCCGTTTTCCATTCACGTCAATCGTCCGGTGGTGCGGCCGAGCGATGAAGACCTGGACGAGATCGCCGCCATTTTGGCGGAGGGCGAAAACATCACCATCTATGCGGGTTCCGGCAGCGCGGAGGCGCATGACGAGGTGGTTCAACTCGCCGAGCGGCTGAAAGCGCCAGTGGCGCATACCAGCCGCGGCAAGGACGGCATCGAATACGACAATCCCTACAACGTCGGCATGACCGGCGTGATTGGAATGGAGTCTGGATATCAGGCCATATTGAACTGCGACACGCTCCTCTTGCTAGGCACTGATTTTGCGTGGCGCCAGTTTTATCCCAAGCACGCTAAAATCGTCCAGGTCGATCTCGACCCCACGCATCTCGGTCGCCGGCACCCGGTGACCCTGGCGGTGGTGGGGACGATCAAAGATACGCTCCAGGCGCTCCTGCCGCGAATAAAGCCCCGCGAGGACTCCACCTTTCAGGCTACTTACGTGGAGCGCCATAAGAAATCTCTCGAGGCGCAAGCGGCGCGGGCGGCGCCCGGCCGGCACGGAAAGATCTACGGCCAGTACGTCACATCGATCATCAACCGTCTGGCCGACGACGATGCCCTGTTCGCCGCGGACGACGGCACACCCGTAGTCTGGCTGCACCGCCTGATCGCGGCGAATGGCAAGCGGCGCATGTTCGGCAGCCTGCTGCACGGAACCATGGCGGGCGGTGTCGGCACCGCGCTCGGACTCAAGAAGGCCCAGCCCGACCGTCAGGTCATCGCGCTTTGCGGAGACGGCGGTTTCGCCATGTTGATGGGAGATGTCATCACCACCATCCAGGAAAATCTGCCCATCAAAATCGTGGTCTACGACAACTCCAAGCTGGGGTTCGTGGAGCTCGAGCAGAAGAGCGAAGGGCTGATGCCGATCTACACCGATCTTAAGAATCCCGACTTCGGCAAGGTAGCCGAGGCGATGGGTTTGTGGGGCCGGACGGTCACCGATGCCGGGGCGCTCGAGGCGAGTATCGCGGAGTGGCTCGCCCAGCCGGGGGCGGCGTTGCTCAACGTCAAGGTTGCGCCGATGGAACTCGTCATGCCGCCCTTTACGGCATTGGGACCTGCCTATGGAATGGCGCTGTATTCGGTCAAGGCCGTGCTCCATGGCAAGGGCGGCGATGTGTTCGAGATGATCGCCGACAATTTTCCCACTTAAGGCCGCCTCTACCGCTTATCTCCAGCGGCAGGCGCGCCGATCGCGCCCATGGCGAATGCCAGTGCCGCGGCCGCGGTATGCGCACTCGCGCGGGCATCTTCCACCTGCGTTTCCGCCTGGACTACCGCATTCTCTTCGGTGGCTAGATCCGTATAAGTCCCCACGCCTTGCTTGTAAGCGCGCAGTGCCGCTTCGTATGCGGTGCGTGCCGCGTCCTGGTAGGCGGTGGCCGCCTCGTACTCGGAAAGTCCGCTGACCAGCGAGTTGTAGGCCTTGACCACTTGTTGAGAGGCGATGTCCTGGTTTTTCGCCAGCTGCTCCTCGGCGGCGTGCAGCTTGGAGCGAGCCACCGCGATGCGACTGCGGCGCGTGCCGCCGTCGAATATCGGCACGCTGAATGAGAGGAGCAGAGCGCCGCCGGGTTTGTCGATCGTGGAATAAGGCTTGCCATCCGAGCTCACAGAGCCGAAGTTTTGAAAGCCCGAGGCGGACAGACCCAGAGTCGGATAATAAGAGCGCTGCTCGCCTTTCAAGTTGGCCTCGGCCGCGTCCACTTCCCCGAGCGCTGCGATGATGTCGGGACGCTGTCCGAGTGCCTCACGAATGGCGAGCGTGACGGTCTGTTCAGGTGCTCTCGGCATCGAAAGTTCGCTGCCGTCGGTCACCTCGAGCGGCGCGTCGGCAGGGATGCCAAGGGAAGCGATGAGAGTGGACAGCGTGGTGCGCTCGGTCGCCTCCGCGGCGCTGACGGCGTAACGCATCTGGGCCGACTGACGCTGCGCCTGAGCCACCGAGACGATGGTACCGATGCCCGAGGTGCGCTTGGCGACCGCCGCATCCTCGGTGGTGCGTGCCGTGGCGAGCGCCTGGCGCGCGGCGCGCATCCGTCCGCGCGCCGCGCTCAAGTCGAAATACGCCTGCGAGACGCTGAATATCAGGGATTGGTGCGCTCCGGTGAATTTGACGTTGGCCACGAAGGAGTCCGCCTTGGCGGCATCCAAAGCCGCTTCGCGCCGGCCAAAATCGAACAAGAGCCACTTGAGTCCGATCGAGGGAATTATCTCGCGGGTGTCGGAGACGAAGTATCCCTTGGGCACCAAGTCCTTCGGCGCCGGAAGCGGCGTGTGTTCGAGCCCGCCGATGGCTTGAAAGGTCAACTGCGGCAGGTAGGCGGCCTCGGCAAGCCCGATGGCCGCGGCAGCGGCGCGTGCTTCTTCCCAGGCGGCCTTGGTCTCTGGATTCGTGCGCTCCGCGAGATCTATCAGCCGCGCAAGATCATAAGGTTGCTCCGTCGGCGCCGGGTTCTGGTGCGAGGCGAGCGCGGCAGCGCGCTCGAGGGCGGCCTCCGGAATGGGCCAGGGACGATCGGGCGAGGGAGGGCTGTCGCCGGCCGCGAGCGCGCGAATCACCAACAGTGAACCTGCGATGCAAGCGCAGCCTCGCGCCCTCATACCGCTTCCTCCACGATCTGCGATGCCTCGCGGGTGCGAGCCGCCGCACCCCTCACCGCTTCGGCGGTTTGCGAATGCCCGGCCGTCAGCGCCGGCTCATGCGGCCAAGCCCGGCCTGCATCGGCGGCAGCCGCCGCCGACTCCGCCCAGTCCGCGAGCGCTCGCCGATCTTCGGGCCGATGGCCCGCGCCATGATCCCTGGCCGAGATGAAGACCCAGGCCTCGAACCGCGCCAGGCTTCGCAGCAGCGTGACCGTACGCTCCACCGACAGGTGCCGGGGCATGAGCTGCAATTCAAAGCCGCGAAGTGTGCGGAAGTGTTCGGCACTGACCAGTTCCCGGGCAGCCTGCTCGTTGCTCGCGAGCGACTCGAGCGGCGCCCTCAAGACCGCCGCCAAAGAGCGCAATAGAGCCCCGACGGCGCTACGTACCCGTGTTGCCGCCGATTGCGGCCATAGCACGCTGAAGACGACGGTTATCACGACGTTGCCGAGGAGAATCCCCGCGACCCGGTCCCGCAATACCGTCAAATCGGTCGCGGGCGCGTAGCCTTGGAGCACGCCGAGGAAGAAGGCAAAGGCAATCTGCAGGCCCGCGTAAGCCAGCTGCTCAGAGCTGGTCGCGACCCAGCCGGCCGCCGCCGAAACCAGCGCGATCAACAGGCACAGCTGGCCGATGTCGGTGCAATGGGGCAATACGAACACGATACAAAGTCCAGCGAGCGTGCCGCCGATCAAGGCGCCCGAGATTCTCAAGGTCAATTTGTGCACGGTCTCCCCGAGACTCCCTAGGGCCACGAAGAAGCAAGTCACGATGGATGTGCGCATACCGGGCCAATCCAGCAGCGTGTAGAGGCCGTACACGATCATCACCGCGAAGGTAGTTTTCAAGGCGAATTGCCAGTGGGCAGGATTGCTGGTCGCATCCTTCACCACCAGGGTCCGCGCGCCGGATTTTGCCTCAGGCGCCGCGATCTGCGGCATTTCGACCGCGCGGCGAAGCTCATCAATGGCGCTCCCGATCGCTCGCACCGCGCCTGGCTCGACGCGGTTTGTCCCGCGCGGTGCGACATCCTTGGGAGGGTTCCGATCGATGCGCGAGCAGACCTCCTCAAGCGCCACAGCCCACACACCGCCGTGGGAGACGAGCTCTTCGATGCTTGCCGCTTCCAGCATGACGAGCAGGCTCAACAGCCGTTGCAGCGCCAACGAGCTCACTTTGCCCGGGCCCTTGGCGTGCGTCTTCTTGTCGAGCAGCTCGACCACGCGTTCGCGGAAGCGTTCGAGCTGCACGCCCGTTCGGCCCGCGAGCAGTCCGCGCGCCAACTCGCTCAATATTCGCTTGAATTCGCGTCGCCGCAGCAGTTCGACACTGGTACCGAACACCAGATTGAGGACCAGCGTGATCGCAATGGGAATGAATAGCATGACCCACACCCAGAGCGTGAGCCGCGTAAGGCGTTCCGGGCTCGGAAGATCATCGACCACCGACTGCAGCAGCACGATCACGAAGCCTGCCAGATACGTGATAGGCCCGAGCGCAAAGACGCGCACGCTGTACATGGCAAGGAACGTGATGGCTGCCATCGCAGGCAGCCGCATGGCCGGCTCCGACAGATCCACCATGGAAAGTCCCAATGTAGCAACGATGGCAACGGTGACGGCCGCGAGCCCTCCGATCGCCGAGGTGACCGTGGAGGCTCTCTCATCCTTGCTGATCAGAAACACGATATACGCCATGTAGGTGGGCTCCGGAATCTGAAACACCATGGCGATGGCCACCGTGACCGCACAGGCGAGCGCGATGTGACCCACCGCCAGGGCGCGACCCTCGCGGGGCGCAAGCTCGTAAGCGAGCCACCCCAAGAAGCCTTCGGAATCTCGAAATGCCTGCTCAGTGCGCGCCGGCATGGTGCACTTTGACCGACGCCGTCATGCCGACATGCATCGCCTCGGCGGGAGGGAGGTCCAACCGCACCCAGACCGGAAAGCGCTGCGCCACTACGACCCAATTGAGGTCGCGCCCGGTCTTGGGAAGATCGGGTCCATCCTGGTCGGTTGATTGCACGCCCGCCCCAAGGCTCTCGACGGTGCCTTCAAAGGCGCGAGTGCTCTGTGCCATGGTCCAGACCGTAGCGCGATCACCGATCGCGATGCGCGGCAGCTCCGTTTCGCGAAAATCGGCCACTGCGTACCACACGTTGGACTTGATGAGGCTGAACAGGGGGCGGCCCGAGAGCGCAAAGGTCCCCTCGGCGATTTGCAGACCGACCACGATCCCGTCAAAGGGCGCGCGCAACGTGGTGAGATCGAGGTTTCGGGCCGCGAGCCCCTCGGAGGCCTCCGCGCCTTCGAGTTGGGCCTCGAGGCTCAAGGTGTCACCGATCGCCTCGTGCGCCTGCACCGCGCTTTTTGTCAGTGCGTCCAAGGTGGCGAGCGCCGTGGTTTCGTTGGTGCGCGCCTCGTCGAGCTGCTGCTGAGTGACGAATCCCGGAGCGACCAAGGGCTCCAGCCGCTTGCGCGTCTGTTCCGCCAGGGCGAGCTGATCGCGCGCTCGGCGCACCTGGCTCTCCGCGGCCTGCGCGCCGGATCCTTGGGCGCTCACTTGTCTGCCGGTGAGTGCGATCTGCGCCTTGAGGGCCGCCACCTGAGCGCGCGCCTGCTTGAGCTGAAACTCGAACGGTTTGGGATCGATGAGCAGAAGCGCATCGCCTTGTTTGACCGTCTGGTCGTTGGCGATGAGCACCTTGACGATCCGGCCGTTGATCTCCGAGGCCATGGTGGCGCTGTAGGCAAAGATGCGCGCATCGTGCGTGCGGGGCCGGCGATCGATCGCCACCAGCGCGGCGAGGGCAAGCACGAGCGCCGTTGCGATTGCGAGCACCGCGATGATCTTGCCGCGTAGTGTGGCTTGTCCGCTCATGCGAGCCAGATGAGCCACAGGGCGAAAGTGGCCGCACAACCGATCGCCAGGAGCACCACAAATGGCGCGGGCAGCTCTTGCAGGGTGCCTGTGGCCTTGAGGATTGCCCGGGCAATGCCGGCAACCGCGATTCCGAGCAAGGCGCACACCATCCAGGAAGGAAAATACGAACCCAGGATATTTCTCGAGGGAGCGCCGTTGCAGCCGCTCAAAGCCGCAAGCGCGGTCAGACAGACCCAGCGGGATGCAAGGACGAACTCCCGAGGAGTGTGTTTGCGTGTGCGCAAGGCGCCACGGGCCATCGGAGGAACCTCATGTTCTTAGCCTCGATCAAGACCAAGTGTGAGGGGACACGGCGGTGATCGGCCATGCCCCTTTTGAGGGATCACGGCGCTGATCAGGATTCTGCAAGGCATGCGATAGCGGCAGCTCGCGCAACCTTTTCGTGGCATGTGAATTCCCCAAATCGGGTGATGCGTCCGCGCTGCGCGGGTGACTAGGATCGGGCCGATGCGCACCTGGCTTCATCCGCAGTGGATTTTCTGCTTCGTGGCTCTTTTCGGCTTAGGTGCGCTCGCTCGTGGTCAGACGCCGTCTCCCTTGCAGGAATGGCAATACTCGAGCGGCATCGTTCTCGAAAGAATGTTCGAGCCGGCGGCACCGCAAATCCGAGCCGTAGCCGGCGTGGGCGCCGAACTGCTTCCCGCCTACGATGGGTCTCGTGCCTATCGAGTTCGCGGTGGCCCGGCGATCGATTTGCGCTTCAAGGACGTGGCCTTCATCTCAACCGGCGACGGGGTCGGCTACAACATTGTGCACGAGCGCCGCTTGGTGGCCGGCGTCAGCCTTGCTTATGACCTCGGCCGTAAGGAGCGCGAGGATTACGTCAATCTTCGCGGCATGGGCGACAAGCCGATATCGGTTGTACCCAAGGCGTTTGCGACCTGGGTGGTCTCGGATCGCTTTCCTCTCGTCGTTCGAGCGGATCTGCGACATCTGCTGCGTGCCGGCGGCGGCACGGTCGGCGACCTCGGAGCCTACCTGCCGTTGCCGGGCAGTTCGGCCAAACTCGCCGTGTTCTTGGGCCCCTCCATGACCATCGGCTCGCGCCGCTACCTGCGCGATCTGTTCGGGGTGTCGAGCAGCCAGGCCGTGGCCGGCGGACGCGACGCTTATGACATCGAACACAGCGGCGTGGCTGCCATGGGAGCGGGGTTGAGCGCAACATGGCGTCTGTCGCGCCACTATCTTCTGAATGTGGATGGCGCGTTGAACTGGCTCGGGCACGAGGCAGCCGACAGTCCCCTCGTGGAACGCGTTTCCGCCCATGCCCTCGCGCTATCCCTCGACTATCGCTGGTAGATGCAGCTAACGCGGGAACAGCAGCTGAACCTGGACGCGCAATGTCCAATTGCCGCCTTCGTGGGGACGAACCACATTGTCGAACGCCTGAATTTGCGCGTTCACGGCTTGTCTTCCGATCCTCAAGATCTTGCCGCCGCCACCGCCCACCGGCACGGTCCATTTGTTGCCGGAAGCAGACCGCCAGTTGGCGGTGGCGATCGGCGAACTCGCAAGATACCAACCGTGAGCGAAGTTGTAGTCCACGAAGGGTTGCACCAGAAACTGGTGTACCGCCTGGCGATCGTTGCGCCCGGCCACCGAGGCCAAGTCAGTGATCAGGGTGCCGACCAACCAGGGTCCATGGATGGTGAGCACGGCGGTCGAGAGCCCGAGGCTGTCCTTGCCGGTGCCGAGGCTGGGATCGGTGGCGGTCGCGAAGGAAAAAGAAGGGCCCAAACCCCAGATGATCCCGTGAAAGGCCCTCGCAGGCGAGAAGTATAGGGACAGTTGGATATCGCCCAGCCCGCCGACGCTGCCGACGCCAGGTGCCAATGCGGGCTCATCGAGGATGGGGACAATGGTGCGCGTGATCAGGTTCCAGTCCGTATTGAGCTTAAGAGGAATCACCGGCTCGATTTCCAGTGCGTTTGCCGCATCGGAATGTTCGCCGGCGCCGAATGTGGTGTTGTTCTGGAACGGCACCGATATGAGAGAGGCGATCGGATTCTGGGCTTGCTTGGCGATATCGCTCGATCCGTCGGCGCGAGCCTCGCTTATGAGGACGGCCATGCTGGCGAGAGCCGATAGACACAAATGCCATGCCGCAAGCCGCTTGGCTCGAATCCGCGAATTGGACAAGGCGGCCCCCCGAATTTCTCTAGGAGGCACGAATGGTGAACGATTGCGGGCTCAACCGATTGTAACAATCTGACCGCTTGCTACGGCGCTGTGACGCCGGGGGAGCACGCTCGCTCCAAGCGCGCCGCGTGCGCAATGGCGTTGGCGAGCTGCGCCAGAAGTTGCTGATCGACGCGGACGATGTCGAAGGCCGTGCCTGAAGTGCTCGCAACAAGATTGCTCTCACAGCGAAGCTCGCGGAGCGCTTCTCCTTCTCGACTCAGCCGCCAATCCACCTCGAGGTACACCCTGCCCTCGATGACTTCCCAGCGACGAATATCCACGGCCACGGTGCCGGGCGGCTGCGGCGGCAAATCTTGAGCCTGCGCCCGAAGGGCGCGCCTGAGATCCGAGGCGAGCGCGCGCCGTGTCTCATCGCCGAGCGGAGCGGCCCAATTGTCGTTCTCTAGTATCGCAAGCTCGCCCGAGGATTTTCTTACCACGAGTTCCTTGCGGTCCATCGCTCGCGGTATGCGCACCGTCCCGAGCGCGAGGCGCTCCTGCGCCGGGCTTTGGGATGAACTCGAACTGGGAACGATGGGTGAGTCGACTAACGTATAAAGATGAACCGAGGCGGAGCGGCATCCTGTGACCATGCATGCGAGCGCCGCCACCGCGGGCAGATAACGGCAGACCATCATGGCCGCTTCTTCGCCTCGTTCGAATCCGGACGGCGTCCCTTGAGCAACGCGTCGGGATGGCGCTCAAGATAGCCGGCAAGAGCGCGTATCTCAGCCAGGGTGGCATCGGTATCCTCGAGTGTGCGGTCGATGCGTTCCCGGAACGGCGAATCGTTCGCGAGCGAGCTGCGCAAGGCGGACAGAGTGGAGCGAGCCTCCGCGACGGTCTCGCCGGCCGGCGGCAGCACGTCACGATCAAGATGCGTCAAGGCGGACTGCAGCGTGACCAAGTCCCCGTCCAGATGGCCGGCAATGCTCGATAGCGGCAGCCTGTCGAGCTTCTCCGCGATGCTCGCCACGCGCACCTGCAGTTCGCCGGTGGTCGACTCCGCCGTGGGCAATTCCAGGGGGCGTTTGCTGGCATCGAAGACCGCGCGGTTCGGCGACGGCAAGAAATCCATCGCCAGGTACAGTTGTCCGGTGATGAGACTGCCGAGCCGCGGCTGAACGCGCAGCCCCCGGTTCACCAACCGCCCGACCAGGGCCGCCATGCGGTCGTCGGAATTGGCGGTGCCGGCGGCCGCCAGGGTTTCGTACGCGGGCCCCATGAGCTGCGGGTAAAGCGCCGCGCTGACGACAATGGTGAAGGATTCATCCTTGGGCGAAAACTCGAGATCGATTGCCGTGACTCGGCCGATGTCGACGCCGACCATTTCCACGGGGGCGCCCACGCGCAAGCCGCGCAGCGCGTGCCGGAAGCGCATTTTCACAAGACGTGCCTCACCCGGGGCCGGCGCAAACGCGCTCGTCCGATCCTGATACAGAGTAAAGTCAGGCGCAGGCACGCTCCCTCCCTCGACGGTTTCCGGCGGCGCGTCTTCGAAAGCGATGCCCCCGGCGAGAATGGTCGACAGGGATTGCGTCTTCACCTTGAGTCCGTCGGCGTTCAAGGATAAGTCGATGCCCGAGGCGTTCCAAAAACGGGAGCGAGGGGACAGCAGGCCATCGTTCGGCGCGTCGATGAATGCATTGATTCGAACGCCGCCACGGTCCTCGCTGAGCCCCGTCGAGATGACCCGGCCCACGCGTACCTGACGGAAGTAAACCGGGGCGCCCGGCGCGATGGACCCCAAATTGTCGGCGTGCAGCGTCACGAGCCGGCCGGCCGGTCCGTGCGAAAGTGCCGGCGGTTCCTCCAAGCCGACGAACTCGTGCTGGGCCTTGTGTGTATTCCCGGGATCGACGCCGATGAACGAGCCGCTGAGCAGAGAATCGAGCTGCGCATTGCCCTCGAGACCGAGCCGCGGATGCTGCACCCAGAAACGCGTGCCTTCGGTGGCCGCACCGGCGCCGCTGCGATCCAGATCGACGGTGACCTCGACCGCCTTTGCATCCGCATCGAGCGCCAACGCCGCCACGCGCCCGATGGCAATGCTGCGGTATTTGACCAGCGTCTTGCCGACCTGCAGGCCGTCAGCCGACTGGAAGGTGATGACGATGCGCGGGCCCCGGGAGCGCCAGGACTGCACCACCAGCGAGGCCCCGACCAGCGCCGCCACAATGGGCACCACCCAGACCAGTTGCGGTTTCCATCGCGCCTTCTCGACTATCAGAGGCGCCGGTTGATTCACGACGCATGCTCCGGCGCCCAGATGCAGCGCTCATCGAAGCTGAATGCCGACAACATGGTCAAAATCACCACGCCGCAGAAAAACAGGATTCCCGGACGGGGTTCCGCAACCGCAAAGCCGCCGAAACGAACCAGCCGGCTGGTGAGCGCGACGACCACCACGTCGAGCATCGACCAGTAGCCGATGAACTCGACAAACCGGTACAGGCGGGCCCGCGACAACGGCGCCGCCGCCGTACCGCACAGGCTCGTGGCGATCAGTATGCCGAGCCCGGCAAATTTCGTGAGCGGAACCGCAACGCTGGCGCAGAATATGAGAGCTGCGAGACCGATTGACCCGGAGCGCCAGAATTCGACGATGCCCTCGAAGATGGTGTCCTCGCCCTCTCCGCCGATCCCGCTCACGTACATGACGGGAAGCAGATTCGCGGGCACATACAGAATGATGCCGGCAAGGAGCCACGCGAGCGAGCGCTCGGCACTCGCCCTCGCGTTGGGCAGTCGCAGCACGCCGCCGCACCGATTGCACCTAGCTGTCATTGCGATGTCGCCGACTTGGCCGCAGACGGGGCAGAGCGCAATGCCGAGCGCCGCGGCGCGCGCGCTCATCGCAGATCGCTCCGCGTCCAGAGTATGGACGCTTCGAAGTGACGCAAGGCAGCCACCAGGCACGCGAAGCCACTGAGCGCCCAGAGCCCGGGACCGAGAATGACCGACACCCAACTGCCTATTTTAACGATGACGATCAGGGAACCTAAGAGGAACACCTCCAGCATGGCCCACGGCCGCAGGGCCCGGAGTATCGATAGCAGCCAGGAGAATCCGGGAGCGCGACGCTGCCGCAGCGCAAAGATCAGCAGCCAGCAAAGAGCCGCAACCTGTATCCCAGGCGCCAGCACCGAAATAAGGACCATGACCCATGCGACCACGATGAATCGGGTGTCGAGGAAGGCATCCGGCGCCGTGACGAGGTTGACCTCCGTGCGGAGGCCGCCAAGCGATGCGCCGAGTACGGGGTAGGCGATGGCTATAGCGAGAAACATCGCGCCGGAGAGGGCGGCGGCCAGCACAAACTGAATCGACGCGGCGCGGTTGCGCAGCAGGATTTCGCCGCAGTCGGGACACTTAGCGTTCTGCGTTGGCTCAAGCGCCGCGGCTTGGAACAGGCCATCGCACCGTCGGCATACCACAACGGCGCCAAGATCATATTGATGTTTCGGTGGGGAGGTTGCATCCATGGCGCAGCTCAGCTTCATGACAATGCTTGCGCGGGCATGTCGCTAGCCTAACGCCGCCTCAAGCACCGTCTTGGAGAAGCCTGATCTTTTTGCGCTCTGCCAGAAAGCCCTCTAAAGGGGGATACGAGTTCCCGGGCTAATTCGTGGCGATCTGCGATCGCGCATCTACATAGGCTGTTTTTGCGGGAATGGACAGCTCGACTTCGGTGCCGGCGTTGTCACGGCGTTTGATGCTGAGGCCGCCACCGATGCTTTCGGCGCGTTCCCGCATCCCGGGCATTCCCCAGTGACCGAGGCGCTGGCCGTGTGCCAAAACTTCCGATTGCATTCCAATCCCGTCGTCCTCTACTCGAACGCGCAGGTTCGAATCCTCAAAATGCAATTCGACCCGAACTTCTTTGGCATCCGCGTGCCGAAACGCGTTGCGCACGGCTTCGCGCACGATCTGGTAGGCATTGTCACGAACGGCCACGGGTAAAGCGCGCGGTTTCCCAAGAACAACGACGCGGTAGGCCGGTGTCGCCACCGATCCGGACTCGAGATCTGCCCCCAGCGAACCGATTGATGCGGCGAGGTCCAGGTCCGCGAGCACCGAGGCCCGCAGCGCCTGAACTGCCTGCCGTCCCTCATCCAGGGCCCGGTCGCCGTGCTTCAGCGCCGTGTCTAGTGTTTCAGCGGCCGTCACGGGACGTTCAGGGAGCAGTTGGCGGACCGCCTGCAGCCGAAACATGAGTCCATGGAATCCCTGCAGCAGCGAGTCGTGCAGTTCACGTGCGATTCGCGAGCGTTCTTTGAGCCGGTCCTCCATGCGCTGTTCCAGACGCTTACGCTCCCGTTCGGTGGCGATGCGAAAGCGGCCCATGGCCAGTGCCGAAACAACGAGTATCACGAACGCGACGACTGCGATCCGAAACCATAGCGTCTGGTAGAAAAGTGCGGGAACGGTGAGCGCCAGCGACCGTCCCTGGAGGTTCCACACCCCCTCGTCGTTGGCGGCAATGACGTGAAATTGATAGTGGCCTGGAGGCAAGTTGGTGTAGTAGGCGGCGCGGCGCGGACCGACGTCCTGCCAATCGTTGTCGAGACCCTCGAGGCGATACCTGAAGTGAACTCGGCTCGGAATCGTGAGGCTCGTTGCCGTATATTCGATTTCGAGGTTGCGGGGGTTGGGATTAAGTGCCACTGCGCTCGACGAGTCGAAAGGATGACCATCCGCGGTTACCGATTTGACGATGACTGTTGGCGGAACAGTGTTTCGCCTGCGATTCTGCGGCTCGATATACGAGAACCGGTCCATGGCCACGAACCATATGCGGCCATCGTCGCTTTCAAACACGGTGTGGTTGGGACGAGGCGGAACTGGGATGCCAGGCAGGCCGTCGCGCACATCGAATTTCTCGATGGCGAGGGTTGCCGCCGGATTGGCGTCCAAACGCTGCAGCTCCTCGCGGGTTATGTGCAGTCCACCCACGTTGGAGTTCAACCAGAGATCGCCGTTTTTCGCCTGCAACACGCCTGCGACGGTAGTTGGTCCGACTACGCTTGGAAGCGGCTCGAACCGTCCGCCTCGAATTCGTTCCAGCCCGCGATCACCACCGATCCACAGCTGGTGGTTGACATCACCGAGCACAAAAATGTTGCCGACACTGATTCCATCGCGTTCGGTATATGTTCGCCAGCTACCCTCCTTGAGCGACGCCAGGCGGGCACCGGCATAGCCAAACCAAAGTACTCCCACATCATCTGCACAAATGGTGAAGGGATAGTCGGTTTCAGACAATCCGGGTATCTCTAGCCGTTCCCATTTGCCGTCGTGACGCCTGAATAACCCGTGCCGCATCATGGAGACCCACAGATCCTTGTGCGCATCCACGTATATCGCTTGAATCCGACGATATGGATCGCCTACCGCAAGCGTGATATCAGACCCGGGGGCAACGATTTCCTGCCAGCTATTGTCTTGCAGCTTCCACAATCTCCCGTTGCCGCCCATCCACAGCACACCATCCGCGTCACGGTAAGAGGCCGTCAAGCTGGTGGGTCCGCCGCCCTGCGGCACCATGGAATCGCCTTGCAATCGAAAGAAGTCGACCTCGCCGCGTGCCGGGTCGCCGTGAGTGGTTCCTACCCAGATCGAGTTGCCGGCGCCGGCATCGACGACCACGTACTCTGGAAATGGTCCGAGTCTCTTGAACGCTGCTATGCGAAGCTGCGAGAGGCCGCTGCTCGTGGCAAACCAAAGATTACCTTCCCGGTCCTCAAGCACATCGTTTGCTTGGCCGCCGTCGCCGAGAAGCACATATCGATAGCCGGTTTGGCTCAGGCCGGGACGCCTGATTGCATTGGGGTCCTCGGAAGGCGGGATGGATACTCTGCCCAATCGATTTCCCGCGCCCGTAAACCAGACATGCCCTGTCTCGTCGATCATATGGAGTTGCTCGACGTCGGCCGGCAGTCGGTGACACGCAGGCTTGGCGTCGCTCACCGCATCCAAGAGGTACAGGCACATTGAGTCTCGTACGAAACCCCAAACGCGTCCTTGCGCATCTCTCTGCAGTTTCGAATCCGATGGGAGGTCATAAACTTGGGCGCGGCTTGATCCGCTTCGCAGGAGGGCAATCTTGGGCCCCGTATGGATCCATAGGTTGTTCGAAGCGTCGAACTCTATGAAGGAGGTATTTTGCGACGGCAATCCCAAGCGGTCGGTCATCTCCGTCCATCGTTGCCCGTCGAACCGAGCAAGCCCTCGACTCGTGGCCGCCCAAACAGTGCCGTGGTCGTCTTGCGCAAAGGACTCGACGGTGCCGAGCGGCAGCCCGCCGGGTTCCGCGCGGTAGTTTCTTAAAGTCTTTGCTGCGTCCAGATAACTTGCGCCGCCGAACCAGTAGCCGATCCAGAGGCCGCCCGAGTGCGTCGCCAGAATGTCCGTCGGGGTGCCGAGTAACGGTACGTTGCCGAACTTCTGCACGCGCTCGAATTGAATTCCGTCGAAGCGATAGAGTCCTAATGGGGAGGACAACCAAAGAAATCCATCAGAGGTCTGTTGTATCGCGCCAATCGGACTGGGAGCACCCTGCGCAGGACTGAACGAGGTGAGCGCGTAGTCGGTGATGGCGGGCGGCGGCGTCGCAGCGTAGGCGCTGACCGTGAGCTGGAATGCGAAAAGCAACGATTGCCAGGCGCGCATCGAGTGCGATAGGCGCCCGGTTGCGTCTCGCGGGTGCTTGAGCCCCAGGCGGCTTTTTTTGCTTGGCATCATGACCCGTTCGTTTTTTCTGACTCGATCCACCGCCGGATATAGCCGGAGCAGTTGCGTATCCCAATCCCTTTAAACTCGCACTCTTGCAGAAACCTGACGACCTGACGGTCGACAAGAGTGAGTTCCTTGAGATCCAGCACGACCGACTCCGCTGTCGACTCCGCCGCCAGCGCGGAGGCGAGTTCGCCCACGTCGATAGCCGCCAACTCACCGGCCACCTTGAGTACGACATCGCCGTTGGAAGTGCGTTGAATTCTGAACATGTCCCCAGTCGTAGCAAGAATCGATCCATGCCCAATGGGCGCCGACTTGGGGCTCAATTGGCGAAATTTCGCCAAAGAGCATATATAGTTTGCGCAACGTCGCGCGCTCCTTAGATTCCAATGGACGACCGGTATCTAAAATCACTTCAGGCCAGCTTGAACCTCGTCCCGGCCCATACCTGGTATGCGGATCGCGAGGGCGCGCTCACATTCGTGAATCAACGTTGCGCGGACTACTTGGGTCTCTCTGAGTCCGATCCGTTTCGGTTCGGCCTCGCCGCCGGCGGGGCATGGGACTCGCACATTGCGCTGCTGCATCCCGAGGATGCCGAGCGAACCCGCGCCGTGTGGTCGCAGTGCTTGAGGAGCGGGGCGGCCGCCGAGGTGAGCTTTCGGGTCCGCAACGCCGATTCCAGATACCGATGGTTTTTGAGCCGGGCCGAACCGTTGTTGGGTGCGGACGGAACGCTTGTCGGCTGGATCGGCGTGAATCTGGATATCGACGAACGCGAGCGCGCCAAATTTTATCTGGCCGAAGGCGAGCGACTAGGCAATGCGGGGAGTTGGGCCTTCGATGGTTCAGGGTTTGAATACTGGTCGCCAGGACTCTTTCAGATTCACGGACTCCAACCGCGTGTGAATGCCCCCAGCATGCCTGATTACATGGCCATGGTTCATCCGGATAGCCTGGATTTCGTGACACAAGAATTTGCGAGGATGCTCACCGAGCGCGCGCCCTTCGATTTCACCATGCAAATCGTGCGGCCCGACCAGGCCATCCGTCACGTGCGTTTTGTCGGCACCCCGGCGAGCGACGGGGATTTCGCCCGCGGGTTCGTCGGCACCGGCGTCGATGTGACGGAGCAGAAGGAGTTCACCGACGAGCTTTCCCGAAGGGAGTGGGAATTCCGTCAGATCGTCGATCTCGCGCCGCAGCTCGTCGCGGTCATGGGACCGCGGTTTGAACGCATTTACGTCAATCGCCCTGCGCTCGAGTATCTCGGGTGCAGTCTCGAGCAGTGGCTCGGGTCAGGGGCGGGCGGTCAGGTGTACCCCGATGACCGTGAACGGCTGGCCGCTTTCAAGCAAGACCTGTCCATGAATTCGGCCTCAGACATCGAGCTCAGGCTCCCGAAATACGACGGCAGCCACCGCTGGTTTCTCGCCCGATTCAGCCCTGTGTGCGATGACAAGGGACAGGTGCTTCGCTGGTACATCGCCTGCACGGACATCGAGGAACGCAAGGTAGCCGAAGACCGACTGCGGCATGAGAACGTGGCGCTTCGCGAGGAAATCGACAAGGCCTCGATGTTCGAGGAAATCGTTGGAACATCGCCGGCGCTGAGCGCTGTGCTCTCGCGGGTTTCGAAGGTTGCTACCACCGATTCGACCGTTCTCATCTCGGGCGAGACCGGTACCGGCAAGGAGTTGGTGGCCCGCGCGATCCACCGGCGGTCGCGCCGTTCCGCGATGCCTTTCGTGGCGGTCAATTGTGCGGCGATTCCGGCCGATCTGGTTGCTTCGGAACTCTTCGGTCACGAAAAAGGCGCATTTACGGGCGCCCTGCAGCGACGACTGGGCCGTTTCGAGCTCGCCCACGGCGGGACGCTATTTCTCGACGAAGTCGGAGAGCTGTCGCAGGAGATACAGATCTCGTTGCTGCGCATTTTGCAGGAACGGGAGTTCGAGCGTGTCGGTGGACGCGAGACCATCCGGGTTGACGTACGCCTGATTGCGGCCAGCAATCGGGATCTGGAAAAAGCAGTGGCCAGCGGGACCTTCCGGCGGGATTTGTTCTACCGCTTGAACGTCTTCCCGGTGGAAATGCCGCCATTGCGCGAGCGAGCCGAGGACATTGCGCTGCTGGTCGAGTACTTCATTGATCGCTATGGGCGAAAATCCGGCAAGGTATTCGGCCGCATCAACAAGCGAACGCTGGAGCGTCTGAAGTCCTACCCTTGGCCGGGCAATGTGAGGGAGCTGCAAAACGTCATCGAGCGGTCGGTGATCGTTTGCGATTCGGGTGAGTTCAAAATTGATGACAGTTGGCTGTCCTCAGCAAAGCAAGATAGTCCGCCGATGTTGCCTACCTCGCTGGCCGCGCATGAAAAGAGAATTGTCGAGGAAGCGTTGCGCGCGTGCAGCGGGCGAGTTTTCGGCCCGGCAGGTGCCGCGATCCGGCTGGGCATTCCGCGCTCGACGCTTGAATCGAAAATCCGCGCGCTGCGGATCGACAAACGCGTCTTCCGGGCGGCCCCTAAGACTTAGCCGGCTCATTGGTGACATTTCGCCAGTGGCGAAATGTCACCAATGCAAATCACACCAAAACCGTTCAGATTCAGTTCCTTGCCGTTGGCCTGGCATTTGCAGCGAAAGTAAGCGGGCTCGCGCTTCGAGTCGACCATAGAGGTGTCGATGGGGGGTCAAAGAACTTTGAGGTCGCTTCCGTCGGCCGCAGTCAGATGCGTGACTAATGGGCGATTTCTGACACCGCGTGGTGGCCTCGGCTCTACGTTGGTTAACCAGCGAGCGAACTGCCACATGAGGGGTAGCGGCGGCGACAAATGCATTCGGGCAGTTCGGGCATGAGACGCTCCCTCGCCGCCCTCTGGACTATCACTCTGACTGGATGCAGCTACTCTTCTGCCGCGCAGGCGGAGTTAAAGCCCGTTCGCCTTCTGGCCGTGATCGGTTTTGTCGGCTTTCTGTGGTGTATCAATTCGACTCGCGCGGGCAGACGCCTCAGGCAACGCCAGGCCGTGCGTCTGGAGGAACGCAATCGCATCGCGCGCGAATTGCACGACACGCTACTGCAAAGCACCGAGGGCCTCATTCTCAAGGTCTACACGGTCGTACAGCAGTTGCCGAGCGACGATCCGACTCGCCTGTTCCTGACTCGATCGCTCGAGCAGGCTGAGAGTCTTGCGTTTGAGGGACGCCGGAAACTGCTCGAAATTGAAAACCCGTTGCGCAGTCAGGCCGAACTCTGTCAAGCGCTAGCCGCGTTGGGCGTAGAGCTTTCCGCCGATACAAGCACCGATTTTTTTGCCGTTCGGAAGGGCCGCGCTCGTCGCATTGCCGCTGCTGCATGGGAGGAGCTTTTCTCAATCGCCCGCGAGGCCATCAGCAATGGCTTCAAGCACGCAGCTGCTTCTTGCATCGATCTGACCGTCATCTACGGGTTCTCGGCCCTCACGTTACGAGTCTCGGATGATGGGAACGGCATGACGCACCAGCAGAAACTGGGTCTGGACGAAGGGCGCATGGGGGTGCGAAGCATGCGCGAACGGGCGGCGCAACTCGGTGCCGGCCTTGCCATCGAAGATTCGGCAGGTGGCGGAACCACCGTGACCCTGACGGTCCCAGCACAAGTCGCGTACCGGTGCCAACTGCTGGCTCTTGGAACCCACTTTCCAGCGCACCCAAGAATTACAACGACACGCTTCGACGACTGAGGTCACTGTTGTTGCACCCACGCTGATCTTCAGACGGATTAATGGGAGAATGAAGCGTGCCAAAGATCCTCTTGTTTCGTGTCTCTCAAGATTTGCGGGCGAGCCTCATGTCGGAGCTTTCTCGCGCTGGATACGATGTTGACGCTCCAGAAAGCGCGAATGCCAGGACAGTCATTGAGCGTCAGCCCGATCTGATTCTGCTGCAGACGGATGTTCGCACGCTGGACTGCTGCGGCCTTCTTACGCAGCTCAAGGGAAATGAGGCTACGGCGCCGGTGAAGATCATGCTTCTCGCGGACGGCGGGCCCTTGGAACGCAGCCGTGCTCTGGATTTGGGTGCTGACGATGTGTTGAGCATTCCATTCGAGTCGGTTGAGCTCTTCGCCCGAATCCGGGCGCAGCTGCGCGAGAAGGCACCCGATGATCGCTTGCGCTTGGAAGCTCTCGACGCCAAGAAGAGGGAGCTCGAAGCGGAGGCGGCGCTGGCCGAGATTGTCAGGCAAAAGAACACTGGCAAGAGACGTTGGATGGCACTTGTGGTAGTGGCCGCCGTAGCAATCGTCGCTGTGGGTATTGGCATTCAAAATAACCGGCTCAGCCGTAAGTCAAACGCAAATCTAGTTCTGCAGCTGGACAGTTTGCGCTCGCAAATTCTCACGCAAGATCAGCTTCTGGAGCGCGCGCAAAAAAGCCGCTCGGCACAGGGCCAGGATTTGAGTGCGGCCATGAGCAAGCAATTGGAAGAGTTGCGGAACGAGAGTGCGGAATTGCGCAAACAGATATCGGCGTCGAGCGGCGCATCCCTGGCCGCGCTTGACAGCCGTTTGAAGCAAACCGACACCCGGATAGGTAAGCTCGAGACCGATGCTCGAATCGCCGAGGAGATCGTCCGGCAGTATTCGAACAGCGTCTGCCTGATCTACGTGATCGTGGGGTTTCGCGACAGGAAGAGCGGCGCTCGACTCATGTTCGCCGGCATTGACGCGAGCGGCAATCCGCTTGCCGATAACAAGGGCAATGTGATGCTCACCACGGAGGGTGGCAGCCGGCCCGTTTACCTACATGTATTCGGAAGCGGCTTTCTGGTCGACACCGTCGGCCATGTCCTCACGAATCACCATGTTCTGCAACCGTGGTGGCATAACTCGCAAGCCGTTCCGGTACCGAGCGATGCCTTCGAACCGACCGTCGAGTGGATGTGGGCTTATTTTCCGGGATTCGACACGCCAATGGCGATGCACGTGACGCGGTTGAGCGAGGATGTTGACCTTGGGCTGGCCCAAGTTACTCTGCCTCAGAGCCATCCGCCACGGCCAGTGGCAATCGATCAGCAAGTCGCAGTTTCCGGAAGCCCCGTCGTTTTGATCGGATACCCCACGGGCGTCGAAGGCATTCTTGCGCGGGTCGACCCGCCCACGCTCAAGCAGATCGCCGGAAGTGCAGGGAACTCCACGGAAGGGCTTGTGCAGGAGCTTGGGCGCCGAAAGCTTATTCGTCCGCTGGTAACTCAAGGCCACCTCGGCGTCGTTGGCCCCGATCAGTTGGTCTATGACGCGCAAACCACGCACGGAGGGTCGGGCGGCCCCGTGTTCGATGCCAGCGGGAAAGTGATTGGAGTGAATTTCGCCATTCTTTCGGACTTCTCGGGCTCGAACTTTGCGGTGCCGATCTTGCGGGCTGCCGGCATTCTGGAGGGGTCTAAGCGCAGCGCTTCGTTGACGAATGGTGATGGCGCATCGAAATGAACCTGGGTCAACGGACCCAAGCTCGTAGGTCCTGCCGTCCTCGAGATTCGAGTTGGCCATCGTCTGATCGGCAACCGTCCGCAATAGTCTTTCTTTCTGTTCGAGTCGAGCGGCGCGTTCGCGGCACTCCTCGAATCTTGCCGTGGAAAAAATGACCAGTCTGTCTGCCTTCGAAAAAGCGATCGATACCATGCATCGAGATGATAGAGAGCATCAACTGTATTTGCTCAGACGCCTTGGCTATCGTTGGCAAGACACGAGCCGAGATCTCGACCAAGCCGCGGTGCGGGTCGATCATTAGGCGCGTCCTTCTGCACCGGCTTTCGGGTTCAACCAGCGATCTTTGACCCGAGACGTCGGACTAGGTCGGGAGCCGATTTTCAAGGTCCCGGTGCGTGATGTGCCGGGGTACGTTTGCAACACACACGGACAATCGGAGAAAGGTATGGACGTAAAGGCTGATGACAAGACGACCGGAAAATGTCCCGTCGCCCACGGCGGAAGGTCGAATCGCGAGTGGTGGCCCAGCCAACTGGACGTACAAATATTGAACCAGCACTCTCCCCAGTCCAATCCCCTGGGCGCGGCCTTTGACTACGCACAGGAATTCAAAGCGCTCGACTTGCGGGCGGTAGTCAAAGACTTGCACGCCCTCATGACGGATTCGCAAGACTGGTGGCCGGCCGACTTCGGCCACTATGGCGGTCTCTTTATAAGAATGGCCTGGCACAGCGCCGGCACCTACCGCGTCGCCGACGGCCGCGGGGGAGCGGGCGGCGGACAGCAACGGTTCGCGCCGCTGAACAGCTGGCCCGACAATGCCAACCTCGACAAGGCGCGGCGCCTGCTCTGGCCGCTCAAACAGAAATACGGTCGTAAGATCTCGTGGGCCGATCTGTTTGTGCTCGCAGGCAATGTCGCGCTCGAGTCGATGGGTTTCAAGACCTTCGGCTTCGGCGGAGGACGGGCGGATACCTGGGAGCCTGAGCAGCTGTACTGGGGTCCCGAAGGCACTTGGCTCGGGGACGAGCGTTATAGCGGCGAGCGGGAGCTTGCCAATCCCTTGGGTGCGGTGCAGATGGGGCTCATCTACGTTAATCCAGAGGGACCCAACGGCAAGCCGGATCCGGTGGCGGCCGCACGCGACATTCGCGAAACCTTTGCCCGCATGGCCATGAACGATGAGGAAACCGTGGCGCTGATCGCGGGCGGCCACAGCTTTGGCAAGACCCACGGCGCTGGGGATCCCTCGTTGATCGGGCCGGAACCGGAGGGTGCAGAAATCGAGGATCAAGGCCTGGGCTGGCGAAGCAAGCACGGCAGCGGCTTTGGCGCCGACGCCATTACCGGGGGACCGGAAGTCACCTGGAGCCAAACCCCAACCCGATGGAGCAACTACTTCTTCGAGAATCTCTTCAAATATGAATGGGAACTGACCAAGAGTCCGGCGGGTGCCCAGCAATGGAAGGCCAAGGGGGCGGAAGCGAATATTCCGGATGCCCACGACAGGACGAAGAAGCATGTACCCGCCATGCTCACCACCGATCTTTCGCTGCGCTTCGATCCTGCCTACGAGAAGATCTCCCGTCGCTTTTATGAGCATCCCAATGAGTTTGCCGATGCCTTCGCGCGTGCGTGGTTCAAGCTCACGCACCGCGATATGGGCCCGATCGTTCGCTACTTGGGACCCATGGTGCCGAAAGAGACTCTGATATGGCAGGACCCCGTTCCGGCGATCGATCATCCCTTGGTGAGCGAGCAGGATGTCGCGGCGCTCAAGACCAAGATCTTAGCCGCGGGGCTATCCGTCTCAGCGTTGGTCTCGGCCGCCTGGGCATCCGCCTCGACGTTCCGCGGCTCGGACAAGCGCGGCGGTGCCAACGGCGCGCGCGTGAGGCTCGCGCCGCAGAAGGATTGGGCGGTCAATGAGCCGAAGCAACTGAAATCGGTGATCGACAAACTCGAGGCCATCCAAAAGGAGTTCAATGGTTCGGCGAACGGTGGCAAAAAGGTGTCACTCGCCGATCTCATCGTGCTAGGCGGTGCTGCAGCCATCGAGAAGGCCGCGAAGGATGCCGGGACCGATCTTAAAGTGCCCTTCACCCCGGGCCGTATGGATGCCTCGCAGGCGGATACTGAAGTCCATTCCTTTGCATACCTTGAGCCCATTGCCGATGGCTTTCGCAACTACAGCCAAGGACCTCAGCTGATGGCGCCCGAGGAAGCCTTGGTGGATCGGGCACAGCTCCTCAGACTGTCGGGCCCGGAGATGACGGTTCTGGTCGGGGGACTCCGGGTGCTGGGTGTCAATGCCGGAGGGAAGCATGGCGTTTTCACCAAGCGACCGGAAAAGTTGACCAATGACTTCTTCGTGAACCTGCTGGACATGCACACCGAGTGGCAGCCGGCGCAAGATAAGGGGATCTATGAGGGGCGCGACCGCAAGACCAAGGAATTCAAATGGTCGGGCACCCGCGTCGATCTGATCTTCGGCTCGCACTCGCAACTTCGCGCCTACGCCGAGGTGTATGGGTGCGAGGACTCGCGGGAGAAGTTCGCGAAGGATTTTGTCTCGGCCTGGAACAAAGTCATGAACGCGGACCGCTTCGATCTCGCTGAACACGGCTGAGGCTCCTGCGGGCGGGCTCTCATCGAGAGTCCGCCCGCATTGTTTCTTGGGATCAGCGCTGTCACTGCAAACTTCGACTTTACTTTCATTGAAAGAGGCGCAGGATAGGTAGGGAGGACATCCCGAGACCCAAGGAGCATCCGCATGGAGCATCGCTGGGGACATCGACTGGCAGTTGAGATTGCCGTCCATCTCTCGCAGACCGCAAATCCCACCCCCCATCAAGGCCGTCTTACGGACGTCAGTCTGAGCGGCGGCTTTGTCAGCATCAGTGCCCGCATAAGGCCCTTGTCGAAGATTCAAATTAGCTTTCCGACCCTGCTGCATCCGAAATACGGTACTCACCTCGAGGCCTTCGTCATCCGACGGGACGAGCAGGGCGTCGGGATCGAGTGGAGCGAGTTTTCGCCGCCCGCTATCGTCGCACTGATTCGATCGATCGGACCTCGTCCGCCTGTGCACGGTGCGCAGGCCAAACAAGCGGTGCGACGTGCAAATCGGACCGGCGTGAAGAAGAGACGGCAGGCTAAAGACAGTGCTCGGCCCTCGCGCAGTGCTCCGGTGGTCTTGACCGACTAGAGCGAACCGGCCGCAAATGGCGCGGACTCTGCACCCCACCTCGCCCAAGAGGTAAGGGGCAGCCGGAACGTGGGCCATCAATCCGAAGGTGGAAAAGCCGATTCGTCCAATGGAGAGAGTCTCTTCATTCTTCCCGCGCAGATGCGATTCGATTTCATCATTAGTCTTCCCAGGATAAGTTGACCCCGTGACTCGAAATGTTTTTCGGCCGGAGTGTAATGACTTTCCCTTGGGGCCGGTCTCAGTGTCAGAAGCGCCCATACATTGTGCGGATGGGGGTTGCGCTCATTGAGAAATCGGTGTTTGTTGTGGAGATTTAAATGACACTAAAGACTCAAGTCGCCTTATTTGTGGAACTCAAGGCGAAACCCGGCAAGGAGGCCGCTGTCGCATCCTTCTTGGCGGGCGCGCAAAGGTTGGCTGCCGCGGAACCGCTGACGATTACATGGTTCGCGGTTCGTTTCGATTCGCAGACGTTCGGTATTTTCGATGCCTTTGAATCCGAGGAGGGCCGAGAGGCGCACCTCAAAGGGCCGATCGCGGCCGCACTGATGCAACACGCGGCGGACCTACTGGCAAAAGCCCCTGAAATTCGTCACGCTGAAGTCTTGGCTGATAAATTGGGGGCGGGAAAATAACTCCGATAGCCGGGGCGCGTTGTAGTTGCGCCCCGACATCGCTGCAATCATCCAACGGGATTTGAGATTTCGAGGGTTTCGCGCAACAGAACGCCGCGCGAAGTAGTTAGCGCTCGCATGCCTGGGTTGGAGGGAGTCGCCAGGCTCGCGAGGCGGCGGTCATTAGCGCGCTTGTGATTGCATCGGTCACATGAGTCTTGGTCATAGCGCAGAGCAAATCGCCTGGACACCTCCTTGCGCGTGCTGAGCCTGTAGCCGCACGTCGATCTGGTGGAGGCATCTCACAGAGCCTGATAGCAATTACGGTACTGCCATCGGTGCGGTTACAAATATCGCCTGCAATTCATCGCTCCCTCATCCGGTCCACTTGTAACCAGATGCGCGCGGGTCAGGTGGATAGGAGAGCGGAAATGCGAATGCTGGAAAGCGAGGCTCAGCTCAAAGCATGGATGCTGGAGGGACTGGACGGCAATTCCAGCGCCCACGGAGCTTTGCTGCGCGCCCTCGTGCCGCTGTTGCAGTCCTTCTATCGGCGCCGGTTGCATGGCACCGAAGAGGATGTTAAGGATTTAATTCAGGAAACCCTGATTTCCGTCCATACGCGCCGGGCATCCTACGATCGTGACCGCCCTTTTACGGCATGGATGTATGCCGTAGCGCGCTATCGCATGATCGATCATTTTCGGCGGCATAAGTTGGTGTCAATCGAGGGTCTGGACGATATCCCCATCGCAGAGGGCTTCGAGGAGGCCGTGAGCGCCCACTTGGATGTTGAAAATCTGCTCAGCACGCTATCGCCAAAGCAGGCGCGGGCGATCCGTGACATCCATATCGAAGGAAAAAGCATCGCTGAAGCCGCAGTCGGGGCCGGAATAGGGGAGTCCGACGTCAAAGTCTCGGTGCATCGGGGACTAAAGTCGATCGCCAAGCGAATATTAGGCAGATGAGGATGCATACCGAACAGCTTATTGAATCTCTGAGCAAGGACGTCCATCGTGTTGCACCCCGTGCGATCGCGAAACGGATCGGTTTCGGTTTGGCGGCTGGCGGCCTCGTGGCAACGGTGTTAGTCGTAGCGGTGCTGGGAGTCCGGCCCGATTTGCGTCTCGCGATGCACGGCTTCTCATTTTGGATGAAGTGGGCCTACACGGTTTCGCTGGGTGTCGGCGCAGGCCGTATCGTCGCGCAACTTGCGCGGCCGACGGTGGGCTCTTTGCGAATCTTCTGGGTGCTTGTCATCCCGGTACTCATTCTAGGGGGCGTCGGCATTGGCGAGCTGGCCAGAACGCTTCCCGCCAGCTGGTTTGCGATGTGGCTCGGCAGAAGCTGGCTGGTTTGCCCTTGGTTGGTGCTCACGCTTGCCGCGCCCATCTTTGTCGGCCTGCTTTGGTCGTTTCGGCAATTCGCGCCCACCCGGCTGAGGGCGGCCGGAGCAGCTGCAGGCTTGGCTGCGGGCGCTTGGGCCGCCACCATCTATGGTCTGCATTGCCCGGAAGCATCTGCGTTGTTCGTGCTCACGTGGTACAGCCTCGGGATCATTGCCGCGGGCGGCGCCGGCGCATTGCTCGGTCCACGTCTCATGCGTTGGTAGAAACACGTAACCACCGGGTCACGCCGCACGTATAGGACTGTCATTTCGGCAAGACGGACCTAAGTCGACGATGATGACCTCCTCCAGGACGACTGCGCGCTTCCCAGCCGCCGTACTCCCTCTGATCGTAGCCGGCGCAAACGCGCTTTCACGCAGATTTGCGTTGAGGCTGTAACTTCGAGAGCGGTTGCTCCGAATAATGGGAGTCGCGGGAGCTGCAATGGCTTTTGCGGCGCTTAGTGCGCGCACGGAGACGGGGTAGACCCATCGGTTATACGAGACGCCCCTCGGCCGTTCATGTAATCGTTACAAATCAAGGAGCAATTCCGATGAATCGATCGCTTACCCCGAGTTCTCTATCAATCCGTGTGGGCGTAATGTTCGCGCTCGCTGTGGGCGCTGCGTTCGCCGCGTCCGCGGCTGAACGTCCCAAGGACGTGCTTGTTCTCACCAGCAGCAACAGTACGACTGGCAATTCGATACTCGTTTTCCAGTTGAAGACAGCGCGCACTCCTGCATTGTCCCTCGTCCATACTCTGCCAACCGAGGGCCTCGGGGGCGCGGGGGGCGCGGGCGCAGTGCAATTTCGTGGGGATCACGGAGTCGTCGTAAATTTCGGCTCGAACACAGTCACCCAATTGGTGCGAAACGATGACTACATCAACATCGAAAAGACGATCAAGCTTGCCCCCGGATGCACGAATCCTGTGTCAGCAGCATTGAAAGACGATCAACTCTTTATCGTCGGTGCTAATTGCATTGAAGATCATGCCTGGCCGTCAGGTGTCGTTGATGCCCCGGTCATTCACACCCCGGACAACTCGGGGGCCCAGATTGCAGCGGGTCACACGTGGGCCGCGGTGACGTTCAAATCGGGATCAGTGCTGCAATTGCCACTGACCAAAGGCGGCGCGTTGTCTGGCAGCAGCAGTGCGGTTGCACTGCCGTCGGATGCGAATAACACGCCGCTCGGCGCTGCCTTCTGGGGAGATATCTTAGGCTTCAATCCCGCACACAGTCCCGACAGCTTTGCTGTGGTCGATCCGTCGTCGACGGTCCATCCGGTGCAAGGCCCCACACCAGCCTATCCCAGCAACGCGCCTTGCTGGATCGCGAAAGGGCCAGGAAATATTTGGTATTCGGGCAATTCGCCGGGACAGGCAGTCTCGATCTTCTTCAGCGATTCCGAGGGTGGGGCTTTCTATAAGTCCGTTGCGCTGCCCGGCACGCCAACCGATCTTTCGGTGTCACACGACGGACTGTGGTTGGGGGTGATCTACACTGCCAACGATGGATCCGGCGGCCGGATCGCTGTCTATTCCATCGATGCATATGGTGATCTCACCTTGGCCGCCACCTCGCCGGAAGTGGGTGTCACAAGCTTTAGTGGCGTCGCCTTCAGCGAGTAATTTTTAGGGCTTCCTCACGGGCGCTTCCTCAATTGGAGCGCCCGTCTTTCCCTTAGACGTCTTGCTCAAACGGGGGGGGTGAAGCGCACATTCATGGGCGACCCTCGCGTGACACTAGGACCTCTCCTCGCACATTGAGCTTCGGCTAAGCAAGACCTGCGGTCTGACTTCGCATAGCCCTTAAAGAATAGAAACCGGATGATGTCCGACCTCCATTCACCCCACGACTAGTATTTCTTCCTGGCCGGTTGGCTGCGCTCTTTCAGTTGTTCCATCAACCAACGACCGGCGGGTCCTGGCGGAGCCTCATTTCTGTAGATGGCGCGCATCGGCATGATCGGTTTCAGGTTGCTAGGCATTTGCACGCGAATTACCTTCAGTCGCCCCGCAGCTATATCCTCTTCGACCATGAAGTCGGGCATGTTGCCGAACCCAAAGCCCGCGCGCAGGAACGCATGTCGAGCCCCCATGTCGGCCAGCCGCCAAGTGTTTGGGGAGAAAACCCCGTAGCTTTGACCCTTGGACAACGTCGACCGATCCGTGAGGATCAACTGGACGTGCCGTCGAAGCTCAGTCACCGGAACCTTCCCTCTGAAACTTGCGAGCGGGTGGGAGGGCGCGACGACGGTGAGCAACGGTACATCGAGCAGAAATTCGCTATGCATCGTGTCGGGGACATTGGGTAGGGACCCTACGATGCCGATCTGACAGCTGCCCTGGAGGACGGGCTCAATCACTGCACCTAAGACTTCCACACTCAGTCTCAACGGTGTGAGGGGAAATTTCTCGCGAAACCCGCCGACGGCGCTGATCAACTCGGCCATGGGATACATCACGTCGATCGAGAGTGACAGCTCCGGCTCAAGCCCCTCACGCAGGGTCTTTGCGCGGGCCTTCAGTCCATCCATCTCAGAAGCGACGGCGCGCGCATTCTCGAGTAGCGCACGCCCGTCATCCGTCAGCGCGGGATAACGCGCGCTGCGATCAAAGAGGGCGACACCGAGCTGCCCCTCAAGGTTCTGGAGCGTTTGACTGACGACTGACTGCGCGCGCCGCAGCTTTCTTCCCGCAGCCGAAAAGCTGCCCTGCTCGACTGCGGCGATGAAGGTGCGCAGCTGATCGAGGGTAACTGCGTCGAGCATGATGCATCTCCTAAATAGATGGATTCCATCGAATTATATAGGCTTCATAGATGGCTTTCCTGGCCCTATCTTAAGCCCACGAAGCAACTCAACGTTGAACACTGGAGAGAAGCCATGTCGAACCATCAGAAACTCATCGCGGTTATTGGCGCCACAGGTCAGCAGGGTGGCGCGGTCGTGCGGGCGCTTGAGGGCGGCGGCGAATTCAAGGTACGTGCCCTGACGCGCGATCCGGCCAAACACGCAACGCTTGCCGAAGAGGTGAAACTCGCGGACTTCAACCGCCCTGAGAGCTTAAAGGCAGCCTTTGCCGGTGCCTACGGTGCCTTCATCGTGACCAACGCCTGGGAGGCGGGCGCCGATGAACTCAACCAGGCGCGCGTTGCCGTGCAGGCGGCGAAGGATGCCGGCGTGCAGCACCTGATCTGGTCCACTCTTCCGAATGTCGAGGCAATCAGTCAGGGCAAAATCGACGTTCCTCACTTCACCGACAAGGCCAAGGTTGAGCAAATGGTGAAGGATGCCGGCTTCACGTATCACACCTTCGTGATCGCACCTTTTTACTATCAGAACCTCCTGGGTGCGATGGCGCCTAAATCGCAGGACGGGAAGGTAGGCTGGGCCTTGCCGCTGGATCCCGAGAAGCGGGTATTTCACGCGGGAGATATCCGCGAGATTGGCCGCATCGTCGCCGGCGCCTTCGCGCAACCGCAGCTCGCCGGGCACGGTGAACACCTGCCCCTCGTCGGAGACTTTTTGAGCTTCAATGAGATCGTGGCGACGCTCAATCGACAGGGCAACGAGTTCTCGTTCAGCCAGGTCCCGCGTGAGGTGTTTTCAACCTGGTTCCCGGGCGCCGACAGCATTGCCGCCATGCTCGCCTACTTTGAAGCCCATACCTATCTTGGCACCGACTCGCGCGAGGCGATCGCGCTCGCCAACAAGGTCGCAGGCCAGCAGCCGACGAGGTTTGCTGCATGGGCGAAAACTCACTTCGCTACCCCCGCCGCTGCCTGAAGCCATCAACCCACAGAAGGAACTTACTCATGAGCATTCGATCCTCCATTTCAGTCTTGCTGGTCAGCGCTTCTGCCTTGGCCGCCGCCGGCGCCGCAGTAGCTGCCGAGAAATACGATATCGACGCTTCCCACAGCGGGGTCGTCTTCGGCTGGAACCATTTTGGCTTCTCCAATCCGAGCGCACGCTTCGACCAGATCGAAGGCAGTCTGCTGCTCGACCAGTCCGACATCACCAAGTCGACCGTCTCAGTCACATTGCCCTTGGCCGGCATCGACACCGGGGTCTCGAAACTGGATGAGGAGCTCAAAGGCCCGGAATTCTTCGACTCGGCCAAGTATCCCTCGATCACCTTCAAGAGCACCAAGGTCGAAAAAACGGGTGACAACGGCTTGCGAGTGACGGGCGATCTGACCGTGCACGGCGTGACCAAGTCGGTGACCCTCGATGGCAAGGTCAACAAAATCGGCATCTTTGAAATCCCAGGCGTCATGAAAGCGCCCGACGCGGGCTTTGATGCGACGACCACTTTGAAGCGTTCGGACTTCGGTGTGACCAAGTACTTGCCGCTGGTGAGCGATGAGATCCCAGTGCGCATTACGCTCGATACCAAGCAACTGCCGAAGTAATCACCGTCATCGGCTTGGCCGAAAAAAAAGGAGATTGCAATCATGAGCAGATTTCAAAATCAGACGGTCGAAAGCTCCCCCGCGGGCTCCCGAGACATTTTGCAGGCGATTGCGCAGTCCTCTCCCACCGGAAGGCCCTTGAACCTACACGCCCAGATGGCAAACGCCCCGGCAGTGCTGGCAGGGTATTCCTCGCTTCGTGCGGTAACTGTTGAACACGGCACCCTGGGACCGAAAGTGAGTTGGGCACTCAATCTGGCAACCGCGGCCACGATCGGCAATGCGTACATGATTGGGATCGCCAGCCGATTCGCCGGCGTGAGCGGTTGGGCCGAGGCTCAGATCGAGGCGTTGCGAGCCGGAAGCGCGACGGGTGATGCCAAGATCGACGCATTGACGAGCCTCGTCCGAGAGGCGACGGCCCACGCGGGAAAGGTATCCGATGAGACCTGGAAAGCCGCCCAATCAGCAGGCTGGAGTGATGCGCAGCTCGCGGAGGCCTTCGCCTATCTCGGTCTAACTCTGTTTACCGGATATTTTCTCAACTACGCTCAAACAAAGCTGGATGGCTCGGACGAGGCCGTATTCTTGGGTCCGCGGAGCGTGAAGCCTGCCTAGGGCCAAGAGATCTCCACAGCTGGGATGGCGATTGTGCGACCGGCCACTGGAGTCTGCCGCCCGATGCACGAAACGCACAAAAAGATCAGATCAATACAAGCCCCGACGTACGAGCGCGGCTAATTTTAAGCCTCGATAGGGAGTTCGCATGAAATTGTCCCCTTTTGTGCTCGCGGTCAGCCTCGTAATGATCTTTGCCGCGCCGGTTAGCCTTGCCGACAGCTACTCGGATACCGAGAAGCTCTTCAGGAGCGCAGGCGAAAGCGCGGATTTCTTCGCCAAAAGCTATGCCTATGCGCTGTTTCCGACGGTTGGGGAGGCCGGTTTCATCGTGGGCGGCGCTCATGGCAAGGGCCGTGTTTACGCTCAAGGCAAGCTTGTCGGGGATTCCAGCATGTCCCAGCTGAGCGCGGGCTTTCAGGCGGGGGGCAAAGCCTATAGCCAGATCATCTTCTTCGCGGACAAGCGGGCACTGGACGAATTCGAGTCAGGAAGCTTTGAGTTCGGTGCCGGGGTGAGCGTGGTGGCGGTGACCGCCGGCGCCTCGGCGAGCGCAGGTACGGCAGGTGCTACATCGGGAGCCAGCGGAGGCAAGAAAGACGCGACGACTTCTAGCGCAGGTTATCAAAAGGGAATGGCGGTGTTCACCATTGCGAAGGGCGGCCTTATGTACACCGTGACCGTCGCGGGCCAAAGGTTCACTTACTCGCCTCGCTAGAGCCCAAGCCAAGAGCTATTGTGTCGGCGCGCTCCCCGGGGCTCACCGCTTTAATTTCGTGCGGGCAAACGATGTCAGCAGTCAGGTAGGATCTCATCCGAACCTCCGCCTCTTTTGACCTCCCTGGAGTAACCAATGGCCTGCGATCCGGAGATCCTCAAGAACGTACCCCTCTTCGCCTTGCTCGACGCGGAAGAAATGGCCGTGCTCGCGACCCAGGTGGAACTAAAAGCCTTTGCGGCCCGCGAACGCATATATAAGAAGGAGCAGCCCGGTGGACAAGCCTATGTGTTGCTCTCCGGCAAGGTGCGCGTAACAACGGTGGATGAAGATCAGCAGGAAGTCGTGGTGGACGAGCCCTCAGCGGGCGAATTCTTTGGCTTCGCCTCGATGCTCGAACAGACAATGCACCACACGACTGCCATTGCGCTGGAGGAAGCCCGATGCGTGGAGGTCTCCCGCGATGATATCGCGGTACTGCTTCAGCGCAAGCCGCTCGCCGGCATGGATCTGTTGACCGCCTTGAGCCGCCAATTGCATGCCGCGCAGGAACTGGTGAGGACACGTGCCGCTCGCAATCCGAACGACCTGATCGAAGAAGAGTCCACGTTCGCCGAGCGCATCGCGGACCAAGTGGCCCGATTCGGCGGGTCTTGGACCTTCATCATCACCTTCGGCGTATTGATGGGCATCTACATCGGGATCAACATCCTGCTAGGCGCCCGCTCATGGGATCCGTACCCTTTTATTCTGCTCAACTTGTTCCTATCCACGCTCGCCGCGATTCAGGCGCCCGTGATCATGATGAGTCAGAATCGCCAGGACACCAAGGATCGCTTGCGGGGTGAACTGGATTTTGATGTCAACAAAAGAGCGGCATTCGACATCCAGGGGCTCTCGCGCAAATTGAACCTGCTGGACGAGAAAATCGACGATATCGGCATATTGTTGCGGCATCAGAAGTAACCCAGATTTGGGAAAGGTAATTCGACCCCCGTAGCCACGGCCGGCGAGGGTGAGCAGCTTTATCCGGGAGATGGGCATCGATGACCTGGACCATTGAACCACTCGATTCCGGGTAGAGAATTTCGATCGTCACGAAGAGCGTTGCACCGGGCGTGAGGATTGCGTTCACCCATGCCGCAAAGTCCGCGGGCATTTTGACTCGGGCAACGGCGGTTGGGTCGACCTGCGGGCCCTGATCTCCGATAGGGCCCGGCACCCCGATTCTTAGCCAGCTGAACTTGTTCGGGTCCGGAACGTAGGGATCAGAAACGCTGCTCGGGCCATCGGTGAGAGTGCTTGACTACACGGTCGACGCTGTTCTTAAATGCGCGCATGACTCACCTGCGCCAATCGGCCTCTCAACAAAGCCTAATTGCTGGCGGCCGTTGCGTGCGTGTTTCAAAGATAAGATTCAGTTAGCTGTAGCACTTATCTACTCGATATCCCCGCAACCCCGCCCTCCGGCGGGGTTTTTGTTGGCCCGGCCGGTATCCCAATTCCTTAGGAGCCGACCATGCCGACGTTATTCACGACCGATGCTGAGATTGAGCGTATCGGACGCGGACTTCTCGATCGATCACTACCCAAAGCGGAGTGGACACATGCTGGCCATTTCGCGGCAGTACTGTGGCTGCTCCGCTATCGCGGCCAGCCGGAGGTAACGATGGCGATGCCCAACTGGATTCGTCGCTACAACGAGGCCACCGGGGTCGCAAACACTGATTCGGGCGGCTATCACGAGACGATTACCAAAGCCTCGATCCGCGCCGCGCACGAAGTTCTTGGGTCTCACGAGGAGATCGTTCCGCTGCACGAGGTGCTCAGGGTTCTTCTGGCCAGCGAACTCGGACGCTCCGATTGGCTGCTTCGCTATTGGACTCGGGAGCGGCTGTTCTCGCCCGACGCTCGAAGAAGATGGGTTGATCCCGATATTAAGGCGCTGCCGTACTGATAGGGTAAAATCTCTAAAAATTACAACGGGATTCGCGCATGACTAATCATCGAACTGCTTTTAGCATTTTGTTTCCTCTTTGCTGCCTGCTGATCCTATCCGCCGCGTCCAGTGCCGCCACCTCCGAGCCCTCGCAGGGCCGGCGCGTCGAGAGCGCGGCCGATTACGGCGTGCTGCCCTCGCGCGAGCGAGTCGAGCCTGAGAACCGCATTTTAGCCGACCGCCTCGAACATCTTCTGCCCAAGCTCATGACCGAGGCCAATCTCGACATGTGGGTCGTGGTGAATCGCGAGTACGCAGAAGACCCGGTGTACTTCACGCTGGTACCGCAGCCGAGCTTCGCCGCGCGACGCACCACGATGTTGGTGTTTGCGCGCGCGACCGATGGTTCGATCGAGCGTCTGGCTGTAAATCGTTATCCGCTCGGAGGGCCGTACAAGTCGGCCTGGTCGGGCGGCGATCTCGATTCGCAGTGGAAGGCGTTGGGTCAGCTGATCGCCAGCCGCAATCCTAAGCGTATCGGCATCAACACCAGCCGCACGTGGCCCATCGCCGATGGCCTCACCCACGCCTTGCACGACCGCTTGGTCGAGGTGCTGCCCTCCGGATATGCGAGCCGCCTTGTATCTGCCGAACCGCTGGTGATCCGCTGGATCGAAACTCGCACCCCGGCAGAGCAGGCGCTCTATCCGCACATCAACAGCATCGCACGCGGGGTCGTCTCCGAGGCTTTCAGCGGCCGGGTCATTACGCCGGGCGTTACGACCACGGATGATGTGGCCTGGTACATACGTGAACGCTTCGAATCGCTGGGACTCCGCCCTTGGTTCATGGCGACCGTGGATCGCCAGCGCTCGGGTCAAGCCTGCGCGGAAGGGGGCTCGGGAGGGCACTGCGGCGAAGAAGGGCGGATCGAGGCGGGCGATGTACTGCATACGGACGTGGGCTTTTGCTACCTGAAGCTCTGCACCGACACCCAGGAAATGGCCTATGTGCTGAAGGCCAATGAAGAGGATGTGCCGGCGGGACTGAAGGCGGCACTGTTGAGTGGCAATCGCTGGCAGGACATCCTGACCGGTTCATTCCAGGAAGGCCGCACCGGCAACGAAATTCTGGCTGCCACGATCAAGGGCTGCACATCGGCGGGCCTCAACTGCAGTACTTACAGCCATCCGCTCGGGTTTTTCGGGCACTCTCTTGGCCCCACCATCGGGATGTGGGACAACCAGGGCCCGACCCCCGTGAACGGGGATTATCCGTTGCATCGAGACACCGTCTACGCTATTGAAGGCAACGTGGCCCTCTCGCTGCCGGAGTGGGGCGGTCAGCGCGTACAAATCATGCTGGAGCAAGGCGCGCTGTTTGATGGCAAGAGCGTCCATTACCTGGCGGGACGTCAAACAGAGTGGCACCTGGTCCGCTAGGCTGTTTCAGATTCGCGCAAGCGTGAAGAATGGGGATATTTAAATGAAAACTCGCGCCATATTGGTTCTGTGTCTACTCGTGGCGGCTTCCTCGGCGAAGGAGCCGGAATCCGTGCACCATCAGGTACCCGGCTTTAGCTACGAAATTCTCAAGTCCGGCAGCGGCTCGCATCCGACGAGGACCAGCGCGGTGAAAGTTCATTACGAGGGTCGATTCGTCGACGGTAAAGTGTTCGACACCTCGCCGGCCGAGGGGGTCATCTTTCCGGTGAAGGCACTGATTCCGGGATTCCAAGCCGCGTTGTTGCTCATGCGTGCGGGTGACAAGTGGCGCGTGCGCATTCCGCCCGAACTGGCGTACGGGCAGGAGGGCGCGGCCCCGATGGGTGGCAAGACCTTGATCTTCGACATGGAACTGGTCGAGTCGGCCGAGATGCCGAAGCAGCCCTCGCCCATCCTCTCCGAGATGCCGCACTGAATCGACCGCCTCAGAGCTGTGATCTCCTAGCCCGGGAATCCTGAAGTTCCTCGTAACAATTTTGCACCTTGGCGGATCCCGTGGCGCAATCTTCCCATTGCGTCAACGAATTCACGCAACACGGGCACCGTCGTCGTAGTCATACGCGCGACCATTACGACTTGCGAACGGGGACACTCCCCCGCCTCCTTGCGCAAGTTGCGATGCGAGGGGGTTATCTATCGGCCGCTTCGGCACTATTGCAACGCCAACGCCAACCGCAACTAAGCACATCGAAATTCCATCCCTCTTGCACCTTATTCGGACTAAAGCCCGAGTTGCGACAGAATGCCAAATGTGGTCATGAAAGCCTGGGCCCGTGAAACTTGGGGCCATATTCCGCATAGATCGGGCCAATAGTGGTCATCACGAATTGCGCCGCAGTCCCAACGCTCTCGAGTTCGCCGTCGGTCAGTTACTATTTCTCGAACATCGCCGTGTAGCGCCGCTGCATCTCGTCGGTGGATACATCCTCAATGTGGCTGCCTAGAAGCCACTCGTGCCCGAAGGGATCGCGAACTGTTCCCGAGCGTTCGCCGTAGAATTGGTCCTTGAGTGGCCGTACGACTGTCGCGCCGGCAGTCACCGCCTGCTCGAAAGCGGAGTCCGCGTTCTCCACATGCAAATGTATCGAGAAGGTGGTTCCACCGAGTGCACGCGGCCCGACAATGCCGTGTTCGGGATACTCATCAGAGAGCATGACCGTCGCAGGTCCGATCCGTATCTCCGCATGTCCGATGCGGCCGCTCGGCTCCTGCAGCCGGAATAGTTCGGTGGCGTTGAACGCACGCCGATAGAACTCAATCGCTTCGCTGGTGCTGTACACCCTCAAGTAGGCATACACCTCGTGAATTTCGCTCATGACGTCCCCCTATTACGTAAAGAAGGCGCGATTGTCGAATAGACCGCGGACGGAAGTCTTGACGATTTTTTACCTGGTGGGTCTTGGCGCTGCGCGATGATGCAGTGGGCGATCAGCACTGCTCGGTCGATACTGGGTGGGCGTGACACCGGCAAATTCCCGAAACTCTCGGGTGAGATGCGCCTGATCGGAGTAGCCGGCCGTGGCGGCAACGTCACTGAGGCTGGGCTTGTCTGCTGCAGCCAGGCTTCGCACGGCCGAGTTGAACCGCTGTATCCGGCTGAAATGTTTGGGGCTCATACCGACGGCAGCGCGAAACAAGGCAATGAAATGTCGCGCGCTAAAACCCGAAGCATGCTGAGCCTCCGCGATACGGGGCAGCCCCTCGCCGGTACCCCGCGCCAGCGTTTGCGCAATGGAGGGGTGCATGAGCAGGGGGCGGTGAAGCGGGGCGCTCAAACTCTCCTCGAGAATTCGAAAGGCGTCTTTTGGGCCAACTGCCGACATCAGGCGTTGGCAAAGAGCTGCCCCTCTCTTGCCCCATATAGCATCGAGCGCCACGTGGCGATCGATGAGTTCCGCCATCGAGGCGCCGAGCAGGGCTCCGGCGGCGCCCGGACGGAATGACACTCCCACGGTGACGCCTTTAGGTTTCGGTCCCGCCAAGTAATGAGAAGTCTGCGGACCGTGCACCACGCCGCCCGACCACGACATCGGAACGTGGGAGTCAGGGTGGTAGCACAGAATTGGATTCTCGTGCAGCGCAATAACCAGCTGCGCGCGGCCCGATGGGAGCATGTGCTCGCCATGGTTTTGCGGTTCGTCCCGGAGCGACCACCAGAAACATTCGATGTAGCGGTCTAGCGGCGGAGCGGGGGTATATCGGATCAGGTTCACGAATTTACCCTAGCGAGAACCCGTGTCATTCGCAACTTAGGCTGAGGATTTGGATTGCCACCCGGGATACAGCTGCAATATTTGGCCGCTGGGCTTAAGGTTCGCCGGCTCCAAATTTTATGAGCAGAATCAAATCATTGGTGATGCAGAGCTATTAGGTGCGCGGATCCTTCGGAGTCGGAACCCACACGCTCCCGGTCCAGCGATACCAATTCTTGTGCACGTTTTCCTGATAGATGCCGCCGCCGCAAAAAAGCAGCAGGGTGACGCTGCTGGACTGCGTGGGGCCGCGGTTCTCATATACGACACCGCTCGTCACCGTCCAGATGTTAAGGGCGTTGTCGATGATCTGGCTTTCCGCGAACGGCACCAGCATTCATTTGGACTTTGCGCTGCGAACAAATGGCATATCAGTGCTGGGGTGCCGGCCCCTGATGCAGCGCTTGCGCCTGCGCTTGCTTTTCTTTCTCCTTGGCCCGATGGTGCCCCACTGCGCAGCCAATTGCGGCCCCCGCCACGGCATGGTGCCCCGCCACATGGCCAGCGACGGCGCCAACTGCGGCGCCCTTGATGCAACCATGGGCGCTTGCGATGCCCGGAAATGCGGCTACCGATAGGATTGCCGCCAACAGAAATTTCCACATGTCGAGCTCCTTACGCCACTAAAAAGACCGATGTCATCGCCGCCGCAGCGATAGAGAAGAAAATCACGTAGGCGGCGCAGGCCACCAGAACCGGCCAGCCGTCCACCACGTTGTTGGCGCGAATGAGATTTGTATCCATGTCTTTCTCCCGTGTCCTCAGGCGCAGAACACGCCGGCAACGCAAAAGTTGCAGCTGACGTGATAGGGCCTCGAACTTGGGTCCTTACGTCTGGATTGTTGGCGAGGCGCTGCCAGCGTACTGGTTGCGTTGGGGCGATTCTTCGAGCCCGCTGCCTGCCAAAGCTTCCATGGAGTTAAACCGCGCGGCATCGATCCTCGGCCTGCCTAACCTCACCCCCGTGCGTCCCCGCCCTTCGACGTTCGCGCGTACCCCTGACAAGATTTGAGAAATGAGCAGAGCATCTTTCCCACTGCGTCAGCGAATTTGTCCACCTCGAGGCGAGAGCGGCCCTGGCTGGAGATCGCCTTGCCGACGGAGGACATGAGCGTGCCCACAAAGTCCGCCGCGAATGCCCTGTCACGGCTCGCCGCCGATGGAAGGAGCTCTTTCATGAACGTTTCCATGAGCTCACGGCCCTCCTCAGCGTGCGCACGGGACTCCGGCGCTTCTCGGTATAAAGGAGCAGCTTCCTCCAGTGCGCTGCGGAATGCAGCTTCGTCACACTCCGACTGGAAAAACGTCCGTATCGCAACTTGCAAACGCTGGAGGGGCGGCATGCGCGAGTCGCGGAGGATGCGCCTGAGCTCTCCCATGGTTTGGTGCCACTCCTCGGTCTGCAGTCCGAAGAGAATTGCCTCCTTGTTCGGGAAATATTGATACAGGGATCCGACGCTTACGCCGGCGGCTTCGGCGACGCGCGCAGTCGTGAAGCGATGCGCGCCGTCTCGCACCAGAACGCGAGCAGCTGCCTGAAGAATGGCGGCTACCAGCTGGGTGGAACGGGCTTGCCTCGGCCTCTTTCGTGCGCCAACAACGGGTTTTTTGCTGCGTGCCATGGAACTCCCCGGAATGCGAATAGCGAATGCGATGTTTTATTCGTATTCTAGAAAGCACGCAAGACCCATTGCCAGTTACTTAAAGAGAGATTTCATGACTACCTTAAATACGCCAGCCTATTCCGCCGTGATCGCAAGACTCTTCGACGAAGCCGATGCCAGCGAGGCAGCGCTCGAAACGAAACGAGACGCGATGTCATCTCAGGAAATGTCGCGCCTGATGGGAAGTACCGACGAGTACCGCTCGTTTTATGGCCGACTCAAGGACTTTCATCTCGCGGTATCCAAGGAAACCGCAACACTGCTGTACATGCTCGCTCGATCTTCTCGTGCCAGGGCCATTGTTGAATTCGGCACCTCATTCGGTGTTTCGACCCTGCACCTCGCCGCGGCCCTTCGGGACAACGGCGGCGGGCGACTCATCAGTACCGAATTCGAGCCGACCAAGGTCGCGCAGGCGCGCGCTAACCTGGCGGCCGCAAGTCTTGCGGATCTCGTTGAGATTCGCAGCGGCGATGCGCTCGAAACCCTGAAGAGTGGACTGCCGGAACGGGTGGACTTCGTGCTTCTCGATGGAGCAAAGGGCCTTTACCCGAAGATCTTGTCGCAGCTCGAGTCGCGTCTGCAAACCGGAGCGCTCGTCGTGGCCGATAACGCGGACTGGAGTCCCGAGTACCTTGCGCGTGTCCGTGCGCCGACGGGGGGCTATCTGTCCGTGCCGTTTGCCGGGGATGTCGAGGTCAGTATGAAACTGTGATGTATCGCAAGCCGGAGCAAATAACGGGGGCCGGCGAAAGGCTCTCCATAAGCGGTTTACCGAGATTGGGTTGTACGCCTCGCTTGAGGCGGCCGCCAGTGCCAACGGTCTCAACATCCCGACATCGGAGGCCCGCTCGGCTTGATGAGCTGACGTGAGACTGCAGGACGGCATGAATAGCCGCCAAATGGCGGATGCGGCTCGCGTGCGCCGTCCGGATCTGAAAAGCCTTTTTATCAAGGGGCTACCGGTGTTTGCGCGCCGACCTGTGCCAGGTTGCAGTCGCACAGTCATGAGGCCTTACGCACCGCCAAATCCGTGTCGCCCAGTGGTTCGCAACATCCTACTTTTTTATCTATCGGTGGATGACAGCTGAATAATTTTGTCCTCTTACACTCGTGTTGAAAGCTACGAAACATTAGGAGTGCTTATGAGCATTGATCAATCTCCCGCATCCTCCAAAACGACGCCCCTCGACGCTGTCGATTTGTTGAAGGCAGATCATCAGAAGGTGAAGACGCTGTTCGAGCAGCTCGATACCATCACCAAGCAGGGGGCTTCCGACAAGGATAAAAGCGTGCTCATCGCCAAGATCAGAGATGAGTTATCCGTACACGAGAGCGTCGAAAACGAAGTGTTCTTCCCTGCCGTCCGCGAGGTGCTTCGCAAAAAAGACGTGCTGCAGGAGGCGACCGAAGATCAGGAAGAAGCCGGCGATGCGATCCAAGCGCTCAACGATTTGAAGCCGGGTGATTCTGACTACGACCGGAAAATCAGTGAATTGGGGGACAAGATCGCCGCACACGCCGCCGAGGAGGAGAAGGACGTGTTCCCGAAGGTTGAAGGATCCAACATTGATACTGAGAAACTCGGCGCGAAAATGAGCGCTCGCAAGGAAGAGCTCAAGAACGCGCAGGAAAAATCCACGCATTAAAATCGAGCTACGCGGCGCGAGCAAGCGCCGCGGGTTCCGGTCCGCAAGCATCTCGGCTGGCTCGAGGAGCTGGTCGAGTTGGGCGGCTAGATGTTCAGCCGATGGACGATGCCTTGGAAGCAGCTGCGCGACCACTCGAAAATGCATCGCGTCCCAGGGTGCGCGGCGAGCGCTTCGATAAACTTGGCATCAGCTGCGTAGCGATCACCCGCTACAGCCGGCGTCTTCCTCGTGCGCCGTTTAACAAAAACGCGACGACAAGCACCGCAATGATGAGGCCAATGGGGCCGATACCCCAACCTGCGCCGAACCCCCAATATAAGCCTCCGCCACCACCGAACAGAACGACCAGGACCAAGAGGATGAGTAGAAGATCCATGTGGGCTCGCCTTAGCGTAAGTAAAGGACGAGCTGAGAGTGCGCCGCTTTCAGGACCTTCACACGAGTGAAGCGCCTTCACCGGCTGTAGGACAGCGCCGCCGCGTCGCTCGAATGCAAATTGATTAAAGAGCGCTGATTGCTGGAACGCACCGCCCCCGGTGCCCCTAGGCTCGAAGAGCCGTCGAGATCGCCCGCAGTCCCTCCTGGAGTTCCGCGCTTGTGGGCCAGCCGTACCCAAGCCTGAAGAACGTGTCGGGCATTTCAAACCAGTGTCCGGGACCAACATACGCGCCGTGTGTGCTCATGAGTTCTTCGTAGAAGCGATCAGTGCCACCCGCAGGGTTACGCCGCATGCGCGGGAAACACACGACTCCGCCGTCCGGCGGCACCCACTCAAGGAGTTCCTCTCCTGCAATCCATTCGGCCACCATCCTCCTACGGCGGTGCATTTCGCCTTTGATGGGATCAAGAAAACTGCCTTTTCGTGTAAGGACCTGTTCCGCCACCCATTCATCGATCACGCTGCCGCAGATGCTGATTTGCTCCTTGGCGGCAAGAAACAGCTCCTTAAGGTGAGAATCCTGCGTGATCAGCCAGCCAACCCGAAGCCCCGGCATGCCGAATGCCTTGGAGAGCGAAGACACACTGATGACATGCGGCGCCAGTGAAGCGGCGAGCGGCGGCGCCTCTCCATAAGACAGATCCCGGTAGGTTTCATCCACCAACAGGTAACAACCTCGGCTGCGCGCCAACTGGACTAAAAACCGCAAGTCGGATTCGCTATAGGCGACACCGGTCGGGTTGTGCGGGGACGTGATGCTGATGAGTTTCGTCTCGGGTGTTACCGCAGCGGCCAGCTTCTCCAAATCCATTCGGAAGCCGCTTTCGAAGGACAGGTCGATGTGCGATATCGCGCAACCAATGGCACGCGGGGTCTCGAGGTTGGTCGCGTAATTCGGGCGCACGACAACCAGGTGGTCTTTTGGACGCAGCAACGCCGTGGCGATGATGAAGAGTGCCCCCGCAGCCCCGCCCGTGATCAAAACGTCATCGGCCGCGAGCGTCGGGCGTTCGGAGGCGATGAGCGTCCGGAGCGTTTTGCTCCCGCGGTGTTCTCCGTAGAGGAGCGTAAGATCAGGCAACACAAGGTTCAGGTCCGATATTTTCCGGTCCGAGACCGAGCTCTCCGACAGGTTATAACGAATCCGGCTGTAGCCGATCTCCTCCGGAGATTCCACCTCGATAGGCATGCGCTTATATTTCATACTGACTCCGCCACGCCCCTCGCACGCTCGCGGCCGTTAGTCGGACTCAATATTGAAGTCCGAGATATGATCATCGGGCGCGAGCGCCATTTGCACTCGCAGCGTTCGATCGGCGTACACGGCCAAATAGGTGGAGACGCGATCGTCCCCCAGAACCCTGCGATCCACTAAATCCAGTCGCTTGAGCGCACCCAACGGACGCAGCAGTTCGTTAAATTCCTTGGCCTGCTCAGCCGCTTCCCCTTGTGCGAATGATAGGTCTTGCGCGGACAGCTTGCCGCCGCCGGCCGCCGCGAGGAGTTCGCGAACCCGGGCTGCGATCTTTGGTTCCGAATCCGGTATGGGCTTGGAAGGTTCTATTTGCGCCAGCTTGGGATCCAGGACCTGTGCGACGTCATCGACGAAACGATCCGGGTCGGCATTGGCGAGATTGGTCAGCACAACTATCGTGAGGTCGTCGGCGAGATAGCGGGAAATGTAAGTCTTGAAGCCTTGCCAGGAGCCGCCGTGATGGTACCAAGGGGCACCCTTTGTCTCATCCACATCCCAGCCAAACCCGTAAGGGTAGGGCTTGCCGCTCTTGAGTTTTATCGGCGTATAGATCTGCGCCCAACTTTCCGGCTTCAATATTGCGTGGGCCCGCAAGCCGCGGTCCCATGCGATGAAATCAAGCATCGACAGGTAGAGCGAACCGTCCGCGGTGGAGTTCATGCTCGGCGAAACCCACTCCTGGTTCTTGAGCTCTCCGTTCACGAGCCGATAGCCCGCCGCCCGATGGGGAACGATATCCGCTTCACTGATGACCCTCGCCGTCTTCATTCCAAGCGGTTTGAATATGCGATCCTTCAGGACATCGCCGTAGAAGCGACCGGACACCTTGTGGACGAGGATGCCGAGGAGCACATAGCCCGTATTGCTGTAGCTCCACCGCGTTCCGGGTGCGAATCGCAACGGCATGCTGTAGGCAATCTTGGTCATCTCCTCTTCCGTGTAGTCACGACGATAGTCCACGACCTTGACTCCATCGCCCGCGTTCGTGACCTGAGACTCGTAGTCGGGTATTCCTGAGGTGTGAGTCAGCAGGTTCCGGACCGTGATCGCACGCCAGCTCGGGGGAGCATCGGTGAAGTACTTGGTGATGGAGTCATCGAGCCCCACCTTGCCTTCTTCCACTTGCAGCATGAGGGCCGTGGAGGTGAACTGCTTGCCGACGGATCCGGACTGGAATATGGTTTCTGCACTCACTGGCACTCCCAACTCCACGTTGGCGTAACCGTAGCCTTTGGACGCGATTACCTTTCCTCCTTCGACGATTCCCAGGGCGACTCCCGGCACCTTCTGCCGAAGCATCTCGGCGCGAATGGCGCTATCCACCTGCGGCATGAGATCGCCGGACTCCTTCGGAGCCGCGCCGGCGAGGCTTGTCAGAAATGCCAACAGTAAAAGGCCGGCTCGCGCACGTTTGATCATGTTCATCAGCGTACCTCTCCCCGAATCGTTAATTGTCCACCTTCACTCGATTTATCTCGGCAACACCCGGCCTGGTCGCGACCCGGTCGGTCTTCCGTCCTGCCAGACAACCACGCCATTCACAAAAACTCTCATGATGCCGGAGGGCAGTTTTGCGGGATCGGCGAATGTTGCCCGGTCGATCACCGAATTGGGATCGAAAAGCACCAGATCAGCAAACGCGCCTTCCCGGAGTATGCCGCGATCCTTCCAGCCGAGCCGCTTCGCCGGGAGAGAGGTCATCTTCCTAATGGCCTGTGGCAGCGTTAACCAGTGCTTTTCGCGTACAAATACTCCAAGAACCCGAGGAAACGTGCCGGCGCCCCGCGGATGGTCCGAGCCCAAGCCGCCGTCGCTCGCCACCATAACCCAGGGCTGTTGGTAAAATGCCTTGATGTCCGATTCCATCATCGAATGCCCGATAACGCCTGCTTCGGTCTTGGCGGCATCCCCTTCCTTGATGATGCGAATGTACATCTCGGCCGGGGTGATGCCGCGCGTTCGGGCCAGTTCCTCAAGGGTGTGCTGCTCGTAAGAAGGGTTTGGCGGAAATTCGGATATGGTCACACGGCCGGCCCCGCCCACATCGTCCAACGCCTGCGACACGCTCTTGGGGTTCTGCCATTGCTTGTCGGGCACAAGAACCTTGATGGTGCTGTTCCACGCATCGTAAGGGTAGCAATCGGCGAGAAAATCGACGCCGCGTTTACGCGCCGCTTCAATGATTCGGATGAATTGCGGCGCCTTGTTCCAGACTTTGACGGTGCCCAGCTTTATATGCGAATGCTCGATGCGGATGTGCGCACGTTCGCCGATGGCGATTTCCTCCTGCAGGGCCTCAAAGCTCTTATCCGCTTCGTCGCGGATGTGCGTCATGTAAAAGCCGCCATCGCGCGCGACGGTGCTCGCCAGCGCCACCACTTCGTCCGTGGTGCTGTAGTTCGCCACCTCATATTCAAGGCCGCTCGATAGCCCGATCGCGCCTTGGTGCATGGCCTCATCGACCAGATGCACCATTTGATCGACTTCGCCCGGGGTGGCGCTGCGCTTGAAGTCCGCGCCCATGACCTGCTTGCGCACCGTGGCATGCCCTACCATGACGGCGAGGTTCAGCGCCGCCGGCGCCTTGCGCCGATCCGCGAGCCAGGGGCCAATGGGCCAGGGAGAGAAGCCGTCGGGTCCCAGGATCACGGTTGTAATGCCCTGGGCGACCTGCGTCTCGGCAGACGGATCGGTGGCAAGATCCTCCGCTGAGTGATTGTGAATATCGATGAACCCAGGCGCGAGAACCAAGCCCTTGGCGTCAATCACTCGGTCGCCTTTGGTCGGCTCGAAGTCGCCAATCTTCGCGATGCGATCAGCGGCAATGCGGACGTTGGCGTTGCGCAAGGGCGCGCCCGTGCCATCGGCCAGCCGAGCGTTGATGATGACGGTGTCCGCCGGCGCAGATCCTAAGGTCTCGCCCGCGTGACTTGAAGGCGCGTTCAAACAAATAAGCAGAAGGGCCGATCGACCGACCCGGTTGACGAGGTTCACTTCATTCTCCGGTTCTAACTACCTGACGGCACGCGAGACTCAATGACGATGCTCCCGTCTATCGATGCCGCGGCAGGGAGACGTGCACTCCGGCATAAATGAATCGGCCGGTGGGGTTTACGATGGATGTGTCGTAGCCCGTGGCCTGGAAGCCACCCGGTTGCCCGCCGTAGAAAATGGGCGCCCTGGCATCCGTGAAATCCTCCACACCAAAGGTGACCGAGACCGGAGACAGCCATGAGCTTGCCGAAGCCAGCTTGCTGCAGTCGAAATTCAGCTGGATGTCATGGGTCACGTAGCGACCCACCGACACGCCCCCCGGAATCGTCGGGTCTATGTACGATCCGGTGTAGTGCAGCAGGTAGGTTGTGCTGAGCGCGCCATATAGCCAATTCGCCGAGAGGAGCGAGCGTACCTTGGGCAATCCCGCCGGTGAGGTGAGGGAACTCGCCAACGCCGTGCCTCCCGCGTACTGCACGAACCCGGCTCCGGTCGCCGCGTCGACCTTGAACGAATTCAGGTACGTACCCGACAGACTCAGATCGAACGTTCCCGCGCTGTCGGTCTTAAAGCGATAGTCGAGGTCCACATCCGTTCCGTTGACCTGCTGTCCGGCGGCATTCATATAGAGGGAATAAACCCCCGGCTCCCCGTTCGAGGCGGTGAATGTACCCCCGGGTTGGATGCCGTCCACGACGAGCTGAGGGTCCGTCGAAATCACGATGTTCTTTTGTTTGATGAACCAGCGATCGAGCTGCAGGGTCAGGTTGCCTGCCTTGCCGCCGGGGGGAGTTAGCACAATTCCGTAGTTTGTGTAGGAGGCCGTTTCCGGCTTCAGGCTCTTGTTGCCGCCCCCGACATCCACGTAATCCTCGGGTTGCCCTGTGACCGGATTGGTCCCGGCGAACACCGAGGTGGTCATGGGCGCGTCCACCGCGGTTAACGGTGGCGCGCGAAAGGCCGTTCCATAAGATCCGCGAATCGCCACGAGATTGGCGATCGGCTCCCAACGAATGCTGACGGTGGGATCTGTCCGCGAGCCGACGCTCTCGATGTTTTCGTATCTCGCCGCCACGTCGAGCCCCAACGAGGCCACGCCCGGAACCGTAAAGTCCTTGCCGAAGATCGGCAGTTGACCCTCGACGTACGCCGCCATGTAACGCCGCCCTGCATCGGCAGGATTTGAATAATCGACGTTAAGCCCGTGGCTGAGCATGATCGAATCGGGCTGAACTATATAAGAGTCCCGTTGATACTCCGCGCCCAGCGCGAGGTTAACCTCGCCGCTCGGCAGGGTGAAAATGGGCGCGTAGGCATGCGCGTTGAAGAGCGCCATTTCCTCCCAATTCTGCACACTTGCCGAGGCGGCGACGCCCGCCAGCTGCGCGGGCGTATTGCAGTCATTGCAGAATAGATTCAAGGCCGCGGGGCCCGGGCGGTTCTCCGCGGCATAGATCCCCGAGTTGCTGTACACGTTGAATTGGACCAGGTTGGCGTAGCTGTAATAAAAGTCCCCGCCGACGTCGTAGTGGACTTTGCCGACCGTGCCCTTGACGCCGGTGTTGAGCCGCCAAGCCGTGGTGTCGATATGCAGAATCTGAGGCCCTATTTCAGGAAGGCCGTAGGTCACATCCTGGATGGGGGCGCCGAAAGGGTTCCAATAGTTGCTCGCCGGAATCGGACTCAAGGGGCAGGCAACAACTGTGCACGCGGGATCTCCAAATCCGTCCGTCCCATACAGAGTTCCGATGGTTTCGCTCAAGCTGCGCGCGAAGTCGAAGTCGGCGTAGATAGTCGGGCCGTTGGCGAACGTATAGTCGAGTGAGGCGAACGCCGTTCCCCTGCGTTGGGGATTGATCAAGGATTGCTTAGCCTCGTCAAGCTGGGCCCCGCAGCTGTTGGCGTAAAGATGCGGGTTCACAGCGACGTAGTCCGCGGCATTTCTGCTCGAGGTTCCGCATCCGAACCTGCTCGGGTCGAGCCATAGAGGGCCGGTGCCGTCGGGCAGGAAGACTTCCGCCGGGGAGGAGTAGGGATAGACCTGGTAGGGAAGGTCCGAATCGAACCGACTCAGGTCCGGATTCGCCGATAGGGAGCGCTGGCCGCGCGTGAGTCCCTCTCTCTTGTAGTACTCGGCGGTGGCGAATACATTCAGCTCGTCGGTCGATTTGCCCCAGCTCACCGACATATGCGAGGTCTCGGCGTCTCCGTGCCCGCTTGCGCCGAACTGTCCGTCCAGACTCAAGCCATCCGCGGTTCGCTTCGTCAGGATGTTGACCACGCCCGCCACGGCGTCCGAGCCGTAGATGGCGGAGGCGCCGCTCTTGAGGATTTCGACTCGATCGATGGCATCGATGGGGATGAGATCCAGATTCGCCGGATCCTCGGATTGAAATCGCCGGCCATTGACCAGTATCAAGGTGTACTGAGGGCCGATGCCGCGAAGATTCAAGGTCGTGCCGCCGATGCCCGTTCCATCGACTCCGGTCGAAGCCCCTGTGTTCGAGTAGCTCGACTGGCCGGAAAGCACGAAGGCAGGCTGCGACTGAAAGTACTGCTCGATATTGGTCGCACCCGACTGTTGAATGGCTTCGCTGGTGACGACGCTCACGGGCGCGCTTTGATAGACCGCCGAATCGGCCTGAATGCTCGTGCCTGTGACGACGATGGTGGTGAGGGTGTCCGTGGGAGGAGCTTCGGAGCCAGGCGGCCCCACGGCCGGCGATGCCGGTGCGGCAGCACTTCCGCCGGGGCGCCCCGGCGACTGCGCCATCGCGCCGCCGATCAATGCGACGGCAAGAAATGCCACGATCGCGATGTGATGAAGCGCGACAATTGCGCCCCGCTCGCGATTATTGGTAGTCATTGTGAGCCCCCTTTTCTGTTGTGCCTCAACCCAGCGGCGACGAGCACTCGCCCTTTTTATGTTCTCGAATCCGTCAGGCAGGCCTCGACCAGGCGATCGAGCTCGGCGCCGCCGCGTATCGGATCGGCAACGGGAAGGCCCAGCCGCTCGCTGTACTCGGCGATCACGGCGCGTCCCCTGCCTTCGTCAAGCTTCGAGGTGTTGAGCGATACCCCGGCGCAGCGCGCGTGCCGGTTCGTGCGTCGCGCCAAGGCGAGAGTCAGTTCGATCGCCTCCGGTAAGCCGGGTGTCGGGTAGTCCTCGAGGTCCAGCATCCAGTCGCGGCCGAATTCGTGGCACATCACGATCACATCCGGCTGGGTGCCGTGCAGAAGCCCCAACGACACCCCTGAATAGGACGGGTGAAATACCGATCCCTGTCCTTCCACCACGTCCCAGTGACTGGCGGCGGCATCGGGGCTTAAGGTTTCCGCCGCTCCCGCCACGAAATCCGCCACGACCGAATCAATGGGCATACCGCCGCCGCCGATGAGAATGCCCGTCTGCCCGGTGGCCCGAAAATCCGCATCAACGCCGCGCTTCTTGAATTCACGGGTGAGCGAGAGCGCGGTGTACTTTTTGCCCAGCGCGCAATCGGTGCCCACGGTCAGCAGCCTCTTGCCCGCGCGCTTGCGCCCCGTCCCCACGGGTAAGTCGGTGGGTGGTTGACGAATGTTGATCAAGCGGCGGCCGAGACGGCTGGCGGCCGAGTTGAGCTCCGGCACATTCTGAAGCCGTGTGTGCATGCCACTCACGACGTCCAAACCCACTTCAAGTGCCTCGACCAAGGCTGGCACCCATGACGGCGCAATTCTGCCGCCGACCGGCGCCACTCCGATGATCAGACTCCGCGCGCCCTTGGCCTTTGCCTGGGCGGGTGTCCATCGTGGCAGGCCGGTCGTTATCGTGGAGGCCGGCAGGGCGTGCTCGCCGATGCACCGCTCGCCTGCCCAATCGCGCAAGCCGAACGCGGTCTTCGCGTCAAGCGCGCACGTCGTATCGCCGAGAAACAGCAAGTAGGGTTGGGGAAGACCAAGATCGATCATAAATTCCTTAGGTGCTATCGGATGATTTGCCGGCTCTTGCGGCCGCACGAGCCCCGCGTGTTGAAAACATCCCTCTCGAGGCCAGTGCTTGCTGATGGTGAGCCTTCAACGAGGATACTCAACGGGTGCGAACGAAGCCGCTCACCGACACGCGAACCGCGGCGGTTACTTTCGATTTTTGAAGTAAACTCGAAGGGTTCGTTCGCGAGGCAAAGTCACCCCGTGCGAGGGGGGGAGGCGCACAAGCAAGGCGGTAACGTGCGATTGCGGCATACTGAACGCCTTCATCAGGAGACGCCGGTTCATGGCAAAGAAATCGCCTCGACTCAACGGCATCGATCGTATCGATCTTAATATTCTGGCGGCGCTATTCAGTCGCGCGCGCATCAGCAAGGTCGAGATGAGCGCCGAGGTCGGCGTGTCGGCCAGCCGCTGCTATGAACGCATGCGTCACCTCGAGCAGGCGGAAATCATCCGCGGCTATCATGCCGACATCGATCTCACACGCCTCACAAGCTGCATGCAGTTCGTGGTCGAGGTCAAGATACCGAGCACCCATAGCAAGCAATTCGAGAAGGTGGCGCTTCAGACCGCGGAGATCATTTCGTGTCAAGCCGTCCTAGGGCACACCGACTACATCATCATCGTCGTCGCGGCGAGCCTGGAGCAATACCAGGCCGTAATCGCCGAAGTGCGTGCCGCGACCGGAACCGAGTTCGATTTCCTCACCTTTGCCGTCTCCAAGACCATCAAGACATTGGGTCAGAGTGATCTGCGGCGGACCGTTGCCGCGCTGACCCGCGATAAATCTGCCTGAACGTGCAGTCGCTACTCGAATAGCGCCCAGACTTACCGTTAGGATTGGCAGACTTTCGCGCTATTGGCCGGTTCTGAACCGCTGCCAGACGCGGTTGAACGTTCTCATTTCGTCCGAGTTGTATACCCGCTCCATCTCGAAGCGCGCGCGCACCTCGGGCGGCGGATAGACGATGCTGTTTCCGCGCGTGGACGGATCCAGAAGGGGCACGGCGGCGCCATTGCCGGACGCGAAGCCGATGAAGCGGGTGACCTCCGCGGAGATTTCGGGCCGCATCATGAAATTTATGAATTTGAGGGCGCCGGTGTAATTGGGTGAATCGGCGGGGATCACCATGCTGTCAATATATAGAGGCACCGAAGTGCGCGGGAAGGCGTACTCAATATCGACCTTCGTATCGCTCTCCTTGGCCATCCTCCGCGCAATCATGGCATCGCCCGAATAACCGATGGCGAGACACAACTCCCCGTCGGCGAATTGCTCGTAATACCCCGAACTCGAGATGCGCCGCACGAAGGGCCGAATCTCATCCAATTTTTTTACCACTGCATCGAGCTGGGTGGGTTCGGTCGAGAGTTTCGGCTGTCCGAGATAGCGCGCGACCAAGGGCAGGATGTCCTGCCAGGAATCAAGCAGATTGATGCCGCAGCCCTGGAATTTGCTGGCGTACTCCTTTTTCAGGAGCGCATCGAGACTCTCGGCGGGAAGGGTGCCGGTGATGGCCTTGATCTTGGCGCCGTCGTATATAACCCCCACGGTGCCCCACATCCAAGGAACCGCATAAAGGTTGCCCGGGTCCATCTGGCTCAAGGCCTTGAGTATTTGCGGATCCGCATTTCGCGCGTTGGGCGTTAGAGTTTGATCCAGCTTCTTCCAGAACCCCTTGGGGATTTCGCGTGCCAGATGGGGCGATGCGTTCATGGTGACGATGTCGTAGTTCGAATTGCCGACCGAAAGAGCGGTCTCGGCCGTGTCCGGCGAATCGAACACCGTGTAGTTCACGTGAATGCCCGTCTCGGACTGAAACTTCGCCACCACCGCCGGCGGGAAATAGTCCGCCCACGCATAGACATTCACGACGTGCGCCCGATCGGGTGCCGCGGCTGAAGATGGCCCGGCGGAGATGAACGAGAGGATGACGACGAGGAGGAAATTACGGACGCGGCTCATGATGCGCCCGGCCCTTGGCGGATGGACCCATCGAGCGACAACAATGCGCCATACAGCTCCGGGCGCCGGTCTCGAAAGCATCCCCAGGCCTGCCGGTACGCATGACAGGTATCGAGTTCGAAGCGCTTGACCAGCACCTGCTCGGAGTCGCGGTCGGCGCAGGCCGCCAGCGCTCCCAAATGATCGGCAATGAATGAAGACCCGTAGAATGTCATGGTCACCCCGCCGGTCTTCTCCCGTCCGATGCGATTAGAGGCGACCAGCGGCACCATATTGGCGCCCGCATGGCCGCGCATCACGATTCGCCAGTGTTCCATCGAGTCGAGGTTGGCATCGTTCGGCTCCGACCCAATGGCCGTGGGGTAGAGAAGGAATTCGGCGCCGCGGAGCACCAGCGCGCGGGCCGTTTCGGGGAACCACTGGTCCCAACAGATCGCGATGCCCATCTTTCCATACGCCGTTGCGAACGGCTCGAAGCCGGTGTCGCCGGGCGAGAAATAGAACTTTTCCTGATACCCCGCCGCTTGCGGGATGTGGCTCTTGCGATAGTGACCGACCACTTTGCCGTCCGCATCGATCACCACCACGGTGTTGAACAGGGCCACGCCGGCGCGCTCGTACACGGACACCGGAATCACCATGCCGAGATCCGACGCCAGGCGTTGAAAATGCACCACGGTGGGATGCCCATTCAGAGGATGGGCCAGGTCGTAAAATCGGCTGTCCTGGACGGCGCAGAAGTACGGAGTCTCGAAGAGCTCCGGGGGAAGGGCGACTTGCGCGCCTTGCGCCGCGGCTCGTCGAATCAATCGTTCGGCTGTGGCGATGTTCTGTTCTCGATTTGAGCTGCAGCTGAACTGAAGCGCGGCCAATGAGACGGTTCGCATGAGGTGTGTCGCTCCTTCGGATCAGGGATGGGGCGAGGCGGCGGGTTCCTGCTGCGTGATGCAATGAATGCCTCCGCCCCCACGAAACAAATCCTTGAGAGCCACCGGCACCACCGATCGGTCTGGATAGGCGTGACGCAGAGTGTCCATCACGAGTGCATCCTCGGCAATGCCGTAGGCCGGTGCTATCACCGCGCCATTGGCAAGATAGAAATTGACGTAAGAGCGGCAGCCGCCATCCACCACGGCCGAGCGCGGAGCCTCGGCGATGGGCAGCAAATTGAATCGCCGTCCGCGAGCGTCCGTCTCTCGCTCCAGCAGGCGACGGTTCTCCGCCATGATCGAATACCGCGGGTCGGCGGAGTCTGCGACCACCTCGATCAGAACCGTGGCCGGTTTGACGTAGGCGAGGTAGCCATCCACGTGGCCGTCGGTCTCCGTATCCGTGACATCCCCGGGCAGCCAGATCACCTTGGTGACACCGAGCATGGCGCGAAGCTCGGCCTCTGCATCGGCCTTGCTCCAGCCAGGATTGCGATTGTGGTTCAGAATGCAGGTCTCGGCGGTTATGAGGGTTCCCTCGCCGTCAGATAGAAAGCCGCCGCCCTCGACCACCAGGTCGGAGCGGTAGAGTGGTAACCCCGAAAACTCGGCCAGACGCGCTCCCAACGTCGCATCTTGGTCATGTGGGTGATATTTATTGCCCCAGGCGTTGAAGGTAAAGGCGGCGGCCGCGCGGCCGCCGTCCCGCTTCAAAACGACCGTGGGTGCAGAATCCCGCAGCCATGAGTCATCGAGTGGCATCGATACGATTTTGATCGAGGGGCCGCAGCGGCGGCGCGCATCGGCTGCGTCCTTGGGGTCGGCAATCATCGTCAGGGGTTCATGGGCCGCAATCGCCCGAGCCACGCGCACGTAGTCCTCGCGTGCGCCCTCCATGTGCTCGCGCCAGAGCTCGGCGCGTTTCGGCCATGCCATCCAGCAGCCGGCGTGCGGCGCCCATTCGGCAGGCATCGTATAACCCAAATCAGCGGGCCTCATATTCACTCCCCTTGCCAGGCATGTCTCGACGCCATGACGTTCCCCTCTTGCTGGGTCTCCTCGCTCTCAAGGAAAACATCAGTCGATCGATGAATCAAACGAGCAATTCTTGACAATTCGTCTAAATTAATTCATCAATCTCGGGTGGCACGACCGTCGGTTACCTTAAGTACCTTGCGCGGGTTCGAGGCTGCGGCGCGACTCGCCAGCTTTGCGCTGGCGGCGGATGAACTGCATCTTTCGCATTCGGCGGTGAGTCACCAGATCAAGCTGCTCGAGGGCGAGTTGGGACAGCCGCTGTTTCGCCGGGTCGGGCGATCCGTGGTGCTCACCGACGCCGGCAAGGATTTTGCACGAACCGTGCGCGACATTTTGCGGCGGCTCGAGGACGGTGTCGTCCGGCTCGCGCCCTACCAGAAGCCGAGCGGCGTAATTCTTTACACGACGATGTCGTTCGCGCGCGGATTTATCCGCCCGCGAATGGCGCAATTTCGCGATCAGCTTGCGGACGTGGATCTTTGGGTGGACACAAGCGAGCGGGCCGTCGACTTCTCGACGGACGAGGTTGACGTGCTCATAACCGACGTCGGCGGCGTCGCCGCGCACGGCACCATCGACGCCCATCTGCTCGAGGACAGGCGCTTGCCGGTCGCTTCGCCCAAGCTCATCGGCAAAATGGGCGGGGTCTCGCGGGGCGCAAATTCCATCATCGGGTGGCCCTTGTTGCACGATGAGAGCGAAGTCAGCTGGCGGCAGTGGTTTTCGCTGATCGACCGCGCCGATGCCGATGCGGTCAGCGGTTCCAATTTCTCCGACCACGCCCTGATGATCGATGCGGCCAGCGATGGACACGGTGTGGCACTGGCGAGCTACATCTGTGCCGATTCCTATCTACGCAATGGAAACTTGGTTGCCCTGGCAGGGCCTTCCATCCCTCAGGCGCCATACCGCATCTATTGCGACCTGCGTTCCTACGAAGACGATCAGGTGCGGCGCGTGTACGAATGGTTCATACGCGAGGCGGGGCTTTATCAGGCTGTTGTCGCGCCGGGCGAGAGCTAATTCTGCTCATCGATCTGGTGAATATTCCTCTTTTGCATCTCCAGTAGCTGCTCACTATTCTCCCGCTTGATTTATCTTTCGGGGAGGATCAGTCATGCCGGCTCACCCGGAGCGGCCGCAGATCGATTCCACCAGTTTCGGCACGCTGATGCTCGAGACGCCGCTGGCGGCGGGCTTTCGAATGCCCCCTGAGTGGGCGCGACACGAATGCTGCTGGATGGCGTGGCCCAGCCGCGAGGACCAATGGGTCGACGGCCTTGCAGGCGCGCAACGCACCTACGCGTCGATCGCACGAGCGATACGGCGCTTCGAGCCGGTGCGGATGGTGGCGGAACCGAGCGCCGTGCAGGAAGCGCAAGATCAGTTGGGAGCCGGCATCGATGTCGTTTCGTTTCCAATCGATGATCCCTGGATGCGTGATAGCGGCCCCACGTTTCTGTTGGGACCATCCGGTATGAGGGCTGGAACGGCATGGCGCTTCAATGCTTGGGGTGGAAAGGTGCCGCAGTACGCCGAGAATGCGCGGCTTGCCCGACGCGTCTTGGGTCACGCTGGAGCGCCTACTTATCACTCAAGCCTTTGTCTCGAGGGCGGAGGGATTCAAACCGACGGTGAAGGCACCATCATCACCACCGAGTCGGTCGTGCTCAATCCCAATCGAAATCCTGGAATCACCAAGGAAGCTGCCGAGCGTGAAATTTGCGATGCGCTCGGCGCCCGCAAAGTGATCTGGCTGCCGGGCGATCCGGAGGGTGTCTTCGTGGACATCACCGACGGACACATCGACGGTCTTCTGTCGTTCGTGAAACCCGGGATGGTGCTGTTCGAAAGCGACCCGAGCGCCTCGGGCGCCGCGAAGCGGCTCGCGGCAGACAACCGGCGCGCGCTCGAAACGGCCGAGGACGCAGCCGGACGACGGCTCCAGATCGTCTCTATTGACGACGCATACGAGGTGCAAACTCCGCACCAGTTGTTCTGCCGTTCGTACGTCAATTTTTATGTGGCCAATGGCGGAATAGTGATGCCCTCTTATGGAGTGCCGGGTGATGCGCGGGCCCGGGCAGTCATTCAGGCTTGCTTTCCAGAGCGGGAGATCGTGCAGATCGACGTCAGTTACCTCGCGAGCGGTGGCGGCGGAATCCATTGCATTACCCAGCAGCAGCCGGCCTGGCACCCGAGCGCCTAGGAGTCGCTCGCGAATTTCTCCAAGGCGTGCCCGTTCAATATCTGGATTTTGCTTCGGCCCAGAGCGACCCAGTTTAGAGCCTTCCATTCCTGCAGGTGCTGATTGATGACCTGACGCGACAGCCCCAGAAAGTGAGCCATTTCATCTTGGGAAACTTGTAGTTCGATTCCCTTGCCGGTGCTATGTCCGTGCAGCCTGCCAAGCGCGAGCAGGCGTCGCGCCAGCCGCGCGGGCACCGACAGCAAGGCCGACTCCTCCGCGAATTCGCACACCCACCGCAAGCGTCCACAAAGCAAGCGCAGCAGATGATCCGTGAGCAAGGGATTGCTGGCGAGCAGCGGCAGGAACTGCGTGCGAGTGATCATGATCAGTTCGGCTGCTGACATCGCGGTAGCGGTGGCGGTGCGCGGCTGGCCGTCCAGAAGCGCGATCTCACCGAAGCTGTCACCCGGCTCCATGATGTTGAGGAAGACCTCCCGACCAGCGGCCGAGCTTGTGCTGATGCGTATCCGACCGGTCAAGACGCCGAACAGCGCATCGCCGGGATCGGACTGGGAAAAGATCACGGCGTCTTGCGGGTAGCTGCGGCGCACGCACAGCCGGGAAATTTGTTCCAGAATCGCGGTGTGCAAGCCGCGGAACAGCGAATTTCGCTCTAAAACTGCTGTTATGGACGTATTCAAAATGATGACTCCGCCTGCCTCGTGGAAATTGTAGGCGCTGTGTCAACCCGTTGACAGAACTTACCCTCTATTGCGACCAACATGACTCCCGAAGACAGAGAAACCAGGTAGTTAAAGGAGAGAGTCATGAACACCTTCGAAGGCAAATTTGTAGCACTGCTCATCGCCGCAACCCTCGGTGTCGTAGTCGTCGGGTTCAGCGCGCATGCCGAAGACGCGGCGGCCCTGGGTGTGGGAAGCCGAGTAGTGCAGTACGCGGAATTGAACCTCAACACCGCGGCCGGCGCAAAAATCCTTTACAAGCGGATTCAGAACGCCGCGGAGCAGGTGTGCGGCGATGTGGGTTCGCGCCAGCTGGATCAGGCGACGGCTGCGAAGGCATGCGTCGACCGGGCGATTGTCGCGAGCGTCAGGGCCGTCAACCGCATCCAGTTGACCCGATTGGCCAAGACGGAGGGCCACACGATCGAAGCCGGCTTCAACGTGGCCACCACTCGGTGAACCTTGAGGTTCCGCGCCGCATGGGTCGCTGAGACCCATGCGGCTTCCTCTTGTGCGATAGCCCTATTACCTTGAGCCGTTGCCTTTCAAGTCAACCCATACAGTGCGGAGCTCGCGCCGCCACTGTATGGCTGCCCGCGCGGAGCGTTTGAACTCGAATTCAAGTGGTGCGTTTTCGCGCAAGGCAGGTTTGCATTGGGTGTCAGCGGCTGAAGAATGCGTTGTAATAGCGCCTTCGACTCGGTCAATCCCGAGAGGAATCCATGGCACAGACCGTCGAACAATTCCGTGAGCTTCACAAGAACACAACCCCTATCCGTTTGCCTAACGCATGGGACGCGGCCAGTGCCGCCCTGTTCGAAAGCTTAGGCGCATCCGCCATCGCCACCACAAGTGCGGGTGTCGCGTGGACTTTGGGATATCAGGATGGCCGAAAGTCACCCGTCAACGAGGTGGTTGCAGCCGCGGCAAGAATGATAAGGGTGCTTAAGCTGCCTCTCTCTTGGGACATCGAAAACGGATATTCGGATGACCCCAAAATTGTCGCAGGCCATGTCATGCGTCTGGTCGAGCTCGGTGTCGCGGGCATTAATATTGAGGATGGCGCGGATAACCCGGCGCTTCTCGCCTCCAAGATCGTGGCGATTCGCGCCTCGCTCTCCAAAGCCAGCGCGGATCTTTTTATCAATGCGCGTTCAGACGTGTTTCTGGCCAGTCTCGTGTCGGAAGACAAGCTCGTCACAGAGTCTATTTCGCGCGGCAACCTGTACGCCAGGGCAGGTGCTGACGGACTTTTCCTGCCGGGCATTCATCAGGCCGATCACATCAAGGCAGTCGTGGTCGGCGTTGCCCTCCCACTGAATGCAATGGCCTGGCCGAACCTCCCAGAGTCCGCGGTGCTTGGGCAGTGGGGCGTGCGTCGATTGAGCGCGGGATCAGGGATTTCCCAAGCGTTGTGGGGGAGGGCGGAGGCACTCGCCAAAGATTTCCTGGAGACGGGACGCTCCGATGCTCTGGCGCAGTCTTCCATGCCCTATCGGCAGCTGCAAAATCTCTTCCGCAATTCCTGAGGGCCGCTTCGCGGAACGGAAAACATGGTGGTCTCCCGCGCATGGTCAAAACCTCCGCGTCAACCAGCGAAATCCGAAATGATCTCTTCGCGGGAGGCTGCGTCAGTGACCTGGCGCAGGCCCAGATCCGACGGAGGCGCTCTATGGGTAGACCACGACTTGCGCTAGCGCCCATATGCCGCAAGCACGGATGCGACGCCAACAGATCGCGTCGCTAGATCGTCAAGCGAGGCAAGCGTGCAGTGTCTCCGGTGCTTTCGCGAAGCTCTGCTTGTCGCACCCATTGTGCCTTCGCACGGGGGTCCATGATCGCCTTGCGGCACTCTTCCAGCTCAAACTTGAGCAACGGGAGTAAGTCGCCGTCGGGCAAATCGGCGCGGATTTGGATTCGGCAAAAGAGTTGGAAGTACTCCGCGTAGAGTTTCCGGTAGGCATCCATGGGTTCGGAAAACACATTGTCATGCACTAGATGCGTACCCACATAGCTGGTGCAGAGAAAGCTGCAGGCCTTGCGCAGGTAGGTTTCGTGTTCCGCGATGACCGATCGGGTGTAATCCTGGGTGGGATGAAATGCGAGAAGGATTTGACGGCGCTCTACGCCACGCACCTGGTGATCCCGCAAATATTCGAATAGCGCCTTGCGGTGAATCAGGCGCATGGTGGCTTTCTTCAACAGAGCCGCCTGAGTGCGCGGAAAACCGGTGTTCGCGACCTGTCGCATGAGGCCGGAATGCTCGCATTCCCAGGTCTGAAACATTCCAGGACTTTCGAGAAGTCGCCGGGCGACGAGCTGTTCACCGGGGTCATTGCTGCGCAGCGCCATTTCCACGCGGTCGGTCGATTCGCGCATGAGGCGATTGTGACCGACAGCGTTTCCGTGCATGTCTCAAGTCCTCGCTGAGTGAATCTGGGCCAGTCGAACAATGTGCGTTCACACATGCCGGAATTAGCCATACCGGCCGGCTGGTGACGCATTCATCCCAAATGAGCTGTAACTGGGCGTCTCAGAAGCAGCAGTGCCCATGTTTGGTGCAGCGAACACAGAACCGTCTTCCTTCCCGAAGCTGGCAGGAGTGTGTTCGCGCTGATGTAAGGACATAAGTGCTATCTGATTTGGCGGAGTATAACCCTGTAGCTCTTACAATTGAATGAATCGCCGAGTAGGCTGCGTTTCTTCGGGTGTCAGACAGCTCCGCACCGCGCCAGACCCGAATGCGCGTCGAATTGATTTCCCAGAGTAGCAATCTTCAATGGACATAATCGGTCGACGAGTAATCTCATGAACAAAGCCAGCGATGAAAACGGCAAGGGCAATCGACCGCTCGTCGGCAGCTTTACGCGGGAGGATTTCGACCGCCTCAATCGGGTCGCGCATGCAAAGAATTTGCGCGCCGTGATCGAATCCACCAAGTGGCTCAACTATCACGGCGAAGAAGTGTTGCGGCGATTCCCGGATGAATTCAGGCGCGGCGCCGGCATGACGGTGTCAGAGTACCTCCAAGCCTTGGCCGTGCATACGGAGCGGTGCCGCGCACTGATTGAGCAAATGAATGACGCGATGACGGAACGGTCTGGTCACATCTCAAAGCTTTAAGTCTCAGATCGAACTTTCGCCGCAACTCGTAACTGGCTTCGATCTCTCGGAACAATGCGCGCGCTCGCTGCCCGCAGAAAAAATCCCCGCAAGCTTCAGTTGACGCGGGTCTGGTCTGAGATCCAATCGACCTCCCAGTTCTTGCCGCCGTCATTCGAGAATGATTGCTCGAAATGTGGCGACTTGGACTTCAGCGCGGTCCAATCAAACGGTGCTTTCACGATAAAGGGCCGGGTATGGCGGAGAACGAGTTGCAGGGAACATGTCATTGCGGCGATTTAAAGTGGATCATGGACGGCGACCCAGGTTCGATAACTGCCTGCAACTGCACGCTCTGTCGCCGATACGGCGCGCTCTGGGCGTACGACTATGAAGGCGAGCGCATCCGACTCTCGGGTCCTAGTACCGTCTATACGCGCCGGGGCAAGACCAATCCCGTACTTGAAATTCACTTCTGCCCAACATGCGGATGTGTGCTTTGTTGGCGTGGGCTGAAAATTCAGCAGGACGGACGCCGGCGTATCGCGGTCAACGTGAGGCTTGCACCTCCCGAGGCGGTTGCGAAACTATCGATAGATCACTTTGACGGGCTGAATACGTTCGAAGATCTGCCAGCGGATGGCCGTTGCGTGAAAGACATGTGGTTCTGACGGCGCCCCGGCCAAATTGATTGCAACCTAAGTCATTTCTGTGCCCTTGGTCTTTTAAGCATCACTACCCAGACCATGTCTGGGTCTGGCAACAACTAAATAGTGGCGATGACAGGCACCGCGACCGCATCGAGCGCGATTTGTACTTCCCTTCAAATGAGGAAAATCGCGAAGAGAAAGACCATGCCTGACGCCAGGGGGAGCGTCGGATTCCATAGAGGCGTTACTGCCAGCAACGGGACATTTCTGAGGATAGTGGTAATGCTCGGCGAGATACCCTAGTTTGGAAGTGAGGGCGATACCCGCATAGAAAAGCGTGTCAACGGCGTGTCTCCGTCGAGAATTGTGACTCCGGCCGAGGATTGCCACGTGCGTTCAGCCCAAACTTGTCTGAGCAATCCAAGGAGGGATCTATTTTGACTGGCGATGCCGAATGGCAGCGAAATCACCGAGGCACTAAGTCTGAAAGGATCTACGCCTGGCGGGCTACAAGTGATTGAGGGCAGTCAGCCCCGCACAATCGTCAGCTAATCCCTAATGCACGCTCTGAATCACTAGATAACTAAGAAAGGAAATCGACAGATGAAATTCGCATGGTATGTCGGATTGATGGTTCTTACGCTGACCGGTTGCGCCTCGACGGGCAGCAACAAATCGGCGGATGAAAAGGCCTCGCAAACGGTGCTGACTGGACCTCCCCTTGGAATCCCCATGGCCTCGTCCAAGCATCTGGTGCTAAACATGACGGGTTCGCCTGAGGTCACCGCAGCCAAAGATTGGCCCAAATTTCAGGAGGAGTGGCGAGCGAACTTTAGCGAGTATGCAAAGAGCGACGGCGTGACCTTCGAAGTGCAGAGTGGCGAGGCTCATGCGACCGGTGCGCCCGGTACCCTGATCAAAGTGTACGTCAATGACTATCGATTCGTCGGCATTGGCTCTCGTGTGATGTTCGGTGTCATGACCGGCAATGCGTATATCGACGCAAAAGCCAGCTATTGCGATCTCACCGACGGCAAGGAAATCGGCGTGCGCGCTTACAACACCAGTTCGACGGCGTGGGCCGGAGTTTTCGCGAAAATGACCCCTCAGCAAGTCGACGCCATTGGGTCTCAGGTATTTGCCGAGCTCAAGAGTGCCAAATAACTTGTAGAGGACCTGCGCGCGATTCCCGGGAGGAAGGTGAGCTAGCCGCGATCCACCGGCATCGCGCAGTCGGGAATGATATCCGTTGGCGATCATCACCCAATGACTGGTAGACGAGAGATCAAAGACGAGTTGGTCTTTCAATGGTCTTGGCCCTCATCGCATGTCCACTTCCCCAGACTTGAAATCAGCGAGTGAAGGTTTGCCGACGTTCACCGTTCGCCAAGGATCACACGACAGTTATGCTAGTAAGCGCGGTGAACATGTGGTCTCAGTGCCGTCGCGGGCTTTCAGTAGTTCAGGACACGGATCCAAAAGTGCTCTAGGCGGCCATTGAGACCGGCACGTCAGATCGCGGCGTCGCACGATGAGCTCAAGCGACGCCCCGGCTCAGCAATTCACCCGGTTTCCAAGCAGGTCATCAATCGCCCAAACGTGGGATAATTCGGGTTCATGGCCAGCATGCAACTCATCCAATTCTTCGAGCAACGCCGCGCTCGGGGCACGCCGTTGGTTCTGGTCACCGTCATCGAAACCCGCGGGTCCACCTATTCAAAAGCCGGAAGCCGCATGCTCATCGATGACCAAGATCATTACCACGGTCTGGTGAGCGGTGGGTGCCTGGAAGGGGATCTGCTCGAGCACGCGAAGCTGGTATTCAAGGATGGCGGCGCCCGCAGTGTCAGCTACGACCTTCGTGGCGATGAGGACGCGCTCTGGGGCCTCGGTATCGGCTGCAACGGACTTACTCGCCTGCTGTTGCAACTCGTTTCCGCCGACACTGATTATGAACCCATGCGCTCAATCGTCCACACGTGGCAGACGCAGCTTCCGCGAAAGATCATCTGTGTCACCGCGTCGACCCATCCGCACATTCCCAACGGATTGAGTCTCATTAGGCCGCTGGATGGAAGTGCCCAAGCCACCGAGCCAAGTCCAATCGATCGCCTCACAGACGCCGTCACCGGTCTCGAACCCGTCAGCCCGGGGATTGCCCGCTTATCCGCCGTGATCGATGGCCACGAGGTAACTGCGCTGCAGCAGCTCCTGGAAGGTCTGCCGCGAGTATTGGTGCTCGGCGCGGGTCCCGACGCGGTGCCGGTGGTGCAAGGCTTTTTGGCGCTCGGATGGCGTGTGAGCGTGGGCGATCATCGCGAGCCCGCCCTCACCCGCACGGAGTTTGGCGAGGCAAGGCGTCTCTTCGTGAAGGACGATGCGGTCCTGCAATCATTTTTGAGCGAAGAGCAGCCGGCGGCCATTGTCATCATGAGCCATAATTTGCAGGCCGACGCGCGCTACCTGAGGCTGGCCGCGCACTGTGACTCAACATACCTCGGTGTATTGGGTCCGGCGCAGCGGCGCGGAAGACTGCTGGAAGGTTTGGAGCCGAACATTCGTGCCCGGCTCGAACCTCGACTGGTCGGCCCCATGGGATTTGATATCGGGGCCGATTCGCCGGCCTCCATTGCGCTCTCCATCGTCGCGCAGGTTTTCGCCAAGATAAAAGAGTCATCCTTCGGGGAAGGCGACCTACGGGGCGTTCGGGACAAAGGGCGCGTTCCGGCGAGATCCCCGGCCGGTTCGACCGATCGTACGAGCGTTTCCGAGTAGGATTGAAGGGGATTCAGAAGGGCCCCTGTATCGAACAATCTCGAAACCAACGACCATCGAAGCGATTCGAACCCTTTTGAGGAAAGCTTTTCCCTAAGCGAATCCGCTGCAAGCGGCCAAAAGCGGCTTAAGCTTTTGAAAAATAAAGACTTAGCGGCTTGGTAGGTTCGCTATGGCGTGCTATGAGGCTAAGAGGTAGTCTGCTGATATATGAGTCAACACAGTTCATCGGGCAACGCGTCAAAAGTCCGTAAGTTTGAACATCCCGGCCGCGGACGAATCCGGGCCCGCCCCGTACCGAAAGGCCGGCAAGTCGATCCGCATGCCGAGGACACGATTCGCGGCCTCTTGGGTGAGGGCTCGCGCGAGCGGCATTTGCTCATCGAGTATCTCCATCTGATCCAGGACGAGTTCGGGCAGATCTCCGCCGCGCACCTTGCTGCGCTGGCTGCCGAAATGCGCCTCTCGTTCGCAGAGGTGTTCGAGACGGCCACTTTCTATGCGCATTTCGACGTCATCAAGGAGGGCGATCAAGACATTCCAGCCCTGACCGTTCGGGTCTGCGACAGCTTGACCTGCGCAATGCTCGGCGCGGAGCAACTGCTTGCGGCGCTCCAAAATGACTTGGGACCGGACGTCCGGGTGGTGCGCGCCCCATGCGTCGGGTTGTGCGATCAAGCGCCGGCGGCGGAGGTGGGGCATAACTTCATCGGGCGGGCGAGCGCGACAAGCGTGAAGCACGCGATCGACCACGGCGACCATCACCCGCACATTCCGGACTACATCGATTACGGGGCGTACCGAGACGGCGGTGGCTACAAAACGCTCGAGCGAGTGCGCTCGGGCGAGCTTGCGATTGACGATGTCCTCAAGATCTTGGATGACGGCGCGCTCAAGGGCCTGGGGGGCGCAGGGTTCCCCACCGGGCGCAAGTGGCGTTCCGTTCGAGGCGAGCCGGGCCCGCGCCTGATGGCGGTCAACGCCGATGAGGGCGAGCCGGGCACCTTCAAAGACCAGTACTACTTAAACAAGGATCCGCACCGGTTTCTAGAAGGCACCTTGATCGGCGCGCACGTGGTCGAGGCGAGCGATGTCTATATATACGTTCGCGATGAATATCCGATCGCACGCCAGATTCTCGCCAACGAGATCCTGAAGTTGCCGCCCGGCGGACCGACGCTTCATTTGCGGCGCGGAGCGGGCGCGTACATCTGCGGCGAGGAGTCCTCGCTCATCGAGTCGATCGAAGGTAAACGCGGATTGCCGCGTCACAAGCCGCCGTTCCCCTTTCAGGTCGGTATTTTCGGCCGGCCCACCTTGATCAACAACGTGGAAACTCTCTATTGGATTCGCGATCTTCTCGAGAAGGGCGCGGGCTGGTGGAAGAGCCACGGCCGCAACGGCCGCTTTGGCCTGCGTTCGTATTCAGTGTCGGGTCGCGTCAAGAATCCCGGCGTGAAGCTCGCGCCGGCGGGCGTGACCATTCAGGAGTTGATCGATGAATTTTGCGGCGGCATCAGCGAGGGTCATACCTTCGCCGCTTATCTGCCAGGCGGCGCCTCGGGCGGAATTCTGCCCGCATCCATGAATGACATACCGCTCGATTTCGGCACGCTTGAGAAATACGGCTGCTTCATCGGGTCGGCCGCGGTGATCGTGCTGTCCGATCAGGACGATGTCCGCGGTGCTGCGCTCAATCTGATGCGCTTCTTCGAGGACGAGTCCTGCGGCCAATGCACGCCGTGCCGATCGGGGACGCAAAAGGCCCGCATGCTCATGGAAGGCGGCAACTGGGACACGGCGCTTCTGAACGAGCTCGCCCAGTGCATGCGCGATGCGTCCATTTGCGGGCTTGGCCAGGCGGCTTCGAATCCTCTGACCAGCGTGATCAAATTCTTTCCGGACCTGTTCCCCGCGGGGAATGGGTCGTCGAGGTAGTTCACTCATGAATGATCATCCCAAAGAGACGCCTCAGGAACCTCAGGAAGTCCGCGCACCCCGCACCGAGGATGCCGGCGGTCCGGCCCCGGGCGCGAAGCCGCAAGCCGGCGGCACTTATAGTCAGGGCACGAAGTCGGGAGGCGAAGCCGGCGTGGTGCCGAGCGGGCCTGTCAATGGGCAGAATTTGAGCCAACAGCGCATCGTTTTCGAACTCGATGGCGAACGCGCCGAGGCCGAACCCGGTGAAACCATCTGGGCGGTCGCACAGCGCCTGGGAACCCACATCCCGCACCTTTGCCACAAGCCCGCGCACGGGTATCGACCGGACGGCAACTGCCGCGCTTGTATGGTCGAAATCGAGGGTGAGCGCGTGCTCGCGGCCTCCTGCAAGCGCACTCCGGCGGTGGGCATGAAGGTCAAGACGGCGACTGAACGCGCCGCGAACGCTCGCCACATGGTGATGGAGCTCTTGGTTTCTGACCAACCGGCGCGCGCGAGTTCGCACGATCCTGACTCGCATTTCTGGAGCCAGGCGGATTTCGTACAGGTTGCGACGAGCCGCTTCCCCACCGAGGAGCGCTGGACGCCGGACGCCTCGCATCCTGCCATGCGCGTCAATCTCGATGCCTGCATCCAGTGCAACCTCTGTGTGCGCGCCTGCCGCGAAGTTCAAGTGAACGATGTCATCGGCATGGCTTATCGCTCGCACGGGGCCAAGGTGGTGTTCGATTTCGACGATCCCATGGGTCAGTCGACCTGCGTGGCCTGCGGAGAATGCGTGCAAGCCTGCCCAACCGGCGCCCTGATGCCTGCCGCATACCTCGACGCCAATGAGACACGAACCGTGTATCCGGATCGCTCGGTCGACTCGCTCTGTCCGTACTGCGGCGTGGGCTGTCAGGTCTCCTACAAGGTCGCCAACGAAAAGATCGTTTACGCGGAAGGGCGTGATGGACCTGCCAATCACAGTCGTCTCTGCGTCAAGGGGCGTTTTGGCTTTGACTACGTGCATCATCCGCATCGGCTGACTCAACCGCTGGTCCGCCTCGAGGGGGTCAAGAAGGACACCTACGATCAAGTGGATCCTGCGAATCCCTGGACGCATTTTCGGGAAGCGAGCTGGGAGGAGGCGCTGGATCGGGCCGCGGCCGGATTCAAAGTCATCCGCGACTCGAGAGGCAAGAAGGCACTCGCCGGCTTCGGCTCGGCCAAGGGTTCCAACGAAGAAGCCTATCTATTTCAGAAGCTGGTCCGCACCGGCTTCGGCTCCAACAATGTGGATCACTGCACGCGCCTCTGCCATGCCTCCTCGGTGGCAGCCCTCATGGAGGGATTGAACTCCGGCGCGGTATCTGCGCCGTTTGAAGCCGCGCTCGATGCCGAAGTCATCATCGTCATCGGCGCGAATCCCACGGTCAATCACCCGGTGGCCGCCACCTTCATCAAGAACGCCGTGAAGCAGAAGGGCGCGAAGCTGATCGTGATCGATCCGCGCCGCCAGGCGTTGTCGCGGCATGCGTACAGGCATCTGGCATTCAAGCCAGGCTCGGACGTGGCGCTCCTCAACTCGATGCTGAACGTGATCATCAACGAGAAGCTCTACGATGAGGATTACATCGCCGCGCACACGGAGAATTTTGAAGCATTGAAGGCAAACATCGCGGGCTTCACCCCTGAAGCCATGTCGGTGGTGTGCGATGTCGACGCCGAGACGCTTAAGGAAGTGGCGCGTCTCTATGCGACATCCAAGGCCTCCCTCATTTTCTGGGGCATGGGCATCAGCCAGCATGTGCATGGCACCGACAATGCGCGCTGCCTGATCGCGCTCGCGCTGATCACCGGGCAGATCGGCCGCAAGGGGACGGGTCTGCACCCGTTGAGGGGTCAGAACAACGTCCAGGGCGCCTCGGATGCGGGGCTCATTCCGATGGTGTATCCCGACTATCAATCGGTCGAGAGCGCCAAGGTACGGACGCTGTTCGAAGAGTTTTGGGGCGTGAAGCTCGATCCCAAAAAGGGTCTTACCGTCGTCGAGATCATGAATGCGATCCATGCAGGGCAGATCAATGGTATGTATGTCGAGGGCGAGAATCCCGCGATGTCGGACCCCGATCTGAACCACGCGCGGCAGGCGCTCGCGATGCTCGATCATCTGGTCGTGCAGGACCTTTTCTTGACCGAAACCGCTTTCTACGCCGATGTGGTACTGCCGGCCTCCGCGTTCGCGGAGAAGACAGGCACCTTCACCAACACCGACCGCCGCGTGCAGATTGCGCAGCCCGTCGTGTCCTCGCCGGGCGATGCGCGTCAGGACTGGTGGATCATTCAGGAGGTCGCGAGGCGGCTGGGGCTCGACTGGCAATATACAGGTCCTGCCGACATCTTTGCCGAAATGGCCAAGACCATGCCCTCGTTCAACAACATTACCTGGGAGCGTCTTGAGCGCGAAGGCGCGGTCACGTATCCCGTCGATGGCCCCGCCCAGCCGGGCAACGCCATCATCTTCGACAACGGATATCCGACCGAGAACGGCCGCGCGAAGATCGTACCGGCGAACATCAGGCCGCCCGACGAGGTGCCGGACATGGATTATCCCATGGTGCTGTCGACCGGACGGGTGCTCGAGCATTGGCATACGGGCGCCATGACACGACGCGCCGAGGTGCTCGACGATCTCGAGCCCGAGGCCGTGGCGTTCCTCTCGCCCCGCGAACTGCATCGCCTGAACTTGGAAGCAGGGGGGAAACTGCGCCTCGAGACACGTCGCGGCGCGGTCGAGCTTCGGGTGCGGGCGGACAACGACGTGCCCGTCGGCATGGTGTTTATGCCGTTCTGTTATGCGGAGGCGGCCGCCAACTTGCTCACCAATCCGGCGCTTGATCCCGCCGGCAAGATTCCGGAGTTCAAGTTCTGCGCGGCGCGTGTGTCGCCCGTGACGGAGCCCGTGGAACTCGCCTGACGGTCAACGGGGAAGCGCGGCAATGACCGCATCCAGCGGTTCCGAGCGCGTGCAGACCAGTTCGGCCACCGCCGCGATGTCGTTGAGGTCGACCTGCGGGACCGATGCATCCGGAAACGGCGAGTCGCTCGCGATCGCCACGATACGATCGTCTTCCGGATGGAGAGGCTTCTGATTGTTCGCGGCTCGATAGACCTCGAGCTTGGGGTGGCGTTGGCTCTTGAAGCCTTCGATCAAGACGAGGTCGCAGGGCGAGACCCGTTCGAGAAGTTCGCGAAGACTCGCCTCTCTGCCGGCGCCCACCTCATGCATTTGAACCCAGCGCCGGGCGGAAGATACGATGACCTCGGAGGCGCCCGCCTGCCGGTGCACGTAGGAGTCCTTGCCGGGTTGATCGACATCGAAGGAGTGGTGGGCGTGCTTCAAGGTCGCGATGCGAAGCCCTCGCGCAGCCAGCGCCGGGATCAGTTTGGTGATGAGCGTGGTCTTGCCGGAGCCGCTCCAGCCGGTGATGCCGAGCACGCGGGTAGCGTTCATGGCGCAGGGGCGTTCGATCCCAGAATGGGCACGAGGCCGGCCCTGGCAATGATGGCTTGGCCTCGTTCCGATAGCAGAAACAAGGCGACGCGCATCGCTTCGGGCTTGTTCGACAGCAGCGCCAAGCCGTAGAGCGGGTGGGGATCGAGCATCGCCGGCACCTCGAAACTCGTAAGCTCCGGAAGGTCATGTTCCAGGGCCGCCGTGCCGCTGCAATAGGTGATTGAGAGATCGATCTGGCCATCCGAGAAAAGCGCAACGGCGGGACTCTGATCGGGGCGGACGTTGGCAGCCTTTGCGTCCATCAGCCGTTCCGCCTTTTCTTTGAGAATTTTTCCCTTGCCGGGGTGCAAAGTCTCGATGCGATCGAAGATGGCCCAGGCGTAATCTCCGGAAGGATCCGCAATGGGCTTGGACGTCTTGATGCGAATTTCAGGCTTTAACATCCGCTCGACCAAATTGCCCGGAGTGATATGAGCCGAGCGGCGCGTGACGATGCACATGCGATTTTTGGCGAAGGCGACCGGGGGTACCACGGTACGGCCTTCGGCGGCGAGTTTTTGAGGCGAGCCAACATCCGCCGATAGAAGTATGTCCGCCTTCTCTCCTTTCTCGATGCGCTCGCGCATCAAGCCCGAGCCGCCGAAGGTGGGTGTAACCTCGATGCCATACTCGCTGGACATGGTCTTGCTCAACTCCGTCACGACATTGCGCAGGCTCCCGGCGGAGAAAATCTCGACCGATTCAGCGCTCGCGGCGCCGGCGGTGAAGGCAAGGGCAAGTAGAATCGTGGCGCGGAAAGTGATTGTCATCGTCTGTCCTCATCGCATCGTGGCGAGACTATTATACGTTCGAGGTGAGCAGCCTTGGTAAACGCTCATAGTGAAACTCCCGATCGTATCCTCGGCGTTGTCATTGCCGGCGGACGGTCCGTGCGGTTCGGTGGAGAGAAAGCGGCCGCGCTCCTGGCGGGAAGATCGTTGCTCAGCTGGGCAGCGGAGCGGCTGCGCGGGAGCTGCTTCGCGGTCGGCGCCAACGTGCGTCACGAGACTGAAGCCGAGGCCATTGCCCGTGCGGAAGGGCTGACCCTGCTTTATGACGAGGCCGGCGATGCCTTGGGGCCGCTCGCGGGTGTCAAAGTGGGTCTGAAATGGGCATCTTCGCGCGCAGCGCAAATGCTGGCGGTCAGTCCTTGCGACGCGCCGCTCCTGCCGCCCGATCTATTTTCGCGGCTTATCGAAGCGGGGGCGGGTGGCGCAAGCTTCGCCGAAACGGCGGAGGGCCCGCAGCCGCTCTGCGCGATTTGGCCGGTGGCGTTACTTCCCGCAGTGGAAGGCGCGCTGGCGCATGGCGCGCATCCGTCTCTGTGGCGTCTGCTCGATGCCCTGGGTGCCAAGCGGGTGCGATTCGAATCGGCAGAATCGTTTGCAAACATCAATACGCGCGAGGATCTGGCGACGATTGCGGCACGCTTCGGCCACGCTATACCGCCAGGCTAAAGAGCCGGTGCGATTTCACCAGCGATGCAGCGGGGCGACGAATCCTGCTTCAAAGCCTTCCGGCCGCGGCGGCAATTCGACGAAGCCGTCGGTGCCCGCCAGCCCAAGAAAATCGCCCGGCCCGTTCGTCGGTTGCGGCTCGGCGCCAGGCTTTCCGCTCTCGCCCAGTTTGAGCGTTACCGGTAGATAGTAAGTCATGGCCCGACCGCGTTTGACCGGGGACACGAGCATGATGTGCTCGGCTGGGCGATCAAGCGCGCCCATCGCTCTCTCGGCCGCCTGAATCACGAAACGGATCAGGCAGACGAGTGTGGCGACGGGATTTCCCGGCAGGCCGAACACCAGCTGGCCTCCTGGTCCCACGCCGAACCACATCGGTGCGCCGGGTCGTTGGGCGACTTGCGCGAAGACCTCGCGCACGCCGATCTCCTTCAGCACCTTGGGAACGAGGTCAAACTTTCCTTTGGAAACACCCCCGCTTAAGACGAGGATGTCGCGTTCCTCGAGATGCTTTAAGAGCCGCTCTCGCATCGCACCCTCATCGTCCCGAATGTGATCGTTGCCGACGTGCCCGAAGCCGCGATTGTGCAGAGCGCCGACAACGGCGTGTGCGTTTGAACGGCGCACCTGAAAGTCGGTGATGGGCTGGCCGGGATCGACCAGCTCGTCTCCGGTCGAGACCACCATGAACTTGGGCTCCCGACTGACCGCGACGCTCGCAAGTCCCGCCGAAGCGACGATGGCGAGTTCCGGCGCGCCGAGACGCGCCCCGGATTTGAGCATGGCAACGTCAGGGCTGCCGTCTTCCCCCTTGCGCTGGATGTTTCGAAAAGGTTCGCTTTTGGCATGAGCGTGCAACAGGACGCCGTCCGGGCCGGACTCGTACTCCTCCAGTGGAATGATGCAGTCGGTGCCTTCCGGGACGACCGCGCCGGTCATCACCTCGATTGCGTTGCGCTCATGGCCCAATACCATGGGCACGGCACCGGCCTGCTGGGATGCTTCGATCGCAAAGCGGCGAACTCCTTCGCGCACCGTGCGGCTGCTGACCGCTATCCCATCCATGCACACCCGATCGAACGGCGGATTGTCGCGCTCGGGATAAATATCCTGGCGAAGATAGCGCCCGATACACCGCTCGATCGGGAGGTGTTCGAGCTCGAGCAGCTTCAGCTCGCCGCGAATGGCAAGTTCGGCGAGCGCCGGCGTGAACGGTGTGGAATTGGAGTACGTCATGACAGCGGGAAGTCTACGAGAGATGTACGTGACGGTGCTTCAACTTATGCGCGGCCGTTCATATCGTGCTCTGAATAGGCGCGTGCTAGCTTGGCGTCAACAATAAAAGCCGTTGATTCAAAAGGAAAAGTTATCAAGTGATAAAGCTCGCCTATGTATTGCCGCTCGCCTGCCTTGCAGCATCTGTTACCCAAACCGCGCAGGCCGACGACTCGACTCCCGCAAGGCCCGCGACACCCCTTCCCGGGGTTACGGTGCTTGGCAACCGCATCGATGACAACTACCGGGTGGAGACTGTCGACTCGATTGGGCCGTTGGGATCCACGCCGCTTCTTGACATACCGTACACGGTTTCCGTTCTGCCGCTTGATTTGATTGAGAACTCACAGGCGATCAATTTCAAGGACGTGTCGAAGTATCTTCCTTTGGTCGCCTATCAGGAGCAGCAGGGTCCGGACATCCTGCGACCGCAAACGCGCGGCATGCAAGGCGGAAATTTCCAAAACTCGCGTCTCGACGGCATGACGATGTTCGTCACGGTGGCGAACGCCATGGAGCAGTTTCAGCAGATCGAGGTGGTCAATGGACTCTCGGCTTCGCTCTACGGACCGGCGAACCCTTCCGGCATGTTCAACTTTGTTTCGAAACGCCCCACGCAGAACGATTATCGGGAAGCGACCGTAACCTATAACAGCGACAGCATCGGCACCGGGCATCTCGATGTCAGCGGCCGTTTCGATCGCAACGGCGTGGTCAAGTATCGCTTCAACGGCGTCTTCGGCGAGGGCGACGGTTTCGTCGAGGACAGCCACCAGAAGCGCGAGCTCGGTGATTTGGGCATCGACATACAACCGTGGGAATCCACGGTGCTAGAGCTCAATTTCAGCGACTATCGCCTCACCGACTTGGGCTATCCCGGATGGTTCACCTACAGCGAGAAAATCAAGCTGCCTTCGGCGCCTGATCCCAAGCTCGCAGGCTACAACCAGGAATATCTTGGCACCGACCTTAAAACCCAAATTTCGGTCGCGCGGATCAAGCACGACTTCAGTTCCAACTGGCACCTGGTTGCCGGCGTGCTCAATCAAGATGCCACCCGAAACATCAACACCCAGGTGAACAACCTGACCTCAAACGCGGGCGCCTACACCTCGTCCATGGGCTCGACCTTCGCGCCGCGCTTCGTCATCACCAGCGACACCGCTTATCTCGACGGTACATTCGACACGTTCGGCATCGCTCACGACTTGACCATAGGTTCGGCCGGCTATCGTGCGTCGTCCTACTCATTGCTCAGTACACCGACCGCAGCGCGACTGCGCCTGGGAACCGCGACCATTGATTCCCCCGAGTTTTATCCCTATCCGCTCGCCGGCGTGGTCAACGCAAACGCCAATTTCGACTCCTCCGACACCTACCAGCAGGGCGTCAACATCGGCGACACCTTGCGCTTCAATCAATATTGGGGAGCAAGGCTCGGCGTCAGCCAGGACTGGTTCCACGTCAACAACTTCAACAACAAGGCGGCGCGGGTCACCGAGTACTCGAACGAAGGCGCGAGCCCGACGGCGAGCCTGCTCTTCAAGCCCCAGAGCAGCATGACGGTCTATGCGACCTTCGCAAGCAGTCTGCAGGCCGGCGACTTGGCGCCCGCCGGGACCGCCAATTCAGGCGCGAGTCTCAGTCCCTACCGCAGCAAAGAATACGAATTGGGTTACAAGGCGACCTTCGCCAAGATCGATTTCACCGCCGCCGTGTTTCGCATCGAACGGCCTTTTGCCAACATTGACCCCGCCGACAATGTCTTCAAGATCACCGGCGATCAAATCAACAAGGGCTTGGAGCTTTCGGCGGTGGGGGAAATACTCCCAGGGCTTACGATGTATGGGGGTTTGACCCTGCTCAATGCGCGTCTCGAGGACACGCCGCTGGCGAGCACCGACGACAAGACTTACGTCGGCGCCCCCAAGATCAAAGGCAACACGCTGTTCGAGTATCAGATTCCCGCCGTGCCCGGACTGGTTGCGATCTTCGATTACCAATTCAGCGGCACGCGCCCCGGCAATGACACCAACTCTCTGGTCGTCGCGGGATACAACCTCTTTGATCTCGGTGCCCGATACACATCTCAGATCGCAAGTTTCCCCGTGACTTTTCGGTTCACGGTGGACAATCTGGCAGACCGTCGATACTGGTCAACGGTGGGCCCGAGCAACCTGACGGGCGCGAACACCGGCAATTTGCTCGCGCATCTGGGCTCGCCACGGACCGTGCTCGCCTCGGCCAGTGTTCATTTCTAGCGGCGAGACGAAACCGCGAGGGGCGGGTGGCAGGCCAGCGGCTGTGCGCCCCAGCCAAAAGGGCTAGAATCCGGGGGTGACACCCGCAGACCTCGAATCAAAGCCCGCTGACACCAGGGTTGGCGGGACCTCCATTGAGTTGCAATTTCGTTATGCCGTTGAACCCGGCGCGGCGCACCGAAACGCGGCGGCAAATCCGCTCTTCGAACTGCTGACGGCAGTGCTTGAAGGCGGATCGATCCGTCGCGCCGCCGAAGGACTGGGCAAGTCGTATCGGTACGTCTGGGGGGCTCTGCGCAAGTGGGAGAAGACGTTGGGCCAGCCACTCGTGATCTGGGCCCAGGGACAACGCGCCCGCCCTACGCAGTTCGCCGAAAGACTGCTTTGGGCGGAACACCGTGCCCGCTCGCGCATGCAGCCCCATCTCGACGCGTTGCAATCGGATCTTTCGGAGATACTCGCCGAGGTCCCCCACGAGCGGAATCAGATGCTGTCCCTGCGGGCAAGCCATGACATGGCATTGCCCGTCCTGCAGAGGCACCTGGCCGAATCGGCAGGGCTTAGGCTTCAGATCGATTTTCAGGGGAGCGCGGATGCCCTGCGCTCGCTGAATGAGCGGAAGTGTCTCGTGGCGGGGTTCCATGTTCCCTGCTCAAACCTGGCTACGCCCATTTTCTCCAAGGCACTGAAGCCCTTGCTCAACGCAAAACATCACACGCTCATCGGTTGTTCGGTCAGGTCACAGGGATTGATGATGCGACGCGAACTCGCCGCGCGGGTGCGGGGTCTTGCGGATGTCTCGCGATTGAATCTGCGCTTCGTCAATCGCCAGGCAGGTTCGGGAACGAGAATGCTCATCGACAGCTTATTGAATCGAGATGCCGTTTCCCCCGATGAGCTGATCGGATATCAAGCCCACTATGAGACCTCCCATGTCGCGGTGGCGCTCTGCATCGCGAGCGGCGTAGCCGACGTGGGTGTGGGCGTCAAAGCTGCAGCGCTTGAGTTCGGACTTCATTTTCAGCCGCTGGTGCAGGAGAGTTATTTCCTGGCGTGCCTCACGGAGAATTTGTCGCGTCCGGCCGTGGGTGCGCTGCGTAGTGTGCTCGCGAGCGTCAGTTGGGCTGCCATATTGGCCAACTTGCCGGGATATCAGGCATCGCCGGCAGCCGGCTCGGTCCTGGCGCTCGATGATGCGTTGCCTTGGCACGCTCGCCGCGCGAAGCGCTCAAAAATGCTGGTAACCTGACCCACGCTTAACTAGACAGTTTGCTGCTCGCTCTCCCAGAAATGCGCCGGTTTTAGTCGCTGCGGACTCGAGTACACGTTGCAGTGCTTCTGGCGCAAAAACCCGATCAGCGTCAGATTGGAAGCCACCGCCAGATTGACCGCGAGACTGGATGGAGCGCCGATGGCGGCGACAACCGCGACGTGGCTCCTCAGTGCCTTCTGTACGAGTTCGAAGCTGGCTCTACCGCTGAGCAACAGAACGTGTTCACGCAGCGGAAGACGCCCGGCCAAAAAATTCTCACCGATCAATTTGTCGACGGCGTTATGACGTCCGACGTCTTCCGCGATGGCGATTAGATTTCCGGAGAAATCGAAGAGCGCCGCCGCATGGATTCCGCCGGTATCGCCGAATTTTGACTGCGCAGAACGCATCAAGTCGGGCAGGCGGAGTATGAGATCGAGCTCGACAGGTTCGGTGTCGGCAATGTGAATCGCCGCGGCGCGCGCAATGGCGGCGTCCAGCCCCGTGGTACCACACACGCCGCAGCTGGAGCCCGCCGAAAATCGCCGCGTAGCCAACTGCATTTCCATCTCGACGCTCGCGTCCAAACGGATGTTGACGACATTCGGACGCCGTGTGCTCGACTCAATGGCGACAATATCCGAGCGCTGGTTGACGAGACCTTCGCCATACAGCAATCCGGCGGCGAGATATTCATCGTCCCCCGGCGTTCGCATGGTTGTTCCAAAGGACACCGACTCCACCCCAAGGGAAGGATGGTGCAGCATGTATTCGAGGGGTGCCTCGACGGCAACGCGATCCAGTCTTTGTTCGGGCGCATCAACGCCCGTTCGCAAAATGCGCACCTTCATGGTGCCGCCGGCGACCGGCGCGTCCAACTTTTCAGGGAATGTGTTCGAGCTCATGGCCCTTATGGTAGCGCAACGAGGCAAGCAGTGAGATTCTGTGGAATTGCGGCGAAATCCGGCACCGAGAAAGCGGGCTGTGCAGATGCCGGCCCTTCCGATTGACCGAGTTTCGGACCGTGGGGAGCGCCCGGTGACCGCAAAGCTTTACGCTGGCAGATTCCGCTGATCGCTCAATACGGTTCTCGCCGCCTTTATTGCTCGTGCGACGTCCGACGAGGTGGTGCGCCAATTGACCACGCTGATTCGCATCGCACGCTGCCCCCGCCAGGTGGTGGTTGAAAAGTACGCTTCTCCTGTCGCGTTGATTGCTCTTGTGATCATGTCGGTGAAGGCGTCGTCCTGCGCCGATGTCTGGCCCCTTGCACGGAATCGGACGAGACCTTGATTCAAAATCGCCGGATGCAGGATCTCGGCACCAGGTAAGGTGCCGATTCCCGACACGAGCGCTTCGCAATGTGCGCAGCACCGGTCTATCAGTTCCTCGATGCCGCGCCGCCCCAACTCCTTGATCGCGGCATAGACAGGTATGCCGCGGGCGCGACGCGACCACTCCGGATTCCAGTCGATTTGATCCCGGGCCTCCGTCTCGGACTCTATATAAGAGGCGCTGAGAGTCATCGCGGCGCGATGCGCGGCGTGATCGCGAACAATAGCGACTCCGCAATCAAAAGGGACGTTGAGCCACTTGTGCCCATCCGTGGCCCAACTATCGGCGAGCTCGACCCCGTTCAAATGGTGTCGGTGTTTGCGGCTGGCGCGCGCGAACAAACCGAAAGCACCATCGATGTGGACCCACGCCCCTTCCTGATGCGCCATCGGAATGAGTTCAGCGAATGGATCGCTCGCGCCGGTGTTGAGATTCGCAGCATTCAGCACGACGATGATGGGGCCGCTTCTCGCCTTCAAGGCTTTTGCGAGTGTGTCTGGAGCGATGACATCGGGTGCTTCCGTGGGCAAAGGGACCAGTGCGCGACGACCAAATCCAAGATATCTAGCGGCCCGTTCAATTGAGCCATGCCGTTGATCATTGACGATCAAGGTGACGGGTGGTGCGCCACCCAAGCCATTTTCCTCAACATCCCATCCTTTGCGGTGGAGAAGTGAGTGACGCGCCGCCGCGAGAGCGGTCACGTGGGCCATTTGGCAGCCGGTGGTGAAGGCAAAGGACGCGTCAGCGGGAAGTCCGAGAAGTTCCTTCAACCATTGTCCAGCTACTTCTTCGATCACTGCGGAGGCGGGACTACGGGCGTAGATCGCTGCGTTCTGATCCCAAGTGGCGACCATCCAATCGGCGGCGACTGCGGACTCCACGGCGCCACCGACGACCCAGGCAAAAAAGCGGCCGCTTGCACTGCCCATGATCCCAGCGTCGGCACGCTCGGCTAACCAAGCAGTAACCTCTTCGGGGGGGAGCCCTGTCTCAGGAAGTGGAATTCGAAAGATTGATTCCAGGTCTTCCCTGGCTGCCTGGGGCAAGACGGACCGCTGATTGAGCCCATCGATCCAGGCTGAAGCAACGCGGTAAGCTTCATCAAGTGCCTTGCTCATGTCTTCGACCCCGTATTGAAGTCATGCGAGGTTACGAGAAAGCGCGATTGAGAAATACCCGATTCTTGCAGCACAGGGTCAAGTGCTGCGTCGGCTTGCGCGAGTAGTGACAGCCGCTGTGCTCTTACATGCGGCGACATCGCCTGTAATACCGGTCAGACCGATCTAGGCGGCCGAAGAAGAACACCCAAGGGAGCCAAAGGGTCATAATGTCAAAGCAAGTCGTCGCTGACTGTACAAGGAGTCGCTCATGAAATTGATCATCAGTATTCTCGCCGCCGCATGGCTGACCTCGGCTTGCTCTACGAACCCGCCGCAACAAGACAGTACCGGCTCAGGGCATCGTGATCCGCGCACCGGCCTCTGTCATGACGGCACCTCGCCGCCCTGCGAGCCCCCTAAAGGCTGACGGGTTTGCGCCGGTGCAAGTCAGGCTCCGTGCGCTCTGTCTGAGCGTCCGGTATCGCGTGATTTTAAGGAACGTGGGTTCGATTGCTCACTCTCTGCCAAGCGGCCGGATATCATTGACGAGGTGAAGAAGCACGAGTCCAGGAGATTCGTTGACCACATAGTGCGAGGCATGCGGGATCTCGAATAGCTGCTTCTGCGGCGCGCGGATCGTCTTGATGTAGGCCTCGACGATGCTGGTCGGCGTGGTGCGGTCGTCGCTCCCCGCGAAAAAGAAGATCGGACACCGGAAGTCGGTGACATTGTCGAAACTCACCGATGACAGTTGCGGCAGCAGTGCAACGACCGACTGTTGCTCGCCTAGATCGGCCGATTGTCGATCATAGGCGTCGTAGGCGGGGCTCAATCGCCGCACCTCATCGGCATCATCATCGGTCTTTCCGTAGCGCATTCCGCCGAGCGCCAGGTCCCAGTGCCGCTCGACGATGACCTTTTGGAGTGAACTCGATCCGCCTGCGTCAGGATAGGGTGCGATCTTCTCGAGGGCGGCCGCGGCTTCGACGTTGTGGGCTTCGCGGGCCTTCGACAGGGTTTCCTGATAGCCGACGGCTTCATTGCGCTGACTGTCGACGACCTGCCCAACTCCGATGTATGCGTACAACCATTCGGGATGCCGTTGCGCGAGTGTGAGACCGAGTATGCTGCCCCAGGAATGGCCCATCACAAAGATCCTGTCCTTGCCGTAGGTGCGCCGCAGATAACGGACCACCTCCTCGGCGTCGGATTGCATTTGCGCAACGGTGAGCGGCATCGCGTGGCGTTTGGCCAGCGAGAAAGTCTTGCCGGCGCCACGCTGATCCCATTCTGCGACCGTGAAGAAATCCTCCCATGGACGTTGGAAGGTCCAGCTCAGCGGAAGCATCGGCGAACCCGGTCCGCCATGGATGAAGAGAAGAATCGGGTTTTTTGGATCGGCACCGCGGACGCTGATCCACTGCTCAATGCCATTGATCATGACTGCCTTGGCGTCATTCACGCTGCCGGGAGGCAGGGCCTGGGCCTTTCCGATGATGGCGCGTGCGTCGGGTGGCGTAGCCGCCCAGCTCAAGTTGGCGGCCAGCAGCAGCAATGCGGCGATCGTTTTCATGGCGTGCGCTCCTGCGCTCGTGGATTGGATTTTCGGAAGTCGATTGATAGAGGTGAAACCTGAAATAGGCGTCGAAGCGATGGCGTTCTTCGTGACGGCACCGGTAAGGGCACTCCAGGTGTTCGAGAAGCGCGAATAAACGCAAACGTTGAAAGGGCGGTTCCTCCAGCACCTGGGCGCGGCGCCAGAAGAACCGCGCGGGAATGAATGAACCGTGTCTCTCATCCCGATGACTCTCCGCTCGCGCCTAACGCTCGTTCTTGTATACGATGCCTTCTTTCATGACGAAGGCGACCTTGCCAGGCGCGCCCAGATCGCCGATATGGGCGACGGGATCGAATTTCATCGCAATGATGTCCGCCGTCTTGCCCGCCGCGATGGCGCCGAGACCTTCGCCAAGAGGACCGAGCGCCGCTGCGGCATTGACGGTTGCGGTTCGCAGCACCTGCGCGGGCGGGATGCCTGCCTGAGCCAGCAACGCGAACTCCTCGTGACTCTGTTCCGGGGCCATGATGCCGAGGTCGGTGCCGAATATGATGGGTACGCCGGCGCGATACGCCTTGCCCACGCCTTCCAGGGCTTCTTTGAAGCGGTAGTCGATCAGCTTGCCTGCCAGCAGTGTTGGCGTATTGAAGGTCCCGCGCTTCTTCATCATGGCGATCGAGACATCGTCCAAGGGACCGTGCTCGATGGTGTCGGCGCCCGCCTCAATTACCGCGTGCAAAAAATCGGGCGAACCAACCACGTGGACCGCGACCCGACGATCGAGCTGATGTGCGGTGTCGATGATGGCCTTGATCTCTTCGGGGGACTCGGACATCTTGATGCGCGGATCCTCCGCCGGCAGGCCGCTCTGCCGGAACTTGATGAGGTCGGCCCCTCGCCGCACTTCCTCGCGTATCACTTTCACGCATTCGGTAACGCCGGAGCAATTGCCGCGATTGCTGACGAACTTTTCCAGGTCTTCGCGAACGTCCCAGTTGGAGGCATCGTAGTCGCCGCCGGCGAGGCTAATCTGTACTTCCGTCACGAACATGCGCGGCCCGGGTGCGATGCCTTTGTTGACGGCGTCGCGCAGCGCATAGGTTGTATAGGTTGGATCGCCGACGTTCCGGATCGTTGTGAATCCGTTCATCAGCAACGCCTTCAATCTTGGGAGCGTATTGAGCACCGCCTCGGCCGGCCTCTGCATGTAGGCGAGTGCAATTTGCCCGGCAACGGGCTCGTCCAATTTTTCCTGGCCGCTCACGTGGGTGTGCATGTCGATGAGGCCCGGCATCACCCAAGCGTCCTTGAGTTCGATGACCGAGTCGCCCGGGACGAATCCTGCCTTGATGGCAGTGATCTTGCCGTCCTCGATCACGATGGACTGGTTAATGGTTTCCGCATTGCCCGGCTGAGCGATGAGGTGACCGGCATGAATCACGGTCGTGGCGGCTTGGGCACCAGGAAACGCCAATGCCAGAGCCAAAAGCGCTACGCGGGTTGATCGGGCACTCATGAGGTTTCCAACGCTATTTTCTATATAGCAATGATTATCCATTTTGAAAATAATAGCGAGTCATTTTGGCGTGCGGCGTAATCTGGCACTTGATCGCCAGGTCCAGCGTCGAACACTTTGACGAGAAAGCCTTCGTTTAGGCCTCCAAATGACCTATTTGAGCTGGAGACGGGAAATTGATTCCACGGAGAAAATAATTGCTATATACGAAGTAAATGTCAGAATAGAGAAACTATAAGTAAAGGGGATAGTCATGACACCGAATTCGCAGGGCTTTTGGGGGGCGCTCATGGCCTGCCTCGCAGCGCCGCTTTGTGCGACCGCCGGCAGTTCGATGCCTGGCGATTCGCTGCAAGAAATCATCGTCACCGCCACGAAGCGACCCGAAGAAGTACGGGCGATCTCCGGTTCGGTAACGGCCATGACGGGTAGAGATCTCGAGCAACTCGGTGCCCAGAGCATGGCCGATTACCTGACGCGCACGCCGGGCGTCGTGTTCAATGCCTCGATTCCGGGCGACTCCAGCGTCGCCATCCGCGGAGTCTCCACTACCACGGGGCTCGATCAAGGCCAGGGCACCACGGGCTACTTCATTAACGATGTGCCGCTCACCGATCCCTACAATTCGGTGGCCACGCCGGACATCGATACCTTCGATGTCGACAATGTGGCGGTTCTGCGGGGGCCGCAGGGTACGTTGTTCGGGTCCGCCTCCCTCGGGGGCGCCATCAATTACCAAGCTGCGCAGCCTGATCTTAAGAAATACGACCTGCACCTGCAGGGGACGGCGGAGAGCACCAAGCACGGCGGCACCGGCGGCTCCGGCAAAATGATGGTGAACGTGCCGCTCATCGAGAATGTGTTCGCGGTCCGGGCGGTCTACATCTATCGGCAGGACGCTGGCTACATCGACAATCTGGGCACCGGACAAAAGGATGCCAACCGCACCTTGGTGCGTGGTGGCCGAATCGAGGCGCTATGGACGCCCAGTGACAACACGCGAGTCTCTTATTTGTATCTGGACCAGACGCAGGACACGCGCGATTTAGGATATGACACGCCGGGCCTCACCCCGCCCCTCGAGAAAGACTCCGCGCGCGAATCTTACGACTTCAGAGTTCTGCTGCACAATCTTCGTGTGGATCAGGACCTCGGTATCGGCACCCTTACCGTCACCGCGTCCTATCATGAGAAAACTCAATATTCGGTTCAGGACTACACCCTCGCGGCCGGCGGCCTGCTGCCGGGTGTTTCGCCCATACTCATCATCCAGCCGGCGACGAGCGATGGCACGACCTTCGAAGCACGGCTGGCTTCGCCGGCGGGTGACCGTTTCGAATATCTGGTTGGCCTCATGCACGATGCCGCTCACGAGCACTTCGTCAATTTGTTGGAGGGCCCCGGTGCGGCGGCAGCAATCGAAGCCGCCTATGGACCGATTTTCGGTGCCGGTATCGGCGAGCTCTCGGCACCCAACGATGTGGTTCTCAACGCCACCATCCCGGTCACGGGATTGGAGAGCGCGCTTTTCGGCGAGGCCACCTACCATTTCAATGATGCGTGGAAAGCGACCTTGGGCGGCCGCGCCTTTGAAACACAGGATCGCGCCGAGACCAGTTCGTACGGCTTTCTCACTCTGGTAAGTTCCGGTGCGCTCAGCAGCGATCTCACCGGCTCGCAGAAGCAGAGCGGTTTCTTGCCGAAGGGCTCGATAACTTGGACGCCGAATCAAGACATGATGGCGTATGCGCTCGTCGACAAGGGCTTCCGCTATGGCGGTCCGAATCTCTTCACGGCCGCGCCCGGTGCCTCCGTACCCGCGCAATTCCGTTCCGATTCGCTCATCAACTACGAGATCGGCACCCGCACCAGCTGGCTCGATCAGCGCCTGCAGCTGGATGCCTCGATATTTCATATCGACTGGAGCGACGTCCAGCTGCACCTGCAGACCAGCCTCGGTCTTAACTACGCTGCAAACGCGGGCAAAGCCAAGATCAACGGCTTCGAGGGCACGGCGAAGTACCGGGTGACGCAGGGGCTTACCCTGTCAGGGTCGCTCACCAACGTCGACGCCAAGCTCGCCGAGCCGTTCGACTCGGGCAGCGGGCAAGGCGTGGTTCCGAAGGGCGCGACGTTGCCGGGGGCTTCGAAATGGCAGGCCACCGGGGCGCTCAACTATGAATGGAGCAGTGTCCCGCTGACGCCCTCGCTGGTCGTTGCCGACCGCTACATCAGCAAGGCGCCAGGCATTTTCTACACCGGTCTGCCCCAAGGCGACTACAACCTGGTTGATGTGCGCCTGGCCTTGCACGCGAAGCAACTGACTTTCACGGCCTTCGTCGACAATCTCGCGGACCGGCGCGGACTCACCAACGCCAACGTCCTGCCGCCGGTGCAGGATTTTTATGTGCGGCCACGCACCGTCGGCTTGACGGTGGATTATCGACTGTAGGGAAGAGGCGTGGATGGGCGGGGGCTTTCGGATGCGAAGGGTCCGGTCGGCCTCGCGGGCTGCCGGCGGATGCGCCCTACAATTGCACGCGCAGCTGCTTCAGGGCGCGTTCAGCCGCCCGCCGTTTGAGATCGCCGAAACCCCGCACTTCGAGCGGCACAGCGGCGAGGCTTGAGGCAGTTGCGAGCGTGTCCGCCGATAGCGTGGGTAGCAAGGCCTCGATGCTTCTCAAATACTGGTCGCGTAGTTCTCGCTCAAGTCGCCGCTCATCGTTGCGTCCGAATGGATCCAGCGGCGTCTCGCGAAGTATTTTGAATTTGGCCAGAAGCTTCAGGAGCGGGAATATCCACGGGCCGAAAGCCAGCTTGCGCGGGCGTCCGGCGGAATCGCGGCGCGCCAGTATTGGCGGCGCGAGATGCAGGGTGGCGGAACGCACGGCCTCGAACTGGCTGCCGAGCAGCTGGCGGAATCGCCCGTCGGTGTAGAGGCGCGCAACCTCATATTCGTCCTTGTAGGCCATGAGTTTGAATGCCGAGCGGGCGACCGCCCAGGCGAATGCTCGCCCGTCCGTGACCCGCGCGGCCGCGCCTTGCACGGATCGCATCAACGTTGCGTAGCGCGCGCCGTACCGCGCGTTGCCATACTCGCAAAGCTCTTGAGCGCGGCGCGCCACGAACTCCTCGAGGCTCGGTTCGACGGTCGTGGCCGTCGGCAACGGGTGCGCGCAGGCCACACGGCCGGCGTTAAAGGCCTGCAGATTGGCCGCCGTGCCCTTGCCATTCAATTCGATCGCCCGTTCGATCGAGCCCAGCGAGAGCGGAATGGCGCCGAGTTGCCATGCGTAGCCCAGTAGCGCCACATTGGCGGCGATCGAGTCGCCGGTCATCCGCTCCGCGAGTTGCGAGGCCTCCAGCAAATGCATCCGCTCGCCGACTGCGCCGCGAAGCTGCGCCGCAAGAGATGCTTGAGGGACGTCAAGATCGCGTTGCAGCTGGAAGTCGGCGGTCGCAAGGGTGTTGCCATTGGCAATGACCACGGTGCGAGCAGGATTCAAAGTCTCCATCACCTCCGACTGGGTCGCCGCGATGAGATCGCAGGCAAGCACCACGTGCGCATCGGCCCTTCCGAGACGCGCCGGCGCGATGTCGGAAATACTGGGCCGCATGCGCACGTGGCTGAAAACCTGGCCGCCTTTTTGGCTCAGTCCCGTCATGTCGTAGACGCTCGCACCGTATCCTTCCAGCCGGGCGGCCATGGCGAGCAGGGCGCTCACCGTCAACACGCCAGTCCCGCCGACACCGGCGATGATCATGTCGAACCCGGCATCGAGCCGCGGCACCGCAGGTGGAGGCGGAGAGTCGGTCATTTTCGCTGCCGCCGGCCGCTTCGGTCGCGCGCCCGTCACGCTCACGAAGGCCGGGCAGAAGCCCTTCAGGCAGGAGAAGTCTTTGTTGCATGCGGACTGATCGATCCTGCGCTTGCGACCGAGTTCGGTTTGCAGCGGCTGCACCGCAAGGCAATTGGACTCGGCCGAGCAGTCGCCGCAGCCTTCGCACACCAGAGGGTTGATGAAAAGCCGCCGATCCGGGTCGGGATAGGCGTTGGCCTTGCGGCGCCGGCGTTTTTCGGCCGCACAAGTCTGATCGAAAATGAGCGCGCTGACGCCAGGATGTTCTCGGAGACTTCGCTGAACGGCATCGAGCTCATCGCGGTGGCGCAGTTCCACCCGCTCGGGCAGGCGTCCCTTCCAACGCTTGGGGTCTTCCGCGACGACGACTACGCGGCTCACGCCCTCGGCGCGCAGTTGCGAGGCCACCGCCGCCGCATCGAGGCTGCCCTCGACCGGCTGCCCCCCGGTCATGGCCACGGCATCGTTGAGCAAGATCTTGAAGGTGATGCGCGTGCCCGCGCTCACTGCCGCGCGAATCGCGAGCGAGCCGGAATGACTGTAGGTGCCATCGCCCATGTTCTGAAAAATGTGCGGCGTACCGCTGAAGGGCGACATGCCGATCCACTGCGCGCCCTCCGCGCCCATGTGGCCCATGGGCAAGGGGTTGCGTTCGACGTGAAACAACGACATGCCGTGACAGCCGATGCCGGTGGCGCCGAACGAGCCTTCGGGTACGCGCGTCGAGGTGTTGTGCGGGCAGCCGGGGCAGAACGCGGGGCGGCGCACGGCGATCGGGGCAGCGAGCGCCTGTCTGCACGCCTGCATGGCGCCGATCGCGGCAGCGAGTCCAGGTATGCGCTCCTCGATATCCGGAATCGTGGCCTTGAGCCTTTGTGCCAGCGCTTCGGCCACGGTGGCGGCATCGAGCGGCATGTCCGCAGGCAGCAAGGCCTCGCCCGTCGGCGCCGACTTGCCGCTGATCCGTGGGCGGTGCGGGCGGTGGAACAGCAGCTGTTTGGCCTGAGTCTCGATGTGCGGGCGCTTCTCTTCGACGCAAAAGATTTCTTCGCAGGCGCTGCTGGCGCTCTCCAAGCCCGCGGGATCGAGCGGGAAGATGAGCGCGATCTTGTAAACGCCGATGCCGTTTTGTCGCGCCACCGAGTCGCTGATATGAAGCGCATGCAGTGCGGAAAGAACATCCGCGTAGGCTTTACCCGCCGTCGCGATGAGCAGGCGCGGCATTTCGGCGCCGTAGCTGATTCGGTCGAGACGGTTGGCGCGTGCGAATGCACTGGCGCGTGGCAGTTTATGGCGCACCAGGCGCGCGTCGCGTTCCAGCAGTGCGCGCGGCTCGATTCGAATGTGCACGCCGCCCGGCACCGGCCGAAGCTCGGGCTCGGCGAATTCCGGTAACCGGTCCGTGGCGACCACGGCGCTGCCGTCGGCGGTTTCGTTAACGAGCTTCATGCCTACCACAAGGCCCGAGAAGCGCGACAACGCGATGCCCGCGAGTCCGAGTTCGACTACCTCCGCAACCGAGGCGGGGTAGAGAATGGGAACCTCGTAGCTCGCGAGAGTAAGATCACTTTGATGCGCCGTGGTCGAGGACTTGCCGGTGTGATCATCGCCGAAGGCGAGCAGAATGCCGCCGTATCTGGCGACCCCGCTCAAATTCGCGTGCTTGATGGCATCGCCGGATCGATCGACTCCAGGCCCCTTGCCGTACCAAATGCCAAAAACTCCATCGACCTTGGCACCCGGCACGAATCCGAGCTGCTGAGCGCCTGACAGGGCGCTGAGCGCGAGATCCTCATTGATGCCCGGTTGAAACTCGATCTGGTTCGCCTGCAGCAGCGGTTGCACACGCTTGAGTTCGAGGTCATATCCGCCAAGGGGCGAGCCCCGGTAGCCGCTGATCAGTCCGGCCGTATTGAGCCCGTTGCGTCGATCGAGTTCTCTTTGGAGCAGCGGCACGCGCACCAGCGCCTGGCGGCCGCTCAAGAACGCGACACTGCCGAATGTGTACTTGTCATCCAGCGAAACGCTCTTCTGGCCGGCCATAATCTATCCTCGCGGGCGATCGATGATCTCGCGGGCGATGGCCTCGGCCGTGCATTCGGGCGTAGCGGCGTCACGTCTCGCCCTTGTGAAGATTTCCCGCAGACGTGTGCCTATGGCTGCGAGCCGCACGGGCAGCGATGCAAGGCCGGACGCATCGCGCCCGTGCGCCTGATAGTAAGCCTCCATGCTGCCGATAATGCCGCCGGCATTGATGACATAGTCGGGCGCAAACAGTACCCCGCGTGCCGCAAGGGTCTTGCCCACCTGCGGCGTCGCCAATTGATTGTTCGCCGCGCCGGCCACTGCTGAGGCGCGAATTTCGATGACACTGTTGGCAGTGAGGATGCCGCCGAGCGCACAGGGCGCAAACACGTCCACGTCGGCGGCATGAATGTTCTGCGGAGTCGCCGCGCATGCGGCGAAAGCCCGCACCGCTTCGCGGACACGCTCCTCACGCACGTCCGCGACGGTCAGAGCGGCGCCACGGGCGTGCAGACGTTCCGCAATTCCCCAGCCGACGGCACCCAAGCCTTGCACCGCCACTCGCAATCCGTGGCAGTCGCGCCGCGCAAATCGATGCTCGATCACCGCCTCGAGCCCATGCAAATAGCCATCGGCGGTGCACGCGGCTGTATCGCCATCGCGGGACGTGCCGCCGACGAAGCGCGACACTTCGCCGATCACATCAATGTCGGCCACCGACACCCCGACATCCTCGCCGGTGGCGAACAAACCGTTCATCCGATTTATGAAGCGACCATAGGCGTGCAGCAGCGGTTTGCTCTTGACCCGGTCAGGGTCACCGATGATCACCGCCTTGCCGCCGCCGCAGGGCAGCCCGGCTAGTGCGGATTTATAGGACATGGCCCGCGACAATCTCAGGGCATCGTCGAGCGCCAGGCCGTCGGTCTCGTAGCTCTTGAAGCGAGTGCCTCCCGCCGCCGGCCCCAGCGCAGTCGAATGGATGGCGACGATGGCCCTAAGGCCGGTGGCGGCGTCGGTCAGCAGGCACACCTGCTCATGGTCGTCGAACTCCGCAGACTGCCAAAACTCCATTCCCGACCCTCAGATGGTACTGAGGGCTCATTTTGCCTGAAAAGACATTCTAAATGAGAAATATTTTTCCCATTAGAAATAATTATCGGCTATGATATGAGTTTGGCGGGCTTGACGGCTTGGGGTCCGACGAGTTCCGCCATGGTCTTGCCTTTGCTTTCCATGTACTTGAACAGATCGTGCTCTTGCGCGACGCAGATCGAGAGAATGCGGCAGGGTTGATCGCCGACGGCGATATAGGCGTGGTCCATGTTGCTGTCGAAATACATGGAATCGCCCTTCTTGAGATTCACGGGAAGATACAGGTTGGTATAGAGGTCCAGTTCCCCGTCCAAGACATAAACGAGTTCTTCGCCCGGATGCCGATTGAATTCCCCAAATTCCTCCAAGCTCTTGGCAGTCACATCGATCACGATGGGAAAGGACAGCTTGTTGAGCAAGTCATAGGCCAGATAGCGGTATTTGCCGATCTGCGAGTCGACCGATTTGCCTTCGTTGGCGCGTGTGATGCTGCGCCGACCGCTGGGCTCCGCCTGCGAGTAGGGCGCGCTCGGGCTGGTGAAGAGGCCCGCGATGTCGGTCTCGAGCGCCACGCTCACCCTGAGTAGCTTGTCGAGCGTAATGTCCATTTTGTCGTTTTCAATTTTCGACAGGCTGGACACCGGCATTCCCGTGCGCTTACTCAGCTCCGCCAAGCTCCAGCCGCGCTCGGCGCGCAACGCCTTCAAGGCAGCACCGGGCTTCACCAGCGGCCGTCCATTGAGCATGTTTTTCATCGCATCCTCCTGGCGAAACGATACCCTGACCGCACCGTCTTTTGAACCATTGGAAAAAATTTTTCCCAAAGGCTGAAAGATTGCCCCCACGAAATGCATCTTTACCCTCGCGGCCGCGTACGAAGTCTACGGCCAGCCGATTTCAGCGCTTCTTGTTGCCGGGATTAGCATTCAAGGCCGTGGTCATCGGCGGCGGCTATGCCACGGGCCGGGAACTTGCCACGTTTTTCACTCCCAGCGGGGCCCGCGGCGGGTTGCTCGGCATGCTGACCGCGCTGCTCATCTGGAGCTTGGTCTGTGTGCTCACCTATCTGTTCGCCTTCAAAACGCGCAGCTTCGATTACCGCACCTTCTTTAAGCAGCTGCTGGGTCCGTTCTGGCCGTTGTTCGAGATCGCGTATTTTCTTTCGGTGACGGTGATCCTTGCCGTCTATGCCGCAGCCGCGGGGTCCATCGGCCAGGCGCTGTTCGGCGCGCAGCCCTTGCAAGGCGCCCTGCTGCTGATGATTTGTATCGCGCTGATCGCCACCTATGGCAACACCGCCGTCGAGAGGCTGTTCAAGTACGCTTCGTTTTTCCTGTATGCGACCTACGTACTGTTCGTGATCCTAATGCTCGCTAAATTCGGCGGCAGGATCGGTCCTGCATTCACTGACGCGAGCGTGGGCCACGCGTGGTTTATTGGCGGCGTGACTTACGCCGGCTACAACATTTTCGGTGCGGTCATCATTTTGGCGACACTGCGCCATCTTGCGAGTCCGCGCGACGCCATCATCGCCGGCATTTGGTCGGGCCCGCTGGCCATGATCCCCGCGATGAGCTTCTTCATCTGCATGGTCGCTTTTCTGCCTGATATCCAGAATGAAACCCTGCCCTCCGATTACATGCTGGGGCGGTTGGGCATCCCGGCGTTTCGATGGGTCTTCCAGGCGATGATTTTCGTTGCGCTGCTGGAAAGCGGCACCGGTGGCGTGCATGCGATCAACGAACGCATTGCGCATGCGCTCGGCGCCGGCCTCTTGGGCAGGCGTGCCCGTCTTGCAATCACCGCGCTGGTGCTCGGCGGTTCTGTGTTTATCGCGGCCCGTTTCGGGCTCGTGGCGCTGATTGCCAGCGGTTATCGCTGGATTGCTTACGCCATTCTCTTAATTTACGTGCTGCCGCTACTGACTCTGGGTGCATGGCGAATCGTGCGCGGCGATTTGCATGCCAGCCGCCTGGCGATGGTTCGCACAGAGGCACCCGAGTAGTCGCAGGTCTTCTCCCTTCTTCCCCGACCGACGCGCCGATCTTCGGGCAAATCGCAAGAATCTGCGCGTGGCGCTGCAGAGCAATCCGTTGTGACGTCGGTGCGGTCTGCCTTGCCGCGACTTCAGTCGGCTGTCATGCGCGCGCTGAATCTCCGACTGCCGCCGGAACGTTCTGAGGTCTTGTTCTAGTCGGCGTGTTCATATGTGGTGGGCTGGCCATGACCTAGCACAATCGAATTACTGCATTCTCCCATCTGAATTCGATATGTCTGTGTTCGTCGCGCGAGATGTTATGCTCGTGGCGCTTTCTGAAAATCCACAAACGAGTCAATGTGCCGCTGCTGCAACTCATGCGGCGAACAGCGCGCATCAAGCATCCCGCCTCGGATGGCCATGCGTCGATGGCGCGCAAGCGCTGTTCAGTCAACGGCGTAGTGGCGCCATAGGACCGGGGGAACTTGCATGAAGATCACGCGACGCGACGCAGTTTTGGGGACTCTGGCCGTGGTGCCGGCGTTGGCTGTCTCGCGGGTTTTGGGGGCGGCGCCAACGGGCGCGAAGAGCGCGGCCTGGGCATTGCCTGCCAAGCGCGGCGTGCGCGTCGTCGAAAATACCTGGATTCCCATGCCGGATGGCGTGCGCCTCGCGGCGAGATTGTGGATACCTGAGGGCGCCGAGAGCACTCCGGTGCCGGTGGTCCTCGAATACATTCCCTACCGCATGCGCGATGCGTATCGCACCCGCGACAATCGTTGGGGAACGCAACTGGCGCAGTACGGTATTGCCTATGCCCGGGTCGATGTACGCGGCTCGGGCGATTCCGAGGGCATCATCGTCGATGAATATGCGCCGCCGGAATTGAACGACGGCGTCTCCGTGATCGCATGGCTCGCGCGCCAGGCATGGTCCAACGGTTCGGTCGGCATGCGAGGTATTTCCTGGGGCGGCATCAATACGTTGCAGGTTGCCGCGCTCGCGCCGCCGGAATTGAAGGCCATCATGCCGATGGGGTGTTGCGACATCCGCTATACCGACGATGCTCACTACATCGGCGGCGCGTTGGGACTCACCAACTTTCAATGGGGCGTCGGATTCAAGGGCGTCATGTCGGGGCCGCCGGATCCTGAGATTGTGGGGCCGGACTGGGCCAAGATGTGGCGTCGTCGGGCGGATGCCACGCCGGCCATTCTCGCCGAGTGGGTGTCGCACCAGCATTACGACAAGTACTGGCAGCGGGGCTCCATCGCCGTCAACTATAAAGACATCAAGTGTCCTGTATACGTGGTCGATGGCTGGATCGACACGTATTCGAACGTCGTCGGGCGGCTGCTCGAGCATTTAAGCGTGCCGCGTAAGGGCTTGATCGGTCCCTGGGGTCACAGTTATCCGGACGCGGTAAATCCGGGACCCGGACTCGATTGGATCTACGAGGAGGTTCGATGGTGGCAGCAATGGCTGCAAGGCGTCGACACCGGGATCATGAATGAGCCGATGCTGCGTGCTTACATGCCCTATGCGACGGCATGGCAGGTGTATCCGCAAGACGTACCGGGCCGCTGGGTAGCCGAATCGACCTGGCCGTCGCCGCGGCTCACGACCCAGAGCTGGCACTTAAACTCCGCCGGCAAATTGTCGCGCCAGGCCGGGAAGCCTGAACACGCGCGCTATGTTGCGGACAAGATCGTGGGCCTGGACAAACTGCAGTGGCTTCCGTTTCCGCCCTCGGGCATGCCGACCGAGCAAAGCGAGGACGACTCGAACTCCATGGTGTTCAATTCGACGCCGCTCGAATCGGACCTGGAAATCCTTGGCTATCCCTCGGCAAAGATCCGCGTGTCATCGAACGTGCCGGTGGCGAAGTTGGCGGTGCGCCTGACCGAAGTCACGCCGCAGGGAAAATCCTGGCTGGTCAGCTACGGCCTCCTCAATCTCACGCATCGGACATCGCACGAACATCCGAGCGCATTGAGTCCGGGAGAATTCTACGACGTCGACATCAAGATGTTCATGGTGGCCCACCGCTTCAAAAAGGGTAGTCAGCTTCGCATCGCGATGTCCGAGAGCCTCTGGCCGCTGGTGTGGCCGTCGCCGGAGATTGCGACGCTCACCTTTGAATTGGGTTCCTCCTCCATCACACTGCCCGTGCGGCCCGTGCCGGCGAGCGAAGCGCCTTTCCCTATTCCGGTCACGCCGCAGACCGCGAACCCATTCGCGGGTCTGACAGGGCGTCCTCCCCAAGAGGCCGCACATCGTAATGACGAGGGTCGCATCACCTTGAAGCGCGATACCCCGGAGTCGTCCTACACGGTGCCCGACATCGGCACCATCATGACCCGAAGCGGAACCGAGTTGAACGAGATCATCGAGGGCAAGCCCAACAGCTGCGTGTGGAAACAGGAGAACCATGGCCGGTTCAAGCGCGGCGATTGGGACTGTCGATCGACGACTGCGTACGAGCTCACCTCGACAGCAACGACTTTCACCATCAAGGAGTCGGTGAAGCTCATGAAGGGCGAAGAGGTTTTCTTTGAAGAGGAGACAGTGAGCACCATCGAACGCGATTTGGTTTGATGCACCGCTGGAGCGCCGCCGCTGTGCAGGGCGTCCGGCGTTAAAAGATAGTGCTATCGAAATAAAGCATTTCTGAACCCCGCAGCGATTGCTTACGATGAATTGTCTTCGAAATTGACTGGTAAAGAGCGTGCGGCGCACCGCGCGAAGGGATCCCCGAAACCAGACGGATGCCGTTTTTGGCACCTTTTCGAACACCGCGGCCAGGTATCGACTTACAACACCGCGTAAAACGTGAACAGGGGAGACCATATGCGCCAGAAGAAACCTGCGCACACCGCCGCCGGGCAGATACTGCCCGCCATTTCAGGGGTTAGCGCCGCGGTATTCTTCGCGCTCTACGGCGCTCCGCAGCCGGCGGCGGCGCAGCAAGCCGACACCTTGCAGGAAATCACCGTAACGGCAACCCGCCGCGAGCTCACGCTCGAAGCGGTGCCCTACAGTCTCTCGGTGGTCTCGTCAGATGACATCGAGCGCTCGGGTGCCACCGACTTGGCCTCGCTCGCCAAGCAAGTGCCCGGCTTGAGCATGTTTGATTTCGGCTCGAGATTAAGCGCCGCAACCACGCCCATCATCCGTGGCCTCAACGGCACCGGCGAATCGGTGACACGTCCGTTTCGCACCTTCGAGCAGTCGCCGGTAGGTGTCTACATCGGCAATTCGCCGATCCAGGGCTATTTCCAGCTTGACGATCTTTCCCGCATCGAGGTGCTGCGCGGGCCGCAGGGCACGCTCTACGGAGCCGGAGCCCTGGGCGGCGCCATCCGCATCATCCCGACGTCGCCCAAGATCGGCGAATTCTCCGCCAGTCTCGACGCCAGCGGCGGCAATCTCGCGCATTCGAGCGGCCATCCGTATACCGTCGGCAGCACGGTGAATATTCCCGTGGGCGATACGGTGGCGGTGCGCGTCACCGGCAAGTATGCCTACGAGCCGGGGTTCGTCGATGTCTATGGCCTCGTCAAGCGCACCGGGTCGCAATTCTATGGACCTCCGGTGCTCGCGGATCCCAGCGATCCTGTGAACAGCGAGGCGATCTACAGCGGCAAGAAGGATTGGAACGATCAGAATACGTTCACCGGGCGCGCCAGCCTCCTGTGGAAGCCGACGGAGAAGTTCAGCGCCGAGCTTGCTTTCATCTACTCGAGTTTGAACGGCGACGGTGGCCCGGAGACCAACACAGCTTATAAGGGCGGTGCGTATTACATAGACCCGCGCATCACATTTCCCTCGGGCGGCCCCTATCAGGACTTCGCTTCGTTCAATCAGCCCTATTGGCGCAGAACCTCCCTCGCCAGCCTCGATTTGAGCTACGACGCGGGATTCGCGACCCTGTCCACGACGAGTTCCTACTACAAGACTCAAGGCATGACGCAGGACGAGGGCACCTACGGTGTGGGTGGGTATCCCTACGGCAATGCCTACTACTCGGGCAATCCCCTCAACCCGCGCTTTGTCTACGGCCAGTGGTTCACCGATTCGGCTCACACCTTCACTCAGGAAGTACGGCTGGTATCGAACACAGGTCCGGGCAAGTTGCTGGACTGGGTGGTCGGCGTGTACTACGAAAAGCAAACGACCATCGGCAACTGGTACACCTCGACGCCCGGATCCTACGAGCGATCCGTGGCGGAAGGCTGCACCGCTCCTTTCTCCGGCGGCGGGGTGTTTCCGAACTGTCTGCTCTCCGTGGGGCCGAACGATACCCCCTTTACCCAGTTCGACACGCAGAACTTCGAAGACAAATCCGTTTTCGGCGAGCTGACCTGGCATGTCTTCGACAAACTGAGCGTCACCTTTGGCGGCCGGCATTTCCAGCAGCAATTCACCGATGCGCAGTCCTATGACGACTACACGTTCTATACATTCATACCGGCAACTCCGCACAACGCCCCGGCATCGAAAAATACCTGGAAAGTGAATCCCTCCTACGAGTGGATGGACCATCAGTTCCTGTACGCCACCTGGTCACAAGGATTTCGCCGCGGCGGCGCCAACTCGGTGCCGCTCACCGGCATTTTCCAGGAAAGCCCGCTGCTCGCGACCTACGCACCGGACTCGGTGAATAATTACGAAGTGGGCATGAAGGGCCGATTCAGCAACGGCTTTAGCTACACCGTGGCCCTCTTCGACATGCGATGGGACAAGCCGCAGATCTCTGCGAGCCTGCCCTCCGGGAATCTCGCCGTGTACAACGGCAAAACCGCGCAGTCGGATGGCGTCGAGATCGAAATCAGCGGACCGCTGTTTCTGCCGGGCCTCACTTACATGGTGGGCGGTGCCTATACGGACGCGCGACTGACCAGCAGTTTCTCCTACCCGGCCAACAACGGCGCGGGGACGGGCACCATCGTGCCGAACGAGGTCGTGGGCACGGCGGGGGAACAAATGCCCGGCAGCCCGAAAACCGCGCTCTCCGGCTCGCTGGTCTACAAGCGGGCCCTGGCGCCCACCTATGACTGGGACATCTCCCTGAACGGAACCTACTCGAGCGTCGTGCCGCTCTACTTGAGTTCGACGCAGGCTCAGTACAAGACACCACCGTATGGCCTCCTGAACTTGGACACCAATGTTCGGCACAACGGCTGGCGCTTGGGCGCCTACGTCAAGAATCTCGCCGACCGGCGGGTGGATATGGTTCCGGCGGTGCTGAATCCCTTCTACCTCGATCCGACGCTCCTGACCACGGAACTCATCAACCCGCCGCGTGAAATAGGGCTGCGCGTCGGCTACCAATACAAATGAGCATTTCACGCAGGGATTTGCTGCGTTCCTCGGTGCTCTTGTCCGCAATGCCCGCCGCGCTGGCGCCGTGGGGCGCTACCGCGAAGAGCGCAGATGCAAAGGGCTGGCGGTTACCCGAGAAAAACGCCGTCGAAGTGGTCGATAACGAGTGGATCGTTCTCAAGGACGGCACGCGCCTGAGTGCGCGACTGTGGTTGCCGGCCGGCGCGCGCCAGACGCCGATCCCGGTCGTGTGGGAATACATTCCGTACCGGAAGCGCGATTTCACCCGTACTTATGATGATGTCTGGGGACATGAACTTGCCCAATATGGAATCGCCTATGTTCGCGTCGATGCCCGCGGCTCCGGAGATTCCGAAGGCGTCCTGGTCGATGAATACCTCGACCAGGAATTGAACGATGGCGTTGAGGTGATCGCGTGGCTCGCCCGCCAGAGCTGGTCCAATGGCAACGTCGGCATGCGCGGCATATCCTGGGGCGGCATCAATACGCTGCAAATCGCTGCGCTCTCGCCGCCCGAGTTGAAAGCCATCATGCCGATGTGCTGCACGGACTCGCGCTACACGGATGATGCGCACTACGTCGGCGGCGCGCTCGGCATGACGAACCTGCAGTGGGGTGCCTCCTTCAAGGGCGTCATGGTCATGCCGCCGGATCCTGCCATCGTCGGCGCGGGCTGGCGGGAGCTTTGGCACCAACGGTTGAATGCCACGCCCAACATCCTGCAAACGTGGATTTCTCATCAGCGCAACGATGGCTACTGGCAGCGCGGTTCGGTGTCCGGCAACTACGCAGGCATCAAGTGTCCGGTCTTTATCGTGGATGGCTGGATAGATACGTACGTGAATACGGTGCCGCGCATACTCGAGCATGTGCGTTCGCCGCGCAAAGCCCTGATCGGGCCCTGGGGGCACAGTCCGCCGCAGTGGACCAGTCCCGGACCGAGTCTCGACTGGGCTCATGAAGAAGTGCGCTGGTGGAAACATTGGCTCGCGGGCGTGCCCACCGGGATCATGGATGAGCCGATGTTGCGGGCTTACATGCCGTATCGCACCGCCTGGGAGACTTATCCCGGCGAGACGCCCGGCCGTTGGGTGGCGGAACAAACCTGGCCGCCGGCGGGATTGAAGCCGCAGACCTGGTTCTTGAATGACGGTCATCTGTCGCCCGCCGCGGGTGCGATGAGCACCGTTTCGTATCGCGCCGACAAAATCGTCGGACTGCAAAAGCCGGAATGGCTGCCCTTCCCGCCGGAAGGCATGCCGACCGAGCAGAGCCCGGACGATCGCAAATCTCTGGTGTTCGACACGCAGCCCCTGACCGCGGATGTAGAAATTCTCGGTCACCCGATCGGAAGAATCCGGGTGTCCTCCGACCGGCCGGTCGCAAAATTGGCGCTGCGATTGTGCGAGGTGACGCCGGAGGGCAAGTCCTGGCTCGTGAGCTATGGTCTTCTCAATTTGACCCATCGCGAGGGACACGAGCATCCCGTGGCGCTCACGCCAGGTCAGGTTTACGACGTCAGGATCGACTTCAATCTGATCGCGCACCGTTTCAAGAAAGGCAACCGGATACGCCTATCCGTGTCGGAAAGCCTGTGGCCGCTGGTATGGCCATCGCCCGAAGTGGTGACCCTGACGCTCACGCACGGTGCCTCGAGCTTGGAACTGCCGGTTCGCCCGCCCGTCACGGACCCGGTGTTTGACATTCCGGTGAAACACTCACCGCCGCAGAAAGCCGGCGTGCTGTTCGGATCTCTGGTCGAAGAGGGGCCGGACGCCAATGGCTGGTACAACCTGCATCAGGATCCTCCCCCGATGAACTCCACGGTGAGTGATACAGGCACTACCATCGTTGGCGGCTACGGTCTGCAGGAAAAGCTGCGAATGCGCGAGGGCGACAACAACAGTTGCAGTTGGGAAGGCGAGCATACCGGCGGCTTCAAGCGCGGCGATTGGGATTGCACCATCCACGTCGCGTTCAAACTCACCTCGACGCCGGACACGTTTATAATCGACGAAACCGTGCGGGCGCTCGACGGCGACAAGGTGATTTTCGAGCGCATCAGCAAGAGTCCCATCGGACGCGACCTGATGTAGGACGCCGCACGATCTTTCGGAGATCTCATGGCTTCCCCGCTTCCCGCCGCCAGCATTAAAGCCTATGAATTGATGCGCGCCGGGCGCATCGAGGAAGCGCTCGTGCTCGCCGAGCAGGGCGTGACGGGAGTCCCGGTCTGTACGCCGGCGCACGGTTTTCTGGCCTCGCTGCTGCTCAAGCAGGGTCGCCTCGAGGATGCCGAACGAGTCCTCAACGACGCGCTGCAGCTGCCGACAGGCGTCGCGGATGCCTACGACGGACTCGCCTATGTCTCGATGGCCTTAGGGCAGCACGAGCGCGCCAACAGCTTGTATCGGCGTGCCACCGAGATTGCTCCGAAGGATCCAAGGTTCCTATACAACCTGGCCGGCAGCGAAAGAAGCCTCGGCAAACTCGCCGATGCTGAGGCGGCCTGCGACCGGGCCATCGCCCTCGACCCCGAGCAGTACCCCTCATATCTACTGAGGTCGGAGCTTCGAGTGCAGGAGCCGATCGCGAACCACGTGGCGGAGCTGCAGGCAAAGCTTGCGCACGCCGGCAATGATCCCCGCGCGCGGGTTTTTTTAGGCTACGCGCTCGCTAAGGAGTTGGATGATTTGCGGCGTTTCGACGAAGCGTTTCATTGGTTTGACATCGCCGCCAGGACGCGCCGTTCGAATCTCGCGTACCAGGTCTCGAACGATGAGCACAAGCTTAAACGTATCGCAGAGGTATTTCCGCAGGCGCTATTGGCCTCTTCGGCCTCTTATTTGAATGGCGAGGCGGCGGTGGATTCATCACGATATGTTTTCATCGTGGGATTGCCGCGTTCCGGCACCACGCTGCTGGAACGCATCTTGACGGGGCTGTCCGGCGTTCGATCGAACGGCGAGACGGAGAACTTCTCGCGGGCGTTGCTGTCGGCAGCGCAAGGACCGGGCGATGTATTTCAGCAGGCCGCGGCGGCTGACCCTGAAACGGTCGCCTCGAACTACGCGCGCTTCGCGAATTCCGGACTTCCGAGCGAACGCCTGATCGAGAAGCTGCCGATGAATTACCTGTACGTTGGCGCCATCCGCCGCGCACTACCGAACGCGAAAATACTGCTGCTGCGACGCTCGCCGTTGGATAGTTGCTTTGCCATGTACCGGACGCTGTTCGGCGATGCGTATCCCTTTAGCTACGATCTAGAAGGCTTGGGTAGGTACTATGCGGCCTACGAGAAGTTGATGGCTCATTGGAGGGGCGCGTTAGGCGGGCGGCTGCACGAAGTCGTCTACGAGGATCTGGTAAGCGAGCCGAAGCGGATAGGCGCGATCATTGCAAGCCACTGCCAATTGACATGGAGCGATGAGGCCGTCGACATTCAGAACAATCGGTCAGCGTCACTCACGGCCAGCGCCGCGCAGGTGCGCCGCCCTATCTACGGAAGCTCTTCCGGTCGTTGGCGCCATTATCATAAGCACTTGAGCGGCCTGATTGCCATGCTTCGAAGTCATGGGGTCGCGCTGCCGCACGATGCATAGATTGGCATTTGGCTTGCCTGCCCACCAGACTAACCGCCCGCATAACTCCATTTCGTCTCGACCACCTCGTGCCCCTGCTTGCGCAGTTCCTCGGCCTTGGCTTTCTGTGCATCGCTGGAGGTCACCTGCGTGCAAGTGACGCTGATGCCGCCCTCGTTACCTGATTGACCTATGTAGCGTCGGAAATCCTTCGCCCACGGCTCCTCGAGCATGCGCTCCGGTGGGCTGGTCCTGACTGGAAATACGCTGCTGATCACGATCTTCCGGCTGTCGGTGGCGGTAAAACACAACATGTCGACAGTGCTCGAGTGGGAGCTTCCCGAGGTGCTCGACGACTGGCTCGAGCCGCATGCTGCGCAAAACGCTGTTAGGACGACGGTCGCCCACAGTCCGCAGGGTTGGGTGGTGTTTTTCAAGACGTTGCGACCATAGTTACAAACTTCAAAGAAAATGACTTTCACAGAGCCGGCGCCTTCTGTTGCTCCGCTTTCTTCATCTGTTGCTGGCTCTTGGCATTGGCAACGCTTTCCTGATATTGCTGGCCGGCCAGCGAGTCGCGAACCATCATTGGTTTCTCGCCCAGATACATGAACATCTGCGTTACAACCGGTGTTCCCTGGATGGTGCCGAGCAACATCTGTGCAGTCACATACACGTCGCGATTGCACAAATCCGAAGTAAGCTTCGATACCTTTTGCGCGAGCGGCGTGGGGTCTGGTACGTAGGTAATCTCCAGGCTCGAGGCAGGATCGATTTGTCCACCGGCAACGCCAAAGCGTTGTTGTGCGCAGTCGGTTGGACTCCAGTTCGAAGGGCCCTGCGGGGTAGCAGTCTGACCCTCTTCGTCGTAAGCCCAGGCCATCATCCCGGTTAGATTTTTTGAAACCGGCAGATCCTTGCCGTATTTCTGGCGCAACGACGCCACGGTGCTCTCCTCGGTGGGCTGCTTGCCCGGAGGCAGGATCAAAGTTCGCTGTATGAATACAACCTGCTGCGGGTTGGGCGGCATGCTGAAGAATATCTCGAGAAAGTCATGCTGGTCCGCGGCCGTGCCCTTCATACTGGAAACCCAAGTTGGGTCGCGGCCGTAGTGGCTGTAGCGGGGTTGCAAAGCGGCTCCGGGAAAGAGACCCTTCATAACGGCCGTGGCTTGAGGGACTGTCATGCCGAGATGAACGCCGGAGGCGTCGGGGAGCTTTGCGGCATTGACGCCGCCCGGCGGGCCGGCCGGCAGAAGCGAGGTCTGTGCCGAGATTTGCGAAGTCGCGAAACCGGCGGTGAGCGCAGTCGCTGCGAGTACCGTTCGAAAACCGATCTGCATGCGCATAACATTTCCTCTGTTGCGATGTGGGTGCGTCGGGCCGTCAAAATGCCGGAGCGGCCTGCTGCTGGGCATTTTTCAATTGCTGACTCCCTTGGGCGAGTTTGGCCTGGCGCATGAAATTCTCTGCGGCAAAGGCGTCGCGCAAATCCACGGCATATTCACGGATTGTCAGTTGCATTGAATTCGCCATTCCGCCCGGCTGGCCGAAGACCTGGGCATTGACCCAAATTTTTCTGCCGCAAGATATCTTGGCAAATCGGTCGAGGTCCTCCTGGGTCACGACCTGAGGGGGCGGCGAGCGGAAGAGATAGTCGGGCAACCTCTGAGACGGTCCTCCCCCAAATGCGAGCATGCCCCCGCAATTCATGGCGGCGAGTCTGCTCTGCGGCGGCATGGGCTTTCCCTCCTCATCGAACAGCCAAGTCATCGTGAGCCCGCCAGCGTTCGACTCCTCGAAGGTCTGTCCGTATTTCTGGATGAATGCGGCCCGAAGCGTAGCCATCGTGGGTTGGTTAGTCGGCCAACTGAGCCCGCGTTGCAACTCGACTGCGCGTTGCTCCGGCGGCCCGCTGAAGAGGGCGCTGATGCTATCGTCTCCCCGGCAATCGTTGGGCGCACATCCATCCATATTTCTCTTGGATAGACTCATCGATGAGGGATAAAACGGATCGTTGGTATAAGCGTAGCCCTGCGTTCTCAGGCCGTTAGAGCGGCCAGCGCCCGTTTGCGGATAGAGTTTATCGATCGCTGCGAGTACCCGGTCTGTCGAGTCTCCGATGTGAATGCCGATCAGATCCGGCAGCTTGGAAGGATCAAGGCCGCCCGCGGGTGCCGGCGGAATGAGGCTGCTGGTATAGGCAACGGTGGGCGGTATGGGCGCTTTATAGTTGGCCGCGGACGCTTGCGCCGGAGCGGATGGGGCAGAGGCCATCGACACCGGCGCGGCGGTCGCGGCGGGGGAACAAGGTTGCGATGCATTCTTGCCGCCCAAGGCGGATTTGAGATTGTTCACCGCCGACAAGAATTGCTGCGCCGCCTGAGCAGGTTTCTGGTTGGAACTGCCTGATTGAGCGGGAGTGCAGGGCGGGGTCTGCGCATCGGACTGAGACGCGCCGGCGCTCCATAGCAGCGCGCAGAGAATACTGGGAAGCAAAATACCTGAGTCGAGAGTGAGCGGGCGCATGGCAGCCTCCTGGCCGGTGTGGTGCGAGCTGGTGTCGAACGCGACTGGATTACGGTTGTTGCAGTTAGGGAGAGATCTCGGGATGTGATCAGCGGCCATGCGTTCAAATCAGAACGGCGGCCGCATGGCCCAGGTGTGCGAATCCATATAAAAGAACGCGCTCGAAATGTTGTTGTACATCGAGGCGCCGAGGTTCGCGGACGCCACTTGCCAATCGAAGCGGCAGTTGTAGCCCTGAGGCGTCGGGGTGTCGCACGCCTCCTTCTTGAAAAACTTGATCGTGATGGCGTCGGCATTCGCTATGCCCGGCGGGTGATTGATTGCATAAAGCGCGGCTTCACGCATCTGCGACTCCGACGGCTCATGGCCGGCCGAACCGCCGCAGGCGCTCAGAATCACTGCAGCCGACAGGAAAATAAATATTGTTTTCATCGTCGAACCCCCTGGAACCGGGGCGAGGCAAGCCTCTGTCCCCATTTTCCTTAACGTGTTGCGTTGTCGGGCGAGCTTGACCTTCCTCGCAGCAGTGCTAGATTCATTGCTCGCGAGGACAAGCCCTCTTATCTATAAGAGCAATGCGCGAAGGGATCATGAAAACCGTCATCGGACCTCCAGAAAATTCTGCTGAGCACGGTGCCGGGGAGTTCCCCCACCTTGCGAGTCTCGGGCGGAGCGAGTTAGACCAGCTGTTCAGTGCTACCTACGAAGAGTTGCGGCGCATGGCGGAGCGGGTCCGTCGAGGCGATCCGTCCGCGACCCTGACGCCGACGGTGCTGGTCAACGAGGCATGGCTCAAGCTTGCCCGCTCGCCGGGATTCGCGGTGAGTTCGGAACTTCACTTCAAGCGGATTGCAGCGCGGGCCATGCGCCAGCTTTTGGTCGAGGCGGCACGCCGGCGCCTGGCGGACAAGCGCGGCGGCGCGGCCGCGCACGTGACGGTATCGTTTGCGCTGGAGATGGAAGTGGGCCCGGCGGGGGAGGAGGAGCTCCTCAAGCTCGACACGGCACTCGAGGCGCTGGCGCAACTGAACTCTCGTCAGGCTGCCATGGTGGAGGGGCGGTTCTTTGGCGGTCTGGACATTCCCGCGATTGCGACGCTGCTCGACATCTCGGAAGCCACGGTGCTGCGCGATTGGCGGGCGGCTCGCGCCTGGCTCGCGCGCGAGATGCGATCGGGCTGACAGGACCCGGCGCCAATTATGCAAGGATTGCGGTGGGAGCGTGTGCAGGAGCTGTTTCATGGAGCGCTCGAGCTGCCCGCATCTGAGCGGGACGCCTACCTCGCCATGCGTTGCACGGACGATCCCTCGCTTATCCCGGAAGTGTCGGCGCTGCTCGCCGAGGATTCGCAGCGCTTCGCGATGCTGGATGAGGGCGTCGCCGGGGTTGCAGAGGCGCTTCTCGAGCCGCGCGCGGCACTCGCGGGCAAATCCATCGGACCGTATCGGATCGTCCGTCTGCTGGGCGAAGGCGGCATGGGCGTCGTGTATCTGGCCGAACGCGCGGATCTGGCGCGGCACGTCGCAATCAAGGTGTTGCGCGATGCGGGGCTCTCCCCGGCGCGTCGCGCCCTCTTTACGGCCGAACAGAGAACCCTGGCGCAACTGATCCACCCTTCGATCACGCGCCTTTATGACGCAGACGTCACGCCGGATGGAACTCCGTACATCGTCATGGAGTTCATCGAGGGCGAGTCGCTGACGGGCTATTGCGAGCGGCGCGCCTGCAATCTGGAGAGCCGCCTCAAGCTGTTTCGGGCGGTTTGCGAGGCGGTGCAATACGCGCATCAGCACGCAGTCATCCACCGCGACCTGAAGCCATCCAACATCGTTGTGCGGGCAGACGGCAGCGTCAGTTTATTGGACTTCGGCATCGCCAAGCACGTCGAGGACTTGGCCGGCCCGGCCTCGCAGACGCGCACGACACTGCGGCTGATGACGCCGCTCTATGCCGCTCCTGAGCAGCTCACAGGCGGGGTCGTCGGTGTGCAGACCGATGTGTATGCCTTAGGTGTCATCTTGTACCAGTTGCTGACCGGGCGTACCCCGTTCGAGGTGGCCGGTCTCACGCCATTGCAAGTCGAGCGAGTCGTCACGAAGGGCGCGCCGATGCGGCCCTCGGTGCACGGCCGCGCATATCTGGGAGACCACGGCCATGCTGCGTCCTGGCCCGAACTCGATGTGCTGTCTCTCAAGGCGCTGCATCGGGATCCTGCCGAGCGCTACGGCTCGGTCGAGGCCCTCATCCGGGATCTTGAGCACTATGGACGCCACGAGCCTCTCGATGCCCGGCCGGAAAGCTTCGCATATCGCGCGCGCATGTACTTTGGGCGCCATCGACTCAGCACGAGTGCCGTCGCCGCCGCGTTGCTTCTGGCGCTCGCGCTCGGCACCTTCTTCACCTGGCGCCTGGAGAACGAACACGCGGCCGCGCTCAAGCAAGCGGCCCGCGCGCAGCGCATTCAGACCTTCGTTACGAGCCTGATTCAGGGCGGTGATGCGGACGCGGGACCCGCCGAGAGCCTAAAGGTAATTACGCTGCTGGACCGCGGCGCTCAGGAGGCGGCGGGACTGAAGGCGGATCCGCTCATTCAGGCGGATATGTACGAGACCCTCGGCACGCTGTACCAGAATCTCGGTAGCCTCGATCGCGCCGATTCTCTGCTCACGGCGGCGCTTCAGCTGCGTCGCGAACATTCGCAGGCTGGGCAGCCGACCATGATCGTGAGCCTCGATGCGCTGGCACTGTTGCGTCTGGCGCAAGGGAAGCTGCCGGAGGCCGAGTCCCTGGCCCGCGAAGCACTACGAATTGCGCAGGCCGACCAGTCGTCGCCGGAGCATAGCCGCGCTCTGGTGACCATGGGACGAGTGCAGGCCGAACGGGGTCATTACGAAGAGGCGATCGGGACTCTCAAAGAGGCATTGGCCCACAACTCCACCGCTCGCGCATCCGAGCTCGATCTCATCGCGAGCCTGCGGGCGCTGGGCGCCGCCGAGTATTCAGCGGGGAAATACGACGCTTCGCACGCCGATTATGAGCGACTCCTGGCGCTCGACCGCAAGCTCCACGGCGCAAATCATCCGGCGGTCGCGGACGATCTGGAATCCTTGAGCTCCATCCAGCAGGATCTCGGCTACTACGCCGCCGCGGAAGCATTCGCCCGCGATGGACTGGCCATAGTGACCACTTATTACGGTGCTGATCATCCCAAGACCGCAGGAGCCCTCACGATACTCGGCCGGTCGCTGCTCTACGAAAAGAAGTACGACCAGGCGGTGGACGCGTTGCAGCGTGCACTGGCTATCGAGCAGCGCGACTTTGGGCCCGTGCACGCCTCGGTCGCCGACACGCTGAATGAGTTGGGTAACGTGGCCTCGCTTCGCGGCGACTATGTCGGCGCGCAGCAGAGTTTTCAACGCGTGGCGGACATTTACCGCTCGATCTACAGCGATCAGCACTATCTCGTCGCCATTGCCCTTTCGAATGTCGCGTACGCCAAGCTCAACCTCAAGGACTACGCAGCCGCCGAAGCCGGATTCCGCGATGTTGTGCAGCGATTTACCCAGGCGCTCGGCAAGGAGAACATCAACACCGGCATTGCGCAGATCAAGCTCGGCCGCGTGTTATTGCGCGAGCGGCATTTCGCCGAGGCCGAAGAGCAGACGCATGCCGGTTACGACAATCTCAGCCGGCAATCCAACCCGGGCATCAGCTTTCTTCAGGCGGCGCGCACCGACCTGACAGCCGAATACGGTGCCCTCGGTAATACGCAATTGGCGCAGCACTATCGAACGGAACTCGCCGCAAACCGCGATGCTCATTAGACACCGAGGCTTGAACGTAACGCAGCTCGAATACAGGGATGTCCGCTTCAAATGATTGTCGCCCTGCGACAAATCCGATTCGCAATGAATTTGGAATTTCACATGGCCGTTGCGAAGAACGAAGGCATGGACCATTTGATTCCACCTAGCCCGGAGAACTACCAGCTTTCGCGTGTGGTGCGATGAGGTGCCGCGGCCCGTAATCCAGCTGCGATGATGTTCGTCGGGGCAGTGGGCGTCAGGGAGCCGCGGCGAGCTTCGGCCAGTCTTCGATCTTGACTCGAGCCACGAGCGTGACCTTACCGTGTCCATCCGGGTGGTAAATGAGTGCCTCGCCTTCGGCAAGATCCTTGGCATCCCCAGGAAACGCATCCGAGATGTTGGGAAGGTGCGAAATGATTACCGTATTGGTGCCCGCGTCCGGGACCAAGGCCACTTGCGCGCGGAGCGAGGCTGAGTGCTCCGGGCTACGTCCGGAAGCAGCGAGATCGTCATAGGTTTGGGGGTCCGGGAATCCTGCCATTCCTGCGGTCTCGAGCGCACGATAGGACGTGCTCGACAGCACCTTACCGACGGGGATCCGCAGATGACGCATGGCCTCTCCCATGGCGCGCGCAGCCGCG
>DASXOQ010000091.1:0-119954 GCA_036494165.1 Steroidobacteraceae bacterium
GGTTTCGATCTCAGCGACGAGCAATTCGAGAAAGCCGAGACCTACGCCGACTGGATTTTTAGTTTCGATCCCCGCGCCCGGATTTCCGTGCGCCCCACCCCCTAGGGTGGCGAGTGCGTAGTTCACCCCATGCGCTCCCGGCGCGAAATTTCGCTAGCGCGATCGTCGAAACGCCGGGATTTTAGCCGCCTTCAGGTTGCGACACCTTCAAGGCGCACCTGCATCCGACGCTCCTCTCGATCGCGATGCTGCGTGACTCGTGCAAATGCCATGGGGTGAACCCCTACCAATGGCGTACCCGCACGGACCCTGCAAATGCCAGTGTCGACCGCATCGATAAATCTCTTGCACAAGACGAAAGTGCGACCACCGGTAGCCACGGATAGTTCCGTGGCGTGTGTCACGACCAAGATTAGGGAGCTGACTCGTCATGAGGATGCGCGCCATCGTTGTCCAGATAGGGGTTGTCGCAGCGCTGTTTGTCGCCGCGCCGGCCATGGCCCAGTCGTTTCGGGTGCAATGCCCAACCAGCACCATCACCCACCCGAACGTTGCGAATAACAATACGGAACCCGCTTACACCGGACCGACGCAATGGTCGAGCGCGAGCAACACCACCTATCAAAAGCCCACCGGCAATGTAAATGGCGCCATTAAGTGCCAGCAGATCTCCGGCGGCGACGGCTATGCCACCATGGCGGATGGCACCCAGACCTACATGTTCTCGTTCGGGCCGCTCTCGGGTCTGGCGGACATGGCCGCCGGCCAGCCGGGTACCGAATATCCAGGCGTCTTCAACACCGTAGACGCTGCTGTGCAACCGGGCGACCCGGCCACCACCGACGGCGCGAGCGACGCCGATTCGTACATCATCGGCAACGGAGGCAAGGGCGCGAACACCGGCAACGCCGCCTCATTGCGCGGCGCGAGCTTCACCTTCAACGGCGCCATCGGCTTGACGCCGGACACCGATTGCCAGGCCGACAACGCCGCGGCAAGGGCGGCGGGCACGGCGCTGCCCTGTCCGAAATTGCCGGCGAACGGGTTGGACGGGCATGTCGATCCGCGCCAGGTCATGGATGTCGGCGTCATGAATGGCAACATACCGGCGCCGCTCATGGCCATCGACGAGGACGACGAGTTCTTCCTGACGCTCACCAACGTCGGCATGATCATGCGTCCGGACTTGTTCGAACAGCACACGGTCCACTTCCACGGCTATCCGAATGCCTCGTCGATCTACGATGGCGTGCCGGATGCGTCGGTCGCTATCAACATCGGCGGCAGCTTCACCTACTACTACTTGTCGCCGGATGCTGGAACCTACTTCTGGCACTGTCACATCACCCCGCCCGAGCACTTGCAGATGGGCATGGTCGGCCAGTTGTACGTGCGCCCGCGCCAAAACCGCACGCCGCAGGCAACTTCGCTGTACGCCTCGCTCGCCCTGCAGCAGATGGACAACCGCACCGCCTGCAAGACCGCGGCGGGCGCCGGCGGCGCGAACTTGAACGCCGACATCCTCTGCAGCAATCCTCTGCCGGCGGTGAACACCGGGGCCACGCACCGGACCAACAAGGCCGGCAAGCCGACGATGTACGCGTACAACGATGGTGACGGGATGACCGCGTACGACGTCGAATATCCGATTCAGATCCACGGATTCGATCCGAACTTCCACTTCGTCGGCATGACCTTCAACGCCGAAGGTTTCGTCGACATGAAGGACAAGTACTTCCTGCTGAACGGCCGCAGCTACCCCGACACTGTGAGTCAGGGTCCGCAGGGCACGCAGTCCTCGGACGGCCGCATGCACTACTCGCAGCCGATGAACGCCGTAATCAACATCCCGGCGGGTGGCAAGGCGCTGCTGCGCATCTCCGACCTGGACGTCACTGAGTACCAGACGCTCGCCTCGCTCGGCATCCGCATGCACGTGATCGCCTACAACGCGAAAATGCTGCGCGACCAGGCCGGCAACAACATGGACTTCTACAGCAACTCCATCACGTTGGGCGGCGGCGAATCGCTCGATGTCATCCTGGATGCGAGCGATACGTCGACTTACAAGGCGGGGCAGGTGTTCTACCTGTACACGCCGAACCTCGATCACCTCTCGAACGATGCCGAGAACTTCGGCGGCCTGATGACGGAGGTACACATCTGCAACGCCGTGGATCCGACCAGCAAGGCGTGCAGCTAGGAGAGCCGCGATGCAATCAAGGAAAACGACAATGACGCTCAAGAAACTGCTGCCGATGGCAGCCGCGCTCACCACATTGGTCTCGATCGCCGCCCATGCAGCGGCTCCGGGCATCACCTCGACCACCGGCACCACCGGCCAGTTCAACCTGGTGGCGGGTACCGGTTCCCTCAATCAGCCTGACGGCCAGGCCATCTATTCCTGGGGCTACGGCTGCGCGGCGGCTCCTCCGACCGCGAGTTTCGTGCCGTTTGCGGGCAGCTGCGGCCTGATGCAAGTGCCGGCGCCCACCATGATCGTCAATGAAGGTCAAACGGTGACCGTGACGCTCACCAATAACCTGCCGACAGCGGCCGGCAACACCTCGATCCTGTTCCCGGGATTCCAGGTGACGGCCAGCGCGCCCGCCAGCCAGCCGGCGACCTGCAAGTCGACGACGCCGGTCACGCAAGGACTGCTCACCATGGAAGCGGCTAACGGCTGTTCCATCACCTACACCTTCGTCGCGAGTTCGCCCGGCACGCGTTCCTACTACAGCGGCACGCAGGGCGACCTGCAGATCGAGATGGGCATGTACGGGGCCATCATCGTGTTGCCGAGTTCGACCGGCGCCGGATACACCGCGTGCAATGCGGACAAGCTGCGTGCGGGCAATCTCGCCGTCCAAGCCGCCCACAACGAGACCGTGTTCCGACTCGCGCCGGCAGCCTACGACAATGCACGCACCTGTTACGACCGCGAGTACTTGTTCCAGTTCTCGGAAATCGACACCAACATCCACCGACAGGCATACGCGCAGGTCATGGATCCGACGCGCATGGCCGCCTGCAGCGCTGGCGCGAACTCGCCGGGCTGCAGCCTCGAAGTACAGACACAGCCCTACATCCCCGCCTATTTCTTGATCAACGGCCGCTCCATGCCCGATGACATGGATGCGAATTACGCGCTGGAATATCCCAATCAGCCGTACAACGGCAATCCACACATGCACCCGGGCGAATTGGTGCTGCTGCGGATCATCGGCCAAGGTCGCTGGCAGCACCCCTTCCACGAACACGCCAACCACGTTCGTATCCTGGCGCGTGACGGCAACCTGATCACCGACAGCACCGGCCAGAATCTCGCCGGCCCCTTGTTCTTCACCACCACGACCACGCCGGGCCTCGCGATGGACGGCATCTTCTACTACACGGGTCGCGGCCTGAACTGGGACATGTACGGTCACAACCCGGGATCTACCTCGGGCGATGCGAATGCCACGCTCCCCTGCTATCCGGATTCGAACGGTTACTACACCGTCAACAGCGTACCGGCCGCCCCGGTCAGCACCACCAACTACTACGAGTGGTGCCTGGATCACAACAAGCCGCTCGAAGTCTCGCCACTGGGCGACGTGTCGCCGGGCGGTCCTGTGACGCTGCCCGATCCGAACATCTTTACGAACGGTGCGTGGTACTCCGGCAGCCCCTATCTCGGTCCCGATGCGACTGCCCGCGCCACCGGACCCAACAGCGTTTTCCAACCTGCTGATACCCAAGCCAACCCCGAGCGTGCTTACGCCTTCATGTGGCATTCCCACAATGAACGCGAGATCACGACCAACAACGTGTTTCCGGGTGGCATGTTCATGATGATGCTCGTCGATTCGCGTGAATTCGTGATCGACGAAACGAAATAGATTCAGGGAGAAGTCTAATGAGCCCCATTGCTCGTCTGTCACTGTGCGTCAAATCCGGAATCGCGGCTGCCGCGCTGCTTGGAAGCAGCGCCGCCTTCGCACAGAGCGTCAACGTCACTGCGCAACCGGCGACTACAACCTTGCCGGACGGTACCACCGTCCAGATGTGGGGTTACAACTGCGGTGCCGCAGTGTCAGGGTCGACCACACAATGCGCCGCTCTTAACAGTGCGGCCAACACGGCGAGCGGCCAGTGGTCACCCATCGTCATTCGGGTGGCGGCTCCCACCGATTCGAGCGGCAATCCGCAGCCCGCGAAGCTCACCATCAATCTCACCAACAACCTGCTGTTCGGCACCAATGCGGTACCCACCTCGATGGTCATCGTCGGGCAAATCGGCGGCGGCTTGGGTGGTCCCGGCACCAGGGTGGCGAGCCCCGTGCACGCGCCGCAGTCGGTGACCTGGGCGGTTGCCGGAAATTCCCAAGGCGCGCAGTTCAATCCGCCGAGCCAGCCGGGACGCATACAGTCCTTCGGCACCGAAGTGGAGCCAGTGGCGGTGGGCTCGAGCACCGCGGCCACGGCGCTCACTTGGAACAACCTGCAGCCGGGCACCTATCTCCTCGAGTCCGGCACGCATCCTTCGATTCAGGGACCCATGGGCCTCTACGGCGTTGTCATCGTCACCGCGCCTTCCGTGGCGGCGTCCGGCAGCGCCACCGGTCAGTTCGGCGCCGCTTACAAGGGCGTGACCTATGACGCCGATGTGCCGGTGGTCATGAGTGAAATCGACGCCGCGCAGAACAACGCCGTGAACGTGGCGGTGAATTCCTCCGGCTTCAACGAAAACGCCGTGGTGGTGCTGCGCAACTCGCTGCAGTCGGTGAACATCGACAACGGCGGCAAGAAATACAGCGTTGGTGATGTCATCAACATCACCGGCGGCAGCGGCAGCGGCGCCAACGCGACGGTCCAGACCGTCGATGGCAGCGGGGCGATCACCGCCATCATGATCAACAATGCCGGCACCGGCTACACCTCCGTGCCGCAGGCGGTTGCGCATTCAGCATCGGGCACCGGTGCGAAGCTCACCGCGGTGCTCGCACTCGCAGGCGATGTCTGTGTCGGTCCTTCCGGATCGACCTCCGCCTGCTATCCGCCGGCGGTCAACTACAATCCGTTGTACTTCCTCATGAACGGCGTGGCCTTCGACAAGACCAATGTCGTAGCCTCTACCTTCCCGGCGGTGCCCAATATTCCGACGCCCTCGCTCACCGGTGTGACCAACGGCAAGGTGCTGGTGCGCCTGGTGAACGCGGGCCTTCGCATGCATGTGCCTTCGATGGTCGGCTCCGTCACGGGCAACCCGGCTGTCGGTGGCTTCGCGCTGATCGCGGAAGACGGCAACCTGTTGCCGGGCGTTCCGCGTGTGCAGAGCGAAGTTTTCATGGCCGCCGGCAAGACCTACGATGTGATGATCAACGGCCCGAGCAGCGGTGCGCCCGCGCTGCCGTTGTTCGATCGGGAGCTGAGCCTCTCGGGCAACGCGGTCAACCGCGACGCCGGCATGCTCGCCTACATCGGCGTGAACGGCGCAACGCCGCCTGCATCGCCCGCCACGGCGGCTGCGCAGGCCAATCCAGACACCTACCAGGTGATTCCGGGCAACACGCTCAACGTTGCGGACCCCTCCAAGGGCGTCATCGCGAACGACGTCAATATTTACGGCGTCCGAGTCACTGTCGCGCCCACCCAGGGCACCCTGACGATGAATGCGAACGGCACCTTTACCTACGTGCCGATGCCTTCGTGGGCCGCCACCAGCTCGCCCACCACGGCCGACAGCTTCCAGTACTGCGGCAACAACAGCAGCGCGACGAGCGCTTGCACCACGGTGAGCCTGAATGTCGCTTCGCTGGAAGCCGCCGGCGGCATCGTCGTTGCCAATTCCGCCTTCAAGTCGAACATCTCGACGCTGCTGGCAGTGCCCCCGCCCGGTGTACTCGCGTACGACACGGACGGCGCCGGCTATCCCTTGAGCGTCACGCCGGCCAGCATCGCGGTCGGCGCCGGCATGACGGTCTCCTTGAACGCGGATGGATCGTTCAATGCAACCGCGGCGGCACCCGGCACCTACACCTTCGCCTACGCGGCGCAGAACTCGCAAGGCACCATCAGCACCGGCGGCAACACACCGGTCGCCTGCAGCTTAACGCCCAACGGCAGCGGCAACAGCAGCACCAGCGGCTGCGCGCTCGTCACCGTCACCTTCCCGGTTGGCAGCGGCATCCAAGTCAGCCTGATTGACGGCAGCAACGGCAAACCGTTCGCAGACGGCAGCGGCGGCAACGGCACATTGACGAACCCGGGAGACTATCGATGGATCATCGAAGAAGATCGCACCTTCTTCGTCGATCCGAACTGCGCGCAGAACCCGCCTCCCGCAGGCTGCCCGGGCTCGAGCAGCGGCATCGTGCCGACCTACGGCACCAATTTCCACACCAGCGACATGCCGTTCGTGGCGCAGGGTTGCACGGGTCCGATGTCCTGCGAAGGCGGGCAGATGATGTATGACCCGACCTCCGGCAACCACATTCCGGCAGTGTGCGACGTCGGCAATGGCGTATGCCGCGCCGATCCCACGGGCAACGGCCACACGGTGGTATTGCCGGGCCAGGTGGCTCTCGATCCGACCAAGCGCTACTACATCTCGGTGCTGCCGGGCGATGCCGCGAATCCCTTCGCGGCCGGCTATGCGGGTCAGCCCTGCGCGAGCGCAACCCCCACCTCTTCCTGCGCCATCGGCTACGGCATGGGCGGCGCGCCGATCGCCGCAGGTCAGACGACGGTAACCGTGCCGGTGCAACCGAGCCCGTTCCCGCCAGGAGAGTTGTCGGTGTTCGTGTTCGAGGACGACTTCCCGCTGAACGGCGAGGTCGACTCGGGCGGCGGCGTCGATGTGCTCGCTCCCTTGGAGCCCGGCTTGGGCGGCTTCCAGATCCATCTGTGGGACGCCATGGGTGGCAACGGCGACTTCACCGGCCAGATGACTTACGACATGTTCAACCAGCCGCTCACCAACGGCTTGGACGGCACACTCGATCCTGCCACCGGTTTCAACGCCTGTCCCATCACCCAGCAGGGCGTGGGCAGGAGGGGCGCTCCTTCCGGCAATGGCGGCATCACCGGCATGATCGTCACCTGTCCGAAGTACGAGGGCGACGGCAAGACGCTCTCGCCGCTCGCCGGCCAGGCGGTCATCAAGAACCTGATGCCCGGCCGCTTCGGCGTGATCGCAACGCCGGCTGCGGACCGCATCGCACGCGGCGAGGAGTGGCTGCAGACCAATACGCTCGACGGACAGAAGGCGCACGATACCTTCATCCGCATCGGCGAACCGGAGTACTTCCAGGAGTACGGTCCGGCCAACTTCCACGTCACCATCGGCTTTGCCAATCCCGCCATCATCAATGCGCGCAAGGCGAGCGTTTGCAGCGGCAACGACATCTACCTGCCGGGTCAGAGCAACTGCTCCTACTCCATCACCGGCAAGGTCACCGCCGAGCGCATGAGCCGCACGCCAGACGAGCGTCTCTACAGCTCGGGCTCGCATGACAGCTTCTACTGGACCCAGTGCTATGTGAGCTTCGGCGATCCGGACGGCGAGGACTTCGCATTCACCAAGTGCAACGAGGACGGCACCTTCACGCTCAACAACCTGCCGCAGGGCAGCTGGCGCGTGACCGTTTTTGACCAATGGAACGACATGCTGGTGGACGGTCTGTCGACGCCGGTCGCCCTGAACTCGAGCAGCACCAACAACACCTGTCCCGGTCCGAAGACCACCGCGATCACAAACAGCGGCGGCACCTGCGACCTGGGCGACATCGCCACCAACCAGTGGCAGGCGAATGTCTATACCAAGACCTTCATCGACGACGATGAGAGCGGTGTGGGCACCGACAAGGACGGCATCCCGCTGATCGATGTGGCGGTTCGCTACCGTGACGGCAGCCTCGCCAACAACCTCGGCACCGATTTCGGCGGCATCGCGAACTTCAACGAAACCTTCCCGCTGTTCAACTGGTATGTGGTCGAGACGGATGTCACCCGCTACAAGAACACGGGCACGCACTCGGTGTACGACAGCGGCGGCCCCGCGGACGGCACGACGGCCTGCGGCCCGGGCACGCCCGGCGCTGCAACCACCACATCGGGTTATCCGCCTTGCGGCAACTCGACCATCGGCCACTACCTCGCGAACACCGCGGAGACAGTGTCGGTGCCGAGGGACCTGCGCGTTCCTGGCGCCGTGTACTGCGCCGGCGCGGACTGCTCGGGCAAGTCGGTGATGGACGGCGCCGCTTCCAGCGCCGATCCGAGCACCTGCACGCCCAACACCAACGGCGACGGCGGTTACACCTGCTCGAACATCCTCTCGACCGGCCGCATCGACCCGCCGTGGTTCGCGGGCACCGAGGGCTATCAGGGCTTCTCGGGTGAGAACAATTTCCTCGAGTTCGGCAAGCACCCGTACGAGGCGAACGAGAACGGCGGCATCCGCGGCCACGTGGTGTATGCCTCCACGCGCCCGTTCGACGACCCGCAGCTCGACGTGCAGCTCCAATGGGAGCCGCTGATCGCGCACGTCACCATCAATCTCTACAAGGAAGGCACGGCGCCGGACGGCACTGCTTCCCTGACGCTTGTGGACAGCACCCAGACTTCGAGCTGGGACGACTGGGCGCAAGGCTTCCGTCGCGTCGACTCGAACGGCCATATCGTGACGAGTCCCACCGGCGGTGCCTTGGTGATGTCCGGCGCCGGCGGCGGCGCGGTCACCAACATGAGCTGCCCGGGCCAGAGCACGGCGGATCTTTTCTACTTCACGCTGTTCAACCAGCCGATGTATCTGGACCTGTACAACAACGTGCAGCATGGCAGCGGCGCCCAGGCCGCGCCCACGGCGATCGCCTACAACGCACAGTTCAAGTGCTATGACGGCCTGCATGCCTTCAACCAGCTGCAGCCGGCGCCGTACGACGGCATGTACTCGTTCCCGAGCGTCACCTCCTATGACGCCTCGAGCGGCAAGCCGACCGGCACCAACTGCACCATCTGCACGGCGAATCCCGCCAAGGATCTGTACTCGGGTCTGCCGATGCTGCCGCCCGGCAAGTACGTGGTCGAAGTGGTGATGCCGCCCGGCTATGAAATCGTCAAGGAGGAGGACAAGAACATCCTCATCGGCGACAACTTCATCGCGCCGGCGACACAGGAAATCGGCGGTCTCGGCAACATCTTCATCATCCCCGACCAAGCGTCGGTGGCGAGCGACTATGCCGGTACTTCGAACGCCTACAACGCCAATAATCCGCAGAACCCGACACAGTCCCTCGGCGCCTCGCCGATCACCAGCACGGTGCCGGCGTTCACGGTGGAGCCGGTGTGGCCTTGCGTCGGTGCCTCGCGCATCGTCCCCGACTACATCAGCCTGTTCCCGCAGACCACGCAGGTCTCGCCGTTCGCCGGCGCCACCCGCAACCTCTGCGACCGCAAGGAAGTGACATTGGCCGATCAGGCGGCGGTGACGGCGAAGTTCTATGTCTTCACCTCCACGCACAAGGCGGCGAAGTTCACCGGTGTGATCACCGACGACTTCACCTCCGAGTTCGACCCGTTCTCGCCGCAGTTCGGTGAGAAGTTCTCGCCGCCGAACATGCCGGTGGCCATCAAGGACTGGAGCGGCACCGAGATTTCTCGCGTGTATTCCGACCAGTGGGGCGACTACAACGGCATGACGTATTCGACCTGGGAAGTGAACCCGCCGAATCCGACCGGCTATGCGCCCTCCATGATGGTGTTCTGCATGAACGACCCGGGCACCGGCTCATCGCCCGACCCGCTGTTCAATTCCCTGTACAGCCAGTTCTGCTATGAACTGCCGTTCATGCCGGGCCAGACCCAGTACCTCGATACGCCGGTGGTGCCGACGGCCGCCTACGTGGGTGCGGGTTACAACAATCCGGACTGCGCCTATCCCGATGCCACCCCCGCGGTCAGCAGCGTGTATGGCGACAAGCTCAACAACGGCAACGGCGGCCCCTGGGTGCAGAAGGCGGGCAATACGCTCACCATCAACTCCCTGGGCAACCTGCCGGTGAACAACTACGGCTACGCAGGTCCCGCGGCGAGCCAGGCTCCCTTCAACCAGAAGACGGTGACTCGTCACTACGGATTCGGTACGCAGTGCACGACGCCCGACGGCAGTGCCACCTGCAGCACCGCCTCCAGTGTGACCATCGGCGGCAAGACTGCGGTTATCCAGTCCTGGTCCGACACGCAGATCGTGGTGACGGTGCCGACGGGCGTTGCCAACTGCGCCGTGCAGCAGCAGACAATCTATGGCGGTTCCACCGCGCAGTGCGGTGAACTGTCGGTTGTCGCCGGCAACGGCAAGAGCACGATCGACGCGGTCACCGTGACCATCGGCGGCAAGACCCCGACGGTTGTCGCCTCGACTGCACCGCTCTCGCCGACCAGCCCGGGCGCCATCCAGATCGCCATCGACGCGGCGAGCCCCGGCGACCTGATCATCGTGCCGCCGGGCACCTATCAGGAAATGCTCCTCATGTGGAAGCCGGTGCGCCTGCAGGGCGTGGGTGCGGCTTCGAGCATCATCAATGCCAACACGCAACCGGCGGGCAAGCTGGATCCGTGGCGTGCGATGGTGAGCTGCCTCTTCGGCCTGACCCGCAGCGGCACGCCCATCGGCCAGCCGAGCACCAATGGCGGCAGCGTGCAGTTCGACCCCGACGGGGTGTTCACCTGCCCGGCGAACGGCAAGGAATTCGTTGCCGGCGACACCTGGAATGCGTTCACGCAGGTCATGACTGCACGCACCCAGATCCCGCAGATCGACCGGTTGCCGCTCGAGGGCATCGTCGGCTGGGATACCACCACCAACGGCAACCTGGCGCAGCTCCTGCAAGAGCCCACGCTCATGGGCGCCTACGAAGGTGCGGCCATCACCGTGCTCTCCAAAGGCGTCTATACCGCCGGCCTGGTGGGCTACTTCGGCAGCGGCAGCGAGGCGACCTTCCCCACCGGCGCGCGGGTGCTGACGGCGAACGATTGCCTGAGCGGCGGAAACCGCGGCGGTGCGCAGACCAATCCGTACCCGAGCAACTTCCTCTGCAACCCCTCGAGCATCGACGGTCTGTCGATGACGGATGCCTCGCAGGGCGGCGGCGGGGTGTTCGTGCACGCCTGGGGCCACAACCTGCAGATCGCCAACAACCGCGTGTACAACAACATCGGCACGCTGTCCGGCGGCATCAACATCGGCCAGGGCGAGTCACCGGATGCCTACCTTGCGGGCACCACCGGCGACACCGATCCGGGCTCCTGCCAGACGAGCAACATCGCCAACAAGCAGTTGCCGTATTGCTTCGACATGAACGTGAACGTGCACCACAACCTGGTGACGGCGAACACGTCCATCGGCGACGAGCTGTTCTCCGGTACGCCTGCGGGTGCCGGTGGCGTGAGCTTCTGCACCGGTGCGGACTACTACAAGTTCAACTACAACTGGCTGTGCGGCAACATGAGCACCGGCGACGGCGGCGGATTCGCTCATATCGGCTTCATCTACAACGGTGACGTCGAGCACAACTGGATTCTGTTCAACCAGAGTTCGAACCCGACCATCCAGACCAACGGCGGCGGCATCCTGGTGATGGGCGCGGCGCCGGATGGCACGGTCAACGGCGTGGAGTGCGGTGGAACCGCCGCGGACGCCGACTGTACGCCGGGTCTGCCGGACGGCACGGGTCCTGGCATGGTGATCAACGCCAACTTGATCTTGGGCAACACGGCCTCGAGCGGCAGCGGCGGCGGATTGCGCCTGCAGTCGGTCAACGGCACGGAAATTGCGAATTTCCCCCGTAACACCAGCGTGTGGAACGATGTGACGGTGACCAACAACATCATCGTCAACAACGTGGCCGGCTGGGATGGCGGCGGCGTGTCGCTGCAGGATGCCCTGCGCGTGAGCATGGTGAACAACACCATCGCCTCGAACGACACCACTGCTTCGGCCGGACCGTTGTTCAACACGATCGGTGCGCCGCTGGCGAGCGCGCCGGGTGCGACCAACCAGACCACGTCGAAGACGAGCTCCGCTCCGCAGCCGGCCGGCCTGGTGGCCATGCAGAACAGCGTGCAGCTGATGGCGAGCCTGCCTGCGGGGGGCATCAGCTGTCCGGCGAACAACCCGAACTGCGGTACGGTGTCCTTCCCGTATCTGGCGAACGATCTGTTCTGGCAGAACCGCGCGTTCTTCATCGGCGTGGGTTCGCTGAGCAACGCCTATCAGCAGAACATCATCTCGATCTTCAATGCCTCGTTTAACGGCTCGGGCGTGCCGCAGAGCACGGGCACGGCGCCTACCAGCCAGTCGGCAACGGACGCGGTCACTGCGAACGGCAACGGCGCCACCATCAGCGGCGGCACCGGTGCCTGCGTCTCCGGTTCGACCTACTGGGACATCGGCTTCCGCGGTGACCCGGGACCGGGCAACGCCGGCATCACCATCGGCACCACCAAGCTGCATCTGGCGCCGGTGGAGTCGGGGCTCACCAATGCCTCGGAGAACGTCGGGAGCAATGCGACCACGAACCTCATCGGAACCAATCCGGATCTGGTGAGCCAGTACTGCAATGGTTCGCGCACGCCGCCGGAGGCTGCTGCGGGTCTTTCCGGCTGGTGGAAACTGTCGGCCTTGGGCTGGCAGGTGCCGCCGGGCATCTCCGATGCCTCGGTGCCGAACCCGATCTTCAACCTCTCGCCCTCGGCGACGGTTGACGAAGGCAACAACTGGGTGAACCTCAACTGGGGTCCGCTGTCGCTCAACAACCCGGTGAGTGGTGTGCTGCTCGGCAACTACGCGCTGGCGCAAGGTTCGCCGGACATCGACTACATTCATCAGGCGAACGGCACTTCGCCGGCGGCGGTTGCGTATCACGCCGCGCCGACCTCGGACTTCTTCGGAAATCCGCGACCCGGCAAGAACAGCACCAGCATCGACATCGGTGCGGTGGAGTTCCAAGGCGCTGCGGTGGCGGTGGGCGCGGTCTCGCCGAGTTCTCTGGCCTTCGGCAACGTCGTGGTGGGCACCACCAGCGCGGCCAAGACCTTGACTCTGACCAACTCGGGTGGCGCACCGATCAACAATGTCGTGGTCACAGTGACGGCGCCGTTCTCGCAATCGGGTGGCACCTGCGCAGCGACACTCGCGGCCGGTAGCGCCTGCACCATCAACGTGGTGTACGCGCCGACGGCGACGGGTGGTTCCACGGGCAGCGTCACGGTGAGCGGCAGTGTGGCGATCACCGGTTCGCCGGTGAGCTTGACGGGCACGGGCGTGGCCGCGGTCAATGGCGCCTCGCTCACACCGGCCACCTGGACGGTGTCCCAGACCCGCAACTGCCCGGGCAGCGGCCTTGGCATACTCGCTTGCTTGTTCGATCCGGCGCAGGCGTTCACGTTGACCAACACCGGCAATGTGGCGCTCACCGTCAACAGCTTCGGTCTCACCGGGACTGCGGCCAACGATGCAAACTACGCAATCTCCGGACTGCTCACGAGTTGCGCCAATGGCCAGAGCCTGGTGGCCGGCGCGAGCTGCGTGGTGACGGTGCAGTTCAAGCCGCTGACGGCACAGGCGGCCGGTGCGAAGCCGGCGGGCTTGAGCATCAACACCTCGGCCGGCACGGAGAGTGTGGTGCTCAACGGCACGGCACGCTGATGGAGAAGTGTAACTAGGGTAAAAAGAAGCAAAGTCGGTACTTCAAGGCTCCTGCGGCAACGCAGGAGCCTTCGTTTCAACGGAGCCAAAGAGGTTTACACATGAAGAGCAAGACCAGCGGCGGGAAGGCGGCGGCCTTCGTTCTCTCCGGGGCAGTCGCAGCGGGGATGTGGAGCGCTCCGGTGCATGCGGCGCTGCCGTTCACCGCGTTCGCGCTCGGCACCGTACAGGCGACACTCGATTACTGCGGCGAGATCGACAAGAGCAACGGCGAGTATTACAAGCAGTTCTCGGAGGTCTTCACCAAGGGCGTACCCGAGGGAGAGGTGCGCCAGGTACGCAATACCGATGCGTACCGAGACGCCTACCAGAATACCCGCAAGCGTTTGTCAGACACCGACATCGCCGAAACCATGAGCGCGTGTCATCAAGTAGTGCCGCCCACGCAGTCCACTTGAAGTTTGACCTAACGTTCATGCGAAGACGCGCCAGATCACACACCATCCACCGGCATTCGCACTACACTTGAAACCATGAAACACCTGCGATCCGCAAGCCTTGCCGTTGCCGCGCTGCTTCTCGCGATACCGCTTGCGTGGGCTGCAACGACGCCGGCGAAGTCCAAGAACAAAGCCCTGCCCCCGCCGCCGCTCAAACCTGCGGAACCCGGCGCGCAAACCGAAAATGTTCCCAACCGCTTCGCGGGCGCGGCGGGTCGCTATTACAAAGTGGTGTGGGGGATCGACGCGTTGCAGGTAAAGCTCGCCGAGTCGGGGCAGGTAGTGCGCTTCTCCTGGCGCGTGCTCGATGCGGATCTCGCCACCGCCCTCAACGACAAGCGTGCGCAACCTGCGCTGCAGGATCCGAGCGCAGGCGTGAGTCTGGTCGTCCCCACCATGGAACAGATCGGCCAGTTGCGCCAGACGGCGCCTCCGGAGGCGGGCAAATCCTACTGGATGGCATTTTCCAACAAGGGTCGATTTGTGAAACCCGGTCATCGCGTCAACGTCGTCATCGGAACCTTCCATGCCGACGGACTGGTGGTCGAATAACAAGGCTTAGCAAGGATAGGTCATGCAACATACGAAATTGATTGGCATCGCGGCATTTTCCGCGACACTCTGTCTCGCGGCCCTGACCCAATCTGCAGGCGCGCAGAGCATGAGCGCGGCTCAGGTGGTCGAGAAAAACCTCGCCGCGCGGGGCGGCTCAGCCTGGAAGTCGGTGGACGCCATCACCTGGACCGGCAAGATGGACATCGGTTCGACCAACTCGATTACGCGCAGCAGCCGCTTCGTCAAGAGCGGCCATGCGCCGACCAGCCGCAAGGATCTGGACAACCGCGACGCCAAGAACGGCGCCGAGGACAATCAACTGCAAGCGCCTTTCAGCATGACCGTGCAACGGCCAAACAGCGTGCGCGTCGAGCTCGTCTTCTCCGGCAAGACCGCCGTGCAGGTATTTGACGGCAAGCAGGGCTGGAAGCTGCGTCCCTACCTCAACCGCAGTGACGCGGAGCCATTCTCCGCGGACGAAATCAAGGTCGAAAGCCGCACGGTGGTGGATGGCCCGTTGTTCGATTATGCCGCCAAGGGCACCAAGATCGAGATGGCCGGCATGGAGCCGGTCGACGGGCGCAGCGCCTACAAGCTGAAGCTCACGCTGAAGGACGGCACCGTGGAGCACGTGTGGATTGATGCGCAGAACTTTCTCGACGTCAAGCTCGAGGGAACACCGCGCCGCATGGACAACAGGCTGCACCCCGTCTACACCTATCAGCGCGACTTTCGCAACGTGCACGGCGTGAGCGTGCCGTTCCTCATGGAAACCAAGGTGGATGGCTACCCCGACAGCCACAAAATGGTCATCGAGAATGTGGTCGTGAATCCCAAACTCACCGCGGCGAGCTTCTCCAAGCCGGCGCCGGTGGCGGCCAGCATCAAGGCGGCCGACAAGAGCAATCACGGAGCCTAGGGCCGTGCGCAGCCTGGTTTGCCTCGCGCTCGTCCTCGGCTTGTGCGGCGGCGTTCTGGCGAAACAAGTAAAGCCGGCGCCGCTAGGTGCCGAGGAGATTGTGGCGCGCAATGTCGAGGCCCGCGGCGGCCTCGAGGGGTGGCGCAACATCGACACCATGATCTGGGCGGGACGCCTGGAGAGCGACACGGCGCCCACCCCGTCCATGGCCTTCACCCTCCAGCAGGCGCGGCCCAACAAGACGCGCTTCGAAGTGAGCGGCATCGGCTTTCGGGCGATGCGCATATTCGACGGGGCGCGCGGCTACAAGGTGCGCGCGCGCCACGAAGGCGGCCCCGACGTCCAGCCGTTCTCGATGGATGAAGTGCGATTTGCTCGGGAGGCGCAGGGCATCGAAGGGCCGCTGATCGACTACGCGGCCAAGGGCAGCAGCGTCTCGCTGGTGGGCAAAGAGAAGATCGAAGGTCACGAGGCCTATCACTTGTCGGTGCACTTCAGTTCGGGCGAGCACCAGGAAGTCTGGGTCGACACGACGAGTTTTCTCGACGTGCGCGCGGATCGGCCGTCCTACCAGTCGAGCGCCAGCGCCACGGTGCCCATCTACTACCGCGATTTCAAGAACTTCAACGGCCTGATGATCCCGACCGTCATGGATATCGGGGTTGGCACCGGCCGTACGCCCGACCGGATGATCATCGAACGCGTCCTGTTGAATCCGCACATCGATGCCCAGACCTTCGAGCGGCCCGGCGCGCCACGCCGCCAGGGCCCGGAGACGATGCGCGCGCGCTTCAATACGCCGCCGCCGATGCGCCGCGTACCGCAACTGCCTCCAGCCCCCCAACCGCCCGCGGTGGGCGTCCCGGCATCGGAGCCGACTGCCCCTTCTCAGCCGTGAGAGTCTGGCTGTTACTTGCCGTCCTGCTCGCGGTTGCCGCTCGTGCCGCGCCTGCGCTCGACTTGTCGGCTGGCGAGGCCATCTATTTGAAAGGGCTCCTCCCCTCGGGGGCATCGTTGAACGGACAGCGCGCGAGCGGCGTGAGCCTGGAAGGGCGCGCAGCGGCCTGCGTCAGTTGCCATCGGCGCAGCGGCCTCGGGACCACCGAAGGCTCGCTCACTATTCCGCCGATCAGCGCCGAGTATCTGTTTCACACCCGCAGTGTGAACAACACGGGTCACGCGCTCGGCTACGTGGAGAACGCGCACGCCGATCGCTCGCCTTACACCGAAGAGACTCTGAAGCGGGCGATTCGCCAGGGATTGGATGCGGACGGGCGCACCATGAGCGCGCTGATGCCGCGCTTCGCGCTGTCGGATTCCGAGTACACGGCGCTTCTCGCCTATCTCAAGGCGCTCGACTCACCGCGGGCGTCGGGCGTCACGCCGACGCTGCTGCACTTCGCCACCATCTTCACGCCCGACACCGACCCCAAGAAACGCGCCGCCGTGCTCGCGGTGATGCAGCAGTATTTTGCCGACAAGAACCAATTCCCGTTCGGCCCGAATCCCCAAATGCGCACGTCTGCGAAGACGCTGTACAGCAAGAGCATGTACGTGTCGCAGCGTCACTGGCAGCTGCATTTGTGGCAGCTCGAAGGGCCGCCCGACAGCTGGCGGGCGCAGCTGGAGCGAGATTTCGCGCGCGAGCCGGTAATGGCGGTGGTTTCAGGATACGGCCGCAACGTCTGGGCACCGGTACACGATTTCTGCGAGCAACGCAGGGTACCGTGCCTTTTCCCTAACGTGGATGTGCCGGTGGTGGCGGCGGACGATTTCTATTCGCTGTATTTCTCTCGCGGTGTGATGCTCGAATCGGATCTCATCGCCCATTCACTCACCGGCGCCGAACCGCAGATCAAGAGCGTTAGACAGATCTTTCGTAGCGACGACAGCGGAGCGAGTGCGGCCGCCTCTCTGGCCGGCTCGCTGCGCAGCGCGGGCGTCGAAGTGCAGAACACGGCCGTATCACACGCGCAAGGCGCGCAAGCCCTGGCGCAGGCGCTTCGCGGCGCGGCGCAAGCGTATGTGTTGTGGCTGCGACCCGAGGACCTGGCGACCTTGCCCGCAGCGCCTCCGGAAGCCCCCGTGTACATATCCGGTGTGATGGCCGATCTGGACGATGTCGCGCTGCCCGTCGCCTGGCGCGCACACGTGCTCATGGCCTATCCGGTGGATCTGCCCAATCGGCGGGTGGTGCGCGTCGACTATCCGCTGGGCTGGTTCAAGTTGCGGCATGTCGAATTGATCGACGCGCCGCTGCAGTCGGACACCTATGTGGCCTGCGGCATCCTCGCGGAGACCTTGAGTCACATGGCCGATTCGTTGGTTTCGGACTATCTGGTGGAGCGCATGCAGGAGGTTCTGGACCACCGCATCCTCACCGGCTACTACCCGAGGCTCAATCTGGGAACCGGCCAGACAGTGGCCTCCAAAGGCGCTTATCTGGTGAAGTTTGCAGGCGGCGACGGCACGCGCGTCGAAGCCGCCGGCGATTGGATCATTCCCTAGGGTGAATTACCCATTACCAATAGGGTATTCACCCCAGTCTACCGGCGCCAACGACCGGAGCGAGTCAGCCGGGTTACGCGCGTAAGCTTTCCATTAGTGCGTTGCCTTCGGACGCGGTTTGCTGATGAGGTGCGTCGTGAAAGGTTCTTCAGTGCGAGTCTGGCCGTGGATGTGTCTGACACTTGCCGCCACAGCGTGCCTCGCGGGTGAGCCTCTCACCAAGGCGGCCGCGCAGGATGAGCTCAAAATCTCATCGACCACGCTCAGCCTGCCCGATCTGTCCATGATCCGTCAGAGCGGTCAGGCGGTATCGCTGGCGAGCGACATGAACGACGGGCGGCCGGTGGTGCTCAATTTCATCTTCACCTCGTGCGAGGCCATCTGTCCGATGATGACCCAGACGCTTGCGCAGTTTCAGGAACTGCTCGGGCCCGAACGCAGCCACGTACACCTGATGTCGATTTCGATCGACCCTGAGCAGGATACGCCGGCGCAGTTGCGTGCCTATGCCAAGAAATTTCATGCCGAGGAGGGGTGGACTTTCTATACCGGCACGCACGATGCCAGCATTTCCCTGCAGAAGGCGTTCAATTTGTACCGCGGCGACAAGATGCGCCACAGCTCGGTGACCTTCATGCGTCGTGCGCCGGGGGCGCCATGGACGCGTCTGGACGGTTTCGCTTCCCCCGATGATCTGCTGCGGGAGTACAAGCAGGTGGCGGCGAGTCCTTAAAAAGATCCCTGCCTAATGCGTTCCGGCCGCAGGTGCGCCGCTCGAGGCGGCGGGCTGCGCCGGCATGACATGCGGCTTGGAATCCACCGCGAGCAGATCCAGCTGGTAAACGATCAGCGCACCCGGCGGCAGCGGCGGCGGCGAATTGGCACCATAGCCCATCTCGGGCGGGACGTAGATCTGCCACTTATCTCCGGGATGCATCGCCAGCAGCGCATCACGCCACGCGGGGATCACGGAGTCGACTCGAAATACGGGCGGCTGGGCATGGGACTCGGAACGATCGAGTACCGTGCCGTCGGCGAGCTCAGCGCGATAGCGGAGATTGACGATATCGGTTGGGACTAGGGGCGGGGCTTTGGCATCTCCGGCTTCGAGCACGCGGTACTGCAATCCCGAGGGCAGCGTCTTGATACCGGCCTGCCTGATGTTCTTGGCGAGAAATTCATGTGCTTGGTGGGTGTTCTTGTCGGCGAGGGCCTGGCGAGAGGCACGCATGAACTGCTGGGCATCGTCGCGTTGCTCGCCGCTGACAATCTTTCCCGCCAAGGCGTCGTTGATGCCCCTTTGCAGGGCCTGACGCGACAGAGAACCGCCGAGTCCGTTGTTCGCGATTTGGTTGCCGAGCAGCAGCCCCAAATCGTAGCTGCCGTTCTCACTCGATACGGCGGGCCTCGCAGCGGAGGCAGAGGCGCCGCTATTGGTGGCCTGAACCACCGCCTGGGGCGCCTGCGCAAGCGCCGCGGCCGCCAGGCCGATGGAGCAGGGCGCAGCCAACGTTGCGAACAGCCCCTTCATGTTACTGCTTGGGCGCGGCCGGAACGCCGGTCTGCGCGGCGGCATGGGCCGCCATCTTGTCGATGCTCAGGACCTCGATGTCGAATATCAGCAGCGAGTCGGGCGGAATCGAGGGCGGCGGTGTGAGTGCATAGGCGAGATTCGGCGGCACGAACAGCCGCCATTGAGATCCGGCCGGCATCATCGCGAGCGCTTCACGCCATCCGGCGATGACATCGTTCGGCCGGATCACCGCCGGTTTGCCGCGCGAGTAGGTGCTGTCGAACTCATACCCGTTCAACAGCTTGCCGCGGTACTGGACGGTGACGTGGTCGTTGGGGGCGGCCGGGGCACCGCCCGCCGTGCCGCTTTTCAATATCTGATATTGCAATCCGGAGGCGGTGGTCTTGATGCCGGCCTGCTTGGCGTTGCCCGCCAGAAATTGTTCCGCGGCCGAATGATTTCGCTTAGCCCACATTTGATAGGCATCGTGCAGAAGATTGCTCGCGCGTTGTCGATCCTCGGGGCTCATCTGCGTCCCGGCCAGTCCCGCGCGGATGCCGCGGATCATGTCCTCGGTGGAGATGGTGCCCTCGAGTCCGCCTTCGCGCCATTGAGTGGCGAATGAGAGTCCCAGACTGTAGCTCGCGGCGCTGTCCACGTTGCTGGGCGCCGCCTCTTGATCGCCGGCGGTGAGAGCCTGGCCATATGTCAAATGAGTGAGCGTGAGCATGACGCTCGCGGTGAGAAGAATTTGAATGTTGCGTCGCAGCGTCGACATGGTATCCCCCGCGCATTAGCGCCTTTTGATGCCATCAAGCTACGCTGCGATGTAGGGTGTCTCCATACGGTTGGCTCCCACAAGCACTGCGGGTATCCCCTCCCATTCCGCTGTGCGGAGAGTAAACTGAGATGCAGTTCACACTCTAGATATCTCGGACGCTCGTAATATCCCAACTGCGTTTCATACAGGGCGAAAACGACGACAAACATGTCGCCTTCGTTGATTGCATCTCACGCGCATCCACACAAAAACAAGCGGCGCAGAGCGTCGCGACGACCGGAGGGTTTCTACGCATGACCAATGGATTGACTGCAGACGGATCTCGAAGAGCTGCCCCTTCACAAACGCCACCGGCGCGACTCGTGCTCATCGACGATCACGCCATTCTGCGTGAGGGCCTGATCGCACTCTCGGAGATGGAAAGCGATCTGCAGGTCGTTGGACAGGCAGGCACTATCGCCGAAGGCATTGTTGTGGCGACCGCCACGCGTCCCGATCTGATCGTCACGGATTTGTCGCTGCCGGGCTCCACGGGTCTGCAGGGAATTGTAGAGCTGCGTCAGCGAGTGCCTGGCGCGCGCGTACTTGTGCTCACCATGCACGACAGTGAGGAATACATCCGTGCGGCATTGTCGGCCGGCGCTCAGGGTTACGTGTTGAAGGATGCCACGCGCAGCCAATTGATTCACGCCATTCGGGCCGTGCTTGCCGGTCAGCGCCACCTGTGTCCGCGTTCCTCGGCGCGAGTGGTGCGCAGCTATCTGGGCGAACGCGAGCCGGTGTCGCCCCTTGCAAGCGGCGTCACGGGACGCGAGCGCGAGATTCTCGGCATGATCGCCGCGGGCCTATCCAACAAGCGCATTGCGATTGGATTGGGTCGCAGCGTCAAAACCATCGAGAAGCATCGCGCCAACTTGATGCGCAAGCTCCAGCTGCACAATGTCGCCGAGGTCACGCGCTTCGCCCTCGAGAGCGGTTTGCTGAGCCCGGTGCGCGACGAAACGTAAACTGCGCGGGCGATTTTCAGCCCTTGCCGGAAATTTCCTTCGCGAGATTCGCAAATCCGCGCCCGGCGGCCGCATCCGCTGCGGCCACGCCCGCCCGATTGCGCAGCGCGCGGTTGGCCCCGGCCGCTACCAATTCGCGGCAGACTTCATCGAATCCATTGCGACCGGCAACGATCAGTGCGGTGTCGCCGCCGCTGTTCTGCAGGTCAAGTTCCGGAGAATGTGCGAGCAGCGCGCGTACCGTGGGGGCGTGTCCCGCGGCCGCGGCGATCATCAGGGGGGTATCGCCGTTGCGGCTGCGCGCATTCAAGGCGGCGTGCGCCTTGAGCAGCGTCTCCACGACGTCGGTATGTCCTTTGAGCGCCGCCGCATGCACCGCGCCCAGTCCTGCGGCATCGTGCGCATCAATGTCCGCGCCGGCGATCAGCAACAATCCGGCGCTCGCCTCGCCGCCCTGCGACGCGTACCAGAGCGCCGTCCGGCCCAGTTTGTCCTTGAGTTCGATCGAGGCGTGGTGCGCCAGCAATACTTCCACCGCCGCGTGCATGTTGACCGCGGCCGCGAGCATGAGCGCCGTCCGGCCCAAACTGTCGACGGCGTCGGGGCTTGCTCCCGCGACGAGCAGTTGGTTGACGATGTCTTGGTGGGTGCCACGCACCGCGGACAAGAGCGCCGAGTCCTCGTCGGGGGAATGCGCATCGGCTTTGACGCCGGCCTCAAGCAGCGTGCTCACCATGGTGCGATCGCCGCGCGAGGCAGCCAACCACAACACGCTGTGTCCGGCATAATCCGGGCTGGCCGCGTCGAGCCCGCGGGCCAGCAAGAGTCTGACGATCGGGAGTGCATGTGCGTCCGCGGCGACGGTGAGCAATGAATCCCCCTGCGGTACGCGCAAGCGGGGATCAGCTCCGGCATCGATGAGCTGCGTGGCGGCCGCGGTGTCGCTGCGCGCAACGGCGAGCGCTAAGGGCGGCCAATTCCGGTACATCTCTCCGGGGTGCGCAGGATCGAACGTTCTGCCCTGATGCTGCATCAGTGCGAGGTTGAGCGTTGAACGCGCGCCAGCGGCGCGCAGCGCGTCTGCGCTTTGAGCCGAACCCACGGCCAGCGCGGCATCAAATGCGTTGTAGTCCCGGGCATCGCGCGCATCGAGCGATGCGCCGGCGTTGAGCAACGCGCGTATTCCCGCCGCGCTGTCCTTGCGCGCGGCGTAGAAGAGCGCGGAACGCCCGTCGACATCGACGTCGGCGGTATCGGCGCCGTGCTGCAACAAAAGCACCGTCATTGCCGCATCTTTCCGTTGCGCCGCGAGCATCAGCGGCGTAACGCCGGCCCGATCGTGTGCACGTGGATCTGCTCCAGCAGCAAGCAGTGCGGTGGCCGCTTCCTGAGCGCCCGACTCGGCTGCGGCCGCCAAGGCCGTGCGCTCGAACTGATCGCGCGCTGCAGCCGCCGCGCTTCCCATGCGCCGGAGTTCCGCTGCGTTGTTCTGCCGGGCACACTCGATCGACCAGTCGGCGAGCAGGGCGGCGTCCAACGATCCCGCGGATTCCGCCTGATATAGCGAATGACCGCTTTTCAACACGGTGACGGCCCGCACGTAACCCGATTGGGCGGAACGCTCCAGCCAGCGTTGGGCTTCGCCGCTGTTGCCGTCGCGCGCGAAGTCCGCTGCGAGCACGTAAGCCGCCGCTGCATGGCCCTGCTGGGCTGCGCTCAGCAGCAGCGCGTGCGACCGAGCAGGGTCGGGCAACACGCCGACGCCATTCGAATAAATGCCCGCCAGCAGGAACTGCGCGTCCGCGTTGTTGCGCGCCAGCGGCTCGAGAAGCTGCGCCGCTTTGGCGAATTGCAGGCTGCGAAGCGCCGCGCGCGCGGGTTCAACGGGATCTTTCGGCTTCGACGGAGCGCCATCGCTCGCACCGGCGATCAGCGTGACGCTCAGCACGAATGATTGAAGGATTTTCAATGCCACCGTCATGCTGTCCCGTACTTGGTTTCCACCTCGACGCCGATGCCCTTGAGGAAATCGTTCGGCAGGATGCCCCCCGCGCTCACGATCACCGCATCATTGCTCACCTTCATGATCTTTTCCGACTGCTGCAAGATTACTTCGGATTCCAAAATTTCGCGCACTTGCGAATTCAGGAAGACCTTGAGCAGGCCCTGCTTGCTCGCCGCCCCGACGCGCTCCCGATTGCGCTGCTTGGCGCGCTGAAAGGCATCGCCGCGATACGACAGGATGACCTTCGTGTCGCCGAGCTCCGCGATGCTCGCGGCGGCCTCGAGCGCACTGTCGCCACCGCCGACCACCACCACTTCGCGGCCACGGTACTGCTCCGGGTCGATGAGCCGATAGACGACCTTGGGCAGCTCTTCACCCGGCACACCGAGCTTGCGCGGCGTGCCACGCCGTCCAATCGCGAGCAGAATGGCGCAGGCGGAATAATCCTGCTTGGCTGTTTTCACGTGAAAGAGCCCATCGCGAGCCTCGATGCGCTCCGCGCGCTCCTGATAGCCGATTTCCAAGCGATGACGCGAGCTCGTCTCGGTCCAAAATTTCAGCAGTTCCTCTTTGGAGGTGTTGCGGAAGTGGACTTTTCCGACCAGCGGCAATTCCACGGGCGCGGTCATCACCAGCTTGCCGCGCGGATATTGAAACACGGCGCCGCCTAGCGAGTCCTGCTCGATGGTCCGGTAGCGGAGGCCGGCTTTTCTGGCGGCCAGCGTCGCGGCAAATCCCGCCGGACCCGCACCGACGATCAGCACATCGAGCGCGCCTTCGCGCCTGACGCCGGCCTTGATGATCGAATCCAGCGCCTGTTGTCCTTGCGTGAGCGCGTTCTTGATTAGGCCCATCCCGCCGAGTTCACCGGCGACGTAGACGCCCGGCACATTCGACTCGAAATTGGGCTTAAGGAGGGGGATGTCGACGCCGCGTCGTTCGGTGCCGAGCACCAGGGTTATCGCGTCGAACGGACATACGGTCTTGCACGCACCATGACCGATGCAATCGGTGGGCCCGACCAGAACCGCCTTGCCCTTGATGAGCCCGATCACCTCGTGATGTGGCTGCTCCGGACATGCTTTCACGCACGCGCCGCAGCCCAGACATTTGCTCGCGTCGATAAGCGGGTGGAGCGAGGCGGGTTCCGTTAGCCCGGAGGCGACGGACTCCTCATGCGTGCGTTGATGTTTGCGATGGATGTTTCGCTGGCGCAGCAAATACACCGCGAGAATGATCCCGCAGGGTATTGCATAAATTGCCAACGACGAGAGTGTCTCCATGTGCCGACGCCGTCTACTGTAAAACCCGCATAGACTATTAGCGAGATTCCCTAGATTCTCCGAATTGTCGTCACTACCGCTCGGCGAGGGAAGTGTCGCCTTTTACGCACATTCCGCCGTTACGCAGATCATCTTTACAATCCTTTGCGAAGCAAAGATAGCGCGGCGAAACGAAATCGCGGCGCTGGTCAAACGCCATCCAATATTGGTCTTTATAACGAGGAGTTGCGAGTGCCGTTGTTCTGGTTCCTGCTGGGCATGCTGACGAGCGTCGCGATTCTTTGCGTGTTGCTGCCGTGGCTGCGCACGATCCCGCGATTCGAGTCGCTGCCCGCGCTGCCGTGGCAGGCGCCGCTTGTCGGATTGCTGATGATTGGCGCGGCACTGGGTCTATACCGATGGATCGGTCATCCGGAACTCGTGCAGTCATCCGCGCTCTCGCCGCCGGGCGTGTCTGGAACGACGGCTGCGCCGCGCGCCGCCGGAGGTACAGCGGGCGCGGCCAATGCGGGTTCGATGCAGAGCGCGCTCGCGTCCTTGAAGTCGCGACTCGCGAAAGGCGGCGGCAGCGACGGCGACTGGGAACTCTTGGCGAAGTCCTATGACTTTATGGGCGAGGCCCAGAATGCCGCCGCTGCGCGTCGCCACGAACTGCCGAGCGGCGACGGCGCGCCGGTCGTTGCTGGCGGACTGCCGCCGGAGGCGCCGGCGCTCACGCCGGACTCTCTGAAACTCATCGCCAAGGCGGATCGCGCGCGTGCCGACAAGAAATATGCGGCGGCGGTTGCGATCTACGCGCAGCTCGCCAAGGCCGGGCAGATGAACGCAGACAGCTGGGCGGACTACGCGGATGCGGCGGGAAGCGCCAACGAAGGAAAACTCTCAGGGCCGCCCGAGGCGTACATCGCGCACGCGCTGGAGCTGAACCCGAGGCATCCGAAGGCGCTGTGGTTGAAGGCAAGCGCGGATGAGGAGGCGGGGCGGCTGGCGGTGGCCATCGCCGATTGGCAAGCATTGCAGGCGCTTCTGCCGACAGATTCGCCTGACGCCAAGATGGTGGCGGCGAATCTCAAACACGACAGCGATCTTTTGTCGGCCTCGGGCGGTACTGCCGCGGCGTCGGGCGACGGCAGGGAGGTGAGCGGCGAGGTGGCTCTGGCGGGCGCCCTCAAAGCCAGGCTGCCTGCGAGCGGAACCCTATTCATCGTGGCGAAGTCGGTCGATTCGCCTGGCGCGCCGGTGGCGGTGTACCGCAGCACCTTGGGCGAGTGGCCGGTCAAATTCCATCTGGACGACTCGCAGTCGATGCTTCCGGGGCACAACCTCTCGGGCGCCGGGCGGGTAACGGTGGAGGCACGCATCTCCCGGAGCGGTCAGGCAATGCCGGTCAGCGGCGACCTGCGCGGCAAGAGCGGCATCGTCGATCCCGCCGATCACTCGCCGCTCAAGATCATCATCGATGAAGTGATCTCATGAGCGTCGCCGCCGCCAACATGCGCCCCGGCAAACGCCTGCGCCTTCACTGGCCGCTCGTTTGGACGCTGGTGGTGGGCGCCATCCTCTACTGGGGCAGCCACTCTCACCTAGAGCGCTACATCTCGCCGCAACGGGGTCTGGGATATTGGTTGGGAATCGCCGGCGGTTCGATGATGCTACTGCTTCTCGTCTACTCGGCCCGCAAGCGCTTCTCATGGCTGCGTTGGATGGGAAGCATTCCGGCTTGGTTCGAAATCCACATGACCTTGGGCGTGGTGGGGCCGGTTCTGGTGCTGTTTCATTCCAACTTTAGCCTCGGCGCCACCAACAGCAATGTCGCGCTCATCTGCATGCTCACCGTATCCATCAGCGGTATCGCCGGCAGATACATTTACACCCGCCTGCATGCAAACCTCGACTCGCACCAGGATACGCTGGAGGAACTGAAAGCCGTCGGCAAGCGGTTGGCCTCGCAGACAACTTCCATCGCGTTTCTGCCGGGCTTGGTGGAAGCCATCGAGCGCGTCGAAAAACGCTACATCGAGCCACCGAAGAACCCGTATCTGCGGCTGCCACACCTGCTCACCGGCGCTCTGCGCGTGGCCATTGCGCGGCTGATCATCCGCCGCGAGGCGCAGCTCGCGGTACAGCGCGCGCATCTGAAAGAGTCCTTGGTGGTGGCCGGGCATGCACAACGCCTCGCCGTCGTGGCGCGCAGCTATGCCAAACGCCGGCTGGATTCCGGCCGGCGCATAACCGAGTACAAAGCGTACGCGCGGCTGTTCTCGTACTGGCACGTTCTGCACCTGCCGCTATTTTTCATGCTGCTGGTTGCGGGAATCGTGCACGTCGTAGCGATCAACGTGTACTGACTAGGACGTATGGGCCGATATGCGCGAGCGCGACGGATTCTCGCCATGCTGGGCCTGATCACACTTGCCGTGTCAGGCGCGCAGCGGGCGCACGCCGCCAACGTCGAAACCCTGCTGATGCCGGGCAAGGTGACCCGGGCGCACGAGAAGCAGGAAGAAAAATGCACCAACTGCCATGACCGCAGCAATCAACGCACGCAGAGCTCCCTATGCCTCGACTGCCACAAGGACATTGCGGCCGATGTGAGCGGCCGCCGGGGGTTTCATGGGCGGATGGCGAATGCCGGGACGGGCGAATGCCGCGCCTGCCACACCGAACACAAGGGGCGGGACGCGGACATCGTGCAGCTCGACCCGGCGCAATTCGATCACCGCTTGACGGATTTTCCCTTGGAGGGGGCGCATACGGGGTTGGATTGCCTGTCCTGCCACGAGCCGAAAAGCGCCTGGCGCAAGGCCCCCGCCAACTGTGTCGGATGCCACAAGCGCGATGATGTGCACAAGGGACAGTTCACGCAGTCGTGCGGCGAGTGCCACGGGTCGCAGAGCTGGACCGGCGGGAAGTTCGATCACGACAAAACGGCCTTCCGCTTGACCGGCGCCCACACGGCACTTGCCTGCGATGCCTGTCACATTGGCGGACGCTATAAGCCCGCTCCAAAAAGCTGCGTCGGCTGTCATGCCACCGACGATACGCATCGGGGTTCGCGCGGTCCGGACTGCGCCAAATGCCATACCACCCAAGAGTGGAAGAGCGCCAGGTACGACCACCTGAAGGAAACCGGCTACGCGCTGCTGGGTTCGCACGCGGATCTTGACTGCCTGACCTGTCACCGCAGCGGCAACTACAAGGATAAGATTCCCAAGGACTGCGATGGTTGCCATCGGGCCGATGACGCGCATGCGCACCGCTTCGGGCCGAAGTGCGAGGACTGCCACGACAACGATAAATGGCGCCCTGTAACCTACGACCACGCCACCCGGCACAAATTTCCGCTGCTGGGCGCACACGCCAAGCTCGATTGCCATGCCTGCCATGCAACCGAAGTCGCAGCCGGCAAATTACCCGAGGACTGCAAAGGATGCCACCGGAGCGAGGATCCTCACCACGGCAAGGTCACAGGCGATTGCGGCGCGTGTCATGGACAATCCAGCTGGCGCGATGACCTGAGCTTCGATCATGACCTGTCGTCCTATCCTTTGGTCGGATTGCATCGTGTGGTGGGCTGTGCGCAGTGCCACGCGACTCAAGCGTTCGGCGAGGCGCCCAACAGCTGCATCGGTTGCCACAAGGCCGATGACGTTCACAAGAATGGCCTCGGCGAGAAATGCGAAACGTGCCACTCGCCGAATGGCTGGCAGTTATGGGTATTTGACCACGCGCGCGATGCACACTTCCCGCTGCTGGGCGCGCACGCCAAGCTCAAGTGTGCGGACTGTCATCAGCAGCCGCCGGGAACGCAGAAAATGTCGCAGCAGTGCGATTCGTGCCACCACAAGGATGACCGACATCTCGGGCAATACGGCGCGCAGTGTGATCGCTGCCATTCCTCCTACTCGTGGAAAGGCGCGCGGATCCAATAGCCATGAAGCGGGGCATCAAGGGATGGTTGGCGGCGTTGAGTCTCTTGCTGGCGGCTATCCCGTCCCTGGCGGCAGAGAAGGCACCGCCGGTAACCATTCCCTTCGATCATCTGTCGACGGGTTTCGAGCTCGACGGCGTGCATCGCGACCTGCCGTGCGAATCCTGCCATTTGAATGCCGTGTTCAAGGGCACGCCGCGCGACTGCGGCATCTGCCACATTCAAGGCTCGCCCTACAACGCCACGCCCAAGACCGCCACGCACGTACCCACGAGCAACAACTGCGCGGCGTGCCACAACACCATCGCGTTCCGACCGGATGTGCATTTCGATCACAACGAGGTCATGGGCAGCTGCGTGAGCTGCCACAACGGGGTACTGGCGCAAGGCAAGGACCCGAAGTCGCACCCCCAAACTTCCGACACCTGCGCCGCCTGCCACTCGGTACTCACCTGGAACCCGACGACCACCGTTGACCACACGCAGATCCCGCTGGCGGTGGCCGGCTTCTGCATCATCTGCCACAACGGCACGCAGGCGACGGGCAAGCCTGCCGACCACATTGCCACCAGCCTGGAGTGCGGCGACTGCCATCTGACAACGACATGGCTCGGCGCCGACTTCGACCACACCGGCATAAAAAGCGGCTGCGTCAGCTGCCACAACGGCGTCAAGGCGGTGGGCAAGCAGGGCAATCACATGCCCACCAGCAATCTCTGTGAGAACTGCCATACCACCGGAATCGGCACCAAGACACCGAGCTGGACCCCGTCCGCGTTTGACCACACGCAGATGACCGTGAACACCTGCGCGACCTGTCACTCAGGATCCGTGAAGATCTCTTCCGGATTTGTCTCCGGGCAGCCGGCCAACCATGTGCCGCCTATTCCCTCGAGCATTGACTGCGGCATCTGCCACGGCAACAAGCCGAGCGCCGAGACTTGGACGGTGCTCGCCGCGAGCATTGCAACGCTTCATTCGGGCCTTTCGGTCGGCAACTGCCTGATGTGCCATGCGGGTCAGACCTTTGCCGGCGTGCCCACGCCCTACATCCCGATGTCGACCTCCGGCGTGTCGCCTTATCACACGACGCCGCTGTCGCCGTCGCACATTCCGGTGCTCGCGGGCAGCGACTGCAGCGCTTGCCACGGCGCGGCGTACCAGGCGGGGGGCTTCGGTCCGGCAACGGCCATGAATGCCGCCAAGCACGCATTCGTCTCGACGACCTGCAATACCTGCCACGACACCGGCAAGACGTTCTATGTCGGTAGCGGAACGCCGCTACAGACTCGTCCGGCAGATCACGTCTCGAGTGGCGATGCTAAGATGGCGACCGGCGACTGCTCGCTGTGTCATGAGACCAGCGACTGGATCTCCACGGCAATCCCTGCGGGCCATATGCCGAATCCTGCCAATTCGAGCTGTGCGACCTGTCATACCAAGGCGCCGAGCGACTATACGACGACGACTCTCGCCGCCTATCCGGTGCTGCATACCGGCATTACCAGCAATTGCGGGCTGTGCCACGGCGGCACCGCGCCGCTTACCTGGGCGAACAACTTCACCCCCAAGGATGCTCTGCTCACGCCTTCGCACATTCCGTTTATGGCGGCCGGCGACTGCAGTTCATGTCACGCCAGCAATTTCGTTACCGGCGGCTTCGGCAGCACCTCCATGAATGCCGCAAAGCACGCATTCGTCTCCACGACCTGCGACACCTGCCATGAGGCGGGATTGAATTTCTATCCCGGCGCCGCCTTGAACCTGCAGGGTCGGCCTGCCGACCACGTCTCCTCCGGTGGTCAACAGGCAACGGGTGATTGCTCGGGCTGCCATAACACTACCGACTGGGGAAGCACCCAGATGCCGGCTGGGCACATGCCCAATCCCGAAAATCAGGCCTGTGCTACCTGCCACACCGCCATCGGCGCCACGCTAGGCACCTACGCGACGCTCGCCAGCATCTCGGTGCTGCACTCAGGGATCACGAACAACTGCTCGCTCTGTCACGGCAGCCCGGCGGGTCAACTGACCTTCTACAACAACAACGACAATCCGAAGGCAGCGGTGCTCTCACCCGCTCACATCCCGTATCTGTCGGGGAGCGACTGCGGCTCTTGCCACACCAGCAATTTCGTGGCCGGCGGCTTCGGAAGCACCACCATGAGCGCTGCGAAGCACGCCTTCGTGCCGACCGCCTGCGATACCTGCCATGAGGCGGGCTTGAATTTTTATCCCGGCGCCGCCTTGAACCTGCAGGGTCGTCCGGCGGATCACGTCTCGAACGGCGGCCAACAAGCGACCGGCGATTGTTCCGGGTGCCACAACACGACCGACTGGAGCAGCAATCAGATGCCCCCCGGGCATATGCCAAACCCCGGCAATAAGGCGTGTTCGGTGTGTCACACGGCCATCGGATCGACGCTCGCGAGCTATGCCACGCTCGCCGGCGTCTCGGTACTGCACACCGGCATCACCAACAACTGCGCGCTCTGTCACGGCAGCCCGGCGGGTCAACTGACCTTCTACAACAACAACGACAATCCCAAGGCGGCGGTGTTGACGCCGGCGCACATCCCGTATTCCAACGGCGTCGATTGCAGCAACTGCCACACCAACAATTTCGTGGCGGGCGGCTTCGCCGGCACGGCCATGAGTGCCGCGAAGCACGCGTTCGTTCCCACGACCTGCGATACCTGCCATGAGGCGGGACTTAATTTCTATCCGGGAGCCGCTCTCAACCTGCAGGGCCGACCGCCGACCCATGTGTCGAATCCAAATCCGGCGAGCCAGGCAACGGGCGATTGCTCGCTCTGCCACAACACCACGACCTGGACCACGCCGACGACTCTTCCCAACGGCCACATGCCCATTCCCGGCACGCAGACCTGCTCGGTATGCCACACCGGCACCTTGACCGCGGATCCCACGACTTATGCCCAGCTTGCGAGCATCTCGGTATTGCACACGGGCATCACGACCGGCTGCGCGCAGTGTCACGGCGGTGCCACGCAGCTCACCTTCTATAACAACAACGACAATCCGAAGGCGGCCGCATCGCTTTCGCCACCGCACATTCCCGCCTTCACCGGAGAGGACTGCAGCGCCTGCCACAAAACCAATTACGTGGCCGGCGGCTTTGGTCCCATGAACATGACGCAGGCGACGCATGCCGGGGTCGGCAGCACTTGCAAGACCTGTCATGAAGCCGGGCTTTCCTTCTACATGGGTGCGGCAAGCCCTGCTCTGCAGGGGCGTCCCGCCGATCACACCGGCACCATGGCAGCGCCTGCCGACTGCTCCGGCTGCCACACCACCGCCAATTGGAACAGCACGGCGCTTCCCAGCGGGCACATGCCAAATCCTGCAGGCACCGCATGCAACACCTGTCATACGGCCGCACCAACCAACTACACCACGCTGGCAGCGAACTCGGTGCTGCATACCGGTATTGCCGGCGGTTGCGGGCAATGTCACGGCGGTTCCACGGCACTGACCTGGTACAACAACTTCACGCCCAAGGATGGCGTCCTCACCCCGACGCACATCCCGTATCTCTCGGGCACCGACTGCGGATCGTGCCATTCGTCGAGCACCTACGCTGCCGGAACCTTCGGTCCGATGAACATGACCGCCGCCAAACACGCGTTCGTGACCATCACTTGCACCACCTGCCATGAGAAGGGCCTGTCGTTCTACATGGGGGCGGCGAGCCCCACCTTGCAAGGCCGGCCGGCCGATCACACCTCGGGGACCATGCTCACCGGCGACTGCTCGGGATGCCACACCACGGCCAACTGGAACAGCACCGCGCTGCCCTCGGGTCACATGCCCAATCCGGCCAACGCGGCGTGCAACACCTGTCATACCGCCGCGCCGACGAATTACACGACGCTCGCCGCCAATTCGGTGCTGCATACCGGCATCTCGAGCGGCTGCGCGCAATGCCACGGCGGTTCCACGGCCCTCACTTGGTACAACAACTTCACGCCCAAGGATGCGGTACTCGCGCCTACCCACATCCCATATTTGTCGGGCACCGATTGCAGCTCCTGCCATTCCTCCGCCACCTACGCGGCGGGCACGTTCGGCCCCATGAACATGACGCAGGCGAAACACGCGTTTGTCGCCACCACGTGCGCGACCTGCCACGAGAAAGGTCGCTCCTTTTATATGGGAGCTGCCAGTCCCGCGCTGCAGGGCCGGCCGGCCGATCACACCTCGGGGACCATGCTCACCGGCGACTGCTCGGGATGCCACACCACGGCAAACTGGAACAGCACCGCGCTGCCCGCCGGACACATGCCCAACCCGGCCAACAGCGCCTGCACGGTCTGCCATACCAAGGCGCCGAGCGATTACACCACCGCGACACTCGCCGCCAACGCGGTGTTGCACACGGGCATCACCACCGGCTGCATCACCTGTCATGGCGCGCCGAGCGCAACGCCGCCCGTCTTCTACCAGAGCTTCACGCCGAAAGACGCAGTGCTCTCGCCGGTGCACATCCCGACCAGCACCACAGCCTGCGAGTCCTGCCATGCGGTGAGTTTCACCAGCTTCAGCGGCACCACCATGAGTGCGGCCAAGCACACCAAGATGTTCGCGGTGATCGGCGGAACCTGCGATGCCTGCCACGACACGGGCAAGGCTTTCTACGGCGTCAGCAACCTGACCACACGGCCGAATGGCCATCACGTGGGACAGGACTGCAGCAAGTGCCACAGCCCGAACAACTGGAACGGCAATGCCGCCGTGAAAAAGACCACGCAGAGCAGCGCGCGCGGCGTGGTTACGCAGGTCGCGATGGCGCCGGCCGTCCAGACGGCAAATGTCGCCTCGGCCGGCCGTGCGGCGGCGGTGGCGCCATCGTTCCGGCCGGCGGTATCGCATGTTGGCGTGATCGCAAATTGCGTCAGTTGCCACAATGGCGCACTGGCGCAAGGCAAGTCCGCGGCGCACATCGCGAGCAACAACGCCTGCCAGAACTGTCACATCGTCAGCGCATGGCTGCCGGCACGGTTTGATCATCAGGGAGTGACGGCGAGTTGCGCCAGCTGCCACAACGGCGTGACCGCTCCGGGCAAGCCGTTGCGTCACCTCGCCACCACCCAAGATTGCGGCAGCTGCCATGGCAGCATCGCCTGGAGCGCCGTGCGCTTCAGCCACATTGATCTCACCGCAAGCTGTGCGAGTTGCCACAACGGCATCAACGCCGTCGGCAAGCAGCCCGCGCACATGGTGACGACCAAGGACTGCGCCAGCTGCCACAACACGCAAAGCTGGGCCGCCGTGATGCCGCACGCGCCATTGAAGCCGCTGCTGCCCGGCAGGCGCGGCGCCCAGGGCGGCTCGAACCAGTGACTCGCCGACTGCGCCGCCGGAACTTGACGCGCGTGCGCGCTCGTCTCCTCATCGGTCTGCTGATCGCGGAGATGGCGTCCGGTTTTGCGGCGGTGGCGGCGATCGCGCCGATTTCAGGTCCGCTGGTGCAGCTCATCGAGGTCGACACACGAGAGGATCACAGCAACATCCTGGTGCAGTTCTCGTGCAGCGTCCGCTACATCAATAACGTGCCGGTGAGCCACGGCACCAGCACCCGCATCACCCTAAGGCTCGGCCCCGACTGCGGTTCGCTGCTCGGCAATCTTCCGCCCGAGTTTCCCAATATCGGCGGCGGCAACCTCGTGACCAACGCGCGCGTCGAATCGGTGGTGCCGGGAGAAGTGATGCTCGAGCTCGAGTGGTCGCACGATATGGATTTCGTAATGGCGCCCACCAGCGACGCAGCGGGGTTGCGAATCCGCCTTTTCAAGGCCGAAGGACAGCGGCGGGGGCGGGCAGCCATCATGGAACCGCAGGGCACCGAGAGCTATGCGGTCAACCTCGAATCCTCGCAACAGCAGTTTGACCGCGCGGCGATCGAAGCGGCAGCGAGTGCGTACAAGACCCAGGCTTATGTGTCCGAGACCGATATCGACAGCGAGCACTGGTATCGCCTGAGGCTCGGCCCGTTCGCGAGCCGCAGCGAGGCGCAGCGCATCCTCGACGCCGCGCTTGCCGAGCACCCGCGCGCCTGGATCGCTGCGAACGATGAGCAGGGGGATCTCGCACCGGCCGAGCGCGCCGGCGTGCAGGCGGCCGTATCGCGGCCGGAAGATGCGCCGCTGACCGATTTGGAGCGCGACAAGATCTTCATCGAGGCGAGGGCGGCGCTCGACAAGCGCCAGTACCCTGAAGCGGTCGAGCTGCTGACGCGCCTGGTACGGCAGCCGGAATACAAAGCTCGCGCCCAGGCGCAGGAACTGCTCGGTCTTACCCGCGAACGGGCCGGGCAGCTCGCGCAGGCGAAGGCCGAGTACCAAGCCTACCTGCAGCGCTATCCCGATGGAGCCGGCGCCGAGCGCGTGCGCAAGCGTCTGCAGGCTCTGTCCGCGGCCTCGATCGCGCCGCGCAGCTTCGAAAGCGTCGCGGGCTCCGCGGGCGGATGGAGCCTGGTCGGCAGCACCGCTGTGGGCTATCAATACGACAAGGCGCAGACGGTGAGCGCGGGCACCACCACCGGGAACACGGCGCTCAACGCGGCCCTTGTCTACGGCGATCTGCTGGTTCGAGATCGCGGTACTCGCTACGATTTCACCGGGCGGGTGGATGCCGGATATACCCACAACTCTTCGAATGTGCCGGGCGGCAGTCAGGACCGCACCACGGCAGCCTATGCGGAACTCACGGATCGTTCCTGGGGCTTGAGCGGCCGCATCGGTCGCCAGACGCTCGCGAGTCAGGGGATCATCGGCCTGTTCGACGGCCTGGCGATGAACTACCAGATCAACTCGCATTTCTCAGTAAGCGCTGCGGGCGGATATCCCGCCTATACCAGCTATTCTGGATTCTCGTCCCATCAGCAATTTGAGACCGTCGGAACCGAGTACACGCCGACCCTTGCTCTGGTGTTCGATGCGTATCTATTCAACGAGACCGAGGAGGGTCTCACCGACCGGCGCTCGCTCGGGTTTCAGGCACGCTATTCCAAGCCCGGCTATACCGCCATCGCGCTCGTCGAGTACGACATTTATTTTCAGGAACTGAATTCGGCCACCTTCATCGGCAACTTCAGGCTCGGCGAGCATTGGATCTTCGGAGTCAATCTCGATCATCGCCACAGTCCGCTGCTCGAGAGCAATAACGCGCTCGTCGGCCAGAGCGCCACCGATCTGAGAGCATTGCAGGGCACCTTCACAGCCGCCGAGATAAAACAACTGGCACTCGATCGCACGGCGCTCAGCGACACCGTGGTGCTGTCCGCAAGCCGCCCCTTGGGCGAGCGTTGGCAGCTCATGATGGATGCCTCGGCGCTGCGGTTGGGAGCGACGCCGGAATCGGGCGGGATCCCCGCGACGCCCTCGACGGGTCTGGACAAGAACGCCAGCGTGCAGCTGGCAGGAGCGAGCCTGTTGCGCGCCAGCGATCTGCACATCTTCGGCGTGCGCTACGACAATTCGCCGGCTTCACGCAGCACCACGTTAAGCTGGGATGCACGTTTCCCCGTGGGGGGCGCTTGGCGCTTCGGGCCGCGCTTCAGCGTCGCGCGCCTCGATCAGCCGGACCTTGGCGGCAAACAGACTTTGTATCTTCCCGAGGTGCGCAGCGATTGGACCGGGCGGCGCTCGATATTGGAGTTCATCGCCGGCTACCAGCTGCAGCAGCAACAAGCGCAGCAGCAATTGCCGAACGAGGCACCGCAAATGACCTCGCTGCAACAGCGCACCATCTACTTCTCGGCAACGTATAGGTTGCGGTTTTGAAAGCGCGCTTGTCCGTCGTCTTGTCGATGCTCGCACTTGCCGCCTGCGCCGCCGCGCCGAGCCAACCGGGCCAGGAGCTCTTCGATGAACAGACGGGCAATACCATCACCGTGGTGTCCAAGCCCACCGTGTTCGCGCGCGAGCGCAATGACGTTGCGGCCTACTCGCGCGACTACGCGACCCTGGTTGCTGTCGAAGTGGACCATTCCGGCCAGTTCAAGGACTTCCTGCTCCTGTACCGCTGGTCCACGGTCGACAAGCGCATGCTTCCGCCGCCGGATCCGGCGGCCGGCAAGGTGCGCCTAGTCAGCGAGGGTCGAGAGCTCGATTTGGAGCCGCTCGAATCGCTGCCGGTAGGGTTGGGAGCAGGACGCGATCTGCACGTGCCCGCCCATGGTGTCGCGATCATCCACGCTTATGCCGTGGACTTGGGCGTACTGCGATTCATCGGAGCGAGCCGTACCCTGATCCTGCAGCTGCCGGACGAGGCGCTCAACACGCCGTTCACGCTGTGGCAGGACGGCCGCCGCGCGTTGAGTCAGTTTGTGCATCAGACTTCAGCGCCGTAATACCCACGTGGGCATTTGACAGTATGGGCAGCTTGGCGCCTGGGCTTTATAGTCGCCCGGCCTTTAGGGAGTTTCAGTCCATGAGCGCACCAGAATCGGCAAAAAAACGCGGTCCATTCATGGTGCTGACGACAGTCGTCATGCTGTCATCCGCCATCATGATCTATCTGTTTTGGCGGTACTCGATCAAGGCGCTGATTGTGACCGGCGCGCTGTTGTGCTTTTTCTACCTGATGGCGCGCTTAGCCCGCGCCATCGAGACTCAGTCGCTTCCTGAACTGATTTTCGGGCGGACCGGCCAAGTTCGCTATAGTGGGCAACTCGTTAGCGACGAGGTGCCCGATGAAGATGTTCAGTGCCTTCTGCTCATTGTCAGCAGTTCTTTCTTTTGGCGCCGTACAGGCCCAAAGCACGCTGCCCATGCTCGGGGTCTGCGGCACGGGCGATCATGCGCCCTTTTGTCAGGCCGAGCGGGGCGTGCGAGCCGAAGGGTGGCCGATGCAGAGCCGCTCCGAAGTCATGGCCAGCCACGGCATGGTGAGCACTAGTCAACCGCTGGCCGCCGAGGCGGGTCTCAAGATTCTCATGCGGGGCGGCAACGCGGTTGATGCGGCCGTTGCCACCGCGGCGACCTTGAATGTGGTCGAGCCCATGATGACCGGCATGGGGGGCGACCTTTTCGCACTCATATATATAGCCAAGGACCACAGGCTGTACGCGCTCAATGCCAGCGGCAAGGCGCCCTCGGGTGCGACGCTTGCGCACCTCAATGCCCTCGGCTATCACGCCGATCCACGCCAGTGGGGTCCGGGTTCCGGCATGCCGCCGCACGGCATCCTGGAAGTGACGGTGCCGGGAAGCGTTTGGGGCTGGGACGAAGTGCTGCGCCGTTTTGGGCGGCTGAAGTTCAAGGATGTTTTGTCGAGCGCCATAGACTATGCGGAACACGGCTTTCCGGTGTCCGAACGCATCGCAAGTGATTGGCGGCTGCCGAGCGCGCTGCCATTGAAGGGATGCTGTACCGAATCGGACCCGGACTCGGTGCGCACGTGGTACATCGACGGCAAGCCGCCAAAACCGGGACAACTGTTCAAGAACCCCGCCCTGGCGCGCACCTTCGAGCTTCTCGCCGAGCAGGGCCGCGACGCGTTCTACAAAGGCAAGATCGCCGCAGCCATCGTCGCCAAGTCCACCAAGCTGGGCGGCACCATGACACTTCAGGATCTTGCGGACTACGCCGGCGAATGGAACGAGCCGGCAAGCAGCAACTATCACGGCGCGACGTTGAACGAGTTGCCGCCGCCTTCACAGGACTGGGCTGCCAATGAGATGTTGAACATTCTGGAGTCCTGCGTGCCGATGTGGACGTCCGGCGGCTCTCTGGGTTCCTTGGGTCCGGTCAATCCCGCCTATTGGCACTTGATGGTGGAAGCCAAGAAGCTCGCCTACGCGGATCTGTATCGCTTCAACGCCGATCCGCATTTCGCGAAAGTGCCCCTCGAACGACTGCTGTCGAAAGAATACGCGCTATCGCTATGTTCCAAGGTCGATGCCGCACATGCATCCACGCCGGGTCCCGAGCATGCGGCGGACGCGAGCGGCGATACGGTCGTGCTGGGGACCGCAGACGAGGAAGGCAACATGGTTTCCTGGGTCAACAGCAACTATGCGGCTTGGGGCTCGGGTATCACCGTGCCGGAGTACGGGTTCATCCTACACAACCGTGGCGGACTCTTTTCGTTGGACCCCAAGAGTCCGAATGTCATCGAACCGCACAAACGCCCGTTCAATACCCTATCCGCCGGCTTCGTCACCCTGAACGGCGCGCCGCTGATGACGCTGACTTTGATGGGCGGCGACATACAGGCGCAAGGTCATGCGCAGGTGATGGTCAATCTCTTCGACCTCGGCGCCAATCTTCAAGCGGCCGGCGACATGGCGCGATTCCGCCATACCCAGGTCTCGAACGTGCTCGCGCTCGAGTCGTCGATTTATGCGCGTGTCGGTGTCCCCCTCGAGTCAATGGGGCACCATGTCGAATCTGTCGACGGCGCGGGCATGGGCGGCTATCAGGCGATCCTGGTGATGCCGGAGGCGGCCGCCGGAACGCGGGTTTATCGCGCGGGCTCCGATTTCAGAAAGGACGGAGAAGCGGTCGGCTGGTAAGAGCGTTCATCCTTTGAGCGCTGCCGCCTCGCGGGCCAGCTTTTCGATTGCCGCCCAGTCGCCTGCTGCAAGCAGGTTCGGCGGGGTGATCCACGAGCCGCCGACGCAGACCACGTTGGGAAGCGCAAGGTAATCCGGCGCGCTTTCCCGCGACACGCCGCCCGTCGGGCAGAATTCCACGTCTGGAAATAGCGGCGCCAGGGCTTTGAGCATGCGCACGCCGCCGGCGATGTCTGCAGGAAAGAGCTTGAGCACCTTGAAGCCCAGATGCCGCGCGGCGATAACCTCGCTCGGCGTCATGGCGCCCGGTAATAGCGGAAACCGTGCACCGCGCGCTGCGGCTGCGAGCTCCGATGTCAGACCTGGTGTTACGCCGAACTGTGCACCCACGCGGTCGGCACCGGCGAAATCAGCAGGTTTCGTGAGGGTGCCGACGCCAACCACGGCTTCTGGTACGGATTTGCGCATCGCGTCGATGCAGGCGAATGCGGCCGGCGTTCGCAACGTCACTTCGAGCACGCGAAGCCCTCCCGCCACCAGGGCGCGCGCCAGTGGCACTGCGTGGGCGACTTCCTCGAGGGTGATCACCGGAATGACCGGCGCCAGAGATACGACTTCTTTGATGTTCATGAGGTTGGAGTTTCGCCATGTGACAGTGCGGCAGGTATCAGGGCGCCCCGATGTGCCACCACGCGCGCGGCCAATGCGAGGCCGCGCCGCGCCGCGTCCGCGGAAGTATGGCCACGCACGCGCTGCGCCAGGTACGCGCCGTTGAATGCGTCGCCGGCACCCGAGGTGTCGATGATCTGGTCGGGTTTGGGGCTCGCGATGTACACAGTCTCCTCGTGGCTGGCGATGAGGGCGCCATTCGCCCCCAGGGTGAGAGCGATCTCGCCGACCCCGAGTTCCCGCAGCAGCTTTACTTGGGTTTCCGGCTGTTCCACCCCGAACAGCCATGTCAGGTCATCGGCGCTCGGCAGCGCAATGTCGCAAAGCGCGAGCGCGTCGCGCAACACCGCGCGGGCCTCGGCGATGTTGGCCCAGAGACTCGGACGGACGTTTGGATCGAAAGCGATGCAGCCGACCTGACCTTTGAGGCCTTTGAGCAGCGATAGGGCCAGGATGCGATCTTCGGGCGAGAGGATCGCGAGTGCAATGCCCGACAGGTAGAGAATGTCGGCTCCCATCAGCACCGACTCGCCGTGCGCGGCGAGCAGCGCCCACCAGCGCCGCGCGGCCGAGTCGCGCCGCCAGTAGTGGAAGCGCCGTTCCCCAGCCGCGTCCGTCTCGATCATGTAGAGGCCGGGCGTGCCGCCCGAAACGCGGAAGGCCAGTGTCTCGTCGATGGATTCCAGGCGCCAGGAGGCACGCATGGCATCCGACAAGGCATCATCGCCGGTCGCCGTCAGCAGCTGCACCTGCGCCGCAGGCAGTGATCGTTTCAAATAGACGGCGGTGTTGTAGACATCGCCTGCGTAACCACGCGCGAAACTATCAGGGCCGTTCTCGCGCAGTTCCACCATGCACTCGCCGGCGCAGATCACCCGCTTCATGGAATGCCACCGATGACGGCGGAACGCACGACGCAGTTGCCGCGTAAGGATGCCGGCAGCAGAGTCGGATCGGCGAATGCGGATTCCGGACTGATGTTGGCGTGACCGAGCCAGGCGCGCACGATGCGCGACAGCCGTTCTATGGGGGCGCCGCCGGCGATATTGGCCACCATCAGCGGAAATACGCGCTCGGCGAGCTTTTGGGCACCATCTTGCGCGATCTGCGCGAGGCGGTGATCGATGTGCGGGTTGGCAAAACGATTGCGCACGGACTGCCAGTAGTCCTTCACCGTCAGCGGATGCAACGCCGGAGCGATCTCGCGGCTCACCAGTTCCGCGAGGAACTGCGACAGATCTTCGTCCGCCATCGCCTCGCGCACGTATTGATGCCCGCGCGGCAGACCGAGATAGGCGAGTGCGCTATGACAGGTATTGAGCACGTGAAGCTTCAGGCGTCCGGACGCCGCGACATCGTCGACCAGTTGAGCGCCCCCGCGTTCCCAGGCGGGGCGCGGCCCGGCAAAACAATCCTCGATCACCCACTGGCTGAAGGGCTCACGCTGCACACAGGCTTCATCGATGAGCCCGAGCGCCTGCACAGTGCGTGCGCGGCTCGCCTCGCTGCTGGCCGGCACGATGCAGTCGACGACCGTGCGGGGAAAACGCACGCTCTTCTCGATCCACGAGCGCATCTCGGGCGCCGTGCGTTCCAGATAGGCCGATACGGCAGCCTCCAGCCGTGAACCGTTGTCCTTCAGATTGTCGCAGCTCAACACTGTGAGCGGGGGGCCGCCTGCCGCATGACGCCGACGCAGCCCCAAGGCAAGCCAGCCGATCGTCGAATCGGGACTGGTAGGATTGTCGATGTCGTGAACGATGTCGGCATGGGATGTGTCGAGAGCGCCGGTGGAATCAAGACAGTACCCTTTTTCAGTGACGGTGAGGGTCACCACGTGCGTCTGCTGTGCGGCCAAGGCGGCAATCAGCGTTTCCCGATCACGGGCGGCGGCCAATGCCTTGCGAATAATCGCCACCACTCGAAAGACGGGAGCATCCGCCAGGAATTCAACCGTGTAGAGGCCGTCCTGCGAATTCAGGGCATTCGGAACGGCAGCGCTGCGCAGCGCTACCGCAAGCACGCCCCATGGGCCACCCGCCGCACGAATCGCCTCTTCGGTATAGAGGGCCTGGTGGGCGCGATGAAATGCGCCCACTCCGAGATGCACCATGCCGATCGGAAGATTTTCAAAATCGTAGTCGGGGCATTGCACCGTTGCCGATATTCCCGCGAGCGCGGCACGCGTTAGCCTGGACTTCACAATCGATAAGCCGCTTTGGCCAGGCGATAGGCGAGATCGATGGCCAGCTCCGCGGCCTCATCCTCCTCCAACCGGCGGGTGGCGACCAGTTCTGCAAGGTAGGTGCAATCCAGGCGACGTGCCAGGTCATGGCGTGCCGGTATGGACAAGAACGCGCGCGTGTCGTCGTTGAAGCCGCAGGTGTTGTAGAAACCGGCGGTCTCGGTGACGGCACGCCGGTAGCGCAGCATCGCTTCGGGGGCGTCGTGAAACCACCAGGGCGGACCCAATTTGAGACAAGGGTAATGACCGGCGAGCGGCGCCAGCTCGCGCGAGTAGGTGCTCTCATCCAGGGTAAAGAGGATCAAGGTGAGGTCGGATCGGCCGCCGAACCGGTCGAGCAGAGGTTTCAATGCCTCGTTGAAATTGGTCTGCATCGGTACATCACCGCCGCGGTCCCGGCCGAACCGCTGGTACAGCGAATCGTTATGGTTGCGCCAGGCTCCCGCATGTAGTTGCATCACCATGCCATCCTCGAGGGACATGCGCGCCATCTCGGTGAGCATCTGCGCGCGGAACAATTCCGTCTCTGCGCTGCTCGCGCCGCCCTCTACGATTTTGCCGAACAGCTTCTCCGCCCCGCTCGGGCTAAGATCGAGGGTTCGCGCCGTGGGATGGCCGTGATCCGTCGCGCTCGCTCCATGTGCACGGAAGAATGCGCGACGCTGGCGCAGCGCCTCGAGATATCCCTGCCACCGCCGGCAATCCTCGCCGGTCAATTCAGACAGGCGGCGAATGTTGCCGGGAAACTCCGGGCGATCCGCATCGATCACATCGTCGGGGCGGAAGGTGCTGATCACTCTGCCCTTGAACGACGAGGCGCGGATCGCGCGATGATGCTCGAGCGAATCTAGCGCAGGTTCGGTCGTGGCCAGCACTTCGATATTGAATCGCTCGTACAGAGCGCGCGGTCGAAATTCCGGCGTGGCGAGCGCGGCATTGATGCTGTCGAAATAATGATCCGCCGAGTCGCGGTCGAGCCGTATCTCGAATCCGAACACTTCGGCGAACACATGGTCAAGCCAAAGTCGCGACGGTGTGGCGCGAAACAGGCGATAGTTTTCGGCAAAACGCCGCCAAATAAGGCGAAGGTCGGATTCCGCGGGCGCACTGCCGAGCGGTGCGATGCCGAGGCTCTCGAAGGAAAGGCCGGCGCTCATCAACATGCGCAGCACATAGTGATCGGGCCAAAGCAACAGACTCACCGCATCCGAAAAGGCCGCATCAGTGGCGAACCAGGCAGGATCGGTATGGCCGTGAGGGCTGACGATCGGCAGGTCTTCGACCACTTTGAACAGGCGCGCGGCAATGGCGCGGGTATGGGGCTCCGCCGGGAAAAACCGTTCCGGATCGAGGTGCAGGGGCGGGCTCATGCTGGATTCTGGAAGTGGTCAGGCAACATTGCCATTCAGCATTGAAGCGGTCAAGATTCCGGGCGGATGGCCAATTCCACCGACACCCGTAAGCTCTACCAACAGGTTGCCGCCGCAGTCATGGCGTCAATTGTCAGCGGCAAGTACAAACCAGGCGACAGGCTGCCCTCGGAGCGCGACTTGGCGGTTTCCTTCAAGGTAAGCCGGCCTACCATTCGCGAGGCCATGATTGCGCTCGAGATCCGCGGTCTGGCGGAGGCGCGCCACGGATCAGGCATCTATGTCACCGATCAACCGCCGGCTCAAGGTGTCTCGGGCGATCTCGACATCGGTGCATTCGAACTGACCGAGGCGCGACGGCTGTTCGAAGGCGAGGCGGCCGCGTTGGCTGCCACCACCATCACGGAAGATGAATTGAAGGAGATGGAGTCGATTCTCGAAGACATGATCAACGAGAACGAGCTCAAGCAGCACGGCGAGATTGCCGATCGACGTTTTCACGTTGCCATCGCCCGCGCCACCCGCAACACCGCGATCACGACTGTCATCGAGAATCTCTGGGACATGCGCTACAAGTCGCCGCTTTGCGTCTACATGCTGGAGCGCGCGCGTCGCGTCGGCGTGCAGCCGCGAATCGGTGAGCACCGCGATATTCTTGCCGCGCTCCGCAAGCACGATCCGAAAGCCGCGCGCAAGGCGATGCGCGACCATCTTGCCCAGGTCATCGACGGTCTGCTGGCGGCCACCGAAACCGACGCCATCGAGGGCGTGCGCACCAAGGCGGTCAAAAAGCGTCACGAGTACACCCGCCGATTGGCGGTGTGAAGCTGGAACAAAAGACTTTGTGAACCGCCCGCGCATCGGTGCCCCGGTGGGTACTGCCCATGTCTCTGTGACAGACTAGCCCTCACCCCTCAACCTCAGATGCGCGCTTGTTTGGCCGCGCAGCGCGCAGCTTGTCAACGACCTCAGGAGGACCGAAATAGTGGTATAACCACTTTATCGTATCATGCAACACTCGCGCCGAAATCGGGTATGGCGCCTGATATGCATGATTCAGCTAAAAAAACGGGAAAAATGAACAACAATCCGGGTTTCGCACCAAGAATCCGATGCCAAGCCAAACTGCGTATGACAGACTCCGGGTACGAGAATCTCAAAGAGGTCTGACCAAAAGCCAGTCCGAAAAATGCCAGCAGCCAAACATCTGCCGATCACGGCCGCTCGGGTCATCGTGACTTGCCCCGGCCGAAACTTCGTCACCTTGCGGATCGAAACAGCCGAAGGATTGAGCGGCCTTGGTGATGCGACGCTCAACGGCCGCGAATTGGCGGTGGCGAGTTATCTCAACGATCACCTGATCCCATGCCTGATCGGCCGGGACGCGCACCAGATCGAGGACACCTGGCAATTCCTGTATCGCGGGGCGTACTGGCGCCGGGGTCCGGTGACCATGAGCGCGATCGCTGCCGTGGATATGGCGCTGTGGGACATCAAGGCCAAGGCGGCTGGATTGCCGCTCTATCAACTGCTCGGCGGTGCGTGCCGTCGCGCGGTCCGCGTCTACGGCCATGCCAGCGGCGAATCCATAGAGGAAACGATCAGGGAGGCCGTGCGTTACCGGGACCTGGGGTACTCGGCCATTCGTCTGCAGTCCGGCGTCCCCGGTCTGAAGTCCACCTACGGCGTATCTTCCGATCGCATGTTCTATGAACCGGCGGATGCCGACCTGCCGACGGAGAATCGCTGGTCGAGCGCCAAGTATTTGCCTTCCGTGCCGCGGCTGTTCGAAGCTGCGCGTGCGGCGCTCGGCTGGGAAGTCGATCTGCTGCACGACAGCCATCACCGCCTGACCCCCGTCGAAGCGGCTCGACTCGGCAAGGACCTCGAACCTTTTCGCCCTTTCTGGCTCGAGGACGCCGTGGCGGCCGACAATCAAGCCGGCTTCAGGCTGATCCGCCAGCACACCATCACGCCGCTGGCGGTGGGCGAGGTGTTCAACAGCATCTGGGATTGCAAACAGTTGATCGAGGAACAACTGATCGATTACATCCGCTCGACGGTGGTGCACGCGGGGGGCATCAGCCATCTGCGGCGCATCGCTCAGTTTGCCGACTTGCATCACGTCAAGACCGGCTGCCACGGGGCGACGGATCTCTCGCCGGTTTGCATGGCGGCCGCCTTGCACTTCGACCTGTCCATAGCCAATTTCGGACTGCAGGAGTACATGCGACATACCGAGCAAACCGATGCGGTGTTCCCGCACGCCTATCGGTTTGAAGCGGGCAGCCTTCATCCGGGCGATGAACCGGGACTTGGTGTGGACATCGACGAGGATCTGGCCGCCAAATATCCCTACCAGCGCGCCTATTTGCCGGTCAATCGGCTGGAAGACGGCACTATGACCAACTGGTGAGTCGATGCGCACGGTCTTGTTGAGCTTACTGCTCCTTGCGGCGCTCTTTGCAAGGGCGGACGGCGCCCCGCGCATCGAGGTGCCGCTGAACTCCGGCTGGCGTTTCGAACTGGGGCAACTGAAGGGCGCGCAGCGTCCGGAGTTCGACGATTCCAAGTGGATCGGGATCGAGGTGCCGCACACTTGGAACAGGCTCGGCAACGTCGGCGCCGAGCGCTCGGCGCAGTCCAATGCCACCCAGGGCATCGGATGGTATCGACTGCGATTCAAACCGCCCGCCGGCGCACCTGATGCGCGCTACTTCCTGCAGTTCGATGCCGTCGGCGAGATTGCCGAGGTGTGGCTCAACGGCCGGTATCTTGGCAAGCACTCCGGCGCGTTCGCCCGATTCCGCTTCGATGCCACAGAGGCCATTCGACCCGGTGACGACAATGTGCTTGCAGTGAAGGCCGACAACAGCCGTCCTGAACCTGGCTCCAGCACGCAGGACGTCGTCCCCTTGTCGGGTGATTTCTTCATTTTTGGGGGCATCTATCGCGAAGTGAGCCTGATCGAAACCCAAGGTGTGCATGTTGATCTTTTGGATTTTGGCGGCCCTGGGCTTTACGCACGCGCCTCACGAATCGACGCCAATGCGGCGCACGTACAACTCAGCACGCGGCTGACCAATGAGGCAAGCGCCGCCCGGCAGGTGAGCGTCGAGTTTGCCATCCAAGATCCATCCGGACGCGAACTCGCCTCCGATTCTCATTGGGTCAGCGCCGAGGCGGGCACGCACGAAATGCACGCGGAGCTGAAGCTCGATCATCCCCGGTCATGGCAGGGCGCAAAGGACCCTTACCTTTACCACGCCGTGGTTCGCGTGCTGACGCCGCAGCGCAAGCTGCTTGACGAAGTGCGCGAGCCACTGGGGCTTCGCACCATTCGATTTGATCCCGAGCATGGCTTTTTTCTCAACGGCGAACATCTGATGCTCAAGGGTGTGTCGCGTCATCAGGACCGGGCCGGCAAGGGCTGGGCGATTGCGCACGCGGATATCGACGAGGACTTTGCACTCATCGAGGACATGGGCGCGAACGCCGTGCGTTTCGCACACTATCAGCACGACCAATACGAATACCAGCTCGCTGACCGTCATGGCCTCATCGCCTGGGCCGAACTGCCGTTGGTCAATCAAGTGTCGTTCGACGGGTCCGCGGCGAGTGCAGCGCTCGCCGAAAATGCGCAACAGCAGCTGCGCGAGCTCATCCGCCAGAATTTCAATCATCCCTCGATCGCGCTATGGTCGATCGGCAATGAGGTGGATCTGCTCGCCACCGGCAAGAAGGCGCCTACGCAGGCCGCTCCTTTGCTCCGGGCGCTGAATGCACTGGCGAAGGAGGAGGATCCCAGCCGGTCGACCACGTTGGCGGACTGCTGCGAAATGGGCGTTCCTCCTCAGACGGGGCCGGCCATCCAAAATGCGGCGCCACGCGAGTCGTTCGCCGGCATCGCCGATACCATGGGCTACAACCGCTATTTCGGCTGGTACTCGGGCGGATTCGAAGACTTGGGTCCCATGCTGGATGCAGCGCATGCCAAGCATCCAACACTTCCCATCGCGGTGTCCGAATACGGAGCGGGCGGTGCGCTTTCCCAGCATTCGGACGATGCGCATGGAGGACCCATCAATCCCCATGGTCGGCCGCATCCGGAGGAGTATCAGGACCTGCTGCATGAGCAGGCGTGGCCGGTATTCAAGGTTCGGCCGTATCTGTGGGCGAGCTTCCTGTGGAACATGTTCGATTTCGCGAGTCCCTCCCGCCATGAGGGTGATCTGACCGATATCAACGAAAAAGGCATGGTGAGCTACGACCGGCGCGTGCGCAAAGATGCGTATTACTTCTATCGCGCAAACTGGAGCAGGGCACCCACCCTGCATCTGGTCGGTCGTCGCTACGAGGACCGCAGCTATGCGGTGATCGACATCACGGCCTACAGCAACGCCGGCAAGGCGGAACTGTCTTTGAATGGCGCCAAACCGCAGTCCACCAGCTGTACCGGTGGCATCTGCCGGTGGCATGGCGTGCACCTTAAGCCCGGCGCCAATACACTGGTTGCGAGCGCCGATCCCGAGGGGCGCAGGATCAACGACAGCATCCGCCTGACTCTGTCGCATCCGCCCGGGGTGGTACGCATCAAAGCGGGTGACATCTCGGGATACACCGACGGCGCCGGGACGAGGTATGGGTCGGATCTGTATTTCGAAGGCGGACGGCCCGGGGCCATCAATCCCCCCGATACGCCGGAAAACAAGCGGGTGATCCTGCCGGTCGCGGATGCGCCCTTGTTCGAAACCTATCGCGAGGGAGAATTTAGCTATCGCATCCCCGTTCCCGAAGGCCGCTACCGCATCGAGCTGCGCTTCATCGAGCCCCGCGCCGCACCGAACGAGGATCGCAGCTTCGATGTTTTGCTGAACGGCGAGGTCAAGCTATCGAATTTGGACGTTAGGGCTGCCGCGGGGGGTGGGCTGAAACCGATCACCCGGCAGATCGAGGCTGACACCCGCGAGGGAATGCTGGTGGTGAGCTTCCGTGCGCAGCATGGCCAGGCACTGGTCTCAGCGTTGTCGATAACGCCGCTTGAAGCGCCCTGAGCATCGAGCGCTTGCGCGCCTCGGCCTTTTTGCGGGCCGCTACCGCTGGGTTATCTGCGCGCTGCTGTTCGCCGCCACCGCCATCAATTACGTCGACCGTCAAATCATAGGCCTGCTGAAGCCAACTCTGCAGCACGATTACAACTGGACCGAATCCGACTTCGCGGACATCGTGTTCTGGTTCCAGGCCGCGTATGCGGTGGGATATCTGGCTTGTGGCCGCCTCATCGATGCGATCGGAGCACGCCTGGGCTTCGCCATTGTCGTGATCTTCTGGACCAGCGCTCATATCGCACATGCCCTGGTCGGCAGCCTGGCGGGGTTCATTGTGGCGCGCATTGCCCTCGGCCTGGGTGAATCGGGTAATTTCCCCGCCGGGCTCAAAGCAGTCGCCGAATGGTTCCCGCAACGCGAACGCGCGCTTGCCAACGGGATCTTCACCGCCGGGTCCAACGTCGGCGCCATCGTCACGCCGCTCATCGTGCCTTTCATCGCGCTGCGCTGGGGCTGGCGATTCTCGTTCGTGATCACAGGCGCATTGAGCGTGCTATGGCTGATCTTTTGGCTGCGGACTTATCGAGCGCCGCAGCAGCATCCGAAGGTGACGCGCGAGGAATTGAAGCTCATTCAGGAGGGCGAGGCGGACGCGGCACGGTTGGCGACGCCTTCCTGGCGAGGCCTCTTGTTAGTACGCGAGACCTGGGCTTATGCGCTGGCGCGGTTCCTTGTCGATCCGATCTGGTGGATGTTTCTCTTTTGGCTGCCGGATTTCTTCGCCAAACGCTACGGTCTCGATCTCGCCCATTTCGGGCCGCCCTTGATTGCCGTGTATCTGATCTCCGATGTCGGCAGTGTTGCGGGCGGCTGGATGTCTTCACGCTTGCTAAAACGCGGTTGGCCGCTGAACGCTGCACGCAAGATAACGCTCCTGGCGGCCGCGCTCCTGGTGGTGCCGGTGCTATTTGCGCTGCATGCCGGCGATCTCTGGCTGGCCGTCGGCATCTTGGGGGTTGCCACGGCCGGGCATCAGGCATTCTCGGTGAATCTCTACACCTTTCCCTCCGATGTGTTTCCCAAGCCGGCCGTTGCGACCGTGGTGGGGATCGGCGGCACGGCAGGGGCCGTGGGTGGAATGCTGATGTCCAAATATGCAGGCTTCATATTGGATCGGGTCGGCAGCTACACCCCTATCTTCGTCATCGCCGCATTTGCCTATCTGCTCGCTCTTTTGGTGTTTCATCTGCTTTCCCCGCGTCTGGCGCGCGTCGAGGGCCTCTGAACCGGCTGGAGGCGCGGGTGACAAATTTCGTCGCTTTTGTGCTAAGCCTGTCGGGGTGGTTCTCGCGCTCAACGGGCGTCGTCTGCGGGTGGCGACAGGCGCGCTTTTGGCGATTTTACTAAAGCATTTCCGGCCGTTGCAGCGAGAGCTGGTTCACGCTGCAGAGGGAGCGGCGCGCGCGATAGTTGCCTCGGACAAAGCAAATTGGTTTAGAGCAAATGGCCACCAACGAGAATCCTTCGATCAAGTCGCTCAACGAGCTGCTGTGGTTGTTCATGCGCCAAGCAGCCGTAGAAGCGAAGCTGCGATCCACCGCCGCCGAGGCCGCTCCCACGCTGCCCAGCACGCCAACGCAGCCTGCGAAGCGGCGTCGCGTATCGAAGGTGTGAGGTATAAGTCATGCAAGAGTCAGAAATTGAACTGCCCGTCATCTGCCCCCACTGCGGCAAGCATTCAGTGTCCGAATTTCGCACCGAGGTGATCGCGGATGCGCTGCACACCCGCGAGCTGCGCCTCTATGCGGCCTGCCATCTAGCCGGTTGGGACGCCAGCGAGTCTGAACTCCAAGAGATCACCGCGCATCTGGCCGCCGGCTGGAACGCAGGCTGGCAGGCGGTGGACCTGAACATCTAGGGCAGCGAGAGGTGGGCAAGTTCGAAAAACTGCGCGCCGGCGAGCGAGGGCGGCGCCCGCCACAGCGCAAATCGCACCTGGCTCCACGTGGTGGGTTCGAAGCCGCAGACCGAAGCCAACGCGCCTTCGCGTACATCGTTCTCAACATGCTCCGTGGCCTCCCGGCGCAAATCACGCAGCTCTTCGCGCGGATCGATCGGGCGAATGGCGCGGGTTGCGAACTGCGAACTTTTGGCATCGCCCAGCACTTGAGAGTGCCAGACTATCCAGGTCTTGATCTGGGCGCGACCGAAAGCTTTTGAGACGCCGTCGAAACCGTCGCCGCAGACGAAATTATTGAGTCCTTCGAGCGTGTTCCAAAGATAGAACGGCGCATAGAAATTGTCCTGACTCGAAACCTTGCCGCCTTCGCGCCGCGCGGTAAGATACGCCTTGAAATTAAGGCCTGCGAAATGATCCGTCAGATGTCCCCGATCGGCGATGCGCCGTTCGATGATCTTCATGTCGTAGTCGGCCGGCAGCAGAAAGGAATATTGCATCGCGAACACGAGATCCTCCAATCGGCGGGAAGCGATCGGCCGTTACTATAGCGGATGGCGAGATCGAACTCGGCTTCCTCTGATTCATGTACAGAAAACGTTTTAGACATCACGTGCTGCCGGCGGCCAACGAGGCCTGCCTCCGCCGCACGGATGGTCTTCCGACATTCATGCGCGCCTTACACTGGTCATGAAACTTGAATCGCGGGCACGTGGCCTTTGGGATGCCACGGCCCCGCCGCCCGCCCCGAGCGCGGTGCTCCGGGAGTCGTCGTCGGTAGACGTAGCGGTGGTGGGCGCGGGCTTCACCGGATTGTCGGCGGCATTACATCTTGCAACTCAAGGCGCAAAAGTTGCGGTGCTCGAGGCCGAGGATGTCGGATTCGGCGGCAGTGGCCGCAACGTCGGTCTGGTGAACGCCGGCCTTTGGATCAAGCCCTCGGACATCGAACGAATCCTAGGTCCCGTGTACGGCGAGCGCCTTCTGCAGAATTTAGGCAACGCGCCCTCGCTGGTGTTCGATCTCATTCAGCAATATGGGATCGATTGCGAGGCCTCGCGTCGCGGCACCCTGCATTGCGCGTGGGGAGAACGCGGCATGCGCGATATGACAGAGCGCGCCCGGCAATGGCTGGCGCGCAGCGCCCCGGTGCAGCTGCTCGATGAGAAGGACACGCGCACGCTGGTGGGCAGCTCGGCGTTCCGTGGCGCTCTTCTCGATCGGCGTGCCGGTACCGTTCAGCCCCTCTCCTATGCGCGCGGTTTGGCGCAAGCGGCGCAATCCGCAGGCGCGCTTATTTTCACGGCAAGTCCGGTCCAAAGCGTCGAAGATACGGGCGGTGCTTGGCAGCTTTGCACGCCGGGCGGCGCGGTGCGCGCTTCGGGCGTCATCGTAACCACCAACACCTACTCGGCACTGGCTTTCGATAGCGTGGCGGTAGAACAGGTGAGGTTGCCCTATTTCAACTTTGCCACCCGCCCCTTGACTGCCTCTCAGCTTCGGGAAGTGCTGCCGCAACGCCAGGGGATCTGGGACTCGAACCGCATTCTGTCCTCGGCACGTTTGGATCGCGCTGGACGATTGATCTTCGGCAGCATCGGCGCTCTGGCTGGGGGCGGTGCGCGCATCCATCGCGAGTGGTCGAAGCGCGCCATGGCGCGACTTTTCCCGCACTTGAAGGGCGTCGAGTTCGAGCATGCATGGTTCGGATGGATCGGGACCACGAAGAATGCCGTGCCGCGATTTCACCGGCTGGCGCGCAACACGTACTCCATCGGGGGCTACAACGGCCGAGGCATAGCGCCCGGCACTCGCTTCGGCTTCGAGCTTGCGCAGCTTTTGGCCGGGAAACTGTCGATCGATGAAATGTCGCTGCCGCTCACGGAACTTGAGCCCGCGCCTCTGCGCAGCTTGCGGGAACTGTACTATCGGACCGGTGCCAGCGCCGCGCACCTGCTGTTCGCGCGTTTGCCAAAGAGAAATTGACCGATGCTTTACATCGATGCCGAAAGCGTGCGTTCCCTGACCCCGTGGCCCGAGCTCATTTCCAGGCTGGAGGGGGCGTTTCGCAGCCACTGCCATATGCCGGCTCGCCTGCGCTATGAGATTGGAGCAGAGGGTTCGTTGCTCGCCATGCCCGCGTGGATCGAAAACGGCTCCATGGGCGTCAAACTGGTGCAGGTTTTCCCGGGCAACTCGAAGCTCGGCAAGCCAGCCGTACACGGACTGTACATGCTGGCCTCGGCGGTCACCGGTGAAGTGCAAGCGGCCATCGACGCCGACGAACTGACCACGCGAAGAACCGCCGCGACCTCGGCGCTCGCCTCGAAGTTCTTGTCGCGCGAGGACAGCCGTTGTTTGTTGCTGGTGGGCGCCGGGAGACTGGCAGCCGACGTTGCGGCAGCACATGCCCAGGTGCGGCCCATCGAACGCATACTCGTCTGGGCACGCCGCCCCGATGCAGCGGCCGCGCGAGCCCTGGAAATCGCGGCGTTGCTGGAAATCCAGGTGGAGGCGATCGGTTCGCTGCCCGAGGGTGTGGCGCAAGCCGACATCGTGTCGACGATCACCACTTCCAGCGAACCGCTGCTTCTGGGTCGCGAGGTGCGCGCGGGAACGCATCTCGATCTCATCGGTGCCTTTACTCCGAGGATGCGCGAAACGGATGACCAGGCGATCAGAATGTCGCGCATCTTCGTCGACATGCGTTCAGCGGCATTGCGTGAAGCCGGCGACATCGTCGATCCCATCGCGCGGGGCGTCATCACCGAGGCCGATATTAACGCGGATCTCTTTGACCTCTGTGCGGGCGGTGCCGCGCGTCAATCGAGTGACGAGGTTACGCTTTTCAAATCAGTGGGACTGGCCCTCGAGGATCTTGCGGCGGCATCGCTGGCATGGGATCTCAAGCGCGCTGCCGATTAATCGATGCCGCGCGCATCGTCACCCCCCACAAAACCCCGAAGCGACAGCTCCGCGTGGCCTGATTCAGCGGGGATTTCAATTGGAAGCTCCATGCGTTTCTGCTGCCGCATGATGTGCAGGCGCAGCTTCTCGCCGCGGTGATAGGAATTTAAGATCTGCATGGCGTGCGATGCGCTCTCCGGCACACGCCCATCGATATCCAGGATGACATCGCCCTCGAGCAGCTTGAAGCGCTCATCATGCGGCGCTCGAACCACGAGCAACCCCTTGTCGGTCCCGAAGTAACTTCCGAGTCCTGGGGTGAGATCGAGAAGTTCGGCCGAACCGATGCCGCTGCGATCACGGCCGATGAACATTTGGTTCAAGCCTTCGAGATTGAACAACTCCGGAGGTTGCGGCGGCTCAGGCATTTCGGGAAATCCCGTCGTGCTTTTCGGCGTTACCTGCAGTTGTTGGGTCTTGCCGTCGCGCTTGATTTCGATCACGACGGGTTTGTCGGTTTTCGCCTCGCGCGTCAACGTCAGTAGTTCCTGCTGCGCGGGGTGCCCAGTCTCCGAATGCAGCGTCTTACCATCGAAAGTCGTGATCACATCGTTTGCCTTCAGCCCCGCGAGGTCCGCCGGGCCACCGGGGCTGACACTGACGACAACCACCCCGTTGGTTTCGTCGGTTCCGGGCGGACGGCGCACCCTGATGCCGAGCGTGGGACGCGGTGAGCCGCTGAAGAACTGGTAGCTCTGCATGTTTTTTCCATCGAGCTTCATGCTGAGCTCGGCCACCTCGTGGGCCGCCTGTTCGAGCCGCTCCTGCGCGTGTTGAATTTGGTGTTCGAGCTGATCACGCGACTTGCTGTCGGCCGCCGGCTCGTCGCCCGCATGGCCGCACACGGCGGCTGCGGACAGGGTAAGGGCCAATACTGCGCTACGCATCAGATGACTCCGCTATATCGAGAATTGAAGGACTCATCGCCGTCACGGACTGCTTCGGCATACCTGACATCGATGAGGGAATGCAGCAGCTGCACCCGCCGCGACCACAGCGCTTGGGCCTGCCGATGCTCCTCGGCGCTTCTCGGCAGGGCATCGAGCTGCATGTCCAGAACCTGGATGCGCGTCTGAAGATCGTCGATCGCGGCAGAGGTTGCCGCGCGTTCCACGGAGGGTCGCGGCGGCAGCCGCTGCAGCAGGTCTTCGAGCTGTTGTGAGCGGTTGACCAGCCGCTGCAGCGCTTCCGGGTCGCGGGGTGCAGGCGCCTGGGTAGCCGCGGTGCGCGGCAAGGGATCAGCGTATTTCAATTGCAAGAGTGCCAGCACGCCCGCAATCAGGAGAGTCGCCGCGGCGGCAAGCACCATGGGCTTGTTGACGCGCCGGCGCGGCGATCGTTCAAGCTCATCGCGAATCGAACGCCAGACGTGACGGGGCGGTGGGTACTGAGGCAACGAGCGTAGCTCGAGTTTCAGCTGGCGCAAATATTCCAATTCCGCCGCGCATTGGGCGCAGTCGGCGACGTGACCGCTCACGGCCGCGTCGGCCGCCGGAGTGTCGCGCAGATTCAGCAGTTCTTGGAAAGTGGCATGCATGCCAGGTCTCCGGAATGAGTTTTGAGCCGCTCGCGCAACTGCTCATGGGCACGCGCGAGCTGCGATTTCGAAAAGCTCGTGGTCCTGCCGAACAGCCGTGCAATATCGGCGTGGGTGAATTCCTCGACGTCATGCAGCCAGACCACTGCACGACTCATGGCCGGCAGTTGCTCGAGGGCCTGCTCAAGCGCGCCATCCATGGGCTCCGCCAGGGAGTCCGTGGCTTCCTCGTGGAAGGCGCGAATGGCGTCCGCACCGAGCCAGTGCAGACTGCGGTGCCAGGGCGAGCGCAGATACATTAGCGACTTGCTGACCGCGATGCGCTTTATCCAGCCTTCGAACGAGCCGGACCCCCGGTAGTCCCCGAGGCTCCTCAAAACTTCTACGAACACGTCTTGCAGGAGGTCCTGCGCCACGATGGGACGCAGCACCAGTCTCCTGATCAAGTTGTAGACGGGATTCGAGAGCTTAAGGTAAATGCCTTCCTGCGCATCGCGATCGCCCCTCCGGGCCCGCTCTATCACTTCCTCGCCTATGACCTCGATCAGAATCGGCATATATGGACTAGATGCACGAGCCTCAAAAAGGGTTGCAAGGGTGCCGAAATATTTCGCTAGAGCCTGATTAGTCCGGCCTGGGCGGCTGAAAAGCCGCATGAGCCGAGGTAAAAAGCGGCGAGGGGCGTCTCGAAGTCCACGTGCAGCCACTCGCAGCGCCTGCGGCGGGCTTCCTCGACGCAGATGCCGATCAGTCGGGTGGCGATCCCGAGCCGCCGATGGGTCTTGGCGACCATGGCGTCGAGGACAAAGGCATGCACGCCGCCATCCCAGGCGAGTTCACGAAGCCCACGATCGCATCGCCTGCTCGCGCACAGGCCCAGCCCAAGCTGTGCCGGTTCACCTGGCCCCACCAATCATCGACGAGAAGGGCATGAGAGAACGCCTCGGCGTGCAGGCTGTTGATGGCATCGTTGTCGAACGTATCGCGCCATCGGTAGGTGATGTCTTGCATGATGAACGCGATGCTACACTCCCGAGGTGAAAACGCTGCTGCTGCTCCTCGCTGCTCTGGTCGGATTTTGTGTCGGCCCTTCGGCTGTTGCCGAAGACAAGGAACTGTTCATTTATAACTGGGCCGATTTCATAGGCCCCGACACCATTGCCAGATTCGAAAAACTCACCGGCATCAAGGTCGTGTACGACATCTACGATGCCGAGGAGACCATGGAGGCAAGGCTCATGGCCGGCAGTTCCGGTTACGATGTGGTGAGTGCGTCGACCGAGTTCTTCAGCCGCGAGATCAAAGCCGGCGTGTATATGCCGCTCGACCGGGCCAAGCTGCCCAACTGGAAAAATCTAGATCCGCGGGTGCTTGCGATCCAGGCCCAGTACGATCCCGGTAATCGTCACGCCGTGCCGTATCTGCACTCGATGAACGGCTTTGCCTATAACGTCGACATGATCAAGGCGCGGATGCCCGATGCGCCGGTCGACAGCCTGGACATGCTCTTCAAACCCGAGGTGGTGTCCAAATTCGCCGACTGCGGGGTGACTTTCATTGATTCTGCGGAAGATGTGCTGCAGCTGGCCCTGAAGTACCTCGGCCTCGATCCGAATACCACCCGGCCCGAGGACTACAAGCAGGCTGAAAATCTGCTCCTCAGGGTGCGACCCTACGTGCGGGCGTTTGACTCTGTGGAGTACATGAACGCGCTCGCCAACCAGGAGCTTTGCGTCGCGATGTCCTGGTCCAGCGACTATGCGCTGTCTCGCGCCCGCGCCCGGGCGGTGGGGGTCAACGTGAACCTGGCCTTCACGGTGCCCAAGGAGGGAGCCAATCAGAACTTCTCCTCGTTGCTCATTCCGGAGGGCGCCCCGCACCCGGACGCGGCCCTCCAGTTCATCAATTTCATGTTGCGACCGGACGTGATTGCGGACGTGACCAACACGATCTATTACGGCAACGACAACTTGGCGGCCAATCCCTTGGTGAGTCCTGCGATTCTTCGCGACCCGACGCTCTATCCGACCCCTGAGATCGAGGCTCGCTTGTATCGCTCCGCGGAGGTGACTGCGGCAACGGACCGGATTCGTACCCGGACCTGGACCAAGGTCAAGACAGCCCGGTAGCGCCTCAGCGCTCCGCCATCTGCATCTCGAGTTCCCGGCGCCGTTCATTGCGCTGCATGATGTATCCGGCGACGAGCACACAGGCACCGACCAGGCAGATGATAAGGCTCGCCAACGCATTGACGTCCGGTGTCACTCCCAGTTTTACCTTGGAAAAGATCACCATCGGCAGCGTGCTTGCGCCGGGTCCGGAGACGAAGCTCGAAATCACCAAGTCATCGAGTGACAGGGTGAAGCTCAACAGCCAGCTCGAAATGAGCGCCGGGGCGATGGCCGGCAGCGTCGTGTCCACGAACGCGCCCACCGGGCCCGCCCCCAGATCCATCGCCGCTTCTTCCAGTGACCGGTCTGATCCATGCAGCCGCGATTGCACCGTGACGGTCACGTAGGCCGAACAAAACACCACATGCGCGATCACGATGGTGGTGAATCCCCGGTGCGGCCAGCCGAACAGGTGCAGCATGGAGATGAACAACAGCAGTTGGGTGATGCCGGTAACGATCTCGGGCATCACCAAGGGCGCGTTCACCATCCCGGTCAGCAAAAAGCGCCCGCGAAACATGCGGAAACGCGTCAGGGAGATCGCCGCCAGCGTGCCCAGCACCACCGCCAGAGTCGACACCACGACGCCAATGCGCAGCGACAGCCAAGCCGCGTCCAGTATTTGATCGTTGTGAACGAGTTGACGGTACCAGTCGGTGGAAAAGCCGCCCCAAACGCTTACCAAGGCCGATGCGTTGAACGAATAGGCGATGAGCACCAGGATGGGCACATAGAGAATGGCTATGCCGATGCACAGTACAGTGACCAGGAATGGCGAGGCGCGGTTGTACATCAGGCGTTCAGTTGTTTGGCGCTGTAGTGCTGATAGATGGCGATGGGCCCAACCAAAAACACCAGGAACGCGATCGCGACCGCCGAGGCGACCGGCCAATCGCGATTGCCGAAGAACTCATCCCAGAGCACCCGCCCGATCATCAGATTGTCGGGACCGCCGAGAATGGTCGGAATCACGAACTCGCCGATCGCCGGAATGAACACCAGCATGGAGCCGGCGATGATCCCGGGCATGGACATCGGCAGCGTCACGTCGATGAATGTGCGCCAGGGCGGACTGCCAAGATCGGCGGCCGCCTCCAGCAGTGAGCGGTCGAGCTTCTCGAGCGTCGCGAACAGCGGCAGCACCATGAAGGGCAGATAGGAATAGATGATGCCGAGGTACACCGCAAGACTGGTGCGCATGATCTGCAGAGGATGATGGATGATGCCGAGCCATAGCAGCACGCTGTTGAGAAGCCCGGTCTCGCGGATGATGCCCTCGAGCGCATACACGCGCAGCAGGAAGGAAGTCCAGAACGGCAGGATGATCACCAGCAGCAAAACGCTCTGGACGCTCTTCGAACTGCGGGCGATGGCATAGGCCATCGGGTAACCCAGAAGCAGGCAGATCAGCGTGGAGAAAAATGCGGTCTTAAGGGAGTAGAGGTAGGAAAGCCCGTAGACGTCGTCGGTGAACAGGTAGCGGAAATTGCCGAGGTTCAAATTCAGATGGATGTGCCAATCCGGACTCACGGATAGAATATCGGTAAAGGGGGGCACCCTGACGGCGGTCTCGGCAACGCTGATCTTCAGCGCAAAGGCGAAGGGAATGAGGAAGAACACCAGCAGAAACAGCAACGGCGGCAATATGATGAACCACCTGCCGTGGCTTCTGAGCCAGGCATCCAGCCGCGCCGATGGTGTTAGCGACATTCGCCTACCTTAGAAGCCCAATGCCCCGCACCAAGAAAAAATCCGCCGCCAAGAGCCCGCTGGCACGCAGTACCCACAGCCGTCAGCACCAGTTGCTGATCGAGGCCTGCATATCGGCCTTGCATCTCTACGGTCCCTCGCGCACGACAGTGCAAAGAGTGGTGGCCATCGCGAAGATGTCTCCCGGCATCGTTAGATTCTACTTCGCTTCGAAGGCGGCCATGCTGGTGCAATCACTGCAGTTTCTCGCCGCCGAGTTCGAGGAGCGCCTGATGGTGCCGGTGGGGCGCCTCAAGACCAACCCCGTCGCGGCGCTGCGGCTGTTGATCGACTTGTATCTCGACCCCGAGATTGCCAGTCCGCGAAAGGTGTCCGTTTGGTATTCATTCTGGGGTGAAGCGAGCTCACGCCAGGAATATTATGATATCTGCGGCCAGAAGGACGAGAGCTTTGCAGCGTTGGTGCGCGAGCTCATCGAGCGCATGATCCGGGAAAGCGGTCATGCGCATCTCGACGCCGATGCGGTGGCCTTGGGCCTGATTGGCGTCCTCGAAGTGCTGTGGCAGGACTTCGCTTTCAATTCCGAGGAAGAGATTGACCGGCCGGCGGCCAGGCGTCGCGCGCTCGCCTATCTTGCGTCCGTGTTTCCGGAGCAGTTTTCGGCGCCGGTTCCCGCCGTCGGAGCGCCTTTTCGGCCCCCACCGTGGGTCTACTCGAACCGCCGCCTGTTCGAGCTGGAGCGCCAGGTGGTATTCCGCTCGGCCTGGCAGTTTGTCGCGCAGACCGCAGCCGTACCGCATGCCGGGGACTACCTCGCCGCCGACCTCGGCAGCGAGCGCGTGCTTCTGGTGCGCGATCACAGCGGCCTGTTGCGCGCTTTTCGCAACAATTGTCCGACCGCGCCGCACACCCTCGTGCCTTCGGGTCAGGGCCGCCTCCAGTACATCGCCTGTCCCATCCATGGCGGTCAGTTTGGCCTCGACGGCAGTGCATTTGAGCATGGGGGCGCGGGACTCACGACGCTCGACCTCGACACGCGAGGCCAACTCGCGCTGGTGCGAAGCACCGGCGCGCCCGCGCTGCCCACAGGCTTCGCGGACTGGCAGGGTGTCGAGCTGCCGGCGGCCAGATCCATCGAAACCAGCGAGCGCGTCATCAGCGCGGACTGGAAGCTGGTGGCCGAACAATGGCTTGAGGGATCGGGCGAGGCCGGAGTGCGTGAATGGAGTGAGGCGTTGTATGCGCGGCTCAGTTCGGGGGCGAATCCGCGTGAAGCGTGGCAGAAATTCCTGTCGCCCAACCACTGGCTCGACGTTCGTGCCGACGGGTTCACTTTGCTGCAGCTGTTGCCGCGGGGACCCGGAGAAACCCTGCTGCGGCAACATCGTTTCACCTGGTGCCGGTCGGCGGAACAAGCGCGTGCTGCGCGGTACCTGGCGGCGCGGCTTTCGGGCAAATCAAGCGCGGCATTCACGGCAATGGCCGAATCGGCACAGAGCGGGCTGTCGCTGGGCTACCCAACGGCCGGCGCCCGTTCCCCTTCGACCCACGAATTTCACCGCCAGCTGCTTTCGCTGCTCCCGGCATACGATTCGCCCCGTGCGCCGACGGATTTGTAGCTTACGAGAACTGCTTTGGTGCGTTCGGGAGCCTGAACTCCGGTATGCGATCGCGCAGCATGTCGTGAAACTCCAGCATCCACCGCTCCAGGCGCGACAGGGGACCCGGCTTGTAGCTGCCGGAACCGAGGCCGCGCTGGACCCGTGAACAGAGCCAGCGATCCTCGTTGTTGACCTGGGTGTTGATGCGGGAGCTCAAGTAGCGAAGCGTGCGCATTTCGCGCCGTTCATCCGGCAGCCCGAACACCCCGCCGCGCACGATGCACTTGCCGGGACCGTCGGGCAGCAGCTGGAAGAAATCCATCTGGTCGGGAAACACATCGATGCCCAGATTCGGCAGCGCGCTGTAGAAGCGCCAGCAACCGCGTTCCTTTTCGGGCAAGTGAGTAGCCACCTTGCCGACCATCCGCTGATAAGCGCGCTCCGACCAGCGCGAGGATTCCTTGTCTCGCATCCAGCTCAAACCGCGTGCAATACCTGGCCGCCACGCCTGATCCTCATAGTCCGGGGTGAACATGCGATTTAAGCCCGGATGACCGATCGGCACGTGATAGGACTCAAGATAATTATCCATGGCGATCTTCCAGTCGACCGGCCAGCGCTCCTCGCTGATCGGACCGAGCGGCACCATCTCTTCGGTGCGGTACTTCGCGAGTTCCTCGCCGAGTTCGCCCCAGCTCTCGCGCACCGAGGGCGGATTGCCTGACAGACACACGAATACGAACCCGAAGGCCACCTCGACCCGCACGCTGCGCAGGCCGTACTCGGCACGGTCGACCGCCACGAAAGTCTCACGTGCCGGCATCCCGATTAGCGAGCCGTCCGGCTTGTAGGTCCAGCCGTGATAGGGGCAGGTGATGGTCCCAGGACAGTTGCCTGCGCCATCCAAAATGCGCGCGCCGCGATGGCGGCACACGTTGTGATGCGCTCGAATCATGCCCTCGCGGTCCTTCATCACCATGACGCTTTCGGGGCCCAAATCGAAAGTTACGTAGTCGCCGCTGTTCGGAATGGAATTGACATGGCAGACGATTTGCCAGCTTGGCATCAACACGCGCTGGATCTCGAGCCGGGTTAGCTCGGCATGGTTGTAGACCCAGGCGGGAAGGGCGTAGGACTGAACGGCCTGCTTTTCGGCCAGTTTCGCTGCGGTTTGGTTCTGCATGGTTTTCGAGTCTCTTTTATACGCTCGTATAATCTACAGATGACGGCGGGCTGCGGCAAGTTGCGCCGCAATAGAGGCCTATTTTTGCTCTAGTTTATATTTATTTGCAGACCATGGGCAGGACTGGTTGGCAGAAATCCAAAGAAATTATATACTCGTATAAATTCCAACCCGCCTCGCTAGGGAGCCCGCCATGGCCAGAAAAATGACCAACAACAATGCTCAATTTCAGCGCGCGGTGAAACGTCTCCCGTTGGGTGTGGCTTCGAACTTCCGCTACTGGGGCGACGACCGGACTATTTATGTCAAGCAGGGTCGAGGCGCACGCGTCACCGACATCGATGACAACGAGTACGTGGACTACCGCTTAGGCTACGGGCCCGCGATCTTGGGCTATGCGCATCCGGAAGTTGATCGCGCGGCCGTCGAAGGGATGCAGGTTGGCGGCGTCTTTGCGCTGGCAACGGAACGGGAGCTGGCCGTGGCGGAGCGCATCTCCCGCATGGTCCCGTCGGCAGAATTGGTGCGATTTTCCAACTCGGGGACCGAAGCGGTGATGGCGGGGCTGCGCCTGGCGCGTGCCTACACGGGCAAGGACGACTACATCATCCTGGAAGGCAGCTACCACGGGCTCTTCGATGCGGCCATGTGGTTCACGCCCATGGACAAGTGGTCGCAGGTGGGCGATCCGGAGGTCAAGCCGTACAGCGAAGGGGTGCCCATCAGCACCCGCAGCTTCGCGCACTTCGTCCAGGCCAATGATGCCAATCAGCTGGAAGATGTGTTCAAGCGCCGCGGGGATCGCATCGCCTGCATGCTGATCGAGCCGATCATGGGCAACTGCCTGGGGATCGCGGCGGAACCGGAATACCTGCGCGCCGCGCGCGAGCTTTGCACCAAGTACGGCGTGGTGATGCTCATCGACGAGGTGAAGACCGGCTTCCGGGTGGCCCGCGGCGGTGTGCAGGAGCTCTACGGCATCAAAGCCGACCTCTGCACGTTCGCCAAGGCGGTGGGTAACGGCTATCCCATCTCGGTGCTCGCGGGGCGGGAAGAAATCATGCGCAAAATCGGCAAGGGTGTGGCGCACGGCGGTACCTATACCGCGCATTCGGTGTCTCTCGCCGCGGCGGACAAGACCCTGCAGATTCTGGAGGAGAGCGACGCGCTCGAGCGCCTCGCCGACTACGGCACGAAATTGCGCCAGGGCATGCGCGCGGTGCTCACGGCACGGGGCATTGCCCACAGTTTCGTGGGGCACCCTTCGATGAGCGGGCTGTATTTCGCGCACGATCCGCCCCGCAACTACCGCGCTTGGAAATCTAGCGACTACACCTTCTACGATGCCATGGCCCGGGTGCTGCACGAAAACGGCGTGCTCTGCGAACCCGATTCTCGCGAACCGTGGTTCGTGTCCGCGGCGCATGATGCCTCCTGCCTCAACGACACGCTGAAGGCGTTCGAGATTGCTGTCGATGCGACGCTCAAGTCGCATCACGCCGCGCACAAAGTGACCGCTTGAGCGTGGCGCGGCCGCCTCAGGACGACCTCGACGCAATCATTGTCGGGGCGGGGCACAACGGTCTCGTGACCGCCTGCTACCTGGCGAGAGCCGGCATGAAGGTCCTGGTTCTGGAGCGGCAGCCGTACATCGGGGGCGCCGCGGTGAGCCGGCGGCTGTACAAGGATTTCACCTACTCGAACTGCTCTTACGTCTGCAGCCTGTTGCGGCCGGAAATCATGCGCACGCTCGAGTTGCCGAAGTTCGGCCTGCAGGTCATCCCTTACGAGGGGGGCTGCACCATGATGCAGGACGGCGGGCACCTCGCGCTGTACGACAATCACGACGCTCTGCGGCGCGAGATTGCACGTCATTCGAAGCGCGACGCCGAGGCCTACGATCGCTACTCGCGCGACGTCATGCGGCAGTGCAAGTTCATCAAGCCCCTGCTGTTGCGCGAACCGCCCGATCCCACCTCTTTCAAGCTGCGCGACCTTCAGGAGCTTTTGTACCTGGGCAAGCGGTTCCACGGCATGGGCGAAGCGCGCATGTACGACACGCTGCGCTTCTGGACCATGAGCGCGGCCGATTTCCTCGAGGAGTATTTCGAGAGCGAGATCGTCAAGGCGCATTTTGCGGGCAGCTCGATCATCGGCACGGCGCTCGGGCCGCGCTCTCCCGGCACCGCCTATGTGCTCCTGCATCACTACATGGGCGACATCGATGACACGGTGGGCGCCTGGGGATTTGCGCGCGGCGGCATGGGCGCAATCAGCAACGCGCTGGGCGCCTCCCTGCAGGCCTCAGGCGGCACGGTCCGCAGCGCCGCTCCCGTCGAGCGCATCCTCGTCAAGAACGAGCGGGCGGTGGGCGTGGTGCTGGAGGGTGGCGAGGAACTCTACGCCAAGCGCGTCATTTCCAATCTCGATGTGCGCCGTACCTTCCTAAATTGCATGGACGCCGGCGATTTGCCGGATGAGTTCCTGACCCGGGTACGTAACTTCAAGATCCGCGGTTCTTCCGGCAAGCTCAATATTGCGCTCGATGGACTGCCCAGCTTCCCGGCGATACCGGCCGGCTCGCCCTCGATCCGCGGCGACATGCACGTCACCGACACGCTGGACATGATGGAGCGGGCTTACGATGACTGGAAGGACGGCCGCTGGTCGCGCGCGCCTTACATCGACATGCTGATCCCCTCACAGATCGACCCGACCATGGCGCCTAACGGCAAGCATTACATGTCGGTCTTCGTGCAGTACTGCCCCTATGAGCTTGCCGAGGGTCCCTGGAATTCGGAGCGACGCCAGGCCTTCGGGGATACCGTGATAAATACCATCGCGCGTCAGAGTCCGGATTTCAAAGATCTGATCCTGCATGCGGAGATTAGAACCCCGTGGGACATCGAGAATGAGGTGGGACTGACCGAGGGGAACATATTTCAGGGCGAACTCACCATGGATCAATTGCTGTTCAACCGACCCGTGCCCGGTTACGCGCAGTACCGTTCACCGGTCAAGAACCTTTACATGTGCGGCTCGAGCACGCATCCGGGCGGGGGCGTCATGGGCGCGCCGGGCGCGAACGCAGCGCGCGCAGTGCTGCGCGACGCCGGCAGGCTGAACTGATTATGAGCGTCGCCGTGCGCTACGACTGCATCGTGATCGGCGCGGGCCATAACGGCTTGGTGTGCGCGGCGCTGCTGGCGCGCGCCGGCCGTTCGGTCCTGGTATTGGAATCGGCCGAGGCGGTGGGCGGGGCTGCATGCACGCGCGAATTTGCCCCCGGCTACCGGGTGTCCGCCGGTGCGCATCTGTTGCATATGATGCCGAGTTCGATCGTAAGCGAGCTTGCGCTCGAGAGTCACGGACTCAAATTCGCCGCTCGGTCCATGCCGACTTCGATTTTGACGGCGGGCGGCGCACCGCAAACGCTCGGCACCGGGCTGTCCCAGGCGGACGCGGCGCAATTCGATGCCTACAACGAGCGGCTGGCGCGCTTTGCGCGGGCCCTGGTGCCACTCTTTTCCAGCGTGCCGCCCCGGCTCGGCACCGAGGATTGGGGCGATCGGCTCGCGCTCCTGAAGCTCGGCTGGTCGGTGCGAAAGCTCGGTCGTCGCGACATGCGTGAATTGCTGCGCATCGGCGGCATGAACGTGCACGATCTACTGGAGGAAAGCTTCGAGTCCCAAGCCCTGAAGGGCGCGCTGGCGCTCGATGCGGTGCTCGGGGCGAACTTCGGTCCGCGTTCGCCCGGCACCGTGCTCACGCTGCTGTACCGGCTTGCCGGCGAGAGCAGCGCCGGGATTCCGGGTCACACGCTGGCGCAGCCCGCCGGCGGCATGGGTGCGCTCAGTGAGGCGCTCGCCAAGGCCGCAGCGGGGGCCGGAGTCGCGATCCGCACTCGCAGCGAAGTTCGGCGCATTCTAGTCGATGACGATCGCGCCATCGGAGTTGAGCTCAGCAACGGCGAGCGCATTGGAGGGCGCGCGGTGATTTCCAACGCCGACCCCAAGACCACGTTTCTCAAACTGCTCGGCGCAGCGCAGCTGGATACCGGGTTCGTGCGCCGCGTACACCATGTGCGCGGCAAGGGGCTGGCCGCGAAGCTGCACATCGCGCTCAAGCGGCCGCCACTCTTCGCGGGCGCCACCGAGGCGCAATTGCGCGGCCGGCTGGTGCTTGCGCCGTCGCTCGAATATGTCGAGCACGCCTACAATCACTCGAAGTACGGTGAGTATTCGGCGCAACCGGCGCTGGAAGTCACGGTGCCCACCGCCAACGATGCATCGCTCGCTCCCGGGGGGCACCATGTCATGTCCGTTGTGGCTCAGTACGCGCCTTATGCCTTGCGCGGCGGCTGGACGGAGGCGGCTCGCCAGGGGTTCACCAATGCGATTCTCGATCAGCTCGAGGCGCTCGCGCCGGGATTGCGCGAGTCGATCGCGGCAGTGCAGTTGTTGACCCCCTTGGACCTCGAGGCGAGTTTTGGCATGTCCGGGGGGCATTGGCACCACGGCGATCTGGCCTTCGACCAGTTTCTCATGGTGCGCCCGGTTCCCGGCGCGGCCCAGTACCGAACGCCGTTGCCCGGTCTGTACCTCTGCGGAGCCGGATGTCATCCCGGCGGCGGCGTCATGGGAGTCGCCGGACGCAACGCCGCCGCCCAGGTGTTGAAGGGAGCCGCTTGATGAGCGCAGATACTTCTCATTTCAAGCAGCCGCTGCTCAAGACCCCGTTCCACGAGCGGGCGCGTGAAATCAGTCAGGTCGACAGCTTCATCCCCTGGGCGGGATATTCCACCGTGGACGTGTTCACCACGATGGAGCAGGAGTATTTCGCGATACGCAATGCCGCCACGTTGTTCGATCTTACGCCGATGGTGAAGTATCGAATCGCGGGACCTGATTCGCAGGCGTACTTAAACCGTCTGGTCACTCGCGATCTCGGTAAACTCAAGCCGCAGCGCGTTTCCTATTGCGTCTGGTGCAACGATTCGGGGCACATTATCGACGATGGCACGGTGTTCCGGCTGTCGGAGACGGAATTCCGCCTGTGCACGGCCGAGCGCCAGATCGATTGGCTGCTCGATTCGAGCATCGGATTCGACGTCACCATCAGCGAGGTGACCGAGCAGATAGCGGCACTCGCCTTGCAGGGCCCAACCTCCTGCGCGGTGCTCAAGGCGCTGAACATCGCTGGCATTGAACGGCTCAAGCCCTTCGAACTCGGCCAGTTCGCCCTGGGCAGCATGCCGCTCATGATCTCGCGCACTGGATTCACCGGGGACTTGGGTTATGAACTCTGGATGGCGCCCGAGGATGCGGAGGCCGTGTGGGATGCCCTCATGGCCGCTGGGCGGACGCGCGGCATTCGCGCCATCGGCTCGAGCGCACTCAATCTCGCCCGCATCGAGGCGGGTTTCTTGAGTCCCAACGTGGATTTTCTCTCCGCCGAGCACACCGTGCGCATCGGCCGGGAAATCTCGCCTCTGGAGCTCAATCTTGCGTGGCTGGTGGATTTCAAAAAGGGGCATTTCACCGGCCGACGCGCCCTGGTAACGGAGAAGGAGCGCGGTCCGCGACGGCTGCTGGTCGGCCTCGACGTTGCGGGTAACAAGCCCGCCCATAACGCATTGCTCTATACAAATCGCGCGGGCCGACGTGAAATAGGCTTCGTGACTTCCGCCATCTGGTCTCCGACGTGCAAACGAAACATCGCCTACGGTCTGGTCGATGCACCGTTTCACGCCTTGGGTTCTACCCTGTGGGCCGACATATATCTGCATCGCGAACTGAAATGGGAACGCCGCATGTCGAGGGCCCAAGTGGTCGACAAGCCGTTCTTTGCGCCCGAGCGTCGCCGCGCAACGCCACCCGCTGACTTTTAAGGTGCCAGCATGCTCTCGCAGGCTCAATCGACCGTGGACCGTCCCTGGCTTGATCCGGCGGCAAAACCGCAGATCCTGATCGAGAGCGTCAACAAGAGCTTCGGCTCCTTCACCGCGGTGGACGGCATCAATCTAAGGATATTCAAGGGTGAGATGTTCGCCCTGGTGGGCGCTTCCGGCTGCGGCAAGACCACGCTGCTTCGCATGTTGGCAGGCTTCGAGACGCCGAGTTCAGGGCGCATCCTCATCGAGGATGTCGATATGACCCGGGTTCCGCCGCACGAGCGTCCGGTCAACATGATGTTCCAGTCGTATGCGCTGTTTCCGCACATGACGGTCCAGGAGAATGTCGGCTACGGTCTCAAGCGCATGAAGCTGGATCCGTCGGTTCGCAGCAGGCGGGTGCAGGATGCTCTGGAAATGGTGCAGCTCGGTGCGCTTGGCAAGCGCAAGCCTCACCAGCTCTCGGGCGGCCAGCGCCAGCGGGTGGCGCTGGCTCGCGCGTTGATCCGCCGCCCCAAGGTGTTGCTGCTCGATGAGCCGTTGAGCGCGCTCGACAAGAAGCTGCGCGAACAGACCCAATTCGAATTGATGAACATCCAATCGCAGGTCGGCATCACCTTCGTGTTCGTGACCCACGATCAGGACGAGGCCATGGCCTTGTCGACCCGCATTGCCGTCATGAACCGCGGCCAGGTGGTTCAGGTGGGCACACCCTCGGAGATCTATGAATTCCCTCAGAGCCGGTTTGTCGCGGACTTTGTCGGCACCACGAACCTGTTCGAAGGCACCGTGCGCGGCGGGGAGCCCGGGCACCTCGTGGTGCAGAGCGCGGAAGCGGGTTGCGATCTGCTGGTCGACGAGCTGGGACGCTTCAACTCGGGGCAGCGGGTGTGGGTGGCGCTGCGTCCCGAGAAGATCAGACTGAGCAAGCAGCCGAACGCGTCCGAACACGTCAATCAGATCAAGGGCACCGTGTGGGAACTGGGATACCTCGGCAACCGTTCCACATACCGCATCAAGACGGAAACCGGCAAGTTGGTCACGGTGTTTGCTCAGAACGAGCGGCGCACCTCGGAATGGACCATCGATTGGAGCGACGAGGTATATTTGAGCTGGACGGCGAACTGCGCGGTGATTCTGCAGCAATAGACGGAGAAGAATATGGGATTGCGATGCATCTGCTCGTGCGCGCTGACGCTTTTGTGGCTGAGCTCATCCACCGCATTCGCCGCGAAAACTCAGACCGTGGTGCTCATCGTCAGCGACGGCCTGCGCTGGCAGGAGATCTTCACCGGCGCAGACGATCATCTCCTCAACGACAAAGACGGCGGTTGCTGGGTCCCCGAAGCGGAACTACGTAAGCGCTACTGGCGCGCTTCGGCCGAAGCGCGCCGCGAACTGCTGTTCCCCTTCCTGTGGGGCACGGTGGCGAAGCAGGGTGAGATTTTCGGCAACCAGTTGAAGGGCAGCATCGCCCATGTGACCAACGGCAAGGCCTTCTCCTATCCCGGCTACAACGAAATGACCACCGGATTCCCGAACGATGCAATCGACAGCAACGAATTTGGTCCCAATCCCACGCCTACGGTGTTCGAATGGCTGAACAAATTCGACGCACTGCACGGCAAGGTGGCGGTTTATGGAACCTGGAACGTATTCGACAACATCTTCAACAAGCCGCGCAGCCACTTGGTGATGCAGACCGGCTGGAGTCTCCCGGCGAAGACGCACGACAGTCCCAGCGATGCCCTGCTGCGAGAGCTGTATGCCACCACCACGCATTTCGACGAGGAGGACGTCGGGGATTCTTTCCTGCAGATTCCGCTGCTCGAGTACATCAAGACCGGGACGCCCAGGGTGCTGTTCGTCGGGTACGGAGAGACCGACAACTGGGCGCATCAAGGACGTTACGACCTCGTGCTCGAGAGCGCTCACGGCTTCGACCACTTCGTTAAGCAGCTGTGGGACACCATGCAGTCCATGCCGCAGTACAAGGGGACTACAACGTTCATTTTGACCACCGATCACGGGCGCGGCAGCGGTCTTACCGAGTGGAAAGAGCACGGTGTAGAGGAGAAGGGCTCGGAGAACATCTGGATCGCCGTCATGGGGCCCGATACGCCGGCACTCGGCGAGCGCGCCAAGGTGGCGCCGATCGCGCAAGCGCAGATCGCTGCGACAGTGGCAGCCTTCTTGGGCAAGGACTATCGCCATGACGTGCCGCGCGCGGCCCCGGCGATCGCAGAAGTGCTGCCGGCGGGAAAATAAGGGCAGCCTCGAAGCTTAAGGAGCCGCGGCGATGGCTCGCACTGATTTGCCGTTGATGCGCCCGGAGATCACCGCCATGGGCGCAGCGCCGGGCTCCTGCCAGTGAATCGCCAGCTGACCTTTGAGTCCTTCCGCCTGCAGGGAAAGCTGCAGCGATACCACGCCGCTTCGGGCGGTGGGCCGAACTAGCAGCCCGCTGACCTGCAACTCTTCTATAAAGCGCACCTCATGCAAGATTGCGCGAATCTGCGAGGCTCCCTCGTGCAATTCAAAGGTGCCGCCACGAAGACCGGTGCCACTGCCGCTGGAATTGGCCGGGATCCGCGTCAGCACATCGCCCGCCGTCAAAAGCGCGCCTTCCGCCCACTGAAGCTCGGAAGCATCGGCCTGGTTGCCTTTGAGCGGATGAGGCGCGGTAAGCTCGGAGACATGCCGTGCGAAGCGCGGCAGCACCCGGATGGGAGGAATGCTGGCAGCGCAGCTGGCATCGCCGGCATTCAAGGTCTCTATGAAACGCCGCACCAGAACGCCGCCGCATTCGCTGCGCGAACGGGGCAGGGCATTGACATGAAAGCTGTTGGCGAATTTAACTTGCCGCCCACGTATGAACTCCTTGGCCACCGCGGCGCCGTCCGCCATTGTGGTCACCGTGTCGAGTTCCCCCGAGAGTATGAGTGCGGGAACGTCCGGATACGCCGCATTCTCTGGCACCACGTGCGCGGCGGCATGCACGGGCGGCGGTGTGGGCCATTCCAGGCATTGTTCGATGAAGTTGTAGTCGAGCGGCATGCCGCGATATTCATCGATGGTGAACGGCGCATAGGTGTCGGGAAACCGGCGTGCGCGCTCGGCGATCACCTGATCAAACTGATGACGTCGGGCGGCGGGTGCCAGCCCCATGTCGAAGATCTGCGGCGGATCCTGGCACATGACGGCCGCGGCGAGCCCGGCGCTCCACTTCGTCGGATCCGCGGTGGGATCGCGGGAATCCACCGCGCTGCTCGTCTCGGCCATCAAGCGCAGGAGCGGCAGCTGATCTGCGGCCTCGAAGGCGCGCGCGGCCGCATCCAATTCGCGCACCGTGGAGAGAGGCGGCGCGCTCCCGAACATGACGATGGCGAGCTTCGAAGCATCCGCCTTGAACTCGATCTGCTTGCCATCGCTGTCGCGGCCGCGCGCGGCGAAGGGATGCGCCCGCAATGACTCGAGCAACGGGCGCAGATGCTCGATGCCATCGCCTGGGCGCTGCGCACAGGCGCCCGAGCGCGCACAGACGATATTGAACTTGTCCCTCACGGCCCCTGCATAGGTCGGATACCAGGCATAGTCCGGCCCGTCGATCGGATACGCGCCATCCAGCACGATTGACCGCAAACGCGCCGGGTGTCGAAGGACGAACACCTGCTCGAAATAGGTTCCATAGGAGTCGCCGTAGAGGTCGATGCGGCCGACCGCGAGGGCACTGAGGATCGCTTCGAGATCGTCCGCTGCGTACGCCGTGCTATAGAGCGGTGCACGATCGCCGAGCGAGTCGCCGCAGCGGCCGACCGCGCCAACCGTCCACGCGGGCGCCACCTGCAGTTCGTGGCAGTCGACGGCACCCGAACCCCCGGTGCCACGATTGTCCATCAGCACGAAGTCGTGGTCCTTGAGCAGCGGACCAAAGAGCGAAAGGTAGTCCGCGCGTGACAACGTCGCGGGGTATCCGGGACCACCTTCGGTCGCCACCAAGGTCCCCAACGCGGAACCTGGCCTGGAATGCCGGTAATATTCGAAGTGAATGGCGATGCGTCCCGGCGTCGTTCCGGTGGGGTCGAGAGCCCGATCCATGCTGCCGCAATAGGCGTGATCTTGGCCGCACGCCTCGAGGTGCAAGCTGCCGACCGCCAACGGATTCGCAAACGAAGGCCACGCCATCAGCAGGCCAAGGCACGCGAGAAAACCCTTGAGGGCAGCCAAATCCGGCGCCGCGCGCGCCCCTGCCGCTTTCATCGCAGCTGGTAGGACGCTACGAGCACCGCCCAGCAAATGAGGCAGAGCGCGAAGAAGCGGCGCACCCAGATCCAGTACTGCTGCGGGTCGCTGACCTTCTTGATGTTGCCTTGGTTGGAGTAAAAGGTGCCCGTGAACAGCGCGATGGGCAGATAAACGGTCAGCAGCACAGCAGCCAGCGTGAGCGGCCAGGCGTGGCGCAGATGAGCGAGAAAGTCCGGCTTCACTCGTAACTCCCTAAAGGGCCGACATCCCGCCCCCGGGCGAGCACTATGCTTGTGTTTGGTCGGCGCGTCGAGAGATTTGGATGCCGTGGCGATGGATCTTGCGGTAGAGCGTATTGCGGGAAATGCCAAGATGAGCGGCCACCACGGTCATGTTACCGCGGTGCTGCTCGATACAGCGAAGCAGCGCCTCGCGTTCGGCGCTTTCCAATGAGATCGCGGCGCCCTCCATGCTCATCGGGGGCGCCAAGGGCAGCAGCGTCGCCGTCACTCCGACGGGCCTGAACTGTTGAATCGCGATGGGCAGATCGCCCATGCGGATGATCCGGTCCTCGCAAATGGCGAGCGCTGCGCGGATGGCGTTTCGCAGTTCGCGGATGTTTCCCGGCCATGCATACTGGATCAGCCGCTCCATGGCGCGAGCCTCGATGCTCACCATCGGCGCATCCTTGAATTCCCTCGCCAGACACTTCTTGATTAGCGACTCCTTGTCGCGTCGGGCTGCCAACGGCGGCAGGTCCAGAGTAATGCCGTTCAGCCGGTAGTACAGATCCTCGCGGAACTGGCCGCGCTGCACGAGTTCACGCAGTTCGCGGTGCGAGGCGCATATCACGCGCAGGTCGACCTTGTGCGTGACCTCGCTGCCCAAGGGGGTGACTTCCTGCTCTTCGAGCACCCGCAGCAGCCGGGTCTGCATCAAGAGCGGCATGTCGCCGATCTCGTCGAGAAACAGCGTGCCGCCGGAAGATTGGAGGATCCTGCCGCGCATGCCTTCGCGCCGCGCGCCAGTGAAAGCGCCCGAGGCATAGCCGAAGAGTTCGGCCTCGATCAAGGTTTCCGGGATCGCCGCGCAATTGACTGCAACGAATGTTTGCTTGCTGCGGCTGCTGGCCAAATGCATCGCTTTCGCGAAGGCTTCTTTGCCCGAGCCGGTCGGACCGCAGATCACCACGGAGACCGCGCACTCGGCGACCCGCTGCGCGTTGCGCAAATTGCGCAACATCTGCGGGTCGTCCCCCGCGAGTTCTTCCAGACTCAAAGGTCCATTGCTGCGTTCGGTTGCGATACGAACGATGCGGGCACCGCCATGGGCCGAAAGGGCCGGGCGGGAATTTTGCTGGCCCGCCTCGGCGAGACTCGCGAAGTAGCGCCGGCCGAAACGGATGTCGCGCAATTCCTGCATGGTGCGAAGGCCGCTGTTGGTCATGGCGCGAAGCTCGCCGTACGAGGTGTCGAAGACTTCCGCGATGGAACGGCCGACCAGTTCGCGGCGGCCGCCGGCGCCCAGAAGCTTGATGCCGGTGATGTCGGTGCCGACGATGCAGCCATCGGGGGAAACCGCAATCGCGCCGTCGTGCAGCAGGTCGACGAATTCCGGGCGGTGATGGAAACGCAGCATGGCATCACTCTGGTGATGCCGCAGGAATAGACACTTCTCGATCAATCGAGCCGACAGGTTCACGAGGGCAACGGTATGCAATTGGGCCTCGCGCCCACCGCTGGTGCTGACCGTGGAGGCATCCAGTACCGCGATGATATGACCATACGGATCATGAATCGGCGCCGCCGAGCATGAGAGTCCGGCATGGCAGTCGCGGAAATGATCGTCGCGAAAAATGGTGACGGAGCGTTTCTCGGTGACACAGGTGCCGATACCGTTGGTACCCTCGCAACGTTCGCTCCAGTTGGCGCCGACCACGAGGCCGGCCTCGGCAAAATGCCGCTTGAGCGTCGGATCCACCCGTTCGAGCAGAATCACCCCTTCGGTATCCGCCAAGAGCAGCGCGAACCCGGAACCGGAGATCTGCTCGTACAGGGAATCCATTTCCACGCGCGCAATCTGCACCAGGTCTTCGAGTTCGGCCTGGCGCTGCTTGAGCCGGGAATGATCGAGCACCTCGGGTTCGTAGTCGCGGGCCGGATCCAAGTTGAAATCGTTCAGGCAGCGACGCCAAGAGCTGTCGACCGTGGAGGCAAGCAGCTGCATCCGCGTTCCGTCATTCGGAAGTTGCGCTGCAACACTATGGACCAACTCTGCATGCGCGCTGAATTTTGCGCCCTTCATTGAAGATCTCCCCCTGCCAAGATTCGACCTAAATCTCGGCTTGTCCTTATGGGATCTTGGCCTTTAAACCCCGATGGCGCACTCGTGTCAACCACGGCTGGACGATTGTCACGGATTTGACACGCATTCGCGCGATTTGTCGCCGGTGAGGGCCGAAAGGCGCTGGCATGAGCCTTGCTCCCACCCCCAGACAAGCAAGCCGACTTACCGGCTTCAAAAACGGGGGAGCTATGTTCACAGCGAGATTCACGAGGGCCACGTTGGCCGCAGCGATCGTCGCGGCCTTGAGTGTACCCGCGGCGCGAGCCGTAGACCTGCAGGCCGGAGACTGGAAATTTTCCGTCGATGGCAACATCAACGTCCATTACATCTTTTCCAGTTGCGAGTCCGCAAGCACGGCCGAGCCGGTCGTCACAGTCGGGGGTGCCTGCACCGGCACCGCCGCCGGCAGCAGTGTTTCGAACATCGGCAACGGACTGTTGCCCGCCGCGATCACCTTCGGCGTCAGCACCACGCAGGGCGCATACGATATTGCGGCGCACTTCGGGTTCTACCCCGGCATCAGCAGCAATGACGGCGGCAGTCCCAATCTGCAATCCACGACGGCGGCAAATCACGACTCGAATGTTGCGCTCGCGACCACAGGACTTGATGTTCGCCAGGTATTCATGACCTTCGGCAACAAGGACATCGGCACCTTCACCCTGGGTCGTAACTTCGGCCTGTTCGGGTTCGACGCCATCATCAATGACATGACCTTACCCGGGGTCGGCGTCGCAGGGTCGGCTTCCACGCCGTCGCCCTCCAACACTACCCTGGGATCCATCGGCTTCGGCTACATCTACGTCGACACGCTGGCGCAAATGGACTACACGACGCCCACCTACTCTGGCTTCAACTTTACCCTGGGTATCTTTGACCCGGTCAATTCGCTTACCGAAAACGGCACCTCCGAGGGCAAGAACGCCCCCGGCTTCCACGGCAAGGTGACCTACACGGTGCCGATGAGCGGCGATATGAAGCTGTACCTGTCGAGCGCGTTTATTGCGCAACGGCAGAAATACATCGCAGCGGACGGCACGCCGGTGGCCTACAGCAGCACCGGCATCGATCTGAACGCGAAGTTCGACGTGGCGAATCTCGAATTGTTTGCCTCCGGCTATTACGGCAAGGGTATGGGCACGACCGGCCTGTTCGTCCTCGCGGATGACGGCGAAGGTCACGCGCGCAAGTCTGACGGCTATCTGCTGCAGGCGACCTACACTGTGGGCGCCGCCAAGTTAGGGTTGAACTACGGGGTCAGCAAGCTGCAGTTCGCCGGTCCCTTCGACGAGGCTTCGGTGCCGAACCTCCTCGACAAGAACAGCAAGGTGACCGCCGGCGTGTACTACTCGCTGACCAAGAATCTGACCTTGCTCAGCGAAGTCAGCCGGGTCTGGACCGAAGCGCATAGCGGGTTTGAAAACAAGAGCATAAACGCTAACGCCGGCGCCTATCTCTCGTTCTAGGCAATGGACGGAACAGGGACATTGCCGAGGGACGCCGAGGACTTGCTTTCAAGTTCCACCGTTGCGGTTCGGGTCGATACCGGCGAAATCGTGTGGAGTCACCAGGGCACCCCCTACGACTCCCGGGACTTGCACGGTTCCAGCGGGCCTATCCCGCTCGACCTGACCTTAGGGTGGCGCGCTGGTCGGCGCCGGTGCTATAGCGAATCGCAACGGCTTTTTTTACAGCACAGAGTGGAGGGCGCCCGAAGCTTTGCCTTCGGGCGCCGGAATCTGACGGAATATCGAACTTCGTGGTGGTAGATCGCTCGAATCGGAATCCGCGTCGGCGAGCTTGCTGCCCAAGGCGGTCGTCCCGGTGACACCCGAGGTCTCGGGAGCGTGTGCATGATTGCAGTGCGTGCACATGATGCGAAGCAATCCGTCGCACGGTTCGATTACCTGTCATTTTAATTCTTAGGAGTCCGACCTTATGAATGCCACGCCCAAGATTCGCGACTCGGATGCGTCCGGTCCGCTACATTCAAGCGCTTCGTTCGCCAAACACATGAAGGGACTGGAACGATCTCTGCCGCTGCGCGCCCGCTACGACAATTTCATCGGCGGCAAATGGACAGCGCCTAAACGGGGCGAATATTTCGACAACGTTTCACCGACCACCGGGCAGGTCGTTTGCCAGATCGCCCGCTCGCAGGCGGAAGACGTGGAGCTTGCCCTGGATGCCGCGCACGTGGCGGCCGAGAAGTGGGCGCACACGGCGGTTGCGCAACGCGCCTTGATATTGAACCGGATCGCCGACCGCATCGAACAGTACCTGCCATTTCTTGCCGCGGTCGAAACCTATGACAACGGCAAACCTATCCGCGAGACCACGCTCGCGGATCTGCCTCTGGCGGTCGATCATTTCCGCTACTTCGCCAGCTGCGTGCGTGCGCAGGAGGGATCGATCGGCGAGATCGACGACGATACGATCGCGTATCACTATCACGAACCGCTGGGTGTGGTGGCGCAGATCATCCCGTGGAACTTTCCGATCCTGATGGCGGCCTGGAAACTTGCGCCGGCGCTCGCGGCCGGCAACGCCGTAGTCATCAAGCCGGCAGAGCAGACGCCAATGTCCATCCTGGTGCTCGCCGATCTCATTCAGGACCTACTGCCGCCCGGTGTGCTCAATATCATCAGCGGCTTCGGTCTCGAGGCGGGCAAGCCGCTCGCCTCCAACCCGCGGATCAACAAGGTCGCCTTCACCGGAGAGACCACCACGGGCCGCCTGATCATGCAATACGCTTCCGAGAACATCATTCCGGTGACCCTCGAACTGGGCGGTAAGTCCCCCAACATCTTCTTCGACGATGTAATGCGCGAGGATGACGCGTTCGTCGACAAGGCGCTCGAAGGCTTCGCCATGTTTGCCCTCAATCAGGGGGAGGTCTGCACTTGTCCCTCCCGAGCACTGGTGCAGCGCTCGATCTACGAGCGTTTCATGGAGCGCGCAATCAAACGTGTAGAGGCGATACGCCAGGGCGATCCGTACGAAATGAGCACTCAGATCGGTGCGCAGGCCTCGAATGATCAGTTCGAGAAGATTCTTTCCTACATCGACATCGGCAAGAAAGAGGGCGCCAAGGTGCTTGCCGGCGGAAGCGCCAACAAGCTACCGGGCGATCTGGCGGAGGGGTTCTACATCAAGCCGACGGTGTTCGAAGGTCACAACAAAATGCGCATATTCCAGGAGGAGATCTTCGGTCCCGTGGTATCCGTAACCACGTTCGACACGCCGGCGGAGGCGCTCGAGATCGCCAACGACACTCTCTATGGGCTGGGCGCAGGGGTTTGGACTCGCGATATCAACATGGCCTACCGCTTCGGACGCGGTATCAAGGCCGGGCGAGTCTGGACCAATTGTTATCACGCCTATCCTGCGCATGCGGCATTCGGTGGCTACAAGAAATCCGGCATCGGGCGCGAGACACACAAGATGATGCTGGATCACTATCAGCAGACCAAGAACGTGCTGGTGAGCTACAGCGACAAGGCTTTGGGATTCTTTTAAGCCGCGTTGACTGCGGGGGCGTAATGGACGCCTCCGCAGTCTCTTTTGTCACTCGATTCGTAAGATTGACGTCAGCAAGCGCGCGCAACATCAGTTGCATTCGGCCGCGCTACAAGTACTTCGTGAACCCCTGAAACTCTTTCATGAGCTCCTTGAACTCGCGCGGCAGGGCTGCCGACGTCTCCTCCATGCAGTGTTCGATGTGGTTTCGCACCAGTTCCTTCTTGGCATTGCCGATGGCCTTCTCCACCGCATGCAGTTGCTGCGCGACGTCCATGCACGGGCGACCGGACTGCAGCATCTCGATCACCACCGCAAGGTGACCTTCAGCGCGTTTCAGGCGCGTGGTGATGTGTGGAAACTTCTTTGTCATATAAATTTCACGACGACCATATCCTATCCCCCTGGACAGGATACCGCAAGAAATCTAACATTACCGCCTGCTCCAATGGGGCAGGCTGTCCGCGCAACCGGACCGGATGGTCTTGGCAGCGGCCATGGCGGTAGTTGATATCAGCTGAAGGTTACGATTTGGGGATGGCCCATGCCGATTCACGATCACCAGCCTAAATTCCTGGGTAGCGCCTTTTTGTGGGGCGGCATCGCCCTCGGCGTGCTCTTGGTGGGGGCCCTGCTGAGCCACGGCTTCGGCATCTTCAGCCACGGCGAGAAGGGAAACGGCGAACCGGAACAGCTGGTACGCCAGGGCGACAGCATCGTGATCCCCGAAGGCTCCGCGCTGCGCAAGGAAATTGTCGTGGAAGCGGCACGATCAGTGCCGGTGAACCCGCAGCTTCAGCTACCCGCCACGGTGGAGTCGGACCCGGCACGGACCGCCGCGGTGTTATCACCGCTCACGGGCAGGTTGGTTGCGCTCAAGGTGGCGCTCGGCGATCGGGTGGCTCGCGGGCAGGTGCTGGCGATGATCGATTCCCCCGATCTGGGCCAGGCTTACGACGATAACGACAAGGCCGGCGACAGCTTCAGGCTTACCAAGAAGAACCTCGAGCGCCAGGAGCAGCAGAATACGTTGGGGGTTGCCTCGGACAAGGACCTTGACCAGGCGCGCAGCGACTTCACGCAGGCCGAGGCTGAATACACGCGCACCCAGGAACGGCTGAAGGTTCTCGGCGCCGCAGCCGGGCACCACGGCGCCGAGCGCATGCTCTCGATCACCGCGCCGGTGTCCGGCAGCGTCACGGCGCTCAACGCCGCCGTCGGGACCATGATCAACGATCCAACGCAGCCATTGTTCACGGTCGCTGACTTGAGCACGGTGTGGGTCACGGCGATGGTCGCGGAGAAGGACATCGCATCCGTGTCCAAGAACCAGGACGCGGAGGTCAGCCTGGTTGCGTATCCCGGGCGCATCCTCAAGGGCAAGGTGCTGTTCGTCTCGGACGTTCTGGAACCGGATTCACGCCGCAACAAGCTGCGCATTGCGCTCGAGAATCGCGACTACCTGCTCAAGCCCAATATGTTCGGCACGGTGACGGTAACCGGCGCCTCGCGCGAGCAAGTGGTGCTGCCGAGTTCAGCGCTTCTCTTGAACAATGATCGCACCAGCGTGTTCGTGGCGACGCACCCTTGGACTTTCGAGAGACGCACAGTGGAAACGCTGCTGGAGGAAGGGAACTCGGTGGCAATTCTGTCTGGGCTGCACAGCGGCGAGCAGGTGATCGTCAGGGGCGGGATCCTGCTCAATGATTGACCAGTTCGTCGGCTTCTGCCTGCATCGACGCGTCGCCATCATCATATTGACGCTGCTGCTGGCCGCCTTTGGCGTATACGCCTGGGAGACGCTCTCGGTGGAGGCATATCCGGAACTCGGAGATGTCGCGGCGCAGGTGACCACGCAGATGCCGGGGCTGGCCGCGGAGGAGGTGGAGCAACTCATTACGGTGCCGCTCGAGCGCCAGATCAACGGCACCCCGGGCCTGCTGTTGATGCGTTCGACCAGCACCTTCGGTCTTTCGCTGATCACGGTGCTGTTTCGCGATGGTTATGAGGACTACTGGGCCCGCCAGCGCCTGATGGAGCGCATCAACCAAGCGGTTTTGCCGCCGGGCGCCGCGCCGTCGCTCGATCCGGTGGCGGGGCCCGGCGGCGAAATCTATCGCTATACCCTGGAGTCGGATTCCAAGAATCTCGAGGAGTTGTCGGAAATTCAGCGGTGGACCGTCATCCCGGCCTTGAAGTCGGTGCCGGGCGTGGTCGATGACACCAATTTCGGCGGCCTGACGCGCGAGTACCAGCTGGATCTCGATCCCAAGCAGCTGGAGCGGTTCGGCCTCGGCATCACCGATGTCATCAATGCCATCAACAGCAACAATGCCAACGCCGGCGGCGGCCGGGTGTCGCGCGGCGATCAGAGCTATGTGATTCGCGGCGTTGGCCTGATTCACACCCTCGCTGACATCGGCTCCATCGTGGTGAAGCAAAGCAACGGCACGCCGGTGCTGGTGCGCGACCTCGGCAAGACCACGCTCAGCCACCAGGAAAGGGAGGGCATTCTCGGCAAGGATCGCAACCCCGATACCCTCGAAGGCATCGTGTTGATGCTGAAGTATCAGAACCCATCGCAAACTTTGCAGGGGCTGCATGCCAAGGTCGCACAGCTCAATCTAAAGCTTGCCTCGCAGGGCGTCAGGATTGTCCCCTACGCGGACCGTGACGATCTGGTCAAAGCCACGATTCATAAAGTGGGGCGGACCATTCTCGAAGGCATCGCCTTGGTGTTCCTGATCTTGATCCTGTTTCTCGGCAGCCCGCGCAGCGCGGTTGTCGTGGCGGTGAGCATCCCGATGGCGCTGGTGTCGGTGTTCTCGCTGTTGAACCTGACCCACGTGTCGGCCAATCTACTGTCGCTGGGCGCGATCGACTTCGGCATCTTGGTGGACGGTGCCATCGTGGTTACCGAAGCGGTCCTGCGCCGGCGCGAGGCCATGCCCGACGAAGAGCTGAGCGAGAGCGAGGCGAAGGCCGCGACCCTGCAGGTGACCAGGCCGATCTTTTTCGCCAGCCTCATCATCATAATTGCCTATCTGCCGCTCTTTTCCTTCGAGCGCGCGGAGGCGAAGCTCTTTACGCCCATGGCCTACACCATGGGTTACGCGCTGTTCGGTGCCTTGCTCACCGCGCTCGCGCTGGTGCCTGGCCTCGCCTATTTGGCGTTTCGCAAACCCGGGCGGGTCTACCACAACCGCTGGCTCGAGCGTCTTACCGTGCGCTACGACAAGCTCCTTGCGCATTGTCTGGACCAGCCGCGCATCATTTACGGCGTCGTGGCCTTCGCGATCCTGGCAGTGGTGGGATTGGGCGCCACCGTGGGACGCGACTTCCTCCCCGATCTCGACGAGGGCGCGCTCTGGCTGCAGGTGCAGATGCCGACCGGTCTCGCGCTCAACAAAGCCAGCGACATGGCAAGCAATCTGCGCCGCGCCATCCTGAAATATCCGGAAGTCTCCTACGTAGTGACGCAGGTCGGCCGCAACGACGACGGCACCGACCCTTGGACCATGTCGCATATCGAGGCGCCGGTAGGCTTGAGACCCTATGACAGCTGGCCGCACCACGAATCGAAGAAAGCCTTCGTCGACAGGCTTGCCAAGGATCTCGCAAGAGAACTGCCCGGCTACTCCATCGGCATCAGCCAGCCCATCATCGACGGCGTCAACGACATGCTGGGCGGCGCACACAGTCCGCTGGTGGCCAAGATTTACGGCGATGATCTTGACGAGTTGCGCGATATCGGCGGCCAGATCGTCAACGTGCTGTACGGCATCCAGGGCACATCGAGCGCCTCGATCTTTCAGGAGCCGCCAATCCCGCAGATCGAAATCAAGATCGACCACGAGAAGGCGGCGCGATACGGCGTGAACATGACCGAGGTGCAGAACGTCATTCAGACCGGCGTCGGCCAGGCGCCCATTTCCACGGTGTACGTGGGAGAACACAGCTATCCTTTGACCGTGCGCTACCTGCAGAGCGCACGCGACAGTCCCGAGGCGCTCGGCAATCTTCTGGTTAATACGGCGGGTGGCATCCAGGTGCCGTTGTCTCAGATCGCCGATGTGCGCCTGCGATCCGGCGAGAGCACGGTCACGCGCGAGAACGGACAGCGCAATCTCACCATTCGAATCGACAACCGCGATCGGGACCTCACTTCCTATCTGGAAGAGGCGCAGAAGAAGATCGAACAGCAGGTGCATTTCGACCACAACAAGATCCGTCTGGAGTGGGGCGGCCAGTTCGAGAATCAGCGCCGCGCCGAAGCGCGATTGCTGGTGATCCTGGGGCTGGTCATGGGCATGATGCTCATTTTCCTCACCGTCGGCATCAAGTCGTTTCGCCAGGCCCTGCTCATCCTCGGCGTGGTGCCGCTCGCCACGCTCGGCGGTCTCTTATCGTTGCACCTCACGGGTCAGAATCTGAATGTCGCGAGCGGCGTCGGGTTCATCGCGCTCTTCGGCGTCGCCGTGCAGAACGGCATCATCATGGTTTCGAATCTCAATCGCATGCGCAAGTCCGGTCTTGAGCTGCATGATGCCATCATGCAAGGTGCCACCGAGCGGCTGCGACCGGTGCTCATGACCGCCACGGTGGCTACCCTGGGGATGTTGCCCGCGGCCATTCACACCGGTGTCGGCAGCGACGTGCAGCGCGGCATCGCCACGGTGGTGGTGGGCGGACTCGCCATTTCAACGGCGCTGACCCTGTTCGTCATTCCTTCGATTTATCATGTCATTGAGCACTGGGCGGAGCGCCGTCACGGTGAAGCACGGTGGGGCAAGTGAGCCGTCTGGCATGCATTGCAGCGCTTTCGCTGCTCGCGCTCGGCGCCTGCGCGGTAGGGCCGAATTTCAAGCGCCCCGCGGCGCCCACGGCAAGCGACTACGGTCCGGCCTCCGAGAATGCTCAGACGAGCAGCGCGGAGGCAATTAAGGGCGGCGAGTCGCAGCACTTTGTCGCCGGCATGGATATTCCCAGCGAATGGTGGAGGCTTTTCCATTCCGGCAGCCTCGACTCGCTGGTGAAGCAGGCGCTCAAATCCAACGCCGACGTCGCCGCCGCTCAGGCGGCGTTGCGTCAAGCGCACGAGCTCTATTCGGCGCAGTGGACGAGTCTGCTGCCTCTGGCACAAGGAAATTTCGGGGCTGACCGTTCGGAGTTTCCCACCGCAACGCTGTCGAGCCCCACCACCAACTCCAACAGCACCTATTCGCTCTATACGGCCCAGCTGACGTTGACCTACGCCCCGGATATCTTCGGTCTGACCCGCCGGCAAGTGGAGCTTGCCAAGGCGCAGGAGCAGGCCGCGCGCTTCCAGCTGGAGGCGACCTATCTCACCCTGAGCAGCAACGTCGTCGTCACGGCCGTGCAGGAGGCATCGCTGCGGGGCCAGATCGCGGCGACGGAACAGCTGCTCGGACTTCAGCACCAAATGACCGAGCTCGTGACGCGCCAGCGGACGCTCGGCACGGCGAGCGAGCTGGACCTTCTCACGCAGCAGACCCTTGAGGCGCAGACCGCGCAAAGTCTGCCGCCGCTCACCAAACAGCTCGGCCAAGCGCGAGACGCCCTGAGCGCGCTTCTCGGGCGCCTGCCGTCGGAGGAGCCGACGGAAACCTTCAGGCTCGAAGCGCTGACTTTGCCGGTGGACGTGCCGGTAAGCATCCCCTCCAAGCTCATCGTGCAGCGCCCCGACGTGCGTCTCGCAGAAGAAAATCTGCATGCGGCCTCCGCGAGCGCCGGCGTGGCGACCGCGAATCTTCTGCCGCAGTTCGCCATCAACGCCGACCTGGGCACCAGTTCGCTCAGTATCAGCAAACTGTTCTCCTCCTACACGGAGTTTTGGGACCTGGGCGCATCGCTCACCCAGACGTTGTTCGATGCGGGCGCGCTGATCCACCGCCGCCGTGCCGCCTATGCCGCGCTTGATCAGGCCGGAGCGCAATATCGAGCGGCGGTTATTCTTGCCTGTCAGAACGTCGCGGACACGCTGCGTGCGCTCAAGGCCGATGCCGACGGTCTCAGGGCGAGCGCCGAGGCTGAAAAGGCCGCCAAGCGCAGCTACGATCTGGCTCTTAAGCAGCGTGAACTTGGGACGGTGAGCCTGCTCAATGTGATGAGCGCAGAGCAAAGCTACCTGCAGACCGAGCTCGCTCTGGTGCAGGCGCAGGCCAACCGCTTCAGCGACACCGCGGGGTTGTTCCAGGCGCTTGGCGGTGGGTGGTGGAATCGTAAAGGGGATGAACCATGACCGGACTCGTGCGACGCGAAAACCGCGATGGAGCAGCCATACTGACCCTTTGCCGACCCGAGAAGTGCAACGCCTTGTGCAAGGATCTGTTCGAGGATCTTGAACTGCATGTGGATGCCCTGGCGCGCGAAACTCGCAGCATCGGCCTCGTGATTCTGCGCGGCGACGGCCCCAACTTCTCGGCAGGCTATGACATGGCCGAGGTTCTAGAGTACGTCAAGAGCCACGCCAAACCGCATTTTCATTCGGAAGTCATTCAGAAGGTTGCCAATCTTCCGCAACCGGTCATTTCGGCCGTGCAGGGACACTGCTCGACCGGCGCTCTGGAGCTGGCGCTCGCCGCGGACCTGATCGTCGCCGCGGAGTCTGCGCGCTTTTCCGACGTCTATGCAAAGTGGGGGCTCACGCCGATTTGGGGCCTGAGCTTGCGGCTGCCCCATCGCATCGGCACCGCCAAGGCCAGCGAGATGATGTACAGCTCCCGAAGCTATAGCGGCAGGCAGGCCGAGGAGATGCACCTTGCCAACTTTTGCTACCCGGACGATGAGTTCGAGGCGGAGCTCGACAGGCTTGCGCGGGACATCTTGAGCAACTCATGGTATGCGAACACCGTCACCAAACAGGCCCTGATGGCCATCGACGGCTTGAGCCTGAACGACGCTCATGCCCTCGAGATTTTCAAGAACGAGGGTCTGGCGCCCGACGCGAAGCAGCGGGTAACGAAGTTCTTTTCAGGCAAATAGCCGCAAATTCCGCCGCATGAGCGAAGGCAAATCATGCCTTGTAGGCGTGCGCTCACAGCCGGGCGCGGAGTTGCACGACAAGCCAACACCCTGTTTCCCCGCCAATATTGACGCCGACAATAACGACGGGGGACGTATGCGAACATCAATACTCATTGCCATTATCGCCGCGACTGCGCTGGCCGGCGGCTGCGATCGTGCCAAGTCACCTGAACAAGTGAGCAATGACACAAACAAGGCCGAACAGAAGGGCTCTGCCGAAATCGCTAAGAGCGAAGATTCGGCCAGCAAGGATGTGGACAAGCAGGCGGGTAAAGTCGACGATCAACTCGTCACCTTCAGCAACGCTGCCGCCAAGGATGCCTACGACGTCGCGGTTGCGAAGGCGGATGCGAATCGTAAGGTCGCGTTGGCGCAATGTGAGTCACAGAGCGGCAGTGCGCAATCAAGCTGCAAGGACAAGGCGGACGCAGACTACAAGGCTGCCAAAGCCGATGCCAAGGCGGCCGCCGAGGCCAACAAGCAGTAGGCTCAGGTGGTGAGGCACTGCGGGTCGAAGGCATATTCGCCCCGCAGCCACGCCGCAACCTCATAGGCCTCCGGACGCCGCGGACATGAGTCGTAGCGTGCCAACAAGGTAGCCTTAAGCGCCGGGGGCATCTGATCCAGCCGCTCGCCCTCGAGCGTCGCCCGATCTTCGGCCAGAAGCTGTCGCAGCTGGATATCGCCAAGCGCCGCTATCGCTTCGTTCGCCGCGCTTCCGGCCCCATCGGGGCGCCGCAGCAGCCGCGCGTAGGCGGTTAGTGTGAGGCGGCTGAGATGCGCCTGATTCATTGGATTGATGGCGAGGCCAGCGACCTGGTCCGGCCGCAGTTCCCAATCCGGTGTCGCGGGATTCAGAAATAATTTATTGCAGCGGATCTTGGTGTCGTTGGAGACGTGGTTGTCCCAGAGGATCGGCCGCCGCCGCAACCGCTCAGTGACCTCGTTCAAGTGCGCGGCCGGATAACGCGACGAGATCACCTTTTCGCCGGTCCAGAACACCTCAACCTTCGGATCCAGAGACCGACCGAGGTCGCGAAGATAATCGTGCGGCCCGACGCCAAACTCCCTTACCAGGATAGGATCGTAGGTGTAATAAGTGGGGGCGAGAATGAACTTGCGCGCACTGCTCCACGAGCAGATGTCCTCGACGATCGAGATTTGCAGGCGGGTGAGGTCCGGCAAGTCGCCGCGCATGTCGTCGAACAAAATGCAAAGAATATCCGGATCGATGGCATTGATTTGCGCGAGCTTGTGCTTCAGCAGCGCCTTTGACGCTGCATCGTAGTTTCGGTACAGCTCGAAGGGCGACAACCCGACGCCCAAAGCGATGCGGTTGGCTCGGCAGCGCTTGCAGAGCGCCCGCAGCCGGTGCTCCAAGTCCTCGGGAAAAGCCTCCTGCCAGCGCCGGCGCAGATACGTGTCGGCCTTGGGTGCGTAGATGTAGAACTCGAAACCGAGCGAGGCGAGGAATTCCGGGGTTTCAAGGCGAGCTTCCCATGGCCAGGGTTTGCCGAAAAAGCCCTCAATGACCCCTGTCCAAAGCGGTAAATCTTTCGTCAACATCGACTACCCGCGCTATTACGACGCACCATTATCGGGCGCATTGCCGTTGGTAAGCCAGCGCCACGCAAAAAAAGGGGATTTTGATTCGGAGCGACGGTATCCCGGGTGTTTTAAACTGTTTCGCGCGTCTATCTGAAAGCATCGACTGCTGCGATGGAATTTCGTTAACTGTCTCACGAAGATATATCACGTTGTGATATAATTTTTGAATCTAGTAAAAAGATCCATACATGTCTCGCAAGTCAAAATCCGTACTCTCAAAAAAAGAGTTCGAGTCCCTTTCGGAGTTTAGATTCCAGATTCGGCGCTTCGAACGCTTTTCACAGACTGCCATCCGCCGCTACGGAATCACCTCGCTGCAGTATCTGCTGCTATTGCACGTACGAGGCTATCCCGGACGGGACTATGCGAGCATCGGTGAACTCGCCAAACGGCTCCAGGCGCCGCACAACGGCGTCGTCGCGCTGGTGACGAGGTGTGCCGACCGCGGTCTCATCCAGCGTCGTCGCAGCAGCGAAGATCGGCGCCGGGTAGAGGTGCGGTTGCGCGCCAAGGGAACTGCGATCCTCACGCGCCTGGCCGCCTTGCATCGCGCCGAACTCCTGTCGCTGCGTGGTGTGTTTACGATTCCCTTGCAGCAGCTTCGCTGAGTCATTCATGAGCCATAACGACAACGGCGACGCGCGCAGCGATTTCGCCTCCAATAGGCGCCTGCTGGGCATAGCTCTGCTGGCGGCGGTCATCGGCGCATTGAGCACGCTCGCGGCAGACTTGCTGCTTGATTTGATCTGCCTCTTCACCAATCTTTTCTTTTACGGCACGTTCTCCTTGTCATTGCATTCGCCTGCCGACAACAAACTTGGCCTGTGGGTGATCCCCATCCCCATCGTCGGGGGGCTCATCATCGGGCTTCTGGCGCGATACGGCTCCGAGCGCATTCGGGGCCACGGCATTCCCGAAGCGATCGAGGCGATTCTCTTTGGCAAGAGCAAGATGTCGCCTAAGGTCGCCATCCTCAAACCGCTGTCTTCCGGTATTGCCATCGGCAGCGGCGGCCCGTTCGGCGCCGAAGGTCCGATCATCATGACCGGCGGGGCGGTCGGATCGCTGATCGGACAGTACTTTCACATCAGCGGCGCGGAGCGAAAAACGCTGCTGGTGGCCGGTGCGGTGGCAGGAATGACAGCCGTCTTCGGCACGCCGATCGCGGCGGTGATGCTCGCCGTGGAATTGCTGCTGTTCGAACTCCGCCCCCGCAGCCTCCTGCCGGTGGCGCTGGCATGCGCTGTGGCGGGCTTCCTGCGTCCGTATTTTCTCGGACAGGGACCGCTGTTTCCGCTGCAGACCGCAGTGCCCGTCGCCATGACCTTGCTCTCGTGCGTCATAGCGGGCCTGGTGAGCGGCGCCCTGTCATGGTTGCTGTCGACGTCCCTGTACAAAATGGAAGACCTGTTTCAGCGGCTGCCCGTGCACTGGATGTGGTGGCCGGCAATCGGCGCGGTAGCGGTCGGAATCGGCGGGTACCTGCAGCCGCGCGCGCTGGGCGTCGGATACGATGTCATCGGAGATCTTCTCAACGGTCAACTGATCGGGGCCGCGGCCCTCGCGCTGCTGTGCTGCAAAGCCTTCATGTGGGTGACAGCTCTTTCATCGGGTACCTCGGGCGGTGTTCTCGCGCCGCTATTGACCTTCGGCGCAGGCCTCGGCGCCATTCTCGGCGTCTATTTTCCCGGCAACGAAAGCTCACTCTGGCCGCTGGTGTTCATGGCCGCGACCCTGGGCGGCATGATGCGTGCGCCCATCATGGCGGTCATGTTTGCGTTCGAGCTGACTCACGATTCCAATGCGCTGCTGCCGCTCCTCGCAGCTTGCGGGGTGTCTTATGGATTCACCGTGCTGGTGATGCCGCGTTCGATTTTGACGGAGAAGGTGGCGCGCCGGGGCTACCACATCTACCGCGAGTACGGCATCGATCCGCTGGAACGGCATTCGATCGAAGAGGTTATGTCGCACGAGGTGACCGCGATTGACGGGCACATGCCGATCGAGGAGGCGCTGACGCGCTTTTTCGGACCCGATCAGCGCCACCGCGCTTTTCCGGTGGTGCAAGATGGTCGCTACATCGGCATGGCGGTGCGCGATCTGCTTACCCAATCGAGGGCGCCCTCCGGCGGGCGCATGGCGGAGCTGTTCAGCATGCCACCCAATGCCTATGCGCAGCGCGACGAAACCTGCCGTGCTGTTGCCACACGCATGGCGGTACATGGCACGGAACGCCTCCCCGTGGTTTCGGACAGCAACACGCTGAAACTCGAGGGCATCATCGCTCGTAGCGATCTCGTGAAGCCGTTCGTGGGCCTGTTCGATGAGGAACATCGGTTCGAGGCTTTCCAGCAGGGCCCTGTCGCTTCCGCTTTGAAAGCGCTGTTCCACCGCGGTCCATCTGGCGGTTGACCTAGCGCTTCAGTGCATCCAAAGGGGCCGGACGCCCGAATAGCAGTGCAAGAGACTGCAATCGGGAGTAACGGTGACGGCGCGGGTGCTCTTTTGGGCGGTCTTGATGGGGCTTTGTGCGCGGCTGTGCGCTGCGGAGGACACATCCCTCGAGCCGATCACAGTCATTGCGATGGGCGTCAGCCAGATGACCGCCGCCTCGAGCGGTGATGTCACGAGCGCGGATATCGCGAGCATGCCGCTGTCGCGACCCGCGGCCGTGCTGGAAAATGTGCCCGGCTTGATCGTGACCCAGCACTCGGGCGAGGGGAAGGCAAACCAGTACTTTTTGCGGGCTTTCAATCTCGATCACGGCACCGACCTGGCACTGAGCGTCGACGATGTGCCGGTCAACATGCCAAGCCACGCTCACGGCCAAGGGTATTCGGATCTTAATTTCCTCGTGCCTGAGCTCATAGCGGATATCCATTACAAGAAAGGCCCTTACTACGCGGACGAGGGGGACTTCGCCACCGCGGGTGCCGCCCGTATCGATTTGGTGAGACGGCTGCCGCCGGCGGTGACGCTGGGCCTCGGCGAAGACGGTTACCGGCGCGTGCTTGCCCTCGGTGACTTTGACCTGCAGGCAGGTCGGTTGCTCGCCGCCGCAGAGGTATACCGCAACGATGGTCCATTTGATGTCTCGGATGACTACCGACGGCTCAACGGCGTGGTGCGCTATATCTCGGGAGGAGCCAATGACTATTGGACCCTCACCGCCATGGCTTATCGAGGCCTGTGGAATGCCACCGATCAAGTCCCGCAGAGGGCCATCGACGAAGGCCTCATCGATCGGTTTGGCACACTGAATCCAAGCGACGGCGGAGATTCGAGTCGCGACAGCCTGTCGTTCAGCCGCGTGGTGCGGCGCGATTCGAGTCAGACTGAGTTGTCCGCGTACCTCATCCGTTACGAGCTCGATCTATGGTCGACCTTCACTTATTTTCTGCGCGACCCGAGCAACGGCGATCAGATCCTGCAGCACGACGACCGGATTGTGTATGGCGTGAAGGCCGCGGAAACCTGGTACGGAGAACTCTTCGGCCGCCCCGTCACCACGGTGCTCGGGTTGCAGGTGCGCACCGATGACATCCGCGACGTCGGCATATCGCCGACCGTCGGCCGTCGAACCCTCGGGGCGAGTCAGGATGCCAGTGTGCTCGAATCAGGCCTTGGGGCGTACCTGGAAAGCACCTGGCAGTTGGCGGCGAGCGTGCGAGCCACGCTGGGCGCGCGCTATGACGATTTTTTTTTCGACGTGAAGGACAAGCTCCAAATTGACCCGCAGGGGTCGGATTCGGGCGACAAGCGCAGCGGAATCTTCAGCCCCAAAGTCGGGTTGGCATTCGGGCCGTGGCGGGGTACTTCGCTATTTCTCAACGCCGGAGACGGTTATCACAGCAACGATGCGCGCGGCGTCACCAGAAGCGGCAACAACGCCGATGCCGCACCGGTGACGCCGCTGACACGTGCTTTCGGTGCCGAGATCGGAATCGATCAGCGCGGCGCCTCCTGGGATGTGAAGCTGGATGCGTTCCTGCTCAAATTGCGATCCGAGCTGGTATTCGACGGTGATGCAGGCGTTACGGTTCCCAGCGGAGCCACCACTCGCTTCGGGCTCGAGTGGGGCGGCAAATATCGCATCAATGACTGGCTTTCGGCGCAGCTCAATGCCGCCTGGACCCGCGCGCGCTTCGACCGCGATGCGCCCGCCGATGACCTCGGCTGCTCTGATGCCAGCCCTGTCTACCCATGTGCCGATCCTGTGCGGGTAGTCGGCCGCTATGTGCCGAACAGTCCAACCTCGGTCGCGGATGCCGCGATAACGGCGCACCGCCCATCCGGCTGGTTCGCGACCGTGCGGGCGCGCCATTTCGGTTCCGCACCCCTGGTCGAGGACAACAGCGCGGAATCCACGCCTTATACGACCATCGATTTGCGCGGCGGGTTCGACAGCCACGAGCGTTGGACCATCGCGCTTGATCTGTTCAATGTCGCCAATAAGAAGTGGGACGACATCGAGTACTACTACGTTTCACGGCTGAACGGCGAGAGCAACGCGCGCCCCGATTACGAGGTGCATCCGGGTATTCCGCGCACGCTTCGCGCCCATTTTTCCTATCGCTTTCTCTAGCGTCGACACGGTTCGCATCCACCTGTCGAACATTCTTGATGGCAGGTACCGCGGCGTGCATCCGATTGTCCCGCCGCTTCGAATCACTCGAGGTCACCACCAAATCTCAAGGGAGTTACCTGTGAAACCCATTCGAATTGCCGTTGCCGCGGTGCTGCTTGGTGCTGCACTGCCGGCTTTGGCGTCCTCGCACCGCGAGGCGCCTTTCATCGCCGAACATCCGAAAGTCGACGGAACGGACTTTTACATGTTCATGTCCTACGAGCCCAATCGCGCCGGCTACGTGACCATCATCGCCAACTATGATCCTTTGCAGGATGCGTACGGCGGTCCGAACTATTTCTCCCTTGATCCGAACGCGCTGTATGAGATCGAAATCGACAACAATGGTGATTCGCAGGAAGACCTAACGTTTCAGTTTCGCTTCAGCAACCAGTACGGTCAGGCCAACATCGCGGCCCTGAACGTGACGAACGGCAAGGTGCCGGTGAGCGGTGGTCCTCCCGGCGGCGTCGAGATCCCGCTCATCAACTTAGGCGCCGGTATGGGCGCTTCTCCCGGTGCCCTGAACGTGACCGAGTCCTACACGCTGACCATGGTGCGTGGCAACCGGCGCTCCGGTATGGCTACCCAGATGACGAGCACGGACGGCAAGACCAAGGTCTTCACAAAACCGGTCGACAATATCGGCACTAAGTCGATACCCGATTACGCGGCCTACGCCAACAAGTTCATTTACGAAATCAACGTTCCGGGCTGCACGGTCAATGGGGCACAAGCCACCGGCCGGGTGTTCGTGGGCCAGCGTCACGAAGGTTTCGTCGTAAACCTCGGCCAGGTGTTCGATCAGGTCAACCTAAATCCTCTCGGCGCACGCAACTCCGCGAGCAATCAGATCGGCGACAAGAACATCACCTCCCTTGCGCTCGAACTGCCCGCGAGCTGTCTGACCTCGGGTAAGGATCCGGTGATCGGCGCATGGACCACGGCGAGCCTGCGGCAGAGCCGCTTGCTCAATCCCTCGCCGACCGGCCCCGCCACCACGTTGGGCACCAGCCCGACCATCGGACCTGAAATTGCCGGCGGTCCGTGGGCGCAGGTGTCGCGTCTCGGAAGTCCTCTGGTGAACGAAGCGGTGATCGGCATCACCGACAAGGACAGGTTCAACGCCAGCCAGCCCAAGGACGATGTCGCGAATTTCGGCAACTATGTGCTCTATCCGACCCTGCCTGTATTGGTGAACGTGCTGTTCAGCGTGCCCCCGCCCCCGACGCCGCGCAACGATTTGCTGGCGGCGTTTGTAACCGGGGTGACCGCCACCGTGAACGGTGCCTCGTTCAAGTACACGGCACCCGCGAATCAGACGGTCGGCGGGGAGATGCTGCGCTTGAATACCGCGATACCGGGGGAGGCCGCCGCGCAGCAGAAGGACCTCGGGTTCCTGGCCTGCGATCTGGCTGGATTTCCGAACGGTCGCCGGCCCGTCGATGACGTAGTGGACATCGAACTCACGGTGCTCGAGGGTGCGCTGACCGGCAACAACAGTCTGCAAACCTGCGACGTTAGCGGTGCCACGCCCGTGATACGCAACTCCGGAGCGGTGGTCAACGACGGTGCGGAGCCGGATCCTGCCAGTTACCTCACGGTGTTTCCGTATCTCAACACGCCGCTGCCGGGCGCCACCAGCAATTAAAGGAGCCAGCCATGAACAAAACTGTGCTGAAAGGAGGGGCCCTGGGGTTGCTGCTGAGCGCGACTTTGGCGGGATGCAACGACGACGGCACTACCGTGCCGCCCGCGAAGCAGCCGCCCCCGGCGACCACGAACTTCCAGATGTTCACCGACAATCAGGTGCAGCAGGCGACCTGCGAGACTCTGGCGACAACTGAGGTGAACGGCCTGGACTTTGCATTTCCGATGGATGAGGACACTGCGGATGCTGCGGAGGTCTCGATGATCTCGCCGGCCTGTACGGTTTCCTGAAGCAACCGGAGCCCCGAAGGGCGGGGCTCTTTCGCAATGAAACACTCGATTCGAAACATCCGCGTGCCTGCCTTGGCAGGCATGAGCTTGGGCTTGTTATTGATGGCCGTGTCCGCGAACGCCGCGACGCAGTCGACGCCCTTCGTGCCCGCGGCGGACGATGTGGTGCTGGCCGAGGTCAACCCTGCCAGTGGGCGGGAAGCGGAATTTCGCGGCGAGCAGCGCGATGCGCTATCGCATCCTCATGATCTATCGATAGCGCTGAAGTTCGCGCGTGCGGCGATCAGGCAGGGCAGCGAGGAAAGCGATCCGCGCTACTTCGGCTACGCGCAATCAGCACTTTCCGCCTGGTGGGCAAGCAGCAATCCGCCCGCCGAAGCGCGTCTGCTGCGGGCGACCATCCTGCAGTGGCAGCATCAATTCTCCGCTTCGCGCCGTGACCTTGACGCCCTCATCGCCGCCGACGGTGCCGGCGTGAATCAGGCGCACCTGATCCGCGCGACGGTGGAACTGGTGCAGGGAGAGCCGGCAGCCGCACGTCACGACTGCGTCACGCTCATCGATCACGTCGAAACTTTGATCGCGGCGACCTGCATCGCTTCCGTGAACGCGCTGACCGGGGACCCTGCCGCGGTCGCGCGGGCCCTCTCCTTCGCCATCGATGGGGCCCGCGGCGCCTCTCCCGCCGCGCAAGTATGGGCGCGGACCGAGCTTGCCGAGATATACGCACGCCAAGGCGATGCGCTGAGGGCGCAGTCGGCCTTCGAGGCGGCGCTCGAGGGAACACGGCAAAGCGGTGTACGGGACCCGTATCTGCTGGCCGCCTATGCGGATTTTCTCCTCGATCAAGGGCAAGCCCGCAAGGTCGTGGACCTGCTCGCGGGTCTGTCGCGCATCGACAATTTGCTGCTGCGACTTGCCCTGGCCGAATCGATGCTCGCCTCAAAGGGCGAGGCGGGACTGCGCGCGTCGGCGCAGCGGCACAGCGATGAACTCGAGCGGCGGTTCGCCGAAACGCGGGAGCGGGGCGACGGGGTGCATCAGCGCGAAGAGGCCATCTATTTGCTCAAGCTGCGCGGCGAGAGCGGGCGGGCGCTTGATGTGGCACGCGACAATTGGCAGAAGCAACGGGAACTCATCGACGCCCGGGTGCTGTTGGAGGCGGCGGCCGCGGCCGGGCGGCCCGATGCGGCACGGGAAGTGGCCGAATGGCTGCGTGCTAATGGTGTCCACGACCGGCGTCTCGAGGCGTCGGTGAAAAGCGCGGGGCTCGCATGACCCTGCGAGCACTCCTCATGTTGGTGCTGGGACTGTTGCTCTCGCCGCTGGCTTCGGCACACAAGGCGAGCACCGGTTATCTGCATCTCGCGGCACGCCAAGGCAATCTCGATGGCCGTATCGAGCTCGCGGTGCGTGACCTCGATTTCGCCATGGATCTGGACGCCAATCGCGACGGCGCGGTGACCTGGGGCGAGCTTAAGGCGGCGCGCGGCCGGATTGCGGACTATGTCAGGGATAGATTGAGCGTCGCAGCGGCCGGCGAGCGCTGCGAGTTGCAGGATCGGGACCTGAAGGTGGTCTCGCACAGCGACGGCAACTATGCCGTGCTTTATCTCTCCGGCTCCTGCCCAAAGGTCGCGGATCGACTGTCGATTGATTACCGGCTGTTCTTCGACATCGACGCCCTGCATCGCGGCCTGCTGGCCCTCGATCTGCAATCGGGTGGCACTCAGTCGGGCGTGTTCGCACCGGACGCCCACGAATTGCAATACGCCACGGTCGGCAGCGATGTCGGCCGGGTCTTCGTCGAATATTTTCGCGCGGGATTGGTGCACGTCTGGAGCGGCCTCGATCATCTGCTGTTCCTGGCGGGATTGTTCCTGCCGGCGGTCCTGCGTCGCGTGCACTCGCGCTGGGTGGCTGTCCCGGACGTGCGTACGGCCCTGAAGGACACTGCCTTCATCGTGACGGCATTCACGTTGGCCCATGCCTGCACCCTCACCCTGGCGGCCACCGGGGCATTCACCCTGCCGAGCCGACTGGTCGAGTCTGCGGTGGCCTTGACGGTGTTGTTCGCCGGCTTCAACAACCTGGTGCCACTGGTGTATCGGGAGCTGTTCTGGCTGTCCGGCCTGTTCGGTCTCATCCACGGCGCCGCCGTGGCGAGCGCCCTGATCGACTTAGGTTTACCGGGCAGCGGGCGGGTATGGGCGCTATTGGCCTTCAACCTCGGCGTCGAAGTCGCGCAGCTGACCCTGCTGCTGGTGGTGGTGATCCCCGCGTTTGCCTTTCGCAATACCGGCTTCTACCGCAAGTATTTGCTCCTCCCGGGGTCGGCGGTGGTTGCGTTCGTGGGCGCCTGCTGGTTCGTGGAGCGTGCCTGCGGCATCTATTTCGGGGTGCCGCTGCCTTAAGGCTGCGCCGTGCGTGGCGCGCATTTTGCGAAGCCCTGGGTTGCGCGCCGCCTTTGGCGGCGCGAGACTTTGCGCATGATCACGCGGCTGCAACGATGGGTATGGGTGGGCGCCTGGGCGCTCGCCGTCGTCGCAGGCATGATCAACGTGGCCGGGATCTTAGGATTTCAGCACCAGCCGGTGACCCATCTGACCGGCACCACTTCGATGCTGGCGGCCGCGAGTGCAAATCTCGATCTGGCCGCCGCCGCACATTTCGGCGCCATCATCGGCTGCTTTTTCTTCGGCTGCGTCCTCAGCGGCTATCTGGTCAAAGAGAGCGCGCTGAAGCTCGGCCGCCGCTATGGCATCGCGTTGTTGCTCGAGTCGCTGTGCCTGCTCATTGCGGTGCCGCTGCTCTCGCGCCACTTAAGCGCGGGTACCTATCTTCTTGCCGCCGCCTGTGGCCTGCAAAACGCGATGGCAAGCACCTACAGCGGCTCGGTGATCCGCACCACGCACGTGTCGGGGATGTTCACGGACCTCGGCATCCTGGCGGGGCATTTCCTGCGCGGCATCCCCGTCGACCGGCGCCGCGTCAGCCTCTGCTCATTGATCATTTTCGGGTTCTTCTTGGGCGGTATCGTGGGCGCACTGGGATTTGCGCGCTGGCAGTCCCAGGTCCTGCTGATTCCGGCCTCCGGCACCGCCCTCGCCGCGATCAGCTATTGGGGATTCGTGACCGCCGCGCGGCGGCGCATTCGCGATGCACCGAGCCTCCCGCGGGCATCGCCAGCCGAGACCAGATGACAGGCCCTCGGGCTGCTCACTTATAATCGGCGGCAGATGCCATCTGAGCCTTCTTCCAACGAACTTACCATCTTCGACTGCGACGGCGTGCTCGTCGACAGCGAAGTCATCGCCAATCGCGTCTTTTGCGCCATGCTCAACGAGATCGGTCTGAACGTCTCGCTCGATGACATGTTCGAGAAGTTCGTCGGCCGCAGCATGAAGTACTGTTACGAGCTCATCGCGGAATTGCTCGAGCGGCCCTTGCCGGGCGACTTCGACACGCAGCTCAAGGCCCGTACCGTCCAAGCCCTCAAGGCCGAATTGAAGGCCGTTCGAGGCATCGTGGAAGTCCTCGATGTGCTCGATGAGCGCGGACTGCGATACTGCGTGGCCTCCAGTGGCACACACGAAAAGATGCAGACTACCCTGGGTATCACCGGATTGCTGCCGCGGTTCGACGGCAGGCTGTATTCGGTCACCGAGGTCGCCCACGCAAAACCCGCGCCCGATGTATTTTTGTACGCGGCCGCAAAGAACGGTGCTTCGCCGGCACGCTGTCGCGTGATCGAGGACTCGCCAACCGGCGTCAAGGCGGGCGTGGCGGCGGGGATGACGGTGTTCGGCTACGCGGGTCTGACGCCCCGGCAGCAACTCATGGAGGCCGGCGCGCACTTCGTGGTGAACGAAATGAGGGAGTTGCCGGCACTCTGGTTTGGTCGCGCGCAGTGATCCCTTACTACGAACTGCCGTTGCGCCAGACTCTGACCGACGCCGGTCAGCCGCTGCAGCTCGACTTCATCGAGCAGGCCAAGCTCCTGCTCGAGGGTTTTTCCGGCGTGAAGGTGGAGGTGCCGGCGCGCCTGTTCAGCCTTCGAGCGCTGGCGGAGCGCGATCTGGAGGGTGCGGTTGCAATGCTGCGCGCCGTCTTCCCGGCGATGCGTGCGGGCCGTATCGAAGTGGTTTGTTTGGAGGAGGGCCGGCTCGAGCCTTTTGTGCAGATTCGCGTGAGGACGCCTGCAAAATGGTCGGCGCCTATTGCTGAGGAGCTTGCGGGGCGAGCGGGTTCGATCGAGGATCTCGGCGCGGATGCCGGTTACCAGATCCTGGTTGCCGTGGCGCCGCTCGAGCAACTGCGCGCATTCGATGGCTGGCTGAGCGCAAAAAGTGATGGCACGGCGATCGCGGAATATCGCTTCAAAGAGTACCGGCCCCGCGCCGCTTGACGAGCATGGCCTTCAGGTGATGGGACGACCGCCGTCGACGGCGAGAATGCAGCCGGTGGAGAAGGTCAGATCCCGGACCGCGCAGAGCACTGCGCTGCCGATTTCTTCCGGCGAAGCCAGTCGCTGCAGGGGAGTCGACCTCACCTGCTGATTGCGCCAGTCGCGGTCTAAGGATTTCACGAAATCCGTATCGACCAGGCCGGGAGACACCGACAGCACCCGCACCTTGGGCGCCAGTGCCCGCGCCAGCGAGACGGTCATATTGTCGAGCGCGGCTTTGGATGCGCAGTACATGACATTACTGCCCATCGCCGAGCGGGCGGCGACCGAGGATAAGTTGATCACCACGCCGCCGCCCGGCAGGGGGCTCTGTTTAAGATGAGGGGCGAAGGCGCGGATGGCTGCGAAACTGCCCCGCACGTTGGTGGCGAGAATATCGTCGATCAGCGCATCGTCCAAGCCGTCCAAGTCCGCGTGAGGCACGAAGCGCGTGGTTCCGGCGCAGTTCACCAGCACGTCGCATCGCCCGTAGCGCTTGATCACAGAATCGGCCAGAACCGCCAGAGCTGCGCTGTCGGCCACGGACGCTTTGAAGGCGATGTGCGGGCCTTCCGGCAGGGAGCCGGCGAGATTCTGCGCCGCCTGCGCCTGGCTGTTATAGCCCACCGCGACCAAGAATCCTGCCGCCGCCAAGGCCTTGCAGATGGCCGAGCCAATGGCGCCGCTGCCGCCGGTGACGACCGCGACGGCCTCAGGCATGGCTCTTGCCGTAACGGCGCACGCGAAGGTCCGCCTGCTCCTTGTGGCCTGCAAAACCCTCGAGCGCGCAAAGCCTCGAGCCGTAGGCGCCGATCAATGCACTGGCCTCATCCGTGGTGACGCGCTGATAGGTGCAGGTCTTGATGAATTTTCCCACCCATAGACCCCCCGTGTACCGCGCGGCGCGCATGGTGGGGAGGGTATGGTTGGTGCCGATGACCTTGTCGCCAAAGGACACGTTGGTTCGCGCCCCTAAGAACAGCGCGCCGTAGTTGCTCAGGTGTTTCAAGAAATAGTCCGGCTCGCGCGTCAGAACCTGCACGTGCTCGGAGGCGATGCGATCGGCTTCCTCCACCATTTCATCGAGCGTGTCGGCCAGGATGATCTCGCCGCAGTTGTCCCAGGCAGTCCGTGCCACATCGGCGGTGGGGAGCCACGAGAGCAGCTTGTCGATGCTTGCCGGCAGATCGTTCGCCAGCCGCTTGGAAGTGGTCAGAAGCACGGCAGGACTGCCCGGGCCATGCTCGGCCTGTCCGATGAGATCGATTGCGGCCATTTCGGCATCGCAGGAATCATCGGCGATGATTAGTGTCTCGGTCGGACCCGCCAGCAGATCGATACCCACCCGCCCGAAGAGCTGGCGCTTGGCCTCGGCCACGTATGCGTTGCCGGGACCCACGATCATGTCGACGGCAGGCATCTGCTCGGTGCCCAAGGCCATGGCGCCGATGGCCTGCACGCCGCCCAAGGCGTAGATCTCGTCGGCGCCGCCCAGGTGCATGGCCGCCACGATGGCAGGGTGTGGCCGGCCGTCGAAGGGCGGTGCGCAGGCGATGATGCGTTTCACGCCGGCCGCCTTGGCCGTGACCACGCTCATGTGCGCGGAGGCGACCATGGGATAGCGGCCGCCGGGCACATAGCAGCCGACACTGTTGACCGGAATGTTCCTGTGACCGAGTACCACGCCCGGCAGGGTTTCGAGTTCGATGTCACGCAAGGCCGCACGCTGCGCAAGGGCGAAGTTGCGGATCTGGGTCTGCGCGAATTCGATGTCTTCGATGGTGCTCTTCGGCAGGCTCTGCAAACAACGCTCGATCTCGGCGGGCGTCAGTCTAAAGTCCTCGGGCGCCCATTTGTCGAATCGATTGGAGTAATCACGCACCGCCAGCATGCCGCGCGCGCCGATGTCCTCGAGGATCTCCTCAACAGTGGCACGGACTTTTTTCTGAAGGTCGGAGCGCTGCTCGGCGCTCTGGCCCGACTTGATGCGGCGGATCATTCAAGACTCCTGCGCAGGATGAAATCGGTCCGCGCCAGTGCGCGAGCGGACCTCATTCAGGGTTCCCCGACTTCATGTACTTCTGATCGATGGCGCCGAAGATCGATTCGTTGCGATTATTCAGCATTTCGATTTTCACGCGTTCCCCGAAGTGCAGGAACGGCGTGGCGGCGGCGCCCTTGTCGATCACTTCGATGGCGCGCCGCTCGGCAATGCAGGCGGAGCCGGCGCTGCGCGATTGATTCGACACCGTGCCCGAACCGATGATGGTGCCGGCGCGCAGACGTCGCGAGTACGCGGCATGCTCGGTGAGGCGGAAGAAGTTGAAGGTCATCTCGCGGCCATCCGGGTGGCCGAACCACTCGCCGTTGCGTTCGATGCGAAGCGGCAGCATGACGCGCCCGTCCTGCCAGGCGGCGCCGAGTTCGTCCGGCGTGACGGCCACGGGTGAGAACGCGGTCGAGGGCTTGGCCTGCACCCAGCCGAACCCGGTTTTCATCTCGCGGGGTGCCAGGGCGCGCAGGCCCACGTCGTTGACCAGCATGAGAAGCTTGATATGGTCCGCTATCTTTTCTTTGGGACAACCCATCGGCACTTCGTCGACCACCACCGCGATCTCTCCCTCGAAGTCCATGTTGTCGCTTTCGGCGGGCAACAACACATCCTCCATGGGCCCCAGGAAGTCGTCGGAGGCGCCTTGATAGATCAGCGGGTATTTCTCGTATTCATTCACGATGCCAAGATCGAAGGCCGTCTCCATGAGATGGCCGTGGTTGGCGAAGGTCGATCCGTCCAGCCATTGGTAGGTGCGCGGCAGCGGCGCCATGGCCTTTGCGGCATCGAACGGCATGATCCCCTGTGCCGCGCCGCGATTGAGCGCATCGGAGGCGCTGCGCAACAGAGGCTCGACTTCCGCCCACCGCTCGACGGCATCGAGCAATGTCGGGATTGAGTCCGGCGCGGGCGCGGCCCGCGTCAGGTCGCCGGACACCAATACCAACCTTCCGTCGCGAGTGCCGTTCTTGTAAGTGGCTAACTTCATCGAGAGGAACTCCTTGCCGCGGCCTCGAAGGCGCAGCGGCGATACTTGCGCATGGTGCGGGCAATCCTGCCTGCGGGGAAATCTTTAGTGCCGATGGCTGCCATTGCAATCGGCCATGTACACGACCCTGACCCTAGCCGGCGTGCTTGAGCAGACCCATGTGCGCCTCGGGTTTGGGTTCGGCGACGAACTCGATCAGGTTTCCGGCGAGATCGCGAATGAATATGTTCGACCCGTGCGGCATCTTGCGCACCCAGACGATGTCCGCACCGCGCCGTTTGAGCTCTTGGGCGAATGTTTCCACGTCATGCACCGCAAATGAGACGTGCTTGTTGCCGTGCGTGAGAAGATCGGTGTCCGGTTCGCGTCGCTCAGGCGGCAGCGGTTTGGCGGCCGCCAGCTCGAATAGCTCGATGTGCAACGGCCCGTTCTGCAGCATGGCCACCTCGGCCGGAATGGCGGCGATCCTGAAGCGCTTGAGAAGCTTGAAGTCGAGGATCCTGTCCCACCAGACCACCGCCGCCTCGATGTCGGGCACGCTCATCGCGCCGTGGTGATGCCAGAATTCTAGCGGCGAACTCATGATTTTCGTCCAAAGAACATGCGCCAGACGAATCCTGCCATGGAACCTTTGGTCAGAGACAGCATCCGCCGCGCATCATCGGGTTTGAGTCGCGCCGACAGCGGCATGGTGCCGTAAGCCTGACCCTTGATGAGCATGTCGTCTCCCTCGCGTTCCAGACTGTCGATCACCAGCAGTTCCTCGTTTTTGGCTCCATACAGCGTGACGCCGGACTTGGGCGCCGGCGCGCCCAGGGAGATGGTTCGCGTCGCCGGCTTGGTCTCGGCGCCGATGCTGCGATCGAAGTCCATGCCGAACTCCTCGAACATGCGGATGGCCGTCGCGCGCCCCGCGCCGTACACCCCGCCGCCCGGATGCATGAAGGGTCCGACCAGGTAGAACCGTTCGACGCCCGGGACCGTGTACTGTGCAAGGTCCGGCGTAGGTCGATGGCCGCCGGTCTGATAGAAGTACGGCGCAACCCCGTGCACGTCGCCGCCCACCATGCTGTTGGGCGAATTGCGCGCGTGGTCGACCGGCGTCACGACGGTGCGCTTGATGATGTTCTCAGCGGTCAGGTTGCTGATGAACTTGCGATATGCCTGCAAGCTCCGATCGCCCATCTGCTCGGTGACTTGTTCCCAGCGGGCGCTGCCGCCTTCCGCGAAGGCGTAAGGCGCGAAGGTGATGCCGTGCCACATCCCGGCGCCCTTGGGCACGCGCGTCGGGTCGCTGATGCTCTCGTCCCCGCCCGCGATCAGCACCCGTTCGGAAATGCGGCCGCGCTTCAAGGCGTCGAAGTCATCGAGCATGTCGCTGAGCGAGTCCGAGGCCATGAACTCCTGCATGATGGCCTTGGACGGCTCCTCGCCGGCGTAGTACTTCGCCGGTTCGCGCAGATCGTAGTGGCTGACCATGAGGCTGAACGCGGCGAGCGTGGTGGCCTCGGCGCGCTTGAGCACCGCTTCGGGCACACCCTCGAGGAAGGTGCGCAGCCGGTGCGGATGAATAGCGCCGATCACGCCGTCCCGGGCCTTGAGTTCCTCGCCGCTCGAGAGCCTGACGCCGGTTGCGCGGCCGCCGGAACACAAAATCTGCGCCACCTCGGCGTTGCAGCGCACTGCGCCGCCATAGTGCTCGATGCAGCGAACCAAAGCCTCGCTAAGTTTGCCGCTGCCGCCAACCGGTTGCGACACGCCATAGCCATGCATCAGCCCCGGCATGAGATACAGGCCGAAGCCGGTGCCGAGCTCGTCCGGGCACTGCAGATTTTCGGACACCAGCCGCAGCAGCCAGATCTTGACCCGTTCGCTCTCGAAGGCCTGATTGGCGATGTCCAGCGAGCTTCTTTGCATCGCATCGAAGATCTCGCGCCCCTCGTCGCTCGAATCCAGCATGGAGATGAAGGAGCCCATGGGGGTGGGCGGCGCATACAAGCCCGCGGCGAACATCGGCAGCATGGCGATCGCCCGTTTCGCGAAGCGCCGGTAGGTCTCGGCATCGCGACGCGAAATCTTGGCAATGCCCTCGCAGGTCTTGTCCAGATCCTGGTGCGCAATCAGGGTGGACTGGTCCGGGAAGATCATGGCGTAGGGCGTGCCGTAGCGGTACTTGAGGCCGAACTTGCCGATGAGCCCCAGTTCGTCCTCGCGAATCATAGGGTTTCCCTGGATCATGATGTGCACGCTCGAGTGTTCGTCGTGCCAATAGCCGGGGGTGTTGATCTCGCGGGTGACCACCCCGCCGCCGGCCCAGGCTTTTCGCTCCAGCACCAGCACCTTCTTGCCGGCCTTGGCGAGATACGCCGCCGCCACCAGCCCATTGTGGCCCGCGCCCATTGCAATCACATCGTAGTCTGTCATCAGCTCCTACCCAGCAGCGCGCCGCGCCTCGCCCGGTTAAGCAGGCCCGTGATGCCTCCCGCGAGCGCGAACACCAAGAGCAGCTCTCCCATCAGCGTGAAACTCGCCAGAAGCCCATGCAGCGTGGATGCCAGCAGCGTCACGACCATGCCGCTCAAGAACTGGCCGATGGCGAAGGCGGCCTGCCAGATGCCGTTCACTCGGCCGCGCACGGAGTAGTCCACGCCGCGCGTGGCCCACACCAGCATGGTGGGCAGCACCAGTCCACAGCCGATCTGGTTGATGAAGGAGCCGGCGATATACGAGGGCGGTGCGCTCGCCTGTCCCATCCAGCAGAAGCCCAAGCCCACTAGCCCGAAATCAATCAGCAACAGCCAGGCGATGTTCAGATTGGCCAGGGCCCAGTAGATGAAAGTTCCCAGGGGAACCCCGATGCTCGCCAGCATGGTGTACTTGCCGATCATGGCAGGATCAGTGACCCCGATGGCGGTCAGCGCCTGGGCGTTTTTGGTGATCACCGTGTAGAAACTGATCGAGGCCAGCAGCGTGATGGCGCAGATGCCCAAGGTGCGAGCGGCGGGGAAGGGCACGCCGGGTTCCGATGGTTCATGCCCCGAGGCCGTGGCGCGCGCCGGTTCCCATACTGTGGCCCAGACACAGAGCGCCAAGGGCAGACTGTAGAGATAGACGTAGAACGGTCCGCGCCACCCCAATGACGAGCCCAATACGCCGCCCAGGTAGATGATGCCCAGGGCCGACAGCGAGGCCACGGCGGTCTGACTCGCCAGCCAGCGTTCGCGGTTGCGACCGGTAAAGTAGTCGCTGATCATGGTGGTGGACACGGTGGCGACGATGGACTCGCAGATGCCGACGCCCATGCGCGAGACGATGATGAGGTAGAGGTTATCGAGCACCACGGGCGCTGCGCCCATGAAGGCGTAGACGCCCATGGACACCACCAGCAGGTTGCGCCGTCCGAAGCGGTCGGCCAGCCAGCCGGCCACGGGCGAGAACAGCAGCATCCAGATGGCGGGCATGGTGAGCACGCCACCGATCACCAGATACTCGTGGTTGGGGATGCTCTGGAATTGCTTGATCAGCAGCGGCACCACCGGCGTCAGCACCGATACGCCCACCACCGACATGGTGATGGGCAGGAGCAGCATGATTCCCTGCAACGGCCCGGGTGTGCGTGAGCGGGTCACGCCTTGCCCGCCATTTCCCGGAAACGCGCGAACCCCGGTACGTGCGATACCGTGCCCCCATCGACCACCAAATTGTGGCCGGTGATGTAACGCGCCTCGTCCGAGGCCAGGAACAAGACGGCGGCGGCGATGTCTTCCGGCGTACCCAGGTACGGCGTCAGCGTTTCGCCGCTGACGATCTCATGAACCAGGGGCGGCAGGTTGTCGCGCGCGGCCGGGGTCATCACCAGGCCGGGCGAGACGGCGTTGCAACGAATTCCCAACCGGCCATGGGAAGCGGCGATGGATCGAGTCATTTGCAGCACCGCGGCCTTGGATGCCGCGTAGGCCGCCTGGCCGATATTGCCCTGCATGCCAAGATTTGAGGCGGTGTTGATGATGGAGCCGGATCGCATCGCCGTCATATGCCGCAAGGCGTGACGGCAGCAGAGCATGGTGCCGCGCACGTTGACCCTGAAGGTGCGGTCCCACACCTCGGTCGCCATCGACTCGACATCGAGATCGCGCCGCGTGAGTTCGGCTGAGAGGTCCGCCGCATTGTTGTGCAGTATATCCAGCCGCTTGAAATTCCCGACGGTCGTTTCGATGAGCGAGGCGATCGAAGCTTCCTCGGATAGATCGACATGGTGCGCTTCGGCGAGGCCGCCGGAACCTTGGATGATTTTGGCAATGCGGCGTGCCGCTTCCACGTTGAGGTCGGCAAGCACGACCCGCGCACCCCGGGCGGCGAGCAAGATCGCGGTGGCTGCGCCGATGCCGCCGGCGGCGCCGGTGACCAGAGCTACGCGATCATCCAACATGACCCAACTGCTGCTCTGGCGGACGCCTCCAATGTGTCAGCGGCAGACCCGCGACCGGGGAGCGGAAGTAGGGAATGCGGGTGCCGAGGAGGCTGCCGAGGTACACCGTTTTGAGGTCCTCGCCCCCGAAAGTAAGGCTTGCCATCCAGGGGGCAATGGTCCCTTTGGTGTTTGCCATGATGTCGGGGGTCATGGTGCCCTCATAGAAATGCCGGTCATAGGCCTCGCGCTGCTTTGGATCGCAGTCATCCAGCAGGGTGAGCACATCGCCGTCCGGTGTGAGTGCGATCAGCCGGTCGGTCTGCACGATGGTTATCCATAAGTTGCCGTAGGCGTCGAAGGCAAAGCCGTCGGGGGTGCCCTGCAAATCGGCGGGTCCGAATATCTCGCGGCCGCTTAAAGCCCCATCGGCGTGGGCCTTGAGGCGTGAGATGCGCCGCCCGTTGGATTCCACCACATACAGCCATTCCTCGTGCGCGTCGAAGCGGATCTCGTTGGTGCCGACAAATCCGTCCGCGACGATGCGGATGCCGCGCTGGTCGATGAGGCCCACATAGCCGTCCGCGACCTTTTCGTTGATGGATCGGGTCCAAGGCACGAGCCGGGTCGTGACCGTAAACCAAATCCGATCCTTCGAATCGCACAGCACAAAGTTGGTCTTGCCGAGGGGCTGTCCGTCGATTTCCGAATACAGCGTGCGCGAGCTGCCGTCGCGCCCCATGATCTCGATGGCATCGGTGCCGAAGTTCGCGATCAGAAAGTCGCCCTTGCGGTTGATCGCAAGCCCGTTCGGCAAGGTCCTGCCGCCCGCTATGAACGACTCCGGGTTGTTGCGGTCGACGCCCTGATGACCTTGCTGCGCGATGAGCTGCTGCGATCCGTCGGGACGAATGCACATCACCCCGCCGCGCGCATCGGCGCTCCAGAGGGTGCCGTCGGATTCGGCGAGGATGCATTCCGGGCGCTGCAGGTCCTTGCCCACGTATTTTATGGCGGCGCGCTCGAGGCGCCAGTCGAGCAAGGGATTCCTCACGTGCTCTCCAGCGCGCGTCTTACCAGCGTCTTGAGATCGCCGTCGTGCTTGAATCCGGCGGCATCCGCAGCTGGCGTATGCAGTGGCGGGTAACGGCCGAAGTTCGCCTCGAGTGCCGGATTCGAAGTGAAGCTCACCTTGTCGCGCGCCTGCTGCCCATAGACTTGTTCAATGGCCTGCACCAATTGCCGCATGGAGGCGTGCAGCGCCGGCAAGGTCCAGCTTCTCGCGCCGGAGGGCACCGGCATCGCGGCCGCGTGCAGGAAATTGTCCACCACCCGGGGAACCGACATAAGCCAGGTGGTTGCATCGGCCGCCACGGGGCAGGCAAAGGGGCGACCCTCGGCGAGTTCGCGGATGATGTCGCTCATGAAGGCCGACAGCTGACCGGTACGCTGCGGCGGGCGCGCCACGATGCCGGGCAGTCGGATCGAACGCCCGTCCACCCAGCCGCGGCGGCTGAAGTCCTCCACCAGCACTTCGCCGATCAACTTGTGCGCGCCGTAACTCAGCGCGGGCTTCAACGGCGTGGCGTCATCGACCAGTGGCGGCAGGGGGGAGCCGAGAACGGCGATCGAACTCGCGAACACGAAGATAAGCGGCTTGCCCGTCGACGTGGGGCGCGAGCGGGCGATTTCCAGAAGACTCAAGGTGGCGTCGAGATTGACCTGCCTTCCAAGATCGAAATTCTGTTCCGCCATTCCCCCCGGAACGCTCGCCAGATGAAACACCAGGTCCACCGGCGTATCGAAGGCCCGGGCGAGAACAGTCGGATCGGCGATCGACCCGGCGATCTTGCGCACGCATCGAACATCCCCGTCGGGCAGCTGCAGGTCCACCAGCGTCAAGCGTGCCAAGGCGCCCAACGGCGATGCGCTCTCATCCAAGAGGCGGCGGGTCAGCGCCCTGCCTATGAATCCGTTGGCCCCGGTCATTACGACATTCATGTGAGTCATATCATGGCGGCAAAGAGCGGCGGTCAGAAATCGAACCTGACGATGGCCGGCATCGCGAAAGCCCATTGTCGGCAACCCTCAAAGCCCGCAGGTATAGTGGGCATATGCGCTACAACAAGCTCGATCTGAATCTATTGACGGCGCTGAAAGCCCTGCTCACCGAGCGCAATGTAACCCGGGCGGGAGAGAGTGTGCATGTCACGCAGAGCGCCATGAGCGGCATTCTGGCGCGCTTGCGCGAGTATTTCGGCGACCCGCTCATCGTGCAGGTGGGGCGGCGCATGGAACTCACTCCGCTGGCGGAGAGTCTGGTCGAGCCGGTCAACGACGTGCTGTTGCGCATCGATGCCACCATCGCGACCCGCCCTGCGTTCGATCCGCATTCGACGCTGCGCAGTTTTTCCGTCGTCGCCTCGGACTATTCGCTCGACATATTGCTGGTCGAGGTGTTGCGCCGGGTGCATCTGGAGGCGCCGGGCTTGTCGATTGAATTTCGCACGCCGAGCGAGTCGGCGGCCGCCGATCTCGAGAGCGGCGAGGTGGATTTCATCGTCAATCCGGAGAGCCTCACCTCCGCCACCCAGTCGGGGGCGGTGCTGTTCGAAGACTCCTACGTGGTGGTGGTTGATGCCGACAACAAAGAGGTCGGTGAGACCATTGGCATCGAGCAGTACCTGGCGTTGCGGCATGTGGCCTTCAAGAGCGGCAAGCATGGTCTGCCGCAGTTCGAGTTGTGGATCGCGAACCGCTACGGCAATGGCCGCAGCGTCGAGATCGTGTCCCACAGCTTCCATATGTTGCCGCACCTGGTAATCGGAACTTCGCGCATAGCCACCATGCACACCCGTCTCGCGGTCAAGTTCTTGGGCGCGCTGCCCATTCGCCTGGTGAAGCCCGAGTTCTCGATTCCGCACCTGGTGGAAATGCTTCAGTGGCACAAGTACCGGGATTTGGACCCGGCCAGCATGTGGCTGCGCGAGCGGATCATCGAGGTCGCGCAGACGCTGCCGCCCTTGGAATCGCTCGGCTGATCCATATCGGAAAGATCGATGGCCGGGATTGTCCCAATCCATTGTTCAGCGCCTGCAACTTTGATTAACGTACGCACGTGAATGCAGGCAGCAGGGTCTTGATCGTCGGCGGCAGTGTCGCCGGCATGTCATGCGCCATCCAGATGCGCAAGGCGGGGTTTGCCGTCGATCTGGCGGAGATCGACCGCGACTGGAAGTCCTATGGCGCGGGACTCACCATCACGGGGCCCACGTTGCGCGCGCTCGAGCGGATTGGGGTGCTGGAAAAGGTGCTCGCGGCGGGAGCGACCTGGAACGGACTCAAGGTGCACGACAAGGCCGGCCATCTGCTCGAGCAACTGAGCTTTCCGCCCTTGAGCGACACCCTGCCCGCCACCGGCGGCATCATGCGGCCGCTGCTGCACAAGATCCTCTCGGCTCGCACCCAAGAAGCGGGCACCCGGGTGCGCCTCGGTGTCTCCATCAAGGCGCTGCAGGAGTCGGGGCAGAAAATGCGCGCGGAATTCTCCGACGGGAGCGCGGAACTCTATGATCTTATCGTCGGTGCGGACGGCATCTATTCGAGCGTGCGCAAGCTGCTGTTCCCCGCGGAGCCGGAACCTACTTTTACCGGTCAGGTGATCTTTCGCTTGGTCGCCAAGCGCCCGGCAGGCTTCGATTGCACCCATTTCTACATGGGCGAGGACGTGAAGCTCGGCTTCAACCCGGTCTCGGCCACCCACATGTACATGTTCCTGCTGTTCAAGCCGCCGGGGAATCTGCGCATCGATGTGGCCGACCAGCCGCAGCGTCTGTTCGATATGATGGAAGGATTCGGCGGGTACGTGCCCGAGGTACGCGCCACGGTGAAAGGGGCAAACGTCCACACCATCAACTATCGTCCCCTCGAGGTGATCTTGCTGAATGCTCCCTGGCACTCAAACCGTGCGGTGCTGATCGGCGATGCCTGCCACGCCACCACCCCGCACCTGGCCTCGGGCGCCGGCATGGCCATCGAGGATGGCATTGTGCTGGCCGAGGAGGTGACGGGGCAGTCAGACCTTGGCGCAGCCTTCGAGAACTTCATGGCGCGGCGCTTCGAGCGCTGTCGGCTGGTGGTCGAGAATTCCGTCAAGCTCGGGCAGATCGAAATGAACCGCGGCTCCATGCTCGAACATACGCGCCTCATGGGCGAGGCGATGCAGGCGCTGCGTAAGCCCATCTAGCCTTCAGTGCCGAGCAAGATACGGCCGTCCCTGACATGCACCGGCACCGGGCTTAAAGTTCGGCCGAGACACGGTCCGAGCACGCATTCGCCGCTTCCGATCAGAAATTCGGCGCCGTGCGCCGAGCACACGATCCGGTCGCGAGCCTGATTCAGGTAGGCGTGACGACGCCAGGGCAATGGCGTCGCGCCGTCGTGCGGACAACGGTTCAAATAGGCGCGAATGCCGCCTCGTGAATTCACGGCGAACAGCGTGTCAGCGCCGGTACCCCCGGGATCGAAGCCGCGCGCGCTCCCCGGCGGCAGCGCGTCCAGATCGCAGAGCACGTTGGTGCTAATGCGCCGCGCCCCCTGGCGGGGGGCCGCCCGCCGGCGACCATTTCTCACGGTTTACGAACAAAAAGAGTTGCGAGGTGTCGGCATTCGCCGGAACGGCACGCGGGATCCAGGAGTCGTCGTGCAGATCCATGTCGGCGTCATATTCGACGTGGCAGCTCAAGGGGCTGTTGAAGTACCAGAACCAATTGGATCCGAGCTTGTGCCGCCCCGGCCCCCAAAACGAGGTGTAGCCCTTTTCGACGAAGCGACTGCCCGCCAGCATGAGTTCTGTGGGGCCGCCCACATGGAAGGTGAAGTGCTCGCATCCCTTCATGAACGGCGGCGTCTGGATGAAGAACAGCGCGTGGTGATCCTGCGAGCCTTGCGGCCTCAAGAACGGGCCCAAATTAATGAAGCGATCGGTGACCCGGAATCCTAAACGCTCGGTGTAGAAGCGCTCGGCGCGATCGGCATCCGGCAGGAACAGGACGATGTGCGACAAGGTACGCGGCATGACCTCTGCGTCCTGGCGTGCGCCAATGTCATTGACCGGTCGATGCGAATCGGATCCGGGCGCGTTCACCGCTTCGCCTTTGAGTTTGATCGGGCGGCGCACGCTCAGCTGAAAGCCGATGACGAATCCCGCATCGTCCACCGTCTCCAAGGAGCCGTCGGGCAATGTCTTCACCGCCCGGTCGGAGGACAATTCCTTCTCGATGGCCGCCAGCGCCTTGGCGTCGGCAGCGCCGAAAATGATCTTGCGCAGCATGCTGGCCGTGCCGAGCGCGGGTGGCAGGCCCTCATCCGACTTGTGGCGCAGATGCACGCCGGTGCCGTCGAGCGCCTCGAAATAGCCGCCGGACGCCGACTGTCCTACCCGCCTTAGGCCATAGTCGGTTAGATAGCGGCTGCAAGCTTCGAGATCGTCGACACCGAATACGAGGCTGTCGGGTCCCAAGATGTTCATGGCGTTGTACCTGTGGCAGTCCGGGCGCCCAGCGTTTCGGCCACCCAATCGGCGATGTACGCGCCGGCGTTGGCCGAGTTGTCGAAGCTCGAGTGCTGCACGCCGCCTTCGCGTGCCGAGAAGATCTTCAGTTCGCGCTTCGGGCTGTTGGTGAGTTGTTCATAGGTGCGGTGGGCCCATTTGACGGGGATCTGCGAGTCGAGTTCGCCGTGGGTGACGAGGAAAGGCACGCGGATGCGGTCCAGCACGCCGTCGAGGTGCACGTCTTCCGCAATCTTCATGAACTCCTCGATCGTGGCGCCGCCCCAGACCCAGCGCACGTGCTCCCAGTAGTGAGGCACCGGAAAATTTCCTTCGCGCTGCAGGCGTTGCTTCTGAACGTCGCGCCAGTCGTGATTCGCGCCCCAGGCGACCCCCAGGGCGAAGCGCGGTTCGAACGCCACGGCGCGCGGACAGTAATACCCGCCGAGGGAGACGCCCTCCAGACCGATGCGCTTGGGATCGACGTCCGGCCTGCCTTCCAGGTAGTCCACGATGCGGCTCGCCCAGACTTCGCTGTTGTAGAGCGCCTTCATGTCAAACAGGCGCAAGGCTTCGCCGGTGCCCGGCTGGTCGACAATGAGCGAGGCCACGCCGCGCTGGGCGAGCCAACGCGGCAGTCCCACGAAGTATTTCATCTCCTTGGTGCTGTCCAGGCCATTGACCTGGACGAGCAGGGGCACGCGGCCGGTGACGCCTTCGGCCCGGACCAAAAGGCCGCTCAGGTGGGCGCCCGCGTAAGGAATCTTGACCAGTTCGCAATTGGCGCCGGTAAGTTTGAGCCCCTGGCGGAAGATTTCCTGCAGGTCGGCATAGAGCTTGGGCTTGACGGGATCGGCGTGGCTCAGCATGCGTTCCGCGGTGAGTTCATACATGGCGGCGCGCAGCAACTTGTCGCCCGCCGAAATGCCGCGGCCGCGCTCCAGGTCCTCCGCGGCGAGGGACTTCAGCTTGTCGGCCATGGTCACCCAGGTGGCCCGGAACGCCTTCGTGCCCGCCGCATCGGGCGCATTCGAGGCCTCGATCAGCGGCGCGCACATTTCCTCGATTTCACCGATTCTGGCGCCCATTTCGATGGCGAGGTCCACCGACAGATTCCAAACATAGTTTTTGGGGAAATATTTGAACAAGACTCACCCGCTAGGTGCTTAAAAACCCGCAGCTAGGCTAACGGTGCCGGGGAGCTACGTACAATTGACTTTGGCAATTACAGGTATCGCCAGATGGGGTGCATTCTCACCAGGCCGTCGCGCCGCCGTCGATGCGAAAGTCCGCCGCGGTAATCCAGCTCGACTCGTCCGAGGCGAGGAACGTGGCGCACCAGCCGATGTCCTCGGGCTTTCCTAGGCGTTTGAGCATCAGTTTGCTCAGCACGTTCTGCAGGAAACCAGGGGTTTCCAGCACCGGTTTGGTGGCGTCGGTGACGACGAGCGCCGGGGAAATGGTATTGGCGCGGATGCCGTGCGCCGCGCCTTCCATCGCCAGCTGCCGGGTCATGGCCAGCACACCGCCCTTGCCTGCGCAGTGCGCCAGAGCCGCGGAACCGGACAGGGCGACGTGGGCATTGGCCGACGCGAAATTGATGATGGAGCCGCCGTTCACCTTGAGGTGCGGCCATGCGGCCTGGCAAGCGAGAAATACGATGTCGAGTTCTCCGATTAAGGTTCGACGCCATTCGGCCTGATAGTCCATCTGCTCGATCCAAGCGAAGGAGGCAGTCGCCGCCGCGTTGACGAGAATGTCGATCCGGCCGAAGCGCCCGATCGCATGCTGCATGAGGCTCGCCGCGCCCGGCGCCTCCGTAAGATCGCAAGGGTGCAGGCTGTCGAGGGGCAGGTTCTCCTTCGCGGCCAGCGCCACGGTGGCTTGCGCCTTTGGCGCGTCGATGTCGCAACCGAACACCTTCGCACCGTGGCGCGCGAACATCAGCGCGCACCCCTGGCCGATGCCGGCGCCGATACCGGTCACCACCGCGACTTTGCCCGCCAATCGATTAGATAACACCGTGGCTCTCCCGTGTGAAGTGGGACCGGGTCTATATTAGAGCGTCCCGAATGCGCTTGAAGAGCCTATGGCAAGACAGGCCGACCGGCGCGATCAGAACCCCACGTTCAGGCGGACACCCGCGTAGCGATAGGAGTCCCTCGCCGGCTGCGCCACGACCACATCATGGCTGCCCCAGGGCGAACTCCAGAAGTCCTCGACGTCGGTGGCGTAGTGCTGATTCAGGAGATTGTTGGCGAAGGCGGTAACCGAGACCTTTCCGGACTTCGAGGCGATGCCTAAACGCAGCCCGATGAGCGTGACCGACGGATTGATGGCTTGCGGGTTCTGATCGGCCAGCATCTCGGCCTTGTCGCGATAGGTGAGCGTGCCGCCGATCACGAAGTCCCAGGCGGCCGATCCCAACGGGATGCGCTGCTCGATGTCGCTGGTGAGCTTGAACTTCGGCGAGTTGGGCATCGGCTTGCCGTTCAAGTTCGGCCAGACATTGTCGATGGTTTTGGTGATGGGATTGACCTGTTGCGCGCAGCCCGGCGGAACGGTGATGGTGATGCTGTCGGGGTAGTAACAGGGAGCGCCCTTATAGTCCTTGAAGGTGGCATCGACGTAGGCGGCGCCCAAGCTCAGACGCGTGGTCGAGGTCGGAACCCACTGCATGTCGAATTCCACACCCTTGGTTTGCGCGTCGGCCGCTTCCAGGATCAAAGGCGGGTTGAACGCGGCGCTGGTCTGATCGAAGTTTTGCACCTGGAAGTCTTTGTAGATCGTCCAGAACAAAGCCACATCGACGCTCAAAGTCCGGTCGAAGAATTGTCCCTTGGCACCGATTTCGAAGTCATTGATGCGCTCGGTGGGCGCGAGCTGCAGCGAGGACTGCGCCTGTGTGGGGTTGCTGGAAATGGCCTGAGCGGTGTTGTACGCGCTCGGCGAGTAGCCGCGCGCGTAGGTCATATACGCCATGACATCCTGGGCGAGTTGCTGTTTCAGGCTGATGTCGCCCACCACGTTGTTGAAACTGCTGCTTCCCGTGGCGGATTGGTTCGCGCCGATGTTCGGCGGCGGAAAGGAGAAGGTATAGAGAGCCTGGTTGACGTTGTACTTCAGCTCGTCGTGGTTGTAGCGCAGCGAGGTCACCAGCGAGGTGTCGGGCAGGAACTTCCAGGTGGTGCGGCCGTAGAGGTCGGCGGTCTTGGTATCCGGCGCGACATCGGTGTTGTTGTACGCAGGCAGAAGATCGCGCTCTTCCTGCTCATGCACCTTGCTGTCGGAATAGAACGCGCCGAGCAGGTAGTTGAACGGTCCGTCGCTGGACGATGAGAGCTTGAACTCCTGGCTGAACTGCTGAACCGTGGAAGTCACATCCTGGGTGTTGTAAAAGGGCGGCGCCATTCCGCCGGTGAGTTCATTCCAAAAATACGAGGACACGGCGAACAAATCTTGCTGATAGTTCTGAGCCTCGTGCTGGAATGCGGTGACGGAGCCGAAGGTCAAGCCGTTGAAGCGGTACTCGATGTTGAGCGATACATCTTTGTCCTCGTACTTCGAGCCGACATCGTTGGGACTGTTGTAATAACGGTTGCCGAAGCCCGGCGTGATGCCCGGCAGCAGTGCGGCGGGCGCGAGAAACGGCGGTCCGCCCGGGCCGACCAGCAGCGTGTCGCCCGGCGTTATGAAGGTGTACAGAAGATTGAATCCGTCCGAGGTCATGCGGCCATAGTGGCCGGTGAGCGTAATGTCGAGGTCGTCCGTGGGGTTGAAGGCGAATTTCAGGCGACCGCCCGAGGTCTTCTGCGTCGACCAGCGGTCGAGCTGCGTGTTCAGAATCGGATAACGCAGAGAGGAGTCCCAGGCCGCCAGGCTGAAGCCGATCCCTTGCGTGATGGGCCCGGCGAGAAAGCCGTTGAAGCGCAGCTCATCGTCGCTGGTTCCGGTGACCGATGCGTCGCCCGTGAAGGTGCTGCTCGGCCCGCGGGTGACGATGTTGACGACACCGGAGGCCGCGGTGCGGCCGCCCAAGGTGGCCTGGGGACCCTTGAGGACCTCGATTGCCTGTACATCCTCGATGCGATTGCCCATCAAGGAGTCCGAAGGCACGGGCACCCCGTCCAACAAGATGGCGACGCCCGAGGAAAGACCCACCGTGCCCTCGTTCGACACCGAAGAGATGCCGCGGATGCCCATCGGGACGCGGCCGTTGAAAGTGCCGTTCAAATTGACGGACGGCACCAGATTGTTGATGTCGGAAATATCGCTGACGTTGGCATTGGCGAGGGCGTGGCTGCTCACCACGGCCGCCGAGACGGGAACATCGGAGAGCCGTTCGGGGGTTTTCTCCGCGGTGATCACGATCTCCTCGAGCTCACCCGGCGCCGAGGCGGGTGCTGCCGCACCTTGAGCGAACGCGCCGCCCGCCGCGAGAACCGAAGCCGCTGCGCCGGATACGGACATCAGCCCGCAGCGACGCACTCCGCGTATCGAATCCATGGAAACTCCCCCTGTGACCGACCCCCGTCGGTTCCCGCGTAAAGTCAGCTATTTAGCGATTCATCGAGGCTGACTTTGCTGTGGATATTGGCGAGAAGCCCCCAGCTCTGGAAATCAAACCTTCCGATACCAGGCATCAGTTTGCGTCATGCGGAAATGAAGGCCGGCCGACGGCGCGTCGAGGTCAGTGATCCCAGACGAAGGAGTCCATCGAAAGCACGCCGTAAGTAACGCCGCCCGACAGAATTCGCAGTCGATCGCCGCCGGCGCGGGCGCCCATCGCCGTCAACAACGGCAGAAAGTGCTCATCGCTCGGGTGAGCGCGCAGCGCTTCGGGCGCACGGGCGCGATAGTCGAGCAGCGCGTCGGTGTCGTCCTTCTTGAGCGAGGACTCGACCCAGCGGGTGAAGTTCTGTGCGTATTCGCGATCGACCGTGCCGCGAAATACATCGTGCAGGTTGTGTGTGAGGCTGCCAGATCCCATCAACAGAACCCCTTCCGCGCGCAGCGGCGCAAGCGCCTTGCCGATGTCAAATGCCGTCTTGGGATCGGCATCCTCGGGCAGCGAGACCTGAAACACGGGCAGGTCCGCTTCGGGCGCTAGGTATCGCAGCGGCACCCAGGCGCCGTGATCGAGGCCGCGGGACGCATCGAGTTCAGAGGCGAAGCCCGCAGAGGCCAACAGTGCGCAGGCTTTGGCGGCGTATTGCGGGGCGCCCGGCGCGGGATAGCGCAGCGCATAAAGTTCCTCAGGGAAACCGCCGAAATCGTGCACGGTCTCGGGCCTTGCGGCGGCCATGACGCGGACCCCGTGCGTTTGCCAGTGCGCCGAAACGACGAGGATGGCAGTCACGCGCGGGCGGATGTCGCGACCCAATTGCGACAGCGCCGGACCCAACAGGCCCGGCTCCAGCGCAAAGGTAGGGGCGCCGTGCGAAACGAACAGAGAAGGTGCGCTGCTCATGCGTTTGGGTAGACTAGCTCATTCGTATGCGTGCCGCCTTCTACACCCGCCAGGGGCCTGCCGAAGAGGTGCTTGAAATCGGCGAGCTACCCACCCCCGCGCCCGGCGACGGCGAGGTGCGGGTGCGCCTGCGTGCCTCCGGCGTCAATCCATCCGATTGGAAAGTGCGTCGCGGCGGCTTCGGGCGCGGTCTGTTTGCGCCGCTCATCATTCCGCATAGCGACGGCGCGGGAGAAATCGACGCCGTCGGCCCGAACGTCGCGAAGCGCATCGGCGAAAGAGTCTGGATCTGGAACGGTCAATGGAAGCGCGCGTTCGGAACGGCCGCGGAATACATCACGCTGCCGAGCGCCCAGGCGGTGTACCTTCCCGACAATGTGGGCTTCGCCGCCGGTGCCTGTTTGGGTATTCCGGCCCTCACCGCGCTGCATGCGGTCAATCTCGCGAACCTTCGCCCCAAGAGCGCGGTGCTGATCGCCGGCGGCGCGGGCGCCGTCGCGCACTACGCGATTCAATTTGCAAAGTTACGCGGCGCCCGGGTCATCTCCACGGTCAGTGAGGCGCGCAAGGCCGACCATGCGCGCCGGGCAGGTGCCGATGAAATCATCAACTACCGCACGGAGAACGTCGGGCAACGCATCAAGGCGCTCACCGGCGGGGCAGGCGTCGATGCCCTGATCGAGTTGGATTTGAGCGGCAATGCGCGACTGTATCCCGAGATCCTGCGTGCCCACGGCATCGTGGTGGTGTATGGCACATCCGCCGGCGAGGCCAACTTGCCCGTTCTTTGGCTGATGCAGAACTCGATCATGCTGAAATTTTTCCTGATCTACGAGCTCGCGGAGACCGAGCGCGCCGCGTTGCTTGGCGAGCTTTCCGGGCTGCTTGCAGGCAACAAGCTGACTCACGCCATCGCGCAGCAGCTGCCGCTCGACGAAATCGCGCACGCCCATGATCTGTCGGAGCGCGGCGAAGCGCTCGGCAACGTGGTGCTCGACATCATCTAGAGGGCGGCCGAACGCAGCGCCTCCGCGACTTTCTGTGCGGCGGCGTCGATCTGCGCATCCTTGATGAGGCTGTAGCCGAAGATCAGGCCGCGAGGCACGCTGTCCATTGCCGCGTAGCGTGAGAAGCTGTCCATGGCGATGCCGAGTTGCGCGGCGCGGGCCACGGCCAGCGCAGGATCCACGCTGCCGTTGACTCGAACCGAGAGGTGCAGGCCGGCGAAGGAAGGAAACGGTACCAATTCGCCGCCGCAATGGCGGGCGAGCGCGGCGCGCAGCGCGCGGCGCCGTTCGTCGTACACCTTGCGCATGCGGCGCACGTGCCGCGCCAGATGCCCCTCGCCGATGAAGCCGGCCAAGGTGCGCTGATCGATGATCGGCGCGTGCCAATCGCACAGCTGCCGCGCGCAGCTCAAGGCCTTGATTGACCAGCGCGGTGCCACCAGAAATCCCTGGCGCAACCCCGGAAAGAGGCTCTTGGAGAACGTGCCGACATAGAACACCGAGTCGCTGTCGTCCAGGGTTTGCAGCGCATCGAGCGGGCGTCCCTCGAAGCGGAACTCGCCGTCGTAGTCGTCCTCGACGATCACCGCATGGTGCTCGGAGGCGAAGCGCAGCAGCGCCGCGCGCCGCGCGGGCGACATCGGCACCCCCATGGGGAATTGATGCGAGGGAGTGACGCAGATGACCTTGGCGTCGTGCGGAATGTCGGCGACCACGATGCCTTCCTCGTCCACCGGCACGGGCTTGATGATCGCGCCGGCGCTCGCGAACACCGCCCTTGTCGAGCGGTAGCCAGGATGTTCCACCGCGACCACGGTCTTGCCCGGTGTCACCAACACGCGCGCCAGCAGGTCAAAGGCCTGCTGCGCCCCGGCCGTGACCACGATGTTCTGCGAATCGCACGCCACCGCGCGGGTGAAGGAGACATGGCTGGCGATCGCTTCGCGCAGCGCCGCGTCGCCGGCGGCATCGCCGTAGAGGGGCTGCGAGCGGGCGATTTCGCGCAGGCTGCGATTGTGCAGACGGCGCCAGATCTCGAACGGGAAGCGCGAAGTATCGGGGACTCCGGTGCGAAAATCATAGAGCACGTTGTTCTTTCTCAAGGACGCGAAGGGCGTCGCGTCCCGCCACACCGCATTCAGGCGCGCATCGGCAACCTCCGAAGGCGCGGTCTGTTTCTTGCCGCGGGCCACCGCTGCGACAAACGTGCCCGATCCCGGGTGCGTGACGATGTAACCTTCGCTCAACAACAGGTCGTAGGCGGCGACCACGGTGTTGCGCGACAGACCGAGGCGTTCGGCGAGCGCACGGCTCGCCGGCAACTGCAGACCCGCTGCGAACCGGCCGTCTAGAATCGCGACGCGCAACTGCTCGTGCAGCGCGCGCAGTACGTTGCGCGAGGACTTCGGCGGCAGGTCGAGCGTGAGTTCGAATAAATTGCGGGCCGCGCGACGCGGCCGTGCCGGCAGGATTTCAGCATCGATCATCATGGGGATTCCATGGCGGTGGTGGCGGCGCGATGGCGCCAGAAGGTGTCAAAGGTCGCAATCAAGGCCCCGCACCAGATGAGGGTGAAGGAAACGGCGCGGGTGACGGACAGGGATTCGCCTTCCGCAAGCCCGATGAGCAGCGCAATGCTCGGAGTCAGAAACTGCAGGAAGGCCATGAAGGAGAGCGGAATGCGGCGCGCGGCCCATGAAAAAAGCGCCAACGGGATGGCAGTGATCGGGCCAGCCGCCATCAGCCAGGCACTCAAGGTCGGTGAGCTGAAAAAATGCCCGACCCCGTGAGCCTGCAGCCACAGCACGTAGAGCAGTCCGCCGCTGCCGATGAGCACGCATTCGATGAACAAGCCCGTGAGCGCGTCCGCCATGACGTGTTTGCGAACGATGCCGTAGATGCCGAACGCAAGCGCGAGGGCGAGCGACGGCCAAGGCAGGCCGCCCACGGCAATGCCCTGCACGATGACGCCCAGCACGGTGACGGCTATGGCAACCCGGCGGTAGCGGCTGATGGTTTCGCGAAACACGAGGGCGCCGCCGGCCATGTTCACCAGCGGGGTGATGTAGTAGCCAAAACTGGTGGCGAGCACCTGGCCGTTGTTGACGGCCCAGATGTAGACAATCCAATTGATCCCGATGAGCAGCGCCGACAGCGTCAGCCAAAGCAGGGTCCGCGGGCTCGCGAGCACCAGCCTCACCTGAGGCCAGAGTCCGGATGCCAGGACCAGAACGAGCGCGGTGGGGGCCGCCCACAGCGATCGATGGGCCAAAATCTCCCAGGCGCCGACGCCTTTGCCGCCGATGAGCTGGAAAACCAGGGGCACGAATCCCCAGAACGCGTAACAGACTATTCCGGCGGTGAGCGCGCTTCCACTAAGCGATTGATTAATCGGGCTTTTCGCCACTGAAAATCCTTGACTTCACGAAGCTAGGGTACCCCCGAAAGTGGACCATCAATTGGTCCACTTGGAGTATTTTTCGGTAGGCCACGGGTCAAGTGGACCATGAATTTCGATGCGAACCGGTCCTTACACCCGGTCCATCGTTGATGCATAGTTCTTGCGAATTTCCGGAGGTGATTTGACATGCGCCAGCTCGCCATCGCACTCAGCCTTTTCGTCTGCCTGTCGGGAAGCAATGCATGGGCGGACGAGTCCGGCCAAGGGCGCGCCGAGCAGGCGGGTAGTGCGCTCATCGGCACCAAAGCCCCCTCGCTCGTCCTGACGACCATCGATGGGCAGCGCATCGACCTCGCGCAGCTTTACGGCAAGAAGGCGGTGTATCTGAAGTTCTGGGCGACTTGGTGCGTTCCGTGCCTGCAGCAGATGCCGCACTTCGAGCATGCCTTCGAAACGGAGGGCGATGACCTTGCGGTGATCGCCATCAATACCAACTTCAACGAGACGTTGGACGGGGTGAAGGCGTACCGCCAGAAACACGGCCTCAAGATGCCGATCGTGATGGATGACGGCAGGCTTGCAGCGGCGCTGAATCTGCGCGTCACGCCGCAGCACGTGCTCATCGCCCGCGATGGCCGCATCGCCTTCGTCGGGCATCTGGCGGATGAGAATCTGGATCTATCCATCGCCTCGGTGCGCCAGCCCAACTCGCG
>DASXOQ010000092.1:0-7124 GCA_036494165.1 Steroidobacteraceae bacterium
CCCTCATGGCACGGCGCAGCAAATAATCGACAAACATCCGCCCAACCCGCTGATTTCTCGCGGCGCAATGTCGGTGACCTGCGAAGTGGTTCTCATCTTCACCATCTAGGCCCACTCTGCGGCATCAAGTCCGTTTCCGTCGACTGCAAATGTGACCCAAGGCATACCGGAAACGCGGCATTTGCCCGACCCTAATTGAGTCTTCGAACAAGCCATATTGCATTGGCCGATGAGGGTTGGAACACGCGACGGTCGGCCTGGCCGATCGCGAAATGGGACGCAGCACGAATGCCTAAAGCAGCAAGGAACATAGAGTCAGCGCCGTTGGAAAGCCTTGAGCGCCCGGCGTCAACGGCAGCCAAGCGCAAACTCAATGTACTTCTCGTCACCGGCGACGACTCGCTGTGGCCGCAGATCGGTGCCGACTTGAGCGCCAGTCTGGTGCTTAAACAGGTCGACTCCATCGACGAATTGATCAGTTCGACACCCGCCGGCCAGGAGGGCATCGTTCTTTGGGACGCCCGGAACCAGCAGGATCCGGCCTCCATGTTGTCGCGTTTGAATATGCACTCCACGCGCTTTGCCATCGTGGCCCTCGACAGTCCGAGCAGTGCAGGCGCGTGGACCTTGCCGTTGCAGCATCGACAGGTCGTGGCGCATGTAGCCCTGCCGATCACCGGCAGCACCCTCGCGAAGGCACTCGACAACGCACAGGAGGAGGTGCGTGCGCGCACGGCGCTTCTCGGTGACAGCGCCAGCGCCGCCGCTGCCGCGACGACGTCCGCCGGACCCACGAAGAAATTGCCACTGATGCCCATCGCCGTCATCGGCGGCGTCATCGCCGCCGCCGTGATTGCCATTGTCGTCATGCGCGGCGGCAGCTCGAACAAAGGCGCCGCCAACAATCCCGCATCCGGCATACCCACGGCCGCCAAGAACGCGGAAGCCGCGGCCGACAAGGTGGACGGCCTCATCGAGAAGGCTGGGCAGGCGATGCAGGATCGGCACTACATCGATCCTGCGGCGGGCAGCGCCCTGTCGCTGTATCGCGATGTGTTGCTCATCGATCCAAACAACGGCGAGGCGCGCCAAGGTTTGCAGCGCTTGGCCGAGATTCTCATCACGCGAGTGAATTCGGCGCTCGACGAGCGCAAATTCGATGTCGCCCTGCAGTCGCTCGAAACCGCGCGCAGCATTAGCCCGAACGATCCGCGCTTCGCCGCGCTCGACGAGCGCATTACCGCGATGCGTGCCGAACTCGGCCCGGCGCAGATCATGGCTGCATTGAATGCCGGCAACTTCGATCGCGCCACCCAGTTGATCGACGAGGCGGCACGTGCCAAGTCGCTGCCCGCCGCGAAGCTCGCGCAGCTGCGCGACGAGGTGCGCAAGCACCGCGATGACGCCGACCTTACGCGGATTCAGAAGCTGATCGACACCCGATTGCAGCAGGACAAGCTCATCGATCCGCGCAACGACAGCGCGGCGTACTACATCGAGCAGGCCAAGCAAGCCGGCGCTCCGACGGCGACGCTGCAGGCGCAATCCCAGGATCTGGAGAAGCGCATGCTCGCCGACACCCAGCGGTTCATCGATCAGCGGCGCTTTCAGGACGCAGATCGCTTCCTGAGCGAGCTGCACAACGCGGGTGTCTCGAACTCGGCGCTGGGCGGTCTGCAGCAGAACCTGGCCACGGCGCGCGCCCAGTCGGCGCAGCAGAGGCCGGAGCAGCCGCAGTATCTCGATCTCGCCCAGGCGCGCCTTGCGCAGGGCAAATTGCTCGAGCCCGACGGCGACAGCGCCCTGTACTACGTCAATCAGCTGAAGAGCACCGATCCACGCAACGCAGGCCTCGCGCAGATTTCGAGCTCGGTGCAGGCTCAGATCGCGGAGCGCGCTCGCGGCACGTTGAGCAGCGGCGACCTGGCCAAGACAGAATCCCTGCTGCAAACAGCGGCGACCCTCGGACCGTCCTCCGCAGTCGATTCGCTCTCCGATCAGCTCCGTCAGAAAAAGGCGGCGGCCGGTGAAAGGCCGCAAGTGCCCGAACAGTCGCTTACGCGGTTGAACAAACTGGAAATCAGCTATCCCTATCGCGCCATGCAAGCGGGTACCGAGGGATGGGTGGAGCTTGGCTACACGGTTAAGCCCGACGGCACGGTCACCAACGTGCAGACCATAAATTCGAGCCCGCCGGGTACGTTCGATCAGGCCGCCTCCAAGGCAGTGACCAAACTGAAGTACCAGCCCGTGATACAGGGCGGCCGGCCGACGGCGGTCGACACGCAAGTGCGTGTCGTATTCCGAATACCGAAGTAGCGCCAAGACAGATGACTACCCAGACAGCCGTACCCGCGAGCACTCCGCAAAATCCGCCCGTCGAGCGCAGCCGCGCTACCGCGCTCTGCCTGATCGTGCACGACGAACTCGAACTGCGTCTGCGGCTGGCAAGTTTGGTGCGAAAGGCGGTGCCCAAGCTCGACGCCGACACCGTGACCCGGGCCGGTTTCGAGGCCATTTCCATCGATCGCATCAGCGCATACGCGGCAGTGATGTTCATCATCGAGTTTTCGCCGCCCGAAGCGGCCAGCGGACTGATGTCGGCTCTGGCGCGCCTGCACGAGCAGCTGCCCGATCTGCCGCTCTTCGTATTTGCGCGTGGCGGCAATGAACGCTGCGCTGCGCGGGCGATGAAGCTGGGGGCCCGCGATTATTGGCCCATCCATTCTGTGATCGTGGGCGAGCTTTGCAGCGAGCTTCAACCCATCGTCGAGCCTTCCGCGGCGGCCCCCGTCGAGGTGCGCACCGCGACCACCGATCGCTGGAAGCAGCCGGAAATCGGCGGCTACACGCTGATGAAGAAGATCGCCTCCTCCAACTCGGCGAGCGTATATCTCGCGCGCAACGCCGAATTTGCCCAGCCAGTGGCCCTCAAGATCCAGGCGCTCAAGGGTTCGCGGCCGGTTTCAGAGTCGGAACGCGCGCGCTTCGCGCGCGAATGCGAGATCCTTGCGAAATTGAACCACCGCTCCGTGGCGAACGTTCTGGACTACGGCATCACCGACGAGCACCTGTACCTGGCCTTGGAGTATTTTGCCTGCGGAAGCCTGCGCGATCGGCTCAAGAATCCATTGAGCGAGGCCGAGGCCTTCAATTACGCCCATCAGATCGGCGAGGCGCTGCAGATCGTGCATGCGGCGCAAATCGTGCACCGGGACCTCAAGCCCTCCAATTTAATGCTGACCAACGACAATCGGTTGGTGCTGATCGACTTTGGGTCCGCACGCACCAAGATCGGTCCGACGGCCCTCACTCACGATGACGATTGCACCGGTACGCCGTTTTACATTTGTCCGGAGCAGACCGAGGACCGCGAACCCGATGCGCGCGGCGACCTCTACAGCCTCGGCGTGGTGCTGTATGAAATGCTGGCCGGCGCCGTGCCCTTCAACGGGAAGAATCTCAAGGAACTCCTGGCGGCACACCGCATCAGCGCGGTGCCGCGCCTACCGGAGCGTCTGCAGGCGTACCAGCCGATCGTGGACAAGCTGATGGCGAAGAATCCTCATGATCGCTATGCCAGTGCCGCCCAGTTTCTCGATGCGCTCGATACGTTGCGCGCCGAGCAGAATTCCCGCAAGCCCAGCAAACCCACCCGGAGTGCTTGATACATGAACGCCCGCTTAACCAGAACGTTGATGCCGCGCCTATCCTCGGGCGGTCTGATCGTCCTGGTAATCATCCTTGGATTTGCCTTCCTTTCGGTGGTGCTGATCCCGGGCCTAGAACTCGCCAGCGAGTTGGCGGATTCGACCCTGGCGCTCAAGTACGTCGGCCAGCAGCAGCGCAACCCCACGGTGATCCACGCCTCGCTTGAGGCGATGCGCGACCGCCTGAGCAATCACGGCTACCTCCAGGAATCCCTCGATCAGCTGCGCGATTCGAACGCCAAGCTCGATGTTGCGATGAAAGAGATGAATGCGCCGCGCGGGGCCAGCTGGTTCGCGCTCTCCGGTGATACGGGCGCGAAGGGCGAGCCCATTGCCGGCAAGCATGCGCCGGCGCTTCTCGATCTGTGGGCGAAGGAGAAGGAGGCTTTGGCCCCGGTGCTCGCGTTCAAAGGCGTGCCCTACACCGACAGCGAGGCGACCGGCACCGTGCTGAACGACGCCGGCAAAGGCCTCGAGCGCGACGTGTCGACCGCAATCCGTACCAGCAAGCGCATCCTGCCGCTGCTCGACGCGGAGCTGACCTCGATCGTCTCGGACTTGCAGGCCAGCAGCGAACGCTCGGCCTCGCAGCTGAAGCTCGTCATGCTCACCGGCCTCATCATCGCGCTGTCGTTGGTGGGCCTGATCACCGTCCTCCTGCTGGCGCGAAACCGCCAGGATGGGGTGCTTCGCGAAGCCCGGCAGCAGACGGCGGACATCTTGCGCACCGTGAAGGATGGTCTGTTCCTGCTCGACCAGGACCTGGCCATCGGCGCCTCCTATTCAACGGCGATGGAGGATCTGTTCCATCGTAATGATTTCGCGGGACTTCCCTTCGAGAAGCTGCTCAAGGACATCGTCTCGGAAAAGACCCTCTCCACGGCCCTCAAGTTTGTCGGCGTGCTGTGGGCGGAGCGCACCAAGGAGAACTTGGTTAAATCGATCAATCCCCTGGGCGAGGTCGAGGTGAGCCTCGACGACGGCAAGGGCAAGATTTCGACGCGTTATCTGCAGTTTGACTTCCACCGCGTGCGCGTGGACAACAAGATCACGCACGTGCTCGTGTCGGTATCCGACGTGACGGCACGGGTGGATCTCGCCCGCGAACTACAGTCCTCGCAGTCGCAGGCCCAGGCCCAAGTCGACACCCTGCTCGGCATCCTGCATGTCGATCCGGCGCAGCTGGCTTCGTTCCTCAATGACTCCAATGCCGCGATGAAGATGATCAATGCGGTGCTGCGCGAGCCGGCTCGCGAGGAAAGCGCATTCCGTAAGAAGCTCGACACCCTGTTCCGCCAGGTGCACTCGGTGAAGGGCGAGGCCGCGGCGCTCGGCCTGTCTTCGATCGAAGGCCGCGCCCATTCGTTCGAGGACGATCTGAAGGCCCTGCGCGAGAAGGCGGACCTGTCGGGCAACGACTTTTTGCCGCTGGTCATCAAGCTCGACGATCTTCTCACGCATCTGCAATCGGTGGGCGATCTGGTGCAGCGTCTTTCGCGACTGCACGTGGCAACCACCGAGGCGCACACCTCGACTCACGTCATCGAAGACGGTGTCGTGGAACTCGGAAAATCAGAGGTGCCGAAGGCCGAGGCGGGCGGCGTCTCCAAGATGCTCGAACAGCTGCTCGCCCGCGTTGCGGCCGAGAATCAAAAGGAAGCAGCGTTGCATTGCAGCGGGTTCGACACCATCCCCGACGAGTACCGCCGCATCGTCAAGGACATCGCCGTGCAGGCGGTCCGCAACTCCGTGGTTCACGGCATCGAGGCGCCGGCGGGGCGCCTTGCGGTGGGCAAGCCCACGCAGGGCAACCTCAAACTGATCTTCCAGGATCTGGGCGACTCTGGGTACAAGCTGATTGCGGAGGACGACGGGCAGGGCCTGTCCACCGAACGCATCAAGGAAGCGGCGCTGAAGAAGGGCTTCCTAACGCCCGAGAAGGCGCAGACGATGGAGGCTAAACAGGTGTTCGCCTTGCTGTTCCAGGCCGGATTCTCCACGATGGAAAATGCCACCAAGGATGCCGGTCGCGGTGTGGGCATGAATCTCATCGCCGGGCTCATGCAGCAGATCGGCGGCAAAGTCTCAGTCGCCACCGTCCCGGGCAAGTTCACGCGTCTCACCATGACATTGCCGCAGAACAAGCGCGCGGATGATACGGAAGCGGCTTAATGGATACGAGTGTCGCCAAGAGCACCATGAAGCTCATGATCGTGGATGATTCCAATATCATCCGGCGCCGCATCGAGCGTTCGCAGCAGATTGCGCGCTTGGAGGTTGTCGGGTCCGCAATCAACGGCCGTGCGGCAGTTGAAATGTTCAAGAAGACCCAGCCCGATGTCGTCACCATGGACTTGACCATGCCGGAAATGGACGGCATCGAGTGCGTGGAGAACCTGGTCGCGATAAATCCGGACGTGTTGATCCTGGTCGTATCCGCCCTCGCTGACAAAGCCACCGCCGTGGAGGCGATCGAAAAGGGGGCAAACGGCTTTCTTTGCAAACCTTTCACGGACCGTCAGCTCAATGACGCGCTCGAAGAGCTGCTGGCGGGGACGTGATGTTCAAGGAAGCTGAAATCCGCACGTTCGTCGAAGGCACGACCCACTATTTCGAGACCTCCGCGCAGCAGTCGGCCACAGTCGGCTCGCCCTACCTGGTCACCGACGGCAAACCGGGCGCCTACGAATATACCGGCGTGATCGGGATCTCCGGCGCTCGCAGGGGTGTGGTTTACTTCACCGCTCCGCGCGGCATGCTCACCGTGCTGTTGATGCGCATGCAGGAGACCGATACCAGCGATGAGAACATCCGCGATCTCGTCGGCGAGGTGGCCAATACGATCTCCGGCAACGCACGTCGCGACTTCGGCAAGAATTTCGTCATTTCAGTACCTGTGGTCATTGCGCACGAAGAAGAGAAGGTGACCACCCCGCATCAGCGTTCCTTCGTCATCCCCATCAACTGGCGAACGCATTCGGCCAAACTGGTGGTGTGTCTGGAATAGCGCTCGCTGCGAAGTGCGGGGACGCCTAGATCCCGCTTCGCCGCCAACCTGCATCGCTTCGCCCTTAGAAAAGCCTATTCGGCTGCCCGACATCGCGATCATCAGCCATGCCACCATGTCTTGACGCGCGACAATTTGAGCCACCGGTGAAGCCCTAGAGCGGTTTGCGACGCCCGTGGGGAGTCAACGAGTTCCGCCGTCCGTGGGGCGGATTTTCGAGCACGCCTAGGCTCGGAGGTATTCTGTCCGGACCGCGGACGAAGCCGACGCGGCCGCGGCGGACGAATCGCTGCCGTTCCCAAGCCAGCGACGGCCGCCAAAAAGCAGTAAGCTTTTTAAGTCTGCGAACCCAAAGGCAAGCCGCGCAGACGCGCGGCTTCTTTTTCCGTATTTCCCAGGAGCATGAG
>DASXOQ010000093.1:0-1576 GCA_036494165.1 Steroidobacteraceae bacterium
TTGACCCTCGAACGCGCCGGTCTGATCAAAAGGCAGCCTAGGACCCCACGCAGCATCGAACTGCTCGTTGAGCCCAAGCAGTTGCCAGAGCTACTTTGACCCGGCATTCAACCCGTCAAAATCACGGTGCCGCGGTACTAGTGCGAACTGACGTGGCGCTATCGTGTCAAGCGAGTTGCGCATTCGTACGCCGCTGTGATCGTTCCTAACTAGGCCATGTGAGGCCGGCGCTATGCGTCACTGCGTACGGGTGCGTCGTGCGTTGACCAAGTCCTCTTTTCAGCGGCGGAGTTACAGTAGGGTTCGGCGAGCGCGCTGGTCTGGTGGGGAGAACTTCAAAAGCATGGTCCAGGCGAGTGCGCCATTGACGAGCCGGTCTTTCGACGTTTTCGGAGGTCGCTGCATTGGTGAGTAAACCAAGCTTCCGTCGATGATGACTGATGACCCGCGCTTGACCGCGCCCTCTCACATGCGCAGGCTGATCGAGCGGAACTTCGTCGGAGGCGAAGTTTAGCCGGCGGCAGAGCGCCTCGCGGGCTTCGTAGGATGCATCGGGCAAGGGCTAACGCGCACCTCTGCTTGGATGGACGCACGACGCGGTCATGGCGCCTTTCGGGTTGTAACACGCCCTTCCAATAGGGACATGGCATTTCCTCCCCCGCAACATCATCTGTATCGATGTGCCAACATGAGCGAGGTGCGATGTCTCAGGCCGCAACAGAGACCCATTCCGCATCGTCATTGTCGGAGCCGGATTTGGTGGCCTAACCGCCGCCAAACGGCTGGCGAAGACATCGCTCGACGTCACCATCGTGGATCAACGTAATTATCACCTGTTCCAGCCGCTGCTGTATCAGGTGGCGACTGCCAGCCTGTCGCGGCAAGCGCTGATCACCCACCGGACGTCAGCGAAGGACGCTTCGAGCGACGGCCCAATCGAAGGCAGCGAGACCGCTACGATGTTCGAGCAGAACATGATGAGGGACGAGACGAGCGACGCCGTCAGCAGAACCCGGAATTTCGGCGACGCCTCGCATGATCGACCAAGATCAAATCAAGACCCAAGCTGAACAGGCTTATGGCTACTGGAATTCGGCCGGGGTGTGGGTTGCCGCGCATCCCAACACGACCATCGGCGCGGCGATTGTCGCGCTGATTATCGCGTTCTGTCTTGGAGCGGCGGTCTAGGATTCGCACGGCGGCAGTAGTGCTTCGCTTGCCCCGCGGCACATTGCGATATTTGGGGCCGCCGACTATTCCTAACGATTACGACTATCATTCCAAAGTTGAATTATTGTTTTCCAGAACGCACGGTCACCATGCAAGGCTCGCACGCGGACAGGTGCCGCGAGGGATACCGTTGGCGGGAGAACTAGAATGGGCAACGAAGTTGCGAAGGGGTGCCCGGTCAGTGCGCCGATCGAAGCCTCCGCAAAGACCTTGCGCGGCTCTCGCACGCTGGACATCCAAACCGACCGGCTGCTTTCATCATGGCTGCGGGAGGCGGGCGTTCCTGACGGCGCCCTGAAGGCGAACGAACCTGCCCCCGATTTCCTTCTCCCCGAGGCAAATGGAA
>DASXOQ010000094.1:0-7753 GCA_036494165.1 Steroidobacteraceae bacterium
CGCCTACGAAGAATGGTTTTCTGGCTACCAAGATGATCCGCAAGCCTATCTCCAGCGGACATTTGAGGAGGTTGCCGGGTACGACGAGATGGTTCTGTTGCGTGACATTCGATTTGAGTCGCATTGTGAGCACCATTTAGCGCCGATCATTGGTCGTGTTCACATCGGATATTTGCCGCGCAAAAGGGTGGTCGGAATTTCAAAGCTTGCGCGCCTCGTTGCGGTTTTTGCGCGTCGACTGCAGATTCAAGAAAAAATGACCGCTGAAATCGCCCAGTGCCTCCATGCGGGACTGAAGCCATATGGCGTCGGCGTCGTCGTTGAGGCGACCCATGAATGCATGACAACCCGAGGTGTTCACAGTCCCGGCGTGACGATGGTCACCAGTCGCTTGCTCGGCGCTTTCCGAACCCAACCACAGACTCGCCACGAGTTTCTGTCGGCGCTTAATCTGCGAGCCACCGGTGGCGCGTGAGTGTGTGCCGATGCTAGAGGCACCGCCCATGACGTTGCTATTGAGAGCGTCGAATCCGAACGAGAGGTGAATCCTCGCACCAACTATTCGACCGATCAGACCACCGATATATGTACAAGTCGAATCCCTTAAGGGTAAATTCGCGCGGCTGACCGGCATCGGTCGTCCCACTGCGCGAGAGATCGAAAACTCGTAAAATTCCGGAAAGCGTGGGCTTTGTGTCAATCGGCGTGTCCAATATTTGCACGCCGAATAACACCCATCAGCCGGCGATCTCCTTTTCTACGGCTTCTGCCGAATTGCCGACCTTCTTGATTGCATCCCTAAGTTCGGCGGCGGTCACCCCGAACTTCTTCGTCCAATCCTGGATTTCATAGGCCTCGCTGAGACTGATGTGGCTGCGGTCGTCGGGGCCGCGCTTGCTGGGATCGTCTGCCATTACCGGCTCCCTCGTCTGGTGACAGTAGCGGCACCGCCGGTGCAGTTGAAGCTCCCGGCAATCAATCCATTCCCCGCACTCTGGGCAATACGTGGCAATGGCTCCCCATTTTCCGCAACGGTGAGACGCTCGTTCATAGCCATTCAAGATTGGAAAGAGGTCTTGGTTCCATCGAAAGGGGGCGGGAACGTCTCGGCGCCCGATTTGGATTATGGAGGATGGTCAGGCGCGTACACCGCAAATCGCAGCGACAATACGTCACCAGCAGTGACGCTTTGCGCGCCGCGGGCGCCAAGGCTGGACCGTTTCCGGAGTTCGTCGAGCCAGCGCTCGCGACCCTGCGGGACCGGCCACCCACGACGACTGGATGCATGAGATTAAATTCGATTGCTACCGCCTGCAGGGCCATCTCCGCGACGGACAGGCCGGCTTCGACACGCGCCGGGGCTATGGTTGGACGCCGCGATTCAAGAGCATGCAGACAGCCTTCTGGGATTTGCCCGCCCAACGCGGTAATTGATGGCGAAGTCATTCTCCCTCCGGATGGTCTGCCGGATTTCGGCGCGCTCGAAGATCATCTTGGTGCGGCCGCTCGGATTGCTTCACATTCTTCGGCTTCGATCTCCTCCACCTCAACAGCTGGGATTTGCCGGCGTGTGCGCTGAGCGACCGCAAGGGAGTCCTCGATCTGCTGATCGGCGGCCTCAAAGGTGGGCTGCGTTACAGTGAGCACGTCGAGGGAGACAACAAGGCGATCTACCAGAATGCGTGCATTCTGGTAGATCGAAGGGATTGTCTCGAGGACAGCCGCTATTCACCCGGGCGCTCGGCGAGTTGGAGCAAGGTGACGTGCCGCACGCGCGATACATTCGTTATCGCGGGCATCGCATATAACCGCAATAAGTTCGATGGCATCTATCTCGCCCGCCGGAAAGAGGGCGGCCTGCTCTACGCCGAAAGGTCGAGAACGGCTTTACGCCGGCATCACAGCGCGACCTGGAGGAGAGGACAAAGGTCGCGATCGCAGCCACTGACGAAGAAGATCAGGAAACCCAAGGCACAATGGCTTAAGCCCGAACGGCTCGTCGATGTCAAATATCGCGCGGCGACAGGCGAGGGGAAGGTGCGACATCCGTCATTCGAGGGCCTAAGGGAGGAGTTATGAAACGGGATCAATGAATCGGGAGGCCGGAGCGGGACGCTCCGGCCTCTCTTGCCAAAGGTGACCGGCGCCGTGTGTCTCAACGGGTCACCTCCCACTATCCCGTACATCGTCCAAGCGAGAGGCCGGATCGCCGCCGGCCTCTCTGACGTCAGTCGGATGAGTGTCGAGGCAGATCCGAGCAACGCTGTCAAAGCAACACCGAGGGCAGCGCAAGGTTTCGCCAAACCTGTGAAGTGATCGCCCCCTGTGACTCGTGTCGTGTGGCGAACAATGCAAGCCGCGCGGCCGCGATCTAAACCAGCGCCGGCGTCTCATCCTCGTTTTCATCGCCATCGGCTAGCGGAGTGGTGGCAGCGCGATGCAAGCCAAGTTGTGCGGTTGGCCGGGTTGGTAAAGTTCATCAACCGGACGGGGGGGGACTGGGTAGTGCCGCAATGCCAAAATATCGCGCTTTCGTGCTTGACGATCAGGGCCGCGTCTTGGGTCCTAAATTGATCGAAGCTACAGACGATGATGTGGCGATGGAGAAGGCCCGCAGTTTGGGCAACGGGCACGATGTTGAGGTCGGAGGTCGGGCGATTCCGTATTGAGAAATCGAAGTCGGGAGGACTTTCTCTCTTGACGCAACGGTAAATGCTTTCGCAAGTCTTGCCGTACTTCCCCCAGGGGCGCTTCGCCGCTACGTCTTTTGACATGCACGTCAGAAGAATTACGACTTAAAAAAGCAATCAACAAGCCGATTGTTCGTCGTCGCCCGACAAGCGCGGAACGAGACCCCGCGCACACCGTTGGTACGTACAAAGAACATCAACAAGGGAGACGCCCAATGGCCATGCAACAGGCAACAGACCAACGGGAAACAGGCTCGCTCATCGCCAGCGACAAAGTGGAGGGAACCAACGTCCATCGCTCCAACGGCGAAAGCGTTGGCGAAATCGAACGCGTCATGATCGACAAGCGGGACGGTAGGGTCGCTTATGCCGTCATGAGCTTCGGCGGATTCTTAGGGATCGGCGAAGACTACTATCCGCTTCCCTGGTCGCGCCTGACGTACAACGAACGGCTCGGCGGCTACGAGGTCAACGTCACCGAAGCCGAGCTGAAGAATGCACCGAAATACGGAAAGCAGCAGAGTTGGGATTGGAACGACCAGCGGGTGAACGAACTCAATTCCTACTACAACACGCGCAGCGGCGCCCTCTGAACGGCTTCCGAAGAAGACGCGTTTCAGCCGGGCTCACATAGTCCGGCTTTTTTTCGGTTCGACGGACCCGTTTCATGCCTCGCGATGGGGAACGGACTGCGAGCCGCGGCGGTATACCGGCGCCGGGAGACTATGGATGAATACCAACTTATCCGCTGCTGAGTTGCGGCACTGGGCCGCGCGATGCGACGCCCATGCCAAGGATCCGATGATCAGCGGCGACGAATATGAGCGGCTCGTTAGGATGCGCGACGGTCTTCTTGCCGCCGCCGCGAGCCAGGAATGGCTGGAGGGTCAGTCCTCCAAGAAGGCCGGCTAGCGTTGACGCCGCTCAGGCCGTCGCGGGCCGCCCCTTACACGACGACCGGGCTTACAGGGAAGATTGCGCGGGCAGCCGCTGATTACCTTTGGAGAGGCTGGCGTTGCGCCCACTTCGGAGCAGTCATGCAGCATTAGTCCGCAAATCCGCAATAGCAGCGCAAAATGACCCAAGCGGCGGCCCGGACTTCGGGCTTAACTATTGGAAGCCGGGGCGACCTCAAGAGAAGGTCAAGGCAATGAAAGGCTCCACGCCCGCTTCCGCGCAATGAAAGGCTCCACGCCCGCTTCCGCGTTGGACGACGTCATCGATGGTGGGGGAGCGCCACTCGTCCCCCGCGAGCCATCCGAGCCTGACTACGTGCTCGGTCATTTGCCGGACGAGATCGGTCGCCTGATGACCCAGGCCGCGATCCTGCGACCGCTCACCGAGCGCATGCTGCGCAGCGCCGGCCTCGAGCCAGGCATGCGCGTGCTCGACCTGGGCTGCGGCGCGGGCGACGTCTTCATGCTTGTCGCGCAACTGGTCGGACCTTCGGGGGCGGTCGTCGGCATCGACCGCAGCGCGCAAGCCCTCGCCATCGCGGGCGGACGGGCGCAGGCCGTGCACCTCGATAACATCGCGTTCAAGGAAGGCGCACTCGATTCTTATGGAGACGCCGGCGCGTTCGACTGCGTGGTTGGACGCTATGTTCTCGTCCATCAGGCCGATCCGGCGGCGTTCCTGCACACAGCCGCGCGCTTCCTGCGAGGGGGCGGAATATTGGCCTTCCATGAAATCGATGTCGTCCACATCCCCGGCTCCTGCCCACCAGTGCGGTCCTGGGACGCGGCTATGGAAATGATCAACTCGGCTGCGCGCTACGGGGTGCCCAGCTATGACGCCGGCGTGCGCATGATTGAGCACTTCTTCCACGCCGGACTGCCGCAGCCGACAATGTTCTGCGATGTACCCATCGGCAGCGGCGAGAACTCTCCGCTCTATGCCTGGGTGGCAGACACTTTGCGGAGCTTTAGCCCCCAACTCGTCCGCATGGGCATCCTTGCGGACGAGGGCGCGATCGGAGCGGCGCTCGAAGCACAGCTAAGGACTGCCGTGGTCACGGCGCACAGTCAGATCGCAGTGTGGGCACAGATGTGCGCCTGGGCGCGCCTATAGAGGCATTCCGACGGCGGTCGTCACCGGTGCGCCGCGGAATTGCGGCGGGCCCGGCATACCACAGCATCCCATCGATAGCTCGCGCGCGCCGCCCGGCGCGTTCCGCCTGATCGGCGCCATGTAGTCCGGGAAGACGCCGGGCAGGGCGGCAGATTGCCCGTGGTGTCTCGCATAGCCCGGGTGGATGATCGCCGCTTGGTCCTTGGTGATGGAATACAAACTATGCCGACGTCGGCATAGTACAGGTTGCACATATTGCTTCGTTTCTAACTCTAAAAAATTTTCATCGCACCTCTTGAAGGCGTATGTTATTCGCCTAATTCGTTTGGCGCCGGGCGCCAACCAGGCCCGGTGCGGGCGTCGGCGGGTGTCCGGCGCGCTGCTCATTCCCATGTTGCTCTAAGGAGGATGTGGCTATGAGGACCCTCAATCTAGACCCCTTCTGGCGGACGAGCATCGGCTTCGACCGCCTCTTCGACCTGATGGACCAGAGCCTTCGGTTTGAGCCGGAGGACCACTATCCGCCCTGCAATATCGTGCGCACCGGCGAAAATACGTACCGCATTTCGCTGGCCGTCGCAGGCTTCAAGCCGGACGAGATCGCCGTCAGCCTCGACCAGAACACCCTGGTCGTAACGGGGCAGGGCGATTCCGGGCAGGAGAAGGGCGAGTACCTCTACCATGGCATCGCTGGGCGGCCGTTCGAGCGGCGCTTCAACCTCGCCGATTTCGTGCAAGTGAAGGGCGTCAGTCTCAACGAAGGCCTGTTGCAGATCGAGCTCGAGCGCGAACTGCCGGAGGCGATGAAGCCGCGTCGCATCGAGATTGCGAGCGGCAAGGCGGTCGGTCAGCCCGACAAGGTCCGCACCATCGAGCATTCCAAGGTCGCTTAACGAAATCGGATCTAATCGCAGGCGAAGGTGGCTTGAGCTCCGCGGGGCTCGGGCCACCCGATCCGCTCGGAGGTATCACTATGGATCATGGCTTGGAAAAACAGACGGAAAAGCTCGCCCGAACAGGCAACGACGAAGGCTTTACACTTGATGCGCTGCTGCATCCGGCCAACGCGTTCGTCCATCCGATTGACGTCGTGCGGGCCACCGATCTGACACTGAATGAGAAACGCGCAATCCTGGCATCATGGGCGTCGGATGCTTGCGCCGTCGAGGCGGCACCGGGTCTGCGCCAGCCGACGGACGGCGCGCCGATTCGCTTCGACGACATCATGGACGCGCTGAAGCAGCTCGATGGCGAAGCCAAAAAGACGGACTACGGTAGGCTCCTCGGTCGGGCTCGCCGCATTCGCGATCTGTATCGTCCCGACGGGAACGGCGGTGTGATATTTGGTTAGGTGGTCACAAGCCGCGCGAGATGCTCGCGCGGCCTTCTGTTCACGGCCCGGGTGAACTCGATGATCGCCGGCTGGCGCGCCTGATGATGGAATCGAGCGCGTCTCACGCGAAGGCTGGCCGCAAAGTTGGGGCTTCTGCCGTTTAAAACCGCCTCAGTTGGCGGCCTTTTTCTGCGCTACGCACAAAAAGAGCCGCACGCCACACCGCGCGGCCCTTGGGGGGCGTCGCCCCAGACCGCCAGGGGAATCCCGCTCTGGAGGTGGTTCAAGAGCGACGAGCCTGATCCCAATCTCGGCGAGGGTTCTAAATTCATCGGAGGGATGTCCGAACTAGGACGGGATCCGCTTTTCCAGCTGGAGCCCCTGGAGCACGATCTGGGCGAACCGGATTCGCTGTTCGCCTGGATCGAGCGCGTCTTGCCCCGATACGAAGTTGGACGCACACGCCACTGCGATGCGCCGTGCGCGAGTCCTTCGCATCACTTCAAAAAGGGGGCGGAACTTGTCCGCCCCCTTCGCGAACCGGCCGCATGCTGCGAGCGGGCGCCGAGGGTTGAATACGCTCAGACGCTCAGCGGGCCAGACACCCGTAATAAGCGTTCCACGACACAGGATTTCTCTGTGTCTTGGCCATGTCGCAATAGGGGTTGTGGGCGTGGCGTTCCGGAGCTGGCGCAGCCACGGACACTTCTCCCGCCGGGATTCCATGACAGTGGTAGTAAGCATTCCAAGCGACAGGATTTCTCTGCGTTTGTTCCATATCGCAGAACGGGCTCTTTCCCGGCGCGGCCAGACTCTGATCCACGAAATGTGGAACCGTGAAAGACGCGAGCGTCAATGCCGCTGCGGCAACGAGACGTTTTTTCATTTGCAGTTTCTCCATTTACATTTCCTCCACCATGACCTGCTGCGTAATGATGACGCAGTAGGCCCGGCGCAGCTTGGCGCGATCTGAGATGCAGATGGATGAGACAATTGATCGCAGGGTGGCGCGTAGTCGCGCGATGATCAAACTCGATGTGCACGGCCAACTGAGAGCCCGCGCCCGCGCAGTCGATGTCGAACGTGCCGCTCGCGGAACGCGGTCGATCGTCAGCCGCGCTGCAACGATCTCGCCGCCCTCGCCCGTTGCTTCGAGACAGCCCGCCTTCGCTTGCGCTTCGGCAGGCTCCTCAGCATGAGGCCGCGAGAGGTCATTGGCTATCCGACGTGATCGCCATCATCTGGAACGCGGTCACCTCGATCCTGTTCGGCTACGTCATCCTGAAAGCGGCGATCTGGTGCTGGGTCAATCTGCCCCTCTTCGGCCCTGCGGCGGTTGCATCCATCCTGCCGCGCCGACGCCCACCGCGCGGTGATCTCGCCCTAACCCGACTTCGCGGATTCGCGCTCGAAAACGCGGATTTTGAGATTTTTTGCTCGGCTAAGTGATTGATCTGTCAAGGACGGCGTCTTCAGTTTGAGCCAAAAACGGCTGTAGTGAAGACCTACCCGATTCCCAAACGCGGCCTGGTGCGGGTAGATTCGCCGCATCATGTTTCTGCGACGCACCGAGCGAAAGAAGAACGGCAAGGCGCACCAGTACTGGAACGTGGTGGAGAACAAGCGCCTCGATGACGGCCGTGTGGTGCAGCGGCATGTG
>DASXOQ010000095.1:0-4250 GCA_036494165.1 Steroidobacteraceae bacterium
TGCGGCTGCGACTACAATTGGTGGTGCAAGCTGGAATGCCCGGATGCTTGCCCGCAGTGGAAAATGTTCGACGATTGTTGCTGCTTGAAAGAGCATTGCACGACGATCGAAGGCTACTTGGACCTGGGCTACACCGCCAACGGCTACGGCGGCAACAACAATTGGAACGGGCCGGTCGGCTACAACGACCGCGCGGATGAGTTCCAGATGAACCAGGCCTATATCGCGATCGAGAAAGCGACCAAGAGCGAAGATTGCGATTGGGATCTCGGCGGCCGGATGGACTTGCTGTATGGCACCGACGCGCGGTGGATCGAATCGACCGGCTTGGAAAAGTCGACCTCGGGCCACGAGAAGTGGGTCAGCGACGAGCGGTTCTATCACCTGGCGATGGTGCAAGCCTATGCCGAACTCGCCAAGGGCGATTGGAAGTTCAAGTTCGGTAAGTTCAACGGCTTGCTCGGCTACGAAGTGATCGACAGCCGCGGCAACTTCTTCTACTCGCACTCGTACAGCTATCTGTACGCCGTGCCGACGACCAACACCGGCTTCATGGCGACCAAGACGGTCAATGAAAACGTGAGCTATAGCCTCGGCGTCGTGAGCGGCTGGGACGATTTCTTCGACAACCAAGGGAACGTGGACTTCTTGGGCGACATTAGCTGGACGAGCTGCGACAAGAACACTAACTTGGTGTTCGGCTTGATCAGCGGCGACGAGCGCAACGCGTTCGGCAACGAAACGAACCGGACCGCGTACTCGGTCGTCTGGACCCAGAAGATCAACGATCGCTTGAGCAACGTGGTGGAACACGACCTCGGCGTTCAACAAAACGGCAATGCCGCTCAGAACGCCAACGCGACGTGGTACACCTTGAGCGACTATCTGACCTATCAGTTGAGCTGCGACTGGTGGTTGGCGGGTCGCGTGGAATGGTTCCAAGACACCAACGGCACGCGGGTCGCCGCCATCGGCGACACCGAAACCACCAACGCTTTCCCCGGCTCGAACCCGGCTAGCGCGGGGGGTTTTGCCGGCAACTTCTACGAGTACACCGTCGGCTTGAACTACAAGCCGCAATCGAACCAGAACCTGATTGTGCGTCCCGAACTGCGCTGGGACAACTACAACGGGGTTGGCAATCCGTTCGACAACGGGACTCGTCAAACCCAGTTCTTGTTCGCGATCGACGCGTTGCTGAAGTTCTAAGCACCGCGGTTCGAGCGTGATCGAGAGAGACCAAAAGCACCGGGCGTCGTCGAACCCTTCGACGACGCCCGGTTTGTTTTTTTGAATGTGAAAACGCGCGGCCGACTCAGCGCCGCTTGGTCGCCAAGAGACGGCCTCGCCTAGTGCGACGCGCGACCCGCGCAGTCTACTCGCCAATTCGGCAGTGCGCCAGCATCTCGCCGGGCGGAACGATGTAGCTCGTATAGAACGGGCCAAACTCGGCGTAGCGAGCGCTCGCTTCGTCGAACCGCATCCGGTACACGATCTCCTTTAAGAACTCAGGGTTTTTGGCCCACAGCGTCACTCCCCACTCCCAATCGTCGAACCCCAGCCCGACCGTGATGAGTTGGCTCACCCGGCCGCCAAAGGTCATGCCGGTGCGGCCATGCTCGGCCATCAACTTGGTCCGCTCGGCCATCGGCAGCAGAAACCAGTTTTCGCCGACCTTCCGTTTTTTGTTCATGGGATAAAAGCAGAAGCTGGGCCACGCCGGCAGATCAGGCGTCAATCGCTGCGTTCGCATCATCGCTTCGCGACTCTCGTACGCTTTGAGCTTCGCCTTCAGGCCCGCGCTGTCGGGCTGCTCACCCTCGGCGATCAACCGCTGGCCGTATTGCTCGACGGTCGGCACATACTCGGAAACTTCGGTCATCGAAACAAACGAATAGGTGGGCTCGAGCGCCGGACCAAGCTTGCTGGCCATCAGCCGCTGGTGGATGGCGTCAATTTTAAGCGGGTCGGCATCGAGCAGCATCAATCCGAAATCGGCTTTGTGCCCGCTGACGATCGACGTTTGCAGTCGAGCGGTCGCGTGCGGCCCGGTCGGGTCCAAGATGGCACGGACTTCTTCGCCCCCTTGCTGAAGGTCGGCGGCCGACATGGCCTGCACGGCGCCTCGGTTCCAGCGATAGTACAAGTGGCTGCAGTGCCAACCTTCGCTCGGCTGGAGAGAGGCTTCAACGGGCGCGGCGGCGGGATGACTCATGTCGGCAACCTGATTCCGGAATAGAGGGAGGGATAGCACGGCGAGCAAAGCATGGTCGCGCGGCTCTCGGCGACGAACGACCATCATAACATTCGCGGCCGGGCGCACCAATTGGCCGACGCGGACAATCGGCTCAACTTGCCTGCTCGACGGCGGGAAAGGTTCGATACACGGCCGTCCGCACCCGATGCAGCATGGCTGTCATGAAGAGCGTGGTGAGCACCAGCAATAAGCCGGTCACGACGACTTTGCGCCGCGTCAGTTCGCCCAGCGCCAGCGTTAGCAGATGCTGGATCAAACCGAGCACCATGATCAGCCCAAGAATAAACAGCGCGACGGCAACCCCATCGCCTCCCAAGAGCTGATTCTGAGCCGAGTCCGCGAGCTGTACGAAGACCCAGACGCCGACCCCGAGCTGAGCGACCGTGGCGACCAGCGCGATCCGCGCGGCGAGAATTCCGACGCGCAGGCCGAATGAGTTGGGAGCCGCGTTGTCCGCTGCGGCCGTTGAACGGAGCGCCCGCGCGCGGCCGCTGGCGAGAAAGGCGGTCAAAATGCCGACCACCGACACGGCCGCCAGTAAATGATGGATCGTCCGAGCCAAGGTTTCGGGGTCCGAGAACAGATAGCGCGTGCGAAACAGTTCGGGATTCAGGGCAGCAGGCTGCGCGAGTTCCGTGCTCAACGTCGAGACCCGCGAGAAGAGGGGCGGAAAGTGCGACGCCAGCGTGGTGGCCGCCACAATCGCCAACAGACTATGCACCCAGCGGAACCGCCGCCAACGATCCCACGCAAAACCGCACACCGCCATCACCACCAAGTAAAACACGATTTCACTGGCGATCCCCCACCATCGCGAAGCCGGAATCCGTTGAAACACGGCCAGATAGTGCGCCTGCGAGGGCAAGAGGAGCAGCAGTCCCCAGGAGGCCAAGCCCCCCGTGACCCCCAGCGCCACCGCGGCGACGCAGCATTTTGCAAGCCGACGGCCGATCTGGCTGGCGGCGGGATCCTCGCCATTCCGTCCACGCCAGTCCAGCCATACCGCAAAGAAGGGGCCGGCCAGCGCGACGTCAACCAGCAACAAATGGAACGTGAACACAAAGGCTAACAAAACATCGAGCAAAGCCGCACCTGTCGCTCATGCGCCGGTCGATCGCGAAGACATTGCTCGATTATAGGCCCTGCGGCCTGAAACTGAAAGCGTGCCGGCGCGCCGAGCAACGTCCGAATTCCGCGCGAGGAAAGTACGGCTGTCGCGGCGCGAGACTTCGGCCGGTCAAGGCTGCACGTCGGCCTTCTCAAGCGTGACCTGGTTTTGCTTCGCCAGATAGCCTTGGTGCTGCACGACCTCATAATAAAGATCGACTCGTTTGCCGGCGGCAACCGCGGCGTCAAATTGCACCGTGTGAAAGTCGTACAACGCCGGTTTCAGGTTGCTTCGAAAAATCGTGTCGCCCGCGTACGAGCGGCGGATTTCCACGGCGATTGGTTTGGCGGAATAATTGCGAATGCGCTGCGTGTAAATCTGATGATCGTCCCAGCCGGAGACGGTGAAGTTTTGCACTTTCAGCACGCCATCTTCCTGCAGTTTCTTGTACGTGTTCGTGCCGTTCTGCGACATCCAGAAGCTGTCGCGAAACGAACGCAATTTGATTTGCTCAAAAATCACCTCGGAATCGACGCCGAGGTTCAATTCGATTTTGTCGCCGACCGGGATGTACTTCGTATGTTGCTCGGTCAAGTACGAGAGCCCAGCGCGGCCATTATCGCGAAACAATCGGACCTGGCCGTCCGGCAACGGGCTTGTTCCCAGCTTCGACTTTTCGTCGTTGGTGAGCAAGTACATTCGCACCAATTGCTCGCCATACTCGGCGGGTCGAAAGCGATATTGAATCTTGAGGGGCACTTCGTCGGCGGCGAGCGACCGCAGCCGCTTGGACCAGCCGTTGGGAATCGTCTCGGTCCCTTCGATCGTATAAATGAAATACTCGCTCAACCCCTCTTTGATGATTTTTTTCGGCTCGATCCCCTC
>DASXOQ010000096.1:0-104173 GCA_036494165.1 Steroidobacteraceae bacterium
AAGCTTCCAGAAACTTTCAAACCTTATGAGTAACAAGCTCATGAACGCAAAATACGCTCTGCTCGCCATGTTGGCCGGTTCCGCTGCACTCATGTCTCATGAGGCCGGCGCACAAACCAACTACACCGAGAATTTCACGGGCACCTCGACCACCAATCAGTGGACGTTCCTGAACGGCGCCTGCCTGACTTCGGGCACCGCGGCCACGACCAGCGCCTCCAGCCCGGCGTGCGTGGGTCTCACCTACTACGCCAACAAGAGCGACACGTCGTTTTTGGGCGGATACAACGGCACTTTCCCAGACCCGACCAACGGCGGCGCGCTGCGCTTCACCAACAAGTACAACGAGAACGGCGCCATCCTCTCGTTCTTCACCTATCCGCTCGCCGCCCAAGGCCTCGCGGTGTCCTTCACCACCGTGACTTACGACGGCGACTCGGGCGGTGCGGGTGGAGACGGCGCGGACGGCATCAGCTTCTTCTTGCAGGACGCTTCTTATCTGGCGGACGTCGGCGCGTTCGGCGGCAGCTTGGCCTACACCTGTTCGAACGCCAACAACGACGGCACCATCAATGCCAATACCGGTCTTGCTCGCGGCTTCGACGGGTTGCAGGGCGGCTACATCGGTCTCGGCATCGACGAATACGGCAACTTCTTAAACGGCACCACCAATACCCTGGGCGAAACCGGCACATCCGCCACGGGCGACAACACCGCTTCGGGCGGCGGGTACCAGCCGGGCCGCATCGGCATGCGCGGACCGGGTGCCATTACCTGGGCAAGCCTGACCGCGAAGTACCCCACTTACTATCCGTCCACGCTGACGGGAAGCAACCGTACCGCCTCCGTACAAGATGCGTGCAAGACCGGACTCGTTGCCGACTGGTCGACGGGCAGCAAGGTTGCGCTCGCCGTGGCGACCCCGATTGCCATATCGCCGCCGAACGCGGCCAGTTACACCTCAGGCACCGCGCCCGTTTACGGCGACTACCCTGCCATTCCCTCGGCCTACAAGGTGTTGCCGACGACCCAGCCGATCGCCGCGGAAAGCGCCGGCAATCGCGGCAATGCCAATCCGATCACTTACAACCTCAAGATCACGCCCGCGGGTCTCTTGAGTCTGTCCTACAGCTACAACGGCGGCGCCAACCAGGCGGTGATCAGCAACGTCGACATCACCGAAGGGGGTGCCAACCCGCTGCCGACGAACATCCGCTTTGGCTTCGCGGGATCCACCGGCGGCAGCCGCAACGTGCACGAAATCATGTGCTTCCAGGCCACACCGTCCAACACCTCGTCCTCGTCGGCGGGTTTGAACCAGAAGCAAACCGCCAAGGTGCAGACCGGTTCGCAGGTGTACTTCGCTTACTACAACCCGCAGACCCTCGCCGGCTCCTTGACCTCGCAGTACCTGGTCCCGGATACCAACAACAACCTGACCATCAGTTCCGTCATCAACTGGGACGGCTCCTGCGTGCTCACCGGTGTGCCGGTGGGCCAGAACTGCGACACCACGGGTCCGGTCGGTACCGGCAGCCCGCTGAGCCCCCCGGGTTCACGCACCATTCTTTCGTGGAACTACGTGTTCTCGTCGAGCACGGGCCTGGTCACCACCAGTCAGGGCACGCCCATTCCGTTCGAGTGGTCGAGCCTGAACAGCAACGAGCAGGCGCTGCTCGATTCCGGTGACTCGACCCCCATCACCCAGCTTCGCCTCAATTACCTGCGCGGCGATCGCACCCAGGAGCAGGTGCCGACTTCGACCACGACTTTCACCGGCATCTACCGCGACCGCGTCAGCGTGTTGGGCGACATCGTCGATTCGAGCCCGACATGGGTCGGACCGCCGAATTCGGGCTATCCCAATTCCTGGAGCGACCTGCTCGATTCCACCGGCGATCCGTTCCCGGAGAACAGCGGCGAAACCTATGCGACGTACGCGACTTCGGGCAGCGCCACGGCCACGCAGCCCAACGAAGGCCAGCGCACCAACGTGGTCTATGCCGGCGCCAACGACGGCATGCTGCATGGTTTCCGCACCGGTTCCTACAATTCGGATGGCACGGTAAACGAGACCAACAACGACGGCACGGAAGTGCTGGCCTACATACCGGGCTACATCGTCAATAGCATCCAGAATTCCACCAACGTCGCGCGCAATTTCTCCGACCCGCAATACGGCCACAAATTCGACGTCGATGCGGCGCCCTCGGTGGGCGATGTGTTCTACAACAGCAGGTGGCACACCTGGCTGGTCGGCGGCTTAGGGCCCGGCGGCAAGGCGATTTTCGCGCTCGATGTCAGCGATCCTGACAGCATGTTCTCCGAGAGCAACGCGGCGAACGTGGTGATGGGCGAGTGGAGCAATCTGTCCATCACCTGCACCAACAACTCGAGCTGCGGCAACAGCCTCGGCAACACCTACGGCACGCCGGTGATCCGCCGCCTCCACAACGGCAACTGGGCCGCGATCTTCGGCAACGGCATCGGCAGCACCCAGGGCGATGCCGGCATCTTCATCATGCTCATCAGCAGCACCGGCGGCACCTCGTTCTACTACTTGAGCACGGGCGTGGGCAGCAGCACCTCGCCGAACGGCATCAGCTACGTCTCGGCCGCCGACCTCGACGGCGACCGCATCACCGACTACGTGTACGCCGGCGACATCCAGGGCAATCTCTGGCGCTTCGATCTGACCAGCACGAGCCCGGGCAGCTGGGCGGTCGGCGCCAACCCGGTCTTTACGACTCCGTCCGCGCAGCCGATCACGACGGCGCCGGTCATCCTCGCGACTCCGGGCAGCGGTCCGTACCCGCATGTGATGATCGAATTCGGCACCGGCCGCCAGGTTCCCCAGAATTTGATCAGCGCGGCCACCTATCAGACCGCGCAGATGGGCATCTACGGGGTTTGGGACTGGAACATGTCGAACTGGAACTCGAAGTCGAGCACCAAGTTCGCCGTGCCGTACGGAACATACCCCTCGCAGCCGACTGTTCCGACAGCGTTCGTGGCGGGCACCAGCAAGCTCACGGTGCAGACGATTTCCGGCACCACGACCGCGACGTCCCCCAACACCGGCAGCGACTACCGTACCGTAAGCGCGAACGCGGTGTGCTACGCCGACGTCAACGGCTGCACGAACTACGGCTGGTATCTGAACTTGGTGTCGGGCTATCCGGATACCACGGATCCTGCGGTTCCCCTGACGACCGCCGCGGTGCCGGGCGCCACGGTTCTCTACGAACAGGTGATCTTCAATCCGGTGCTCACGTTGGGTGCACTGGTGATCAACACCACCATCCCGCCGCAGACCTCAGCGCTCGCCTGTTATTCCTCGGGGGCGTCCGGCTGGACCATGGCCATCGATCCCACCACCGGCGGCTCGTTCGCCACCGGGTTCTTCGAGGACGGCAGCACCGGCCACAACGTGCTGAATGTGGGCACCACGCCGGTCTCGGGCCTCGCGCTCGGCGGCACGGGTAGCTTCTCCACGGTTCAGTACTCGCCCGGCAGCTCGATCACGTCCACCTCGGCGACCGGCAGCCAGTACTACGGCATCACGCAGACCGCGACGTCGCCCTTCATCGGCGCCATCAACGCCCCGGGCAACGTCAAGGGTAAGCGCGTCACTTGGATACAGAAGCGTTAATCAAGAGGCCAATCATGCGCACGCACAAGGGATTCACACTGGTCGAACTGGTGGTCACTATGCTGATCGCGGCAATTCTCGCCGCGGTCGCCATCCCGGCCTATTCCAACTACGTGCGCAAAGCCCATCGCACCGATGCTAAGAGCACGCTGCTCGACCTCGCGAGCCTCGAGGAGCGCTACTTCAGCACCAACAATACCTACAGCTCCACCTGGTCGGATCTGGGCTACGGCACCGTGACCGGAGCGATTACCTCGCCCGCCGGCTACTACACCATCGCCGTGCCGACGATCGTCGCAGCCGTCGCGCCGACCGCGACGACTGCCGGTACCCCCGCGAGCTTCAGCTTCACGGCCACCGCGACCGGCAATCAGACCGCCGACACCAACTGCAACAGCTTCACGGTGAGTTCGGGAGGCGCGCGCACGGCAATGAACAGCAGCAGCGTGGACACCACCTCGAGCTGCTGGTAGCCGCAAGCTCGGCGACCGTAATAAAAAAGCCGCGCAGTGTGAACTGCGCGGCTTTCGTTTTTCGAGGCTAAAAAGGCTTCTTCAGCGGGCGCTGTAACCCCGTCCCTCGACGCAGGCCACCATGGCCCGGTTGTAGTCAGGTCCATTCTGCCCCGCCTGCTGCTGGGCCCACTGCTCGCACTCCGACCGGTCCTGAGCCTGCTGCTCGGCGCTCTGACCGTTCTTCGGGTACATGAAGATCTGCGCGGGGGCGCCCTGCGCCGGAGGCGGCGCATTATTTTGCGGTGCAGCATCGCCAGGGGCCGCACTTGAACCCGAGTCGGTATCGCCGTCCGACGGAGGCGGATCGGTGGCTACATAACCCTGATAATCCGGGCTCCAGGTGTAATACACGTCATTGGCGTAGTAGTACGGCACCCCACCCCACCAATAGGTCGAATAGGCGAGGGGCAATATCGGCAGGAACCAGGCCCAGCCCGCGCCGTAATACGCGCGCGGCCACCAGCCGCCGTGCCAGTACCCGCCGCCCCAGTATCGCCCTGTCGAATAACCGTGCCAGCTGTGCCCGGGATAGCCATAGCCCGCGTGACCGGCATAGCCGCCTCGGTAGCCGCCTGCCGCGTAGCCGCGGCCGACGCCGCCATAGCCCCCGACATGGGCGGGGCCCGAGAAATGTGCGCCGCCGCCAAAATGCGCGCCCGCGGGCGCGTGGCCGCCGCCGATATGGCCGCCGCCACCGAAGTGCGCGCCGCCGCCAAAGTGAGCTCCACCACCGCCGCCGGCATGACCGCCACCGCCATGGTTCTGGGCGAGCGCGGGGGAAGCGCCTGCGAGAATCGACCCGAGCACTGCCGCTGCGAGTGTCCAACCCTTGCCCGAAAAGCTCATGTTCGTCTCCTTAACCGGCGCCTCAGGCGCCTCGTCCACTAATTCTATAGACCTTGATTACACAACGCGGTTCAGGCGCTTTGGTGTACATAAAGACGCCTTAATTCCGGAGGGCGGCGTTGAACATTATGTAGGCTGTTCGCCCGGGCTCAGGCTCGAAAAACCGCTGGTTGGTCTCGTTAACGATGACAGAACCAACATAGGATCTATCGGCGAGGTTATCAACTCTCAGATATTCGCTGAACCGCCAGTGTCGCGTTTCCTGCTCGAAACCGCCGCGCCAGTTAAACAGCCAGAACGCGGCCGCGGCATCGGAATTGCGATCATCTGTATATATGCGGGCGCGGGCCTGCGCTTCCAAGGTGGCATGAAATCCTACCGGCGCGTAGGACCAGCTTAATCCCGCGTACAGATTGTTCATGGGCACCGCCGGCAGATGGGCTCCCGCCCCAACTTCCTTGTAATTCGCCGGCAGCGGCAGGTTCGGGTTGCTCAACGCGGCGAGCGGATTGCAGGGGGCGGCGATGCACTCGAAGTAGCTGTGGCCGACAACCGCCCGTATGTAGGTATAGGCAAGCTTTGCGGAAAAGCCGGCCGCAAAGTCTGCATCGACACCGAGTTCCATGCCGCGCCTCGAGGTCTCGCCAATGTTTTGATTGACCGAACGCCCGGCGGAATTCTGCAACACCGCCAGTTCGTTGTGGGTCTCGGTGTAGAAGGCGGCCACATCCGCGCGCACGCGGCCGGTGCCGACTTTCACGCCGGTCTCGAAATTGTCGCTGCGAGCCGGACGCAGCGCAAAATTGAGGCCGGGCAGAGATCCGTCGACGGAGCGGTAGGCAAGATCGTTCAAGGTCGGCGTCTCGAACCCCTTACCGTAAGAGGCATAGAGGTTGACCTCGGGATGCAGGCGGTAGGTGATGCCTGCCACCGGATTGGTGGCCCCATAACGCGCGCCGCTGTCGGCGAAATCGAGCAGCGGCAGGTGCCCGTGCGAGGTGACGACCACAGCGCTGTTGCGCACGCCCACCACCATGTGCAGAGCGCCGATCGGATCCCATTCGGCCTGCAGATACTCGTCCATGTCATAGACATGGTTGGCCTCGTCACGACGCAGCGCCCCCTCGACACCGAGGAGGGGGCCCGCGTAATTCGCATAGCCTTTGCGCGCCTCGGCAAGATCATCGTAGGCGATGCCGGCGACGAATTTTACCGGCATGCCGTCGAAGTCCCGCGAATCGACGATGTGGCTGTCCATGCCGTAGTAGGAGCGATCCAGGTCGATCACCGCCCCAGGGTAGAGGGGCGCCGCGGCCTGCGTGGCCTTGGGAATCGCCTGAAACTGCGTGGTGGTGCGATGGCCGGTGTAGAGACTCGTGACCCAGGTGTCGTTCGCGCTCAAGGCATCTTCGTAATTGACGCCCAATTGTTCCTGGGCGAGTGACTTGCGGCTGTTGTAGAGCACCGCATTGACGCCGGCCTGGGTCGGGTCGGATGTGAGCTGCTGCCGCGTGAGCCCCAGCGGGTCGTCCACGAACGGCGTCTGCACGGCATTCGCCACCACGGTGAGCTTGGAGCCTTCGGTCGGCTCGAAGCGCAGCTTCGCATTGAAGAGATTGCGTTCGGCCTCGCTGTGGTCCCGGTAACCATCGGTCTGGAAATGCGAGGCGTCGATCACGTAATTGACCACGCCGTTGTCGCCGCTGGTGTTGATGGCATAGCGCTGTGCATCGAAGCTGCCGTAGGCGGCGGCCGCTCCGAGCGAGTAACCCGCCGGTGCATCGCGGGTGAAGATCGCGAGCACGCCGCCCGAGGAATTTCCATAGAGCGCCGAAAAAGGTCCGCGCAGCACTTCGATGTGGTCGGCAGAGCTCAGGTCGAATTGCGAGAACTGCCCCTGACCGTCGGGCATGGTGCCCGGAATGCCGTCGGAATAAAGGCGTATGCCGCGCACCCCGAAACTCGAGCGCGCGCCGAAGCCGCGGATCGAGAGCTGCAGGTCCTGCGCATAGTTTTGGCGGCTCTGCACCGAGACGCCGGGCACGGCGAGCAGCGACTCGGATAAATTGACCTCGGGCTGTCCGCGGTCGATGAAGGCCGCATCGAGCCGGTCGATCGAGGCCGGGATGTCCGCGATCGATTCCGCGATTCGCGTCGCGGTCACCACCACGCCGTGAAGATCGTCGGCACCCGCTTCGTCCGCATCGCCGGCGGCGTGCGCGGTGCCGGCGAGCAGCGCCACGCATAGCGGTATCGCACTCAATCGCATGTGGTGTCGTCCCTTCGCAGTCGTTATGTCAGCTAAGCACCGCCCGCGGCTAAAGTTGCAGGCCACCCGGCCGCTAGAAGGGGCTTGAACAAATTCTCGCACAATCAGACTCTCTTCGCGGCGCGCTTCGTGCTGATCGTCGGCGGCTGCTTCGTCTCCGCGCTCGCCAAGGATGCGCGCACCAGCTTCACGGTGGGCGCCAGCGTGCGCGCCGTGGCCCGCTTCGAGCTTACACAGGTTCCCGCCACACTCGAGATTTCCGCTCGGGACGCGGCGCAGGGCTTCGTCGATGTGCCAGAAACGACACAGCTGTCAATCGACAGCAACAGTACCCAGGGCTTCGCGCTGGAGTTTTTGACCGTCGCGCCGCTTTTCAGCGCGATGTCCGTCAAGGGTCTCGACGGCGAGGCCGCGCTTCCCGCAGAAGGCGGCGTGGTGGTGCAGCGCTGGCAGCATGCTCACCCTGTGAATTTGTCGCTCCGCTACCGGTTCATGCTGACGCCGGGTTTGAGCGCCGGCACCTACCCCTGGCCGGTCAGAATCTCGGTCCGTCCGTTGGAGACGATCTAGTACGTCACCGTGACGACGATGGTGTCCGCGTAGGTTCCCGGCGCCACATCCTGCGACGCCGGCACCAGACCATACATGGTGCCCGTCGCGGAACTCGTGCCTCCGGCCGCGACCGTGAAGGCGCCCGTCGTCCCGCCGAACGAGCCGCCCGTGCCATCGCCCATGACCTGGTTGTACGCAGTGCTCCAAAAAATGTTGTAGTTGAGCTTGTTGGTACCGAAGAGCATGGTGCGGGACGCGTAGGTGCCGCTCAAACCCGAGCTCAACGTGAGATTTGCGGTGACGCTGGTGGAACCGGTGCCGCGGCCGGAACAGGTGATGAGCAGCGAGCCGGTGCTGGCATCCGTGGTGCCGCTCAACGGATTGTAGATGCCAAATGCAATGCTCCCGGCGGTCACCGTGCAGCTTACGGTCACGGCGGCGCGCGCGACGTCGGCGAACATTGCGCAGCCGAGCAACACGAATACGCAGCAGAGACGCTTCATGGGCGCTGCACCGAAGCCGAAGCGTAGGGCGAGGACAAGCGGCAGGTGATGGTGCCCATGTCGGGCTGCGGCTCATCCGGTGGCGGCGGCTCGAGGCGGAACACGCAATGCCCGCCCTCCCAGTCGGCCTCCGCGGCCATGCCGTGATCGTAGCCCGTGACGTACACGACGCCATCCAGCACCACCGGAAACTCCTCGCCCTTGAGTTTCACCCGCGCGCCGACCGGCACGGGTTTGCCATCGGGCGTGACTAAGCGGAAGGTGCCACTGCGCACGCGCTCCACCGGAAAGCGCGCGATCACGCCCGAGCGATAGGGCGGCGCCATGACTGTGCTGGCGGCGCCGATGGTGGTGTCGAGCGGCAGGTCCTCGGGCTCGATGCTGATCTTGTTGGCCTCGTAGGGCCGCAGGTTGTAGAGCAGCGCCTTGCCTTCGGCGTCGGTGTGCGTGGTCAGCTGGTTTTCCACGTACACGGGAATATTGGGCAACCCCGCGACATCGACCATGGCGAAGCTGCCGTTCACCTGCCGGGTGGTGTTGAGTTCGCCGTCGAGGAATGTCATGGCGCCGCTGGCATACAAGCTGCGTCCGTCGCTGCCGTTGTTGCGCGCCGCTTCGGCCTCCAGATCGATGCCGCGAAACTGCTGGCGCCAGTCGGCATCGTAGTTGCCGGCGCTCGAGACCGAGAAACGGTAGCCGCTGCCGGGGCCCACGGGCGGGCTTTCAGTCACGGAGGCGATCACCTCGTTGGCCGGCGAACCGGGGCCGCTGCCGCTGACCGAGGAAAGGGTCGCAGCACGCCGCATGTCGAATGGCAGCACGTAGATCAAGAAGGCGCTGGTCGAATTCTGCGCCGGCGTGGACAGATCCTGCGCGGTGTGAACGCGCGACAGCGTGAGATTCAGGGTGCCGGCCCTGCCGAAACTCACGCTGTGCGTGAGGCTCAAGGTCTGCTGCTCGGGTGAGTCCTTGTAAGTCTCGCGCACGTAGGCAGCGGACAATGAGCCGAAGCGCCCGAGGCTGGTGCCGGTCTGCAGGAGCGAGCGCTGCCGCATGCGCATGTCCGGATCAAGAGGTTCACCGACTTGGGAGAATCCGCTGCTTGCGACCAGCGTGTTGGCCACCAGACTCCAATAGCGCCCGCGATGCTCGAGACCGAGGCCGGTGAGATAGCCGTTGCCATGCGAATCGCCGCCGCTCGCGGCGGTGACGTTCATCACTCCCAAGGTGCCGACCGCGAACGCGGCGTTGAGCCCCGCGGCATGCGCATCATCGGCGAGGTATTCGGCGTGGCCTTCGAGGGTCAGGCCATCGGTGATGCCGCGCCGATAGCTCGCTTCGCCGAGGAACGGGCCGTAGTCGTTGCTCGCAAGGCCGTAGTTGTTGCGCACCTCGCCGAGGTTGACCGAGTACTGCGACAGGCCGGGGGCCAGCAGCGAGACGCTCGAATAAAAAGTCTGTGTCATGACCTGTTCGCGGCCCAGGGCATCGCGCACCACCACGCTCACATCGCCGGTGCCGGACACCGTCGGCAGTCGGTCGACGATGAAAGGACCTGCCGGCAGCTGATTGCTGGTCACGAGCTGGTTGTTGACGAATACATCCACCGTGGAGGGGACAGTGGCCACGCCGCCGGTGGTCAAGAGCGGCGTGGTCAGAAGATCCGGGCGCAGTGCGAAGTTCTTGCTGAACCGCACTCCGGCAAAGCGCACCGCATTGCCCCAGCTCGCCGGATCGCTGATGGCATCGCCCACGTTCAAGGTATCGAGGCTCGCCGTAAAGTCGCGCGTGTAAGTGGTATCCAGGCGCACGAAGCTCGAATCCTCGCCGTAACGGGCCGCCATGGTGTTGGTGATGACGCCGGCGGCGGCAAATGCCCCGAGTTCGGCGAACACGCCGCCGACGTTGGATCCGGAGATTTGCTGGGCCGAGAGCTGATAGTTCAAGAACAGTCCGGGCGATGCCGGCGTCACCGGCGGATGCGCGCGCTCGGCGGCATCAAGTCGGGTGGTGTCGAGCGTTGCCGCGGGCGGCGTGAGCAGCGCGCTCTGCGCGCCCTCGTCGATGGTGACGGTGAGGCCGGGAATCGACTTCACGTTGTAGTAGCGATGGCCGCCCTGCTCGACGGGCGCGCTCTTCGGCGGCTTCAAGCGAAGCTTGGCGAAGTCGGCCTCCTCCAGATACAGCGCGCCCGAAGCGCCTCGCAGCACCACCATCATCTCGGCGGAAGGCGTGCCCGACACGCTCACTTCTAGCACCGCCTCGGTCAACTGCTCGGCATGGAGCCTGCCGCCCGACAGCAGCAACAGCACCAACAGCAGGGAATATGTCGCCAGTCCGCGCGCGATTCGCTTGTAGTGAGCCCTCACGCGCCAATCCGCGCCTCTTAGAGGCTGCTGGGCGCAACTTCGGCGGAAAACTCGCCTTGGTCGCTATGACCATGGAGGGGAATCACGCCTTGGCGCACGGCATCGGCCGGCGGGGTCAGCGTCCACACCATGCGGCTCCCCGGCAGCACATATTTGGCCGTATTGCCACGCAGCGGCATCAGCGAGCCGGGAAAGCGCGCCTCGAAATCCGTGACTTGATAGTGGCCGGTGCCATGGTTGGTGGCGGCGATCTCGAGCTGGCCGTTCGGCAGCCAGCGCGACTGCCAGGCGACCTGCGGGTGCGGCTTGCCTTGGCTCGGCGCCACGAACACCGGGATGCTCAAACGCAGCGCAACCCGCAGGCCCGTGAAATCCTTCGGCGCCGCCTGGGGCACCTCCTCGAAAATCACTCGGTAGGTGAGCTCCTGCGCAGCGTCCGGATCCCGGCGCAGCGCCACGCGCACGATCTGTTGAGCGTTCGCGGGAATCTGCAGCACCGGCGGTGTGCTCAAGATCTCCCGGGTCTCGTCCAGCTGCTCGCTGCCATCCTTCTGCGACCAGGCGACGACTTTCACCTGGATCACCACCGGTTCCGCATCGGCGTTCACGATGGTGAGCGCCTCGGTTCGGTGGGCCGCGGACAGATCCGCCCGTATCGGCGAGATGTTGAACGTGCTCGCCTCGGCGCGCACGGCGCCGAGCGCGAGCAGCAACGCAAGGAGCGAAGCGGAGGCGCGCATGGACTAGTACGTCACCGTTACCGTGATGGTGTCGGTGTAGCTGCCCGGTACCGCCCCCTGATTGGTGGCGCTGTCCGGCAACTGCCCGAAGACGGTGATGCTGTTCGCCGTCGCCATGCCCGCGCCGGTGCCGGCCTCGGTCTGCGAAGTGCCGCTGCCGTCCCCGAATACGGTGGCGAATGCCGCGGTCGTAAAGAGGTTGTATTGCAGGGTATTCGCGCCCGAGCCCATCAGACGCTGCGCCACGGTGCCGCCCGTGGTCGCGCCGGCGTTCAGCGCCACCGTGTACGGCGTGTTCTTGGTGCACTTGACGCTGATGGTCGAGTTGTTGGTTACCGCGCCCGCACCCGGCGTGTAGGTGCCGAAGGCCAGGGCCGTGGCGGAGGCGGTGCATTTGGAAGCGACCGTGGCGGTTACCGCGAAGGTCGTGGTGGTGGTGGCAGACTCGGAGATGCCCGCAGTCGCCACACCCAAGATAAGCATCAATGCTTGAATCTTACGCATGGAATCCTCGAAAAAGAAATCAAAGACGATTTTCGAAATCCCCGCGGCGAACCTCCATGCTCGCCGCAGGAAACACTTTCGACTCAGTAGGAGACAGTCACCGTGATGGTGTCGGTGTAGCTGCCGGGCACCGCCGCCTGGTTGGCGGCGCTGTCGAGCAACTGACCGAACACGGTCACCGTGTTGGCCGTGGCAATGCCGGCGCCGGTGCCGGCCTGCGTGCCAGTGCCGCCCGTGCCGTCGCCGAACACCGTGGCGAAGGCCGCCGTGGTGTACAGGTTGTACTGCAGGGTGTTGGCACCGGAGGCCATCAGGCGCTGCGCAAAGGCATCGCCGGTGGTGGCGCCCGCGTTCAAGGACACCGTGTACGGGGTGTTCTTGGTGCACTTGACGCTGATGGTCGAGTTGTTGGTCAGGGCACCCGAGCCCGGGGTGTAGGTGCCGAACGCCAAGGCGGTAGCACTCGCGGAGCAGGTGGACTGCACCGTCGCGGTTACCGCAAAGGTCGCGGTGGTGGTGGCGGATTGCGCAACGCCCGCAGCCATTACTCCGGCTGCCAGGGTCGCGGTGAGAATCTTATGCATGCAAGCTCCTGAAGATGTGCTGGTCGAACCCATTCAATTCGGGGAAACCCCGAAGGTCGACGCTATTGTTGCGACATATCAGTTAATCGTTGTGATGCCGGTCCCAGAACTTTGAGGGCTCGTTAAAGTTTCGAGGCAAACTGCCGGCCCCATCTCACTTGGAACCGCTTCCAATCCCTGAACGCATGTTCGACACCGGCGCAATGCTTGCGCGGCGGGGAACTTTTCCGGATACCGCTTGTATGTGATGTAGTTCTCTATTTTTAGCCCCGGGTAGCGCGACCCTTGGCACAAGATTTCGGGATTGGCCTCAATTTGACGAACTATCGGCAACGCATCGACCTACGCATCGCGCTGATCGCAGCGCTGGCGCTGCTGCTCGCGCAGTTAGGCGCGATGACGCATGCCTATTCGCACGTTCCGAAGCTTTCCCAAGCCGCCTACGCCCCGGCTCCACCCGCCTCGCACGAGCTCTGCGCCGATTGCTTGAACTTCGCGCCGCTCCTCGCCGCGGCCGGCGCCCCGAGCGTGGTGCCGTTTTACTCGCCTCCCGGCAGCGATCTGGCGCCGATCGCATCGCGCGACTCGCTGCTCGAACTCAAACTCCGCCTCGCATTCCGATCCCGAGCGCCTCCCGCCGCACGCTGACCCCCCAAGGTGCCTTCCAGCCGCTTCGCTGCGGCAGCGTGTTTGACGAGGAGTTTCTGATCCCATGGTTAGATTGTATGTTCGCACGGCACCCGCGTGTGCCGTATTGCTATTGTTTCAATTTCCAGGCGCTGCCAGCGCGGATGCCGACGCTGCACCGGATCCCACCGGGGCCTCGGCCGCTCTGCCGCCCGGACAACTCGACGAAGTGGTGGTGATCTCGCAGCGTTTGAATGAAGCCCGCAACGGCATCCAAACGCAAACCGGGGCCTCGACCTACCTCATCAACGAAGCCGCGATCCAGGCCGCTCCCGGCGGCGACAACAACCTGCTCAATCAGGTGGTGATGCAGGCGCCCGACGTGGCGCAGGATTCCTTCGGGCAGTTCCACGTGCGCGGTGAGCACAACGGCCTGCAATACCGCTTGAACGGCATCATATTGCCCGAGGGCATCAGCGTCTTCGGCCAGTCTCTGGATCCCCGGCTGATCTCGTCCTTGACGCTCATCACCGGGGCGCTGCCCGCCGAATACGGCCTGCGCACCGCGGGCATCATCGACTTGAAGACCAAGAGCGGCAGCCTCGACTCCGGCGGCTCGGTGTCCATCTACGGCGGCAGTCACGGCACCGTGCAGCCGAGTTTCAACTACGGCGGATCCGAGGGGCGCCTGAACTACTTCGTGTCGGCGGACTTCCTGCACAACGACCTCGGCATCGAGTCCCCCGACGGGAGCTCCGATCCCCTGCACGATCACTCCAAGCAGTACCACGGCTTCGGCTATCTGGAATACATCCTCGACGAGCAGAACCGCTTGAGTGCGGTGTTGAGCAGTTCCACCGCCAATTTCCAGATCCCCAACCGGGCGGGCGAGTTGCCCGGGCTTTCGAATGCCGACGGCACTCCGCTGCTGGTCAATGGGCAGACCAGCTTTCCGAGTGCGGCGCTCGATGAGAACCAGCGCGAACTCAATCACTTCGCGGTTTTGAGCTGGCAGCACTCGGAAGGCGGGTTCGACGTGCAGACCTCCGTGACCGCCCGCTACTCGAGCCTCACGTTCAGTCCGGATCCGGAAGGCGACCTACTCTTCAACGGCATCTCGCAAGCTGCCTACAAGCAGAACGTCGCCTATGCGTTGCAATCGGACGCCGCCTACAAGCTCGGCGACACCCACACGCTACGCGGCGGTCTGTTCCTGCAAAGCGACCGGTCGAAGAGTATGGCCGACTCGGAGGTCATCGCGCTCGATGCGGCGGGCAATCAGATCAGCGACGTGCCGGTGAGCATCGTGCAGAACGGTGACAAAACCGAGTGGATCGAGAGCGCTTATCTTCAGGACGAATGGAAGATCATCCCCGCCCTCACGGTGAACTACGGCCTGCGTTTCGACAAGTTCGACGCCTTCACCTCCGGCCATCAGGTGAGTCCGCGTCTCAACCTTGTGTGGCAGGCGCTGGACGGCACGGTGGTGCATGCCGGCTATTCGCGTTATATCTCGCCGCCACCCTTCGAATTGGTGGGTGGCGAGGCGGTTGCGGCCTTCGCCAACACAACGGCTGCCCCGAGTGTCACCCGCGCCGACACGCCGCTGGCGGAACAGGCCAATTACTACGATGTGGGCGTGCAGCAGAGGGTGAGTCCGAGCATTACCGTCGGCCTCGACACTTACTACAAGCAGTCGCACAACCTCATCGACGAGGGTCAATTCGGCGCACCCATCATTCTGACGCCGTTCAATTATGCGCAGGGCAAGCAATATGGCGCGGAACTCACCGGCAACTACTCCGCGGACGGCTTCACGACGTATCTGAACCTCGCCTATCAGAGTGCCAAGGGCAAGGACATCGACTCCGCGCAGTTCAACTTTACCGAGGCGCAGCTGAGCTACATCGCGGCGAACTACATCCACCTGGATCACGAGCAGCAGTTCACCGCCTCGGGAGGCGTCTCCTATATCTGGGATCACACCACCTTCAGCGGCGATTTTCTCTTGGGCTCGGGACTGCGCGCCGATGAGGAACTGCCCGACGGCAGTTCGATCCCGAACGGCGCGCATCTACCCTATTACACGCAGGTGAATCTCGGAGTGAGTCACATCTTCCACGTGGGCGACGGCACCCTTACCGCGCGCATGGATCTCATCAACGCCTTAGACAAGGTCTACGAAATCCGCGACGGGACCGGCGTCGGTGTCGGCGCACCGCAGTTCGGCCCGCGCCGCGGGATATTCGTGGGTGTGTCGAAGTCGATCTAGACCTTTTCCAACGCCGCGTCGAGATCCGCGATCAGATCGTCGGCGTCTTCGATGCCCACCGATATTCTTATCAGGGCATCGGTGACGCCGAGCCGGTCGCGGGTTTCCTTGGCGACGCCCGAGTGCGTGGTGCTTGCGGGATGCGAAATGAGGGTTTCGGTGCCGCCCAGGCTCACCGCGAGCTTGATCACCTGCAGCGCATCGAGGAGGCGGAACGCCTCCGGTTCGCCGCCCTTCACGGCGAACCCAAAGGTCGAGCCCGCGCTCTCGCACTGCTGCTTGAAGACCCCCGCACGCGGATCGTCTTTGGAAAGGAAGCCGAGATAATTGACGCTGGCGATTTTCGGATGCCGGCTGAGAAATTTCGCCACCAGCGAAGCATTCTCAGCCGCCTTGTGCATTCTCAGCGACAAGGTCTCCATGGAGCGCATGATCATCCACGCGGTGTTCGGATCGAGCTGGGTGCCGAGCGCGCCGCGCAGGCGCTTGATGGGTTCGACCGCGCTTCGCGATCCGATCACTCCACCGGCGACCAGGTCGGAGTGCCCGCCCACGTACTTGGTGAGCGAGTACATGACGAGGTCCACCCCGAAGTTCAAGGGCCGCGAGAACACGGGGCCCAGGAAGGTGTTGTCGCACGCCACCGGCGGCCGTCCGCCCTTCTGCTTGGCGCCGATCATCTCGGAAATCTCGCGCATGAGCTTCAAGTCGACCAGGCTGTTGGTGGGATTGGCCGGTGTCTCGACAACGATCAAGCAGACCCGTCCGCCCTTTTCGGCCGCAAGCTTCATGGCCGACTCGGCGGCGTCCGTCACGGCCTTTCTGTCGTGGCCTTGATTGAAACCCACCGCCTGCACGCCGAATGCCGGCAGGGTTTTGTAGATCAGGGTTTCGGTTCCACCGTAGAGCGGCTGGCTCATCAGGATCACATCGCCCGGGCGCACGTGCGCCCAAAGCACCGTGGAGATCGCGGACATGCCGCTGGAGAACACCGCCGCCGCCTCGCCCTCCTCCCAGAGCGCCAGGCGGTCCTCGAGCACCTCGAGGTTGGGATTGTTGAAGCGCGAGTAGACCAGCCCCGAACTCTGACCCGGCTTCGGCTCGCGGCGGCCGGAGGTGAAGTCGAAGAAGTCCTTGCCGTCCTGCGCGCTCTTGAACACGAAGGTAGAAGTCAAGAAAATCGGCGGCTTGAGCGCGCCTTCGGAGAGAGTCGGGTCGAAGCCGAAGCCCATCATCTGGGTTTCGGGCTTGAGCAGGTGTTTGCCGATTTTGCGTTTATGATACGTGTCGTAGCTCACGCTGAAGGCCCCCAAAGAATTAGTTGCCGTGAATAGTACATCGTGTTGCTGACCTTTATCGCGGCCGCCGCGTTTTTGAGCACTTTCCTGGGCGGCCTGCTGGCGCTGCGCTTGAAGGACAAGCTGCATCTGGTATTGGGATTTTCAGCCGGCGCCGTCATCGGCGTGGCATTCTTCGATTTGCTGCCCGAGTCGGTCAATTTCGGCTCTCAATACCACAGCAGCGCCACCGTTTTTACCTTTGCAGCGGTGGGATTCCTGTTTTACCTGGTCATCGATCGGATGATGCTGATCCATGGCGATGCGGGCCGGCGGGGCCGCTTTGCCGCGGCCGTGCTTTGCATCCACAGCCTTCTGGATGGCCTGTCGGTGGGACTGGCCTTCCAGGCCTCGCACCAGATCGGCATCGTCGTCGCCATCGCGGTGGTGGCCCACGACTTCTCGGACGGCATCAACACCATGAACCTGCTCTTGAAGAACGAGGGCGGACGATCCCAGGCATTCCGCTGGCTGCTCATCGACGCGGCGGCGCCGGTCTTGGGCATCCTGCTCGCCTCCTTCATCGCGCTGCCGGGCTCCTTTTTCGGCACGGCCTTGGCGCTCTTCGCGGGATTCTTTCTCTACATCGGCGCGAGCGATCTCATCCCGGAAAGTTTTCACGCGCATCCGAAATTTCTGACCACGGCCATGACCCTGGCGGGCGCCGCCGTGCTCTACGCGGCCATCGCGCTAATCCGGTAGCACCTCGATGCGCTGCGAGGTGGCGCTGCCGGCGGACGCCACCATGATGCAGACGATGGCGCCCCACTGCAGCCAATTCAGTCGCTCGCTCAACAGCACCACGCCTGCAACGGCGCCCAGGGCCGGATCCAGACTCAGGAGCACTCCTAAGGTACGGGTTGGAATCTTGGGCATGGCGATCATTTCCAACGAATAGGGCAACGCGCTGGAAATCAGGGCAACGAGCAGTCCCTGCGGCAATATGTCGAGCGAAATGAGGTGCGTGCCGTTGGTTGCGAGCCCGATGGGCACGATGAACAGCGACGAGATGCAAAGTCCCAATGCGGTGGCCGCACCGCCGCCGTGCAAAGTCCCGGCGCGCCGGCCGTAGACGATGTAGAGCGCCCAGCAGACCCCGGCGCCAAGCGCCAGAAAAATGCCCACCAGCGACAAGGAATGCGCGCCTGATTTCAAGGGCAGGAGCGCAAGCAGTCCGAGTGCGGCGAGCGCGATCCACAGATAGTCGACGGGCCGCCGCGAGGCGGCCAGGGCCACCGCCAAGGGTCCTGTGAATTCGATGGCGACCGCGATGCCCAGAGGGATGTATTTGAGCGAGGTGTAGAACGAGAGGTTCATCACGCCCAGTGCCACCCCGAAGATCACCACCGAGCGCGCATCGCCGGGTCCGAAACGCAGGCGCCACGGGCGCCACACGAGCGTCAGCATGGTGGCGGCAAGTCCGGTGCGCAGCGCCGTGGCGCCGGTCGCGCCCACCAGGGGGAACAATCCTTTTGCGAGCGAGGCGCCCACCTGAAAGCACACCATGGCGGCGATCAGGGTCAGTACCGGAACAATGAGCGAGGCGCTGCGGGCTGAGTTTGACATCAATGTTAAAATTTTTCGGATGAGCTTTAAGGTTAGCATCGATGTCGAGGGCATTCAGCGCATCTCTCGGCATGCGGTGCCGGCAGACACGGTGGAACTCGCCCGCTGGCTCCTCGGCAAGGTCCTGGTGCGGCAGCCGCGCGGCAAAACCCTGGCCGGGCGCATCGTCGAGACCGAGGCGTATCTGGTCGGCGACCCTGCCTGTCACGGCTTTCGCGGTGTCACCCCGCGCAACGGTTCGCTGTTTCTCGAGCACGGTCACTGCTATGTGTACATCTGCTACGGAACTTCCCATATGCTCAACGTGTCGAGCGAGAGTCGCGGCATCGGCGCCGGGGTATTGATCCGCGCCATAGAGCCGCTGCACGGTCACATCCACATGCGGCGCGGCCGGCGCGTCAAGGAGTTGGACCTGGCGCGCGGTCCGGGACGCTTGACCCAAGCGTTCGACGTGGATATGAGGCACGATGGCTTGGATCTGTTCGCGGGCAAGCAACTCTGGATCGGCAAAGATGATCACGAAATCGACTCCATCGGACGAAGCGTGCGCATCGGCCTCACCAAAGCTGCCGACAAGCGCCTGCGGTTCTACATCCGCGGCAACCGCTTTCTATCGGGCACCCGGGCGCTCAATCGCTAGAGGCGCAAGCCTTGGTCTGGGTCTGTTGTTCACCGTGGCTGCGACGCTCGCGCATGCTGCCTGCCCTTCCGGCACCAGCGATGTGCGCCACATCGGCGGCGCGGAGCTTTGCGTGCGCTTCGACGCCGACGCGCCGACCACGCGCGCCAAGCTCACCGCCTGGATCGATCGCTCGGCGCAGATCGTGAGCCGCTATTACGGACGCTTTCCGGTGCCCGAAGTGGCGCTCTACATCCGCGACATGGAGGGCAGCGGCATCGGCGGCGGCCGCACCAACAATGAGCCTTTGCGCATCCAGGTCCGTGTGGGTGTCGACATCACCCCCGCTGCGCTCGCCGATGACTGGGTGCTGGTGCACGAGATGATTCATCTGGCGCTGCCGGAACTCGGAATGCGCCACGACTGGCTCGCGGAGGGCCTCTCCACCTACGTGGAGGGCGTGGCACGCGCGCAGGCCGGCAACCGATCCGTGGCCGACGTCTGGGCCGAGGCGCGGCATTCGATGCCCGCCGGATTGCCAAAGCCCGGCGAAGGCGGCATGGATGAGACCAAGAGTTGGGGCAGAACCTACTGGGGCGGTGCCCTTTTCTGTCTCAAGGCAGACATCGCCATCCGCCGGGAGACGCACAATCGATTCGGCCTGGAGCAGGCGCTGCGCGCCATCGATGCAAAAACCGGTGGCTACGCCAGCGAACGTCCCATCGACGAAGTGCTCTTGATCGGGGATCAGGCGACGGGAACCAAGGTTCTCGAGTCGGAATACGCCGCCTCCAAAGCTGCTCCGATGATGACGGATCTCGATGCGCTGTGGCGCGATCTAGGCGTGCCCGAAGACCCGCTGCATCAGCCGTTTGACGATCACGCACCGCTCGCGGCGGTGCGCATCGCCATCACTGCGCCGCACGCGGATTAGTTGTGTTCGAAGTTCGGCTCGCGCTTCTCGAAGAATGCGCGTACGCCCTCGACGCAATCCTGCGTTTCGAGCGTCATCTCCTGGGCGCTGCGCTCGGCGCGCAGCTGTTCCTGCAGCGAATTGTCGAAGGTCGATGCATGCAAGGCGCGGATCTGGCCCAACACCGCGCACGGGCCGGTGGCCAGACGGTGCGCGACGCACTGCGCCTTGCTCACCACCTCGGCGTTCGGCACCACCTGATACGCAAGACCCCAGTCGAGCGCGCTCTTGGCGCAGATCTTCTCGGCGAGCATGAGCGAGGAGAGCGAGCGCCCGGCACCGATGCGCCGCGCCAGATGGAAGGTGATGCCGGCGTCGGGCACCAGACCCAAGCGCGCGAACGAGGGGAGGAAGTAGGCGTTGTCGGCGGCGATGATGATGTCGCTCGCGAGCGCCAGACTCATGCCGGCGCCCACGGCCGCGCCGTTCACGGCGGCGACGATGGGAAATCGAAAACCGCTCAGGCGCATGATCAACGGGTCCATGAAACGGCGCATTTCGAAGTGCGCGCGCTGCCGGGCTTCCTGGGATTTGAGATCTATGGAGTGCAGGTCGAGCCCGCTGCAGAACACATCGTTGCTGCCGGTGATGACAACGGCCTTGGCGCCGCCCTCGCCTTTCTGAATTTGATCGAGCGCCAGATGGATGGCGCGAATGATGGTGATGTCGATTGCGTTGCTGGTGGCCGAACGCTGCAGGGTGAGCGTCGCCACCCCATCGGTAACCGTAAATCCTAGAGAACTCATCGTTCCTCCTTCATTGTCGCCAGCCAAGCCCCCCGCCGGTTTACAAATGATGCCCCTCCGGAGTGGGTGCTGCAAGACAATGCTATGCTTTAGCCTCTGTCGCTGAGGCCCCTGATGATTAGTAAGCGAATGGCCGACGTTATGACACGGCGCGGCCTGCACTACGGTTGGATTGTCGCAGCGACCACATTCCTCACCATGCTCGTCACCGCGGGCGCCGTCGGGGCGCCCGGTGTGCTGCTGTTGCCCTTGCAGCGCGAATTTGGCTGGTCGACCGCCGCCATCTCGGCGGCACTTGCGCTGCGATTCTTGTTCTTCGGACTCATGGGGCCGTTCGCGGCAGCCTTCATCAACCGTTACGGCGTGCGCCGCGTCACCCTGACCGCGCTCTTTTTGATTGGCAGCGCTCTGGCCCTCTCGCTGCTGATGGGACATCTGTGGCAGCTCATGCTGCTGTGGGGCGTGGTGCTCGGGCTTGGCACGGGACTCACAGCCCTGGTGCTCGCGGCAACGGTGTCCGCGCGCTGGTTCGATGCGCGGCGGGGCCTCGTGGTGGGCCTCCTCACTGCCAGCTCCGCCACCGGTCAGCTGGTGTTCCTGCCCCTGCTCGCCGCCATGGAGACCCGCTTCGGCTGGCGCAGCGCGCTTCTTACCGTGTGCGCATTCCTCGCCGTGGCGGCCGTTGCGGCGTTCCTGTTCTTGAGGAACAGACCAAGCGATCTGGGACTCAAGCCCTACGGGGCGGACCCGAAGGCGGTTCCCGCCGCCGATCAGGCCGGGGCCGATCCATCTATCGTTGCCGCGGCGCTGAGCTCGCTCGCCGAGGCGGCGCGCACCCGCATCTTTTGGGTGCTGTTCGGCACCTTCTTCATCTGCGGTGCGAGCACCAACGGCCTCATCCAGAGCCACTTCATTCCCTTCTGTTCGGATCGAGGGCTCACCGAGGTTCTAGCGGCCGGCGTACTCGCCACCATGGGAATCTTCGATTTCTTCGGCACGGTGGCCTCGGGCTGGCTGTCGGATCGCTTCAGTCCCGGCCGTCTGCTTTTCTGGTATTACGGCCTTCGCGGCCTCTCGCTCATCTATCTGCCGTTCGCGAGCTTCAACTATGCGGGCCTGTCGTTGTTCGCGCTCTTCTACGGACTCGACTGGGTGGCCACGGTGCCGCCCACCGTCAATCTCACCGTGAAGCATTTCGGCCGCGAGCGCTCCAACCTGGTGTTCGGCTGGGTGTTCGCCGGACATCAGCTGGGGGCTGCCACTGCGACTCTGGGCGCGGGCATCGCCCGCACAGAATTTTCAACCTATCTGCCCGCGTTCCTGACCGCGGGCGCGCTGTGCGTCATCGCCGCGGCGTTCACGCTCACCCTGGAGCCGGGCGTTGCGAAGCGAGCGATGATCACGCAGACTTCGCAGCCTTAAAATGCCCATCGGAGCTTGAAGTAAATGCCGGGAATTCCCCTAATTTCGCGCGCCTTGCTGTTGGGCGCGAGCCTCGCCGCTTTCCCCCTGCTGCTCGCCGCCGCCGACCGCTATCCGGCCAATGAGACCCCTGCCACTTTCACGCCGCGCTTGGACAGCTTCGACTACCTCGAACGTGTCGTGATGATTCCGATGCGTGACGGCGTGAAACTGAAAGCCGTCATCCTGATTCCGAAAGGCGCGCATCGCGCGCCCATCCTGCTCACCCGCACGCCCTACGGAGCCCGCGACCGCATCGCCTCGCACGAGAGCGCGCACTTGTCGGCGCTCATCGACAGCAACGATCCGGCGGACGATGCGGTGCTCAACGGCGGCTACATCCGCGTGGTCGAGGACGTGCGCGGCAAGCACGGCTCCGAGGGCGAGTACGTCATGACCCGGCCCTTGGAAGGTCCGTTGAACAACAGCGGCGTGGACCACTCCACCGACACCTACGACACCATCGACTGGCTGATCAAGAACATCCCAGAGACCAACGGCAAGGTCGGCATCCTCGGCATCTCCTACGACGGCTTCACCACGCTGATGGCGCTGGTGCATCCGCATCCGGCATTGAAGGCGGCGGTACCCATCAACGCCATGGTCGACGGGTGGCGCGGCGATGACTGGTTCCACAACGGCGCCTTCCGCCAGGACAGCCTGACCTACGCGCACGATCAGGAAGCCACGCGCGGCAACGACATTTCCTGGTGGAGCGATCACTACGACGACTACGACACCTGGCTGCAGGCCGGCTCCGCGGGCGACATGGCGCGGCTCCACGGGCTCGAGCAGGTGGGGTTTGCGCAGAAGCTCATCAATCATCCCGCCTACGACGAGTTCTGGCAGGACCAGGCGCTGGACAAGATCCTGGTCAAGGAAGGCGTCACGGTGCCCACCATGTTCGTGCACAGCCTGTGGGACCAGGAGGATATCTACGGCAACATCGCCGCCTGGAAGGCATTGAACGCGGCGCACGCGGATCCGAGCAACCTGTATCTGGTGATCGGCCCCTGGTTTCATCATCAACAGCGGCTCGACGGCAGTGCGGTCGGGGCCATTCGTTTCGGCAGCGATACGGCTGCCTACTTTCGCACCCAACTGCTGCGTCCGTTCTTCGATCACTATCTGAAGGACGAGGCGCCGCCCTTGCCGATCGCGCATGTAACCGCGTTCGAGACCGGCACCAATCACTGGCGCTCCTTGTCCAGTTGGCCGAGCGGATGCGATCAGGGCTGCAGCATCGAGCACGAGAAGCTGACCCTGCAGCAAAATGGCGCACTCAAGCTCAACGACAACAGCAAGGGCAACGGCACGGAATTCGAGAGCTACGTCTCGGACCCCGCCAAGCCCGTGCCGTATCTGCCGCGTCCCATCCACATTGCCGATGAGGGCGCCTCAATCTGGCAGACCTGGCTGGTGTCGGACCAGCGCGATGCGGCCTCGCGCACCGATGTGCTCGTGTTCTCGTCCGCACCGCTGACAGCGCCGCTCAAAATCAGCGGCGAGCCCCTCGCGAACCTCGTTGCTGCCACCAGCGGCACCGACGGCGACTTCGTGGTGAAGCTCATCGATGTGTATCCGGACGAGATGGGCCGCGAACCGAAGATGGGCGGCTACGAGCTCATGGTGTCGGCGGACATTTTTCGCGGGCGCTATCGGGATTCTTTGAGCAATCCGAAGCCGATCCCCGCGGACCAGAAACAGATCTACCGCTTCGCCTTGCCGACCGCGAACCACGTATTCCTGCCAGGCCACAGGATCATGGTGCAGATCCAGTCGTCGTGGTTCCCGCTGTACGACCGCAATCCCCAGACCTACGTCGACAATATTTTCCAGGCGAAGAGCGGCGATTACAAAAAGGCGACCATCAAGATCTACGACGGCGGTTCGAACCAAAGTTTCATCGACTTGCCGGTGGTGCACGGCAAGTGATCCAACTCGGGGCGAGCGGCAATGCCGCCTGCCCCAACGCCATCTTTGCACCGAACGGTGGTCTCAAGATCCGCCAAAGGCCGGAAATGAAAAGGCCGGCAATGCCGGCCTTTTCATCGCGCTGAACGTTCGCGCGTTCTGCGTCAGTGCCGATCGTCCTCGCGGCGCGGATGATCCTTGGGCGGATTCTTCTGCTTTCCCTGCCCGTTGCCCTTCGGCTGCCCGTTGGGACGCGCGCCGTTCGGACCCGCGGTGTTCGGACGAGCCTGCGGATTGACCTGTCCCGGCGTGCCGCGAGAGGCCTGATTGGCCGGGTTGTTGCCCGCACCGCCGTTGAAGCGGTTCGCCACCGGCGCCGCACCGCGCGCACCCACGACGCCCTGCGCGTGGAATGCGCCGGGTCGAGGCGTCGCGGCAACAGCGGGATGACCGCCGTTGGCCTTGGCCTGAAGATCCGGATTCCGCGAAGCCTCCTGCACGTGCTGGTGCTGCAGCGCTGTCGGCGGCGTGTGCTGCTCGCGCGCGACTGCCTGCTCGGCCGCAGTCGGCCTCGCCTGCAGGCCGTTCGGGCCGCCGTTGTAGCTGGTCTTGTTGACCGTGACGTTGGTGACGTTGACGTTATTCACCACGGTCTCATTCACCACGTTGTGCACCACTGTCACGTTGACGTTGGTCACAGCGCGGTTGTAGGCAAAGGAATTGCCCACCCAGCGACCGCCGCCGAAGCCGACGCCGACATAGCCGAAGCCGTAGTTCACGCCGCCGTAGTAGCCGATGTGCGGACCCCAGTAGCCGCCGTGCCAGAGATACGCGCCGCCCACGAAACCCCAATAGCCGGGCGTCCAGAGCACGCCGACACGCGGCGGCGAGACCCAGGTGCCGGGCACCCAGTAGTAGCCGGCGGGACCCCAGGCCCAGTAGCCGGGCGTCCACATATAGCCATCCTCGGGACAGGGCGGCTGGTCATAGTCAGGTAACGGCGGCGGCGGCTCGCTCGCCTGCACAGGCGCATCCGTCGGCGCATCGGCGGGTGGCGGTGGCGGTGGCGGCGGCGGCGCCACGTACACGGGTCGCGGCGGGGGCGGCGGCGGCGCAGCCACGCGCACCACGCATCCGCCCAACAAACTGATCGCAGTCAACGCGATGCAGGCCATGGAGAGCGTTCTGGAGAAATGTGCGAAATTCGATTGATTCATAGTTATCAGCCGTTTCCCAAGGGTGTTTGTGATTCGAGCGTAAATAGGATTACCTCATTAACAGAACGTATAACGTCACACTTCGAAGAACGGCTACGGCCGTGAAGGGAATGTAACGCCGGTTTTTTCAACACACGTTGGGAAAGTTTGAGCTGCGGCTAAAAACTGTCGGCGATCGGCTACAGGCCGGCCCTTGAAAAAGGGCCGGCCTGTCAGCTTGAAGTCAGGTAATCGAACGCTTGAAGGTTTCGGGCAGCGCGAAGAATCCGATCACCAGTGTCAGGCCGGCAATCACGATGGGGTACCAAAGACCGTAGTAGACGTCCCCGGTGGCCGCGACCATGGCGAATGCGGTCGCCGGCAGGAATCCGCCGAACCAGCCGTTGCCGATGTGATAAGGCAGCGACATGGCGCTGTAGCGGATACGTGCCGGGAACAGCTCCACCAGCAAGGCTGCGATCGGCCCATACACCATGGTGACGTAGAGCACCAGCACGAACAGGATCAGCACCACCATCGGTTTGTTGACCCTGGTCGGATCCGCCTTGTCCGGATAGCCCGCGGCAGCGAGCCCGCCCTTGACCTGCTTCTGGAAGTCGGCGATCGCGGATTTCTTGGCCGCTCCTGCAAGTGCATGCGGATCGGGCGCGGTGAACACGCTCGAGCCGGAGCGAATGGTTGCAATGGTGCCCGCCGGCGCATCCTCGGAGTGATACGACACCGCGGACTTCGCCAGATAGCTCTTCGCAATGTCGCAGGAGGAGGTATCGAAGGTGGTCTTGCCGATGGCGTCGAACTGGAACGAGCACTCCTTCGGATCTGCGACCACGGTCACCGGCGAGGAAGCCTGCGCGGAATACAGCGCCGGATTCGCGTAGTGCGTGAGCGCATGAAACAGCGGGAAGTAGGTCAGCATCGCCAGCAGACATCCGGCGAGGATGATGGGCTTGCGGCCGACGCGATCCGACAGCCAGCCGAAGAACACGAATCCCGGCGTCGCGAGCAGCAGCGCGATCGCGGTCAGGATGTTGGTGGTGGGGCCGTCGACCTTCAGCGTGCGCTCGAGGAAAAAGAGCGCGTAGAACTGGCCCGCGTACCACACCACCGCCTGGCCCATCACGGCGCCGAACAGCGCGATCAACACCACCTTCAAATTCGCCCAGCGGCCGAAAGCCTCGGAGAGCGGAGCCTTCGAAGTGGTGCCCATGTTCTTCATGTTGACGAACACCGGGCTTTCGGCGAGTTGCATGCGGATCCAGAGCGACACGCCCAGCAGGATGATGGACAGCAGGAACGGTACGCGCCAGCCCCAGTCCTTGAAGGTGTCTTCGCCGAGGCTAAGGCGCGTGCCGATCACCACCAAGAGCGCTCCGAAGAGCCCCAGCGTCGCGGTGGTCTGAATGTAGCTGGTGTAGAGGCCACGCTTGTCCGGGGGCGCATGCTCGGCCACGTAGGTCGCCGCGCCGCCGTATTCGCCGCCGAGCGCAAGACCCTGCAACAGGCGCAACGCCAGCAACAGGATGGGCGCGGCCACGCCGATCTTGGCGTAGGTGGGCAGCACGCCCAGCAGGAACGTCGACAGGCCCATGATGCTCATGGTCACGAGAAATGTGTACTTGCGCCCGACCAGATCTCCGAGCCGGCCGAACACCAGCGCGCCGAAGGGGCGGACCGCGAAGCCGGCGGCGAAGGCCGCGAGTGCGAAGATGTAGCCGGTGACTTCATTGACGCCGGAAAAGAATTGCGAACTGAAGATGGTGGCCACGAGCCCGTACAGGTAGAAGTCGTACCACTCGAACACGGTGCCCAAGGATGCAGCACCGATAACAAGACCGATGTGCTGCGGCCTGCCCTCAACGTTGGAAACATCCGTCGCTGCCGTCGCCATTATTTTCCCCCAATCGTAATTGGAATTTTTGAACGCTAACGCTTTGGTGGTGACGCCGTGATGACGGCGCGCAACTCGGTGAGCTTCTCTTTGACGATTGCCGCATTGTCCGGCCCCATGCGCAGCAGGAGCTTTTGCCCCACGGGCCGCGACTCGAGCGAGGGGTCGGAGAAGGTGTACATGACGTTGGGCCGCGCCAGTTGGATGGGGCCGGAGGGCGTCGGGGTGGCGAGCAGCGAATCGATCACCTGCACCAGCCGATCATTGAAATAGCCGTTCGGGTAGCCGAGATTCTGGTAGGCCTGCTGGAACAGCGGATAGAAATGGATGTAGAGCTCGGCGAGCTTCTTCGCGTCGAGTTTCTGCACCACCGCCACCCATGGCTGGTAGCGCTCGTAGTTCTTGGGATCGAGCGTGGCGTTCACTTCATCGCCGCTCGCCAGGAACTGGCCGGAAACCGGAGTGGTCGGGCGTTTGTCGACCGCGAGCTTCGCACGCGTGAGATTGTCGATGGTGACGACCATGTTTCTCACCACGTTGTCGGGCTTCAAGTAGCTGCCGACGGCCTGCGCGCCAGCCAGCTGGGAAAGCGCATCGCGAAGCGAGGAATCGCTGTCGTTCAACTGGGGCAAGGGGGCCTGGGCAGCCTCGCTGGCGGCCGGCAACGGGTGCTGGATCGCGCCCTCCTCCGATTCGCTCGCCGCGGAGGCGGCCGCGGGCGGCGCCGGCGGCGGCACCATGCTCTCGGCGGGATGCCTGAAACGGAAATAAAAAATCGCGCCCGCGGCAACCACCACGACGGCGGCTGCGACCCCGATCAGCGGCTTGTTCACCATGCCTGCTCCGCTACTAGCCACCCCTCATCATACGCAGTTGCAGCTCGTGGCGGCGGTAATCGATGACGAGCGTATCGAGGAGCCCCAATGAGTCCATGCCGATGAGAATGGCCGGCTCGCTGGTGAGGCGCCACTGCTTGAAGATATACATGTCGGCGAAGGTCACGCCGGGGTCGCGGATCTGGATGCTACCGAGTTCGATCGCCGGCGCCGGGATCAACTCGCCCACCTGCACGTCCTTGGTGGCGCCGGTAATTTCATCCTTCGTGCCGCGACTGTAGGTATTCCAACGCAGCGCCTCGCGCAGCGCCATGTTGGCAATGGTCGCCTGACCGCCGGTGTCGATGATGGCCTTGGTGCGAATGCCGCCGATCACCGCATCGACCACCACCAGGGTGCCGCGGATGGAGTGGAAAGGAATGCTGACGAAGCCGCGAGCGGCCCGTTCGTTCCTCGAATAGGCAATATCAATCTTGTCGTGGCGGAAATCGATGAATACGCGTTTGCCCGCCAAGCCTTCCGATCCCAAGATCCCCTCGGCTCCGCCGAGTGCATCCGGCACTATCGGAAGTTCCGTTTGGTCGACTGACAGATCGCCCACGCTCAGGGAATCAACCTTGATGGTGGGAACGGTGGCAAAACCCGTGACGCCCCGCATAACGACGTGCGGGGTGGCGCTCATGTCCGCGCCCAGGGCCATTGCGACCAGTGCCGTGACCGCGGAATGGCTTGCCCCGGTGTCCAGCACCAGGCGGAAGGGACCGCGCCCATTGATGACAACTGGCGCCCAAATTCTGCCGATTTGGTCGCGCCTGGTGGGTGCCACCCAGCGCGGCTCGCGCCCCTCCACCATGATTTCGGTCAATTGATCGATGGCATCGGGAGTAGCGGTCGTCGGAGGAGATATCTCTGGTGCGGTGGCACCACCCCATTGCGGTGCGAAGGCGACCAACCCGGTGGCCAAACCTGTGACAACCCACTTCGAGTACTGCATGCGACCGCCTTTTCGCCTGCGCGAATGCTAACGGCCCCAATATAGCACCGGGGTTCACGCAACCGAAATAAAGCGGGAATATGACAGCCGCTTAGCTTCGCCTTCAGGCGGGAACCGGCGCCTTCACTTCGCGGGCCGGGATCTGGCCGAACTTGCCGCTCTGGAAATCCCGCATTGCGGTCTCGATCTCGTCCCGCGTATTCATCACGAAAGGACCGTAGCCCGCGATCGGCTCTTCGATCGGTACGCCGCTCAGAAAGAGGATCACCGCTTCCTCGGACGCAGATATATCGATGGCTTGTCCGTCGCGGCCGAGCACTGCGAGTTCGGCCGCACCCAGGGGGCGCGAGTCGTTGATGCGCGCGACGCCTTTCAACACCGCGATCGCTGCGATATGGCCTTCGGGAAGCGGTGCGGAAAGAACCGCGCCTTTCGCCAAACGCACGTCCCACACATTCAACGCACTGAAGGTGCTCGCCGGTCCGCGAGCGAGTCCAAACTCCCCGGCGATGACCCGCACGCGACCGTTGCCCTGCGGCAACTGCACCACGGGTATGGCCGCGCTTTCGATGGTTTGATAGCGCGGCGGCGACATCTTGTCGCGCGCGGGAAGATTCACCCACAGCTGCGCCATTTCCAGAAGGCCGCCCTGCTGCGTGAAGCGCGGAGAATGGAACTCCTCGTGCACGATGCCGCCGGCGGCCGTCATCCACTGCACATCGCCCGGGCCGATGGTACCGCCGCGCCCGGTGGAATCGCGATGCGCCACCTCGCCCGAATAGACAATGGTGACGGTTTCAAAGCCGCGATGCGGGTGCTCGCCCACGCCGCGCGGTTTCGCGGCCGGGGAAAACTCCATGGGGCCGGCATAGTCCAGCAGCAGGAACGGGCTGATGGCCTGTCCGAAACGGTCGTAGCTGAAGAGGCTGCGCACCGGAAACCCGTCGCCCACCCAGTGTCCCTGGGGACTTTTATGAATGCCCGTCACTGTCTTTTTCATGTCTTGCTATATCGGGGCACGATCTGCATCTTCCAAGTGCTGTGCCATCATAGGCCTCTGTCAAGGCAAAAAGGCGTTGCAAGCCCCGTGAAGACCTATCAGAAGCTCGAAGATTTGCGGCCGCTCGTCGGACAGGTGATCGGAACCGGTGACTGGTTGTCCATCGACCAGGCGAGGATCAACCAGTTTGCCGAAGTCACGGGGGATGACCAGTGGATCCACGTCGACCCCGAGCGGGCCGCCAAAGGCATGTTCGGCACCACCGTGGCGCATGGCTTTCTCACCTTGAGCCTGCTGCCCTACCTCAGCCGCAGTTCCTTCAAGGTCGAGGGACTGCGCATGACGGTTAACTACGGCTTGAACCGCGTACGTTTCCCGGCGCCCGTGCCGGTGAACAGCCGGATTCGGGCACATCACAAGCTCATCTCCTACGAGTCCATCGAAGGCGGCGTGCAGGTGGTCAACGAGGTGAGCATCGAGCGCGAGGGGCAGTCAAAGCCGGTCTGCGTGGCCGAGTCGGTCGCGCGCCATTACATCTAAAGGAAGGCCTTTAGGAGTTCAACGTCCTCACGTGGGCCACTGCGCTGCGGCCCAGGGCCGCGAGGTTGTAGCCGCCCTCGAGCATCGAGACGATGCGGTTGCCCGAGTGCTTCTCGGCGACCGCCATCAGTTCCCGGGTCATCCATTCATAGTCCGCTTCCACCAGGGACATGCCGCCCAATAGGTCTTCCTTGTGCGCGTCGAAGCCGGCGGAGATGAAAATCATCTCGGGCTTGAATTCTTCGAGCGCCGGCAGCCACTGAGACTCGACCGCCTTGCGCACCGCCGCGCCGCCCGAGCCGGCCGCCATGGGCACATTCACCATGTTGGCCGCGGGGCTTTGAGTGCCGCTGTAGGGATAGAACGGATGCTGGAAGAAGCTCGCCATCAGCACGTTCGGCTGCCAGCGAGCTTGCGAGAACATGTCCTCGGTGCCGTTGCCGTGATGCACGTCGAAGTCGACCACGGCCACGCGCTTCAATCCCTTCTTCTCCACGGCATAGGCCGCGGCGACCGCGATGTTGTTGAAAATGCAAAAGCCCATGGAGCGCACCTGCGTCGCATGATGGCCGCACGGACGTACGGCACAAAAGGCATTCTGCGCACGTCCGCCCATCAGCTCGTCGACCGCGAGAATGCCCGCTCCGGCGGCGCGACGCGCGGCATTCAGGCTGTGCGGATTCATGGCCGTGTCCGGATCCAACTGCACGTAACCTTCGCTCGGCGCGTTGTCGAAAATGAGGTCCACGTAATCGGCGCGATGCACCCGCTTCAAATCGTCGGCTTCGGCAAGCGGCGCTTCCAGGGTGCGGACATCGTCCATGAGCCCCGAGGCGCGCATCTGGTCGTTGACCGAACGCAGCCGGTCGGGACACTCAGGATGACTGCTGCCCATTTCGTGGCGCAGGCAATCGGCATGGGTGATGTAAGCGGTGCTCATGGCGTGACCTTAGCTCGCGCCGGGGGCGCGGTTAGCCGCCAAGGTATGCAAGCGCGCGCGCAGATTCAAGATGCGGGCTTAAGTTCGTGCACCACGGCGTATTTCGCCTCGCGGCGCGCCCGCGCACTGACCGCGCCGTGAATGGCGAGCGCGATTTCTTCCTGAGTGCAGGGCTTGGCGAGGCGAGCGATGCCGAGCGTGGCTGCCTCGGGCGGCAGTTCGGCGTAACCGGTGGCGAGCACGATCGGGAGCTCCGGATGACGTTCCTGAATGTGCTTGGCCAGCTGCAAGCCGGTCATGGCGGGCATGGCATGGTCGGTCAATACCACGTCGATCTTCTCGCCGCGCGACAGGATCTCCAGGGCCTCCGCGCCCGAGTGCGCCTCCAGGGTCGTATGACCCAGGTCCTGCACCATGGCGGCGGTGCCGGTCATCACCAGCGCATCGTCATCCACGATGAGCACCGTGCAGGGCCGAAGCGCGAGGCGCGTGCCGGTCGCTTCGGCGGTGACATTCGGCGCGGCCGGCTGCGCCGAGGCGCGCGGCAGCCACAGATCAACATTGGTGCCGACGTCCACCTGGCTGGAAATGAGCAGCAGACCGCCTGATTGCGCTGCAAGACCGTGCACCATGGACAGGCCGAGACCGGTTCCCTTTCCGGGACCCTTGGTGGTGAAAAAAGGCTCGGTGGCTTTGGCAAGCGTGGGCTCGTCCATGCCCACCCCGGTATCGGTGATGGTGACGTGCAGGTAGTCGCCGGGAGCAAGATTCGGCGCGCTGCCATTGGCCCCGCGCGCAGTGACGCTCTCCGCGGCGGCGCTGATTCGAAACCGGCCGCCCGAGGGCATGGCGTCGCGGGCATTGAGCGCCACATTCAACAGCGCAAGCTCCAGCTGATTGGCATCCACCAGCACCGGCGGCAGATACGGCGGGAATTCGATGGAACACTCGATACCGTGCCCGACGGCGCGCCGCAATAGCTCCTCCATCCCGCTCACCAGTTCCTTCAGGTCGACCGGCTCGGGCTTCAGTTCCTGGCGCCGCGAGAATGCGAGCAGGCGCTGGGTGAGCGCCTTGCCGCGATCGGCGCCCTGGATGGCGTTGTGCAGCAGGCGCTTGGTGTGGGGATCGTCGGGAATGCGCTTCTCCAGCAGCGAGAGGCTTCCGAGCACCGCCATCAGGAGATTGTTGAAGTCATGCGCGACGCCGCCGGTCAGCCGGCCGATGGTGTCCATTTTCTGCGCTTCGAACAGTTGCGCCAACGCCGTTTCGCGCTCACGGGTGCGCTCGTCGATGCGCTGTTCGAGTTCTTCGTTGAAGCGGCGCAGCTCCGCAGTGCGCTCCGCCACCCGCCGTTCAAGCTCGGCGTTGAACTGCTCGAGCTGGCGGGTCTTGCGGTACAGATCCACGAACACCTTGACCTTGGCGCGCAGCAGATCCGGAACCACCGGCACGGGCACGAAGTCGACGCCGCCCAGCCGATAGCCGCGCAGCTGGTCGAGATTGGCGTGCATCACGGCAGAGACGAAAATGATGGAAGTGTTTTGAAAACGCGGATGTTCGCGGATCATGCTCGCGAGTTCGAAGCCGTCGAGATCCGGCATGCACACGTCGATGAGAATGAGCGCCACCTCGTTCTTCAGCAGACACTCGAAGGCCTCGCGCGCCGAGGAGGCCTTCAGGAGATTTTCGCCCACCTCCTGCAGCACCACCTCGTGGCTCAAAAGCTTTGCCTGCTGGTCGTCCACCAGCAGGATATTGACCTTGTCGGTAACGCTCTCCACCAGCGGCGCTAGCGGTGCAGCCACATGCGCAGCGCCGAGAGCAGCTGCTGAATGTTGACCGGTTTCGCAAGGTAGTCGGACGCGCCGGCCTCCAGGCACTTCTCACGATCGCCCTTCATGGCCTTGGCGGTGAGGGCGAGAATTGGCAGGCGCCGGTACGTGGGATCGGAACGGATCGCCTGAATCGTTTCGTAGCCGTCCATGCCGGGCATCATAATGTCCATGAGCACGATGGCAACATCCGAACGCGCGTTCAGGATGGTGATCGCCTCGGAGCCGGTGGTCGCGGTGAGCACTTCCATGCCGCGGCGTTCCAGCACGCTGGAGAGCGCAAAGATGTTGCGCGCGTCGTCATCCACCAGAAGCACGGTGCGCCTCAACAGGTCCTCGTCGGAACTGTGCAGCCGTTCCAGCATGCGCTGCTTGGCCTCGGGCAGATCGCCCACGACCCTATGCAGGAACAAAGCCGTCTCGTCCAGCAGCCGCTCCGGCGACTCGACGCCCTTCACCACCACGCTGCGCGCCATGCTGTGCAGCTTCTGGTCCTCCTCGGGCGAAAGCTCGCGGCCGGTGAACACCACAACCGGCACGTCGCACATGCTCGCATCGTCGCGGATGCGTTCCAGCACCTCGAATCCCGACATGTCGGGCAGCTTCAAGTCCAGCACCACGCAATCGATGCTGTTGTCGCGCAGCTGCAGGAGCGCGTTCTCGCCGGTGTCGGCGCACATGATTTCGATGTCGTCGTGACCGAGAAGCTCGGCGACGCTGGAACGCTCCACCGCGTCGTCTTCAACCAGGAGCAGCCGCTTGCGGCGCGCCTTGGCGTAACCCTTGATGCGGGCGAAGGCGCTTTCCAGCCCTTCCGTGGTGGTCGGCTTCTGCACGAAGGAGAACGCGCCGCGCGCCAGGCCGTGATGCCGGTCTTCATCCAGGGTCACGATCTGTACGGGAATGTGGCGGGTGTGCGCGTCCTGCTTCAACTGGCTCAAGACCGTCCAGCCGAGCATGTCGGGCAGGAAGATGTCGAGCGAAATGGCGGTCGGATGGTGGGCGCGCGCCAGAGCCAGGGCATCGGCGCCGCGGTGGGCCACCAGCACCTTGAAGCCCTCCTCCTTGGCAAGGTCGACCATGACCCGCGAGTAGTGCGGGTCGTCTTCGACGATGAGCAGCACGCTGTCGCCCGGCTGCACTTCACCCCGATCGTCGGAGACCTGCTCGATCGGACGCTCGATGAGGCGCAGCGGCGTGGCGCTCGGTGCGAGGGGCGCCGACGGCTGCTCCTGCTGCAGCGGGTTCTTGAGCGAAGCGCCGCCGAGATAAGTGATGGGCAGGTACAGGGTGAAAGTGCTGCCCGCGCCCGGAACCGAGCGCAATTGGATTTCGCCGCCGAGCAGATTCGCCAGTTCGCGGCTGATGGCCAGTCCCAGACCCGTGCCGCCGTACTTGCGGCTGGTGCCCGCATCGGCCTGCTGGAATGCCTCGAAGATGATGCGTTGCTTCTCCGGCGGAATGCCGATGCCGGTGTCTCGCACCTCGAAGGCCACCACCGTGGGGGCGCGTTTCAAGATGGGATGATCGGGATTCCAGCCGCCGAGCGCGTGGGACACGGTGAGTTTGACGCCGCCCTCGGCGGTGAACTTGAAGGCGTTCGACAGCAGGTTCTTCAATACCTGCTGCAGGCGTTTCGAGTCGGTGATGATGCTGCGGTCGAGGTTCGGAGCCATTTCCACGTCGAAGGACAGGCGCCGGTTCTCGGCCTCGTGGCGGAACGGACGGCCGAGGATCTCCAACAGGTTCGAGAAGTACACCTCTTCGGCGTCCACCGACACCGTGCCCGACTCGATCTTCGAGAGGTCGAGAATGTCGCTGATCAGGTTCATCAGGTCGGAGCCGGCGCCGTGGATGGTGCGCGAGAATTCCACCTGCTTGTTGGTGAGGTTGCCCTCGGGATTCTCGAGCAGCTGCTGGCCCAGGATCAAGATGCTGTTCAAGGGCGTGCGCAGTTCGTGCGACATGTTGGCGAGGAATTCGGACTTGTACTTGGAGGTGAGGGCGAGCTCGGTGGCCTTTTCTTCCACCGCGCGGCGCGCCTGCTCGATTTCCTGGTTCTTGGCTTCCACCTCGACGTTGCGGTCGGCCAGCTGCTGCGCCTTCTGCTCCAGCTGTTCGTTGGTCTGCTGCAACTCGCGCTGCTGCATCTGCAGTTCGGTGGCGAGCTGCTGCGACTGCTTGAGAAGACCCTCGGTTTGCATGGTCGCTTCGATCGAATTCAGCACGATGCCGATCGAGCTGGTGAGCTGCTCGAGGAAGGACATCTGCAGATCGGTGAATTCGTGCATGGAGGCAAGCTCGATCACCGCCTTCACCTGGCCCTCGAACAGCACCGGCAGCACGATGGCGTTGTGCGGGCGGGCGCGGAACAAACCGGAGCTGATTGGCACCACGCTCTCCGGTATGTCGGTGATGAACATGCGCCGCGCATCGCGCGCGCACTGGCCGATGAGGCCCTCGCCGAGCGCAAGATGATCGGAATAGCCGTTGGAGACATCGTCCGCGTAAGCGGACAGCAGCTTCAAGCCGTCGAATTCCACCTGGTAGATCACGCCGTGCTGGGCGCCTACCAGCGGCGCCAGCTCCGACAACAGCATGCGGCCCACGGTGGTGAGGTCGCGCTGACCCTGCAGCATGTTGGTGAAGCGTGCGAGGTTGGTCTTCAGCCAGTCCTGCTCGGTGTTGCGATCGGTGGTGAGGCGCAGATTGCCGATCATGGTGTTGATGTTGTCTTTGAGTTCGGCCACTTCGCCGCGGGCTTCCACCTGCACCGAGCGGGTGAGGTCGCCCTTGGTCACCGCGGTTGCCACCTCCGCGATGGCGCGCACCTGCGTGGTCAGATTCGCCGCCAGCAGGTTCACGTTGCCGGTCAGATCCTTCCAGGTGCCGGCCGCGCCCGGCACGTTGGCCTGGCCGCCCAAGCGGCCTTCCACCCCGACCTCGCGCGCCACGGTTGTCACCTGCTCGGCGAAGGTCGCGAGCGTGTTGGTCATGTTGTTGATGGTTTCGGCGAGCGCCGCCACCTCACCCTTGGAGGCGACGGTGAGGTTTTGCTTCAGCTCGCCGTTCGCCACCGCGGTCACCACTTTGACGATGCCGCGCACCTGTTCGGTCAGGTTAGCCGCCATTACGTTGACCGTATCGGTGAGATCCTTCCAGGTGCCTGCGACGCCCGGCACCTGCGCCTGTCCGCCCAGTCGGCCCTCGGTACCGACCTCGCGCGCCACGCGCGTCACTTCGCCGGCGAAGCCGTTCAACTGGTCCACCATGGTATTGATGGTGTTCTTGAGCTCGAGGATCTCGCCCTTCACGTCCACCGTGATCTTGCGCGACAAATCGCCGCGCGCCACGGCCGTGGTCACCTCGGCGATGTTGCGCACCTGCGTGGTCAAATTCGCCGCGAGCAGGTTCACGTTGTCGGTCAGATCCTTCCAGGTGCCGGCGACGCCCGGCACTACGGCCTGGCCGCCCAAACGGCCGTCGGTGCCGACCTCGCGCGCCACGCGCGTCACCTCGCCCGCGAAGGAGCGCAGCTGATCCACCATGGTGTTCAGGGTTTCTTTCAGGAGCAGGATTTCGCCGCGCACGTCCACGGTGATCTTGCGCGACAGATCGCCGGTCGCGATCGCGGTGGCGACCTCGGCGATGTTGCGCACCTGCGCGGTGAGGTTGCCGGCCATGGAGTTCACCGAGTCGGTGAGATCCTTCCAGGTGCCGGCGACGCCCGGCACATTCGCCTGACCGCCGAGCTTGCCTTCGGTGCCGACCTCGCGCGCCACGCGGGTCACTTCGCCCGCGAAGGAGCGCAGCTGATCCACCATGGTGTTCAAGGTTTCCTTCAACAGCAAAATCTCACCGGACACCGTCACGGTAATCTTCTTCGACAGGTCGCCCTGCGCCACGGCGGTCGCCACTTCGGCGATGTTTCTCACCTGGCCGGTGAGGTTCGAGGCCATGGAGTTGACGCTCTCGGTCAAATCCTTCCAGGTGCCGGCGACGCCCGGCACATTCGCCTGACCGCCGAGCTTGCCTTCGGTGCCGACCTCGCGCGCCACGCGTGTCACCTCGGAGGCGAAGCGGTTCAGCTGGTCGACCATGGTGTTCAAGGTCTCCTTCAGCTGCAGGATCTCGCCCTTCACATCCACGGTGATCTTGCGCGACAAGTCGCCGTTGGCGATCGCGGTGGAGACCTCGGCGATGTTGCGCACCTGCGCTGTCAGGTTGCCGGCCATGGAGTTGACGTTGTCGGTGAGATCCTTCCAGGTGCCTGCCACGCCCGGCACCTGCGCCTGGCCGCCGAGCTTGCCCTCGGTGCCGACCTCGCGCGCCACGCGCGTCACTTCGCCTGCGAAGCCGTTTAACTGGTCCACCATGGTATTGATGGTGTTCTTGAGCTCCAGGATCTCGCCCTTCACGTCCACCGTGATCTTGCGCGACAAGTCGCCGCGCGCCACGGCCGTAGTCACCTCGGCGATGTTGCGCACCTGGCCGGTGAGGTTCGAGGCCATGGAGTTGACCGAATCGGTGAGGTCCTTCCAGGTGCCTGCCACGCCCTTCAGCTGCGCCTGGCCGCCGAGCTTGCCCTCGGTGCCGACCTCGCGCGCCACGCGCGTCACTTCGCCGGCGAAGTCGTTCAACTGGTCCACCATGGTGTTGATGGTGTCCTTGAGCTCCAGGATCTCGCCCTTCACGTCCACCGTGATTTTCTTCGACAAGTCGCCGTTCGCCACCGCAGTGGTCACCTCGGCGATGTTGCGCACCTGGCCGGTGAGGTTCGAGGCCATGGAGTTGACGTTCTCGGTGAGATCCTTCCAGGTGCCGGCGACGCCGCGCACGTTGGCTTGGCCGCCCAATCGCCCTTCGGTGCCCACCTCGCGCGCCACGCGCGTCACTTCGGAGGCGAAGGCATTGAGCTGGTCCACCATGGTGTTGATGGTTTCCTTGAGCTCGAGGATCTCGCCCGAGACAGAGACGGTGATTTTCTTGGCGAGATTGCCGTTCGCGATGGCGGTGGACACCTCGGCGATGTTGCGCACCTGCGCGGTGAGGTTCGAGGCCATGGAGTTGACGTTGTCAGTGAGGTCCTTCCAGGTGCCGGCGACGCCCGGCACCTGCGCCTGACCGCCCAAGCGGCCTTCGGTGCCGACCTCGCGCGCCACGCGTGTCACCTCGCCGGCGAAACCGTTCAGCTGGTCCACCATGGTATTGATGGTTTCCTTGAGCTCGAGGATCTCGCCCGACACATCCACCGTGATCTTGCGCGACAAGTCGCCGCGCGCCACGGCGGTGGTTACCTGGGCGATGTTTCTCACCTGCGCGGTGAGGTTGCCGCACATGGCGTTGACCGAGTCGGTAAGATCCTTCCAGGTGCCGGCGACGCCCGGCACCAAGGCTTGGCCGCCGAGCTTGCCTTCGGTGCCCACCTCGCGCGCCACGCGCGTCACCTCGGAGGCGAAGGAGCGCAGCTGGTCCACCATGGTGTTGATGGCTTCCTTCAGCTGCAGAATCTCGCCGCGCACGTCCACGGTGATCTTCTTGGACAAATCGCCGTTGGCCACCGCGATGGTCACCTCGGCGAGGTTGCGCACCTGCGCGGTCAGGTTCGAGGCCATGGAATTGACCGATTCGGTCAGGTCTTTCCACACGCCGGTCACTTCACGCACCTGCGCCTGACCGCCGAGCTTGCCGTCGGTGCCGACCTCGCGCGCTACGCGCGTCACTTCGGAGGTGAACACCGACAGCTGCTTGATCATGGTGTTGACGATGTTCGCGGAGCGCAGAAACTCGCCCTTCAACGGCCGGCCGTCCACGTCCAGCGGCACGGTCTGCAGCAGATCGCCGCGCGCCACGGCGGTCACGGTGCGGGTGACCGCCGTGGTCGGCCACAGCAAATCATCAATCAGCGCATTGACCGACTCTTCCATGTCGGACCATGCGCCCTCGGAGAGCCCGAAGCGCACGCGCGTGCGGGTCTTGCCCTGGTGGCCTACCACCTCGCCGACATGCTCCAACTGCTGCGCGATGCGCTGATTGGCCGACACGATGGTATTGAAGGTGTCGTAGATCTTGCCGGCCACGCCGGTGCGGTGGCCGGGCAGGCGCACCGAGAAATCGCCCGACTGCATGGCCTGCAACGCATTCAACAGCTGCTGCTGATTGAGGTCCACACCCTCGCCCTGCGTGCCGCTCGCTTTGGCGTGGCCGTTCTTGCGCGGCGCTTTAGAGCGTGCCGCGGCGGTTTTGGCCGACCGCTTGGCGTTGCGCACTTTTGTGCCGTTGCTGGCGATAGTCGAACTGGAGTCCATGATCATCTCCGGCGAAGTGAGCAAGCCGCCGCGGCGGCTTCAGGCAAAGCGCGACCGAGGTTTTATGTCCGTCCGGGAGGAAAGTTCTGTAAGCCGCGCATGGCGGGAAAGCTTCGCAAAGGGGCTATGGAAAGTCCAAAGCTGCGACGCCCCAGGAAGGCTTATCTTCGTGTAGGAGGAGTCCCACAGGAAAAGTCAGCGTGCCTCACGCCGGCAGGACGCAAAGGCACGCTAGAGTGGGAGATTGACTGTTAGGCCTCGAGCGCCAGCCAAACCGCCTTCGGCTCGGTGAAATTGTCGATCGCGGCATCGCCGTGCTCGCGGCCCAGCCCGCTCTCGCCGGCGCCGCCCCAGGGCAACCTTACGTCGGTATACCCATAGGTGTTGATCCAGACAGTGCCCGCCTTCAGGGCAGCCGCCACCCGGTGCACGCGGCCGATGTCGGCGCTCCAGACTCCGGCGGCCAAACTGTAGGCCGTGCCGTTTGCGATTCGCACCGCATCCGCCTCATCTTCGAACGGAATCACCGCGAGCACCGGCCCAAAAATCTCCTCCTGGGAGATGCGCATCTCGTGCTCGACGCCCGCGAAGATGGTGGGTTCGACGAAGTAACCGGAATCACCCCTGCGTTCACCGCCGGTGACGATCCGGGCGCCCTCTTCCTTGCCGATCCGGATGTAGTCGAGCACGGTATTCAGCTGCCCGGCCGATATCACCGGCCCCATGGTGGTCTGCGGATCGAAGGGATCGCCCACCTTGATGGCGCGGGCACGCGCGGCGAGTTTGTCCACTACTTCGTCGTAAGCGCTTCGCTCCACCAGCACCCGGGATCCGGCGGAACAAACCTGGCCGGCATTGAAGAAAATCGCGGACGATGCGGCGCGCACTGCGCGGTCGATGTTGGCATCGGCGAAGATGAGGTTGGCCGACTTGCCTCCGAGTTCCAGGGTGACTTTTTTGAAGGTGCTGGCGGCGCCCTGCATGATGCCGCGTCCCACCTTGGGAGAACCCGTGAAGGTCACCTTGGCGATGCCGGGATGGTGCACGATGGCCTCGCCCACCACGCTGCCCTTGCCCGTCACCACGTTGAACACGCCGGCGGGAACGCCAGCCTCGGTGAAGATTTCCGCCACGCGCAGCATCGAGAGGGGCGTGAGCTCCGCAGGCTTCACCACCACGGTGCAGCCACAGGCAAGCGCCGGCGCAATCTTCCACATGCCAATCATCAGAGGGAAATTCCACGGCACGATCGCCCCCACCACGCCCACCGGCTCGCGCACCGTGTAGGTCAGGGCATCGGGGCGCGCGGGGATCACCTGTCCCACGATCTTGTCGCACCAGCCGGCGTAGTAGCGCACCGTGTCGATCACGGCCGCCATGTCCTGGCGCTTCACGCCCGCCAGCGGCTTGCCCGCATCCAGGCTCTCAATTTCGATGAGCTCTTCCTGGTGCTGCTCGAGAAGCACCGCGGCGCGCTGCAAAATTCTGCCGCGCTCCGCCGCCCGCATGCCGCCCCACACCTTCAGGGCCGCCCGCGCCGCGGCGACGGCCCGGTCCACATCGCCCTTGCCGCCCTGCGCAACCTCGGCGATCGGCTCTTCGGTGGCGGGATTCAAATCGATGGTGTACTCGCCCGTTTCCGGCGCGACGTACTTTCCGCCGATGAACAATTCGTATTTCTTGAGATCGACTTTCTGGTCCATGGAATAACTCCTCGCTCAACTCAAGATGGCATCGAGGAGTCTGGAATCAAGGGCGGGAAGCGTCCAATCGTTTGCTTGGATCGCTCGATAGCTGAAAGTAATCAGTGTGGGAAAGGACCGATTTCAGCCCAAATTCGCATCGAAACGCTGCTGCAGGTTCAGACCGCGCGCCACTTCCAGCACCGCGCGCGGGATGGGCGCGAGCGAGGGCCGGTTGCGGGCGATGAGCCCGATGGCGCGCGTCAGGCGCGGCTCGAGCACCTGTGCCTGCAGACAGTGCATTTCGTAGAAGTTGATCAGGCTGTGCGGCACCACACTGAAGAGGCCCGCCTCCTTCACATGCGCGTAGAGGGAAAATAGCGAGTCGGTTTCCAGGATCACATCCGGTGTGATCCCCGCGCGGCGGAACGCCGAATCGATCACCTGGCGGTTGCGCATCTTGCCGGTGAGAAGGCACAGCGGCAGCTTCGCCGCGTACTCCCAGCTCAAGGGGCTCGGCAAGGGCGTACCGCGTTTGGCGAGGAGCACGTACTGCTCCTCGAACAAGGGCAGCGATTCGAATCCCGAAATCACCGCGTCATCGAGATAGGTCAGGCCCAGGTCCGCTTCGAAGTGATCGAGCTGGCTCACGATGGCCTCGAAGCTCAACGAGGAAATGGTGTACCTGAGTTTCGGGAACGCCGCGCGGCATGCCGCCGTGAGATACGCGGCGATGGGCATGGTGGTGGGTATGGCCCCGATGCGCAGCAGCCCCGCCATGTCCGATTTGGCTATGCTCGCATCCTCGCGCATGTGCGAAAGCGAGGCCAGGGTCTGCTGCGCCCAGGTGAGCACGCGCTCCCCCTCGCTCGTTAGACCCACGAAGCGCCGGTCCCGCTGGACGATGACGACGCCGAGTTCCTTCTCCAGCGTGCGAATGCCGGATGAAAGAGCCGGCTGTGAGACGTGGCAAGCTTCCGCGGCCTTGGCGAAATGCTTTTCGCGCGCGAGCATGACCAGGTATTCGAGTTGGCGGATGAACATGGTGGATCTTGCCTAAGTATGCATTCAAAGATTAGATTGGCGGCCCTTTTTTCAGCGGCACCTCGGAGCCCTCAATGACAATCCCAAAAGAAATGCGCGCCGTTGAGATCGCATCCCCCGGCGGCCCGGAACAACTGCGCCCCGTCACGCGTCCCGTGCCATTACCCGGCGCCGGCGAAGTGCTGGTGCGGGTGGAGGCGGCCGGCGTCAATCGTCCCGACGTCATGCAGCGGCAGGGCCGCTATCCTGCGCCGCCTGGGGCTTCGGATCTTCCCGGCATGGAGATCGCGGGTGAAATCGTGGCACTGGGACCGGATGTTTCCGGCGTGTCGGTGGGCGACAAGATCACTTCGCTCCTCCCCGGCGGCGGCTATGCCGGCTACGCGCTCGCAGCGGCGCCGCTGTGCATGCCCATACCCAAGGGCCTGTCTGCGGTGGAGGCGGCGGCCATTCCGGAAACCTTCATGACGGTGTGGACCAATCTTTTCGAGCGCGGCGGCTGCAAGGCGGGCGACAACGTGCTCATTCACGGCGGCACCAGCGGCATCGGCACGGCCGCGATCCAAATGGCCTCCGCCTGGGGCGCGCGGGTGTACGCGACGGCCGGATCCCCCGACAAGGCGCGGGCCTGCGAGAAGCTCGGGGCGCTGCGCGGCATCGACTACAAGAGCGAGGATTTCGTCGCCATCCTCAAGGAAGAAACCAAGGGCTACGGCATCGACATCACCCTCGACATGGTCGGCGGCAGCTACGTGCAGCGTAATTTGGACATCGCCGCGCTCGAAGGACGCGTGGTCACGATCTCCACGCTCGGCGGCTCGCGCGCCGAGATCAGCTTGGGCGTCATCCTGCAGAAGCGGCTCACCCTGACCGGGTCCACCCTGCGCTCGCGCACGGTTATGCAGAAGGCGGCGGTCGCCGCCGGCGTCAGAAAAAACATCTGGCCTCTGCTCGAGAGCAAGCGCATCGCGCCGGTGATCTTCAAGACCTTCCCGCTGGATCAGGCGAGCGAAGCGCACCGGCTGATGGAAAGCTCCAATCACATCGGCAAGATCGTCCTGACCGTTTAAGTCATTCGCCAAGCACGGCACCGGCGCTGATCCCTGCTTCGCGGCAGAACTCGGCGGCGGCGATTTTTTTGGCGCCGCTTCGCACCTTGAGCACTTCGAGTTCCCCGCCCGGCACCGACACGTGGAAGCTCTGCGCGCCGATCGCGCTCACCGCTCCGATCGCGCCGCGCACCTCCTCGAAGCGCCGCGCCGGATGTTTCAGCACGTCGAAGATCTGCAGTTTGTTGCCCTGATGCAGCGTCCATGCGCCGGGCGCCGGATTGCAGCCTCTGATGAGGTTGTAGGTCTGGTCTATATGGGCGTGCCAGTGAATCTTCGCTTCCGGCGCGTTGCACCAGCCTTCGTAGTTCGCCTGCGACTCGTCCTGGGGCGTCTCCCGCGCCCGGCCGCTCACCACCAGATCCGCCGCCTCGAGGAGCGCCGCGACCCCCATGGGAAAGAGGCGTTCGAAATACACCTTGCCCAAGGTATCGTCGGGGGCGATTTCGGTTTCCTTCTGCAGGATCACCGGACCCTCATCGAGACCATCGGTGGGCCGGAAAATGGACAAGCCGGTACGCTGCTCGCCGCGAATGATGGCCCAGTTGATCGCGCTCGGACCGCGGTGACGCGGCAACAGGCTCGGGTGATACTGGATGGTGCCGTGCTTCGGGATCGCCACGAAGTCCTGCGGAACGAACTGCAGCACGAAGGCGAGAACAGCGAGGTCGACCTTAAGATCCTTCAGTGCCGCGCGGGCCTCTTCGGCGCGCAGCGAGGCAAACTTGAAGACTTTAACGCCCTGCAGGGTGGCGAGTTCGCAAAGCGGATCATCCGGCTGGTCTGCCGGCTGCGGGCGGCAGAACACGCCCGCAACCTCTTCCCCCCGCGCTCGGAAGGCTTCAAACGCCGCCTTTCCGAATTCCCTTTGCCCGACGATGGCGATACGCATTGGACGCCCCCACTTCCCACCTGACGCGGATCATGATATCTAATATATCATCGGTCTAGTCTGCGCTGGGGATTTTTGCCGTGCGCAGGCTGCATAAATCCGATGGCGCCACATTCGAAACACAATCGAAGGAGATCGGCATGGCTGGTCGCAATTTCTTATTCGTTCCCGGGCCTACGAACGTTCCTGATCGGGTACTCCGATCCATGGTGGTCTCCATGGAAGATCACCGCTCACCGAAATTCCCGGCATTGACGCGCGCGTGTCTCGACGGGCTCAAGTCTATATTCAAGACCAGCACCGGCGCGCCGATTATTTATCCCTCCTCCGGCACCGGCTGTTGGGAGGCCGCACTGACCAACTGCTTAAATCCCGGCGACAAGGTGTTGATCGCCCGCTTCGGGCAGTTCAGTCATCTCTGGGCCGACATGGCCAAGCGCCTCGGGTTCGAGGTGGAGATACTCGAGACTCCGTGGGGCGAAGGCGCACCGCTCGATCGGCACCTGGCGGCATTGAAGGCCGACAGCGGCCACAAGATCAAGGCGGTGCTCATGTGCCAGAACGAGACGGCGACGGGCGTCACCAGCGACGTGCAGGGCATGCGGCGCGTGCTCGATGAGGCCAAGCATCCGGCGCTTCTGTTCGTGGACGCCGTAAGCGCACTTGCCAGCATCGATTTCAGAATGGATGAATGGCGCGTCGATGTGTGCGTGTCCGGATCGCAGAAGGGCCTGATGCTGCCCGCAGGGCTCGGCGTCACCTGCGTGAGTGCGAAGGCGTTGGAAGCGGCCAAGCGCGCCACTTCCTATCGCTGTTACTTCGACTATGCCGACATGGTGAACGCCAATGCCTCGGGCTACTTTCCGTACACCCCCTCGCTTCCCATGATGTACGGCCTGCGCGAGGCAATCCTCATGCTGCAAGAAGAGGGTCTGGAGAACGTGTTCCGGCGGCATCGGTACTTGGCCTCGGGGGTGCGCGCCGCAATCACGAAGGGCTGGGGATTGAAGCTCTGCGCGGTGGCCCCGGAGTGGTATTCGGATACCGTCTCCGCAGTGATGGTGCCGGAGGGCATCAACGGCAACGATGTCATCGCGCGCGCATTCAACCGCTACAATTTAGCCCTGGGCGCCGGTCTTTCCAAGGTCGCGGGAAAACTGTTCCGCATAGGCCATTTGGGGGATCTGAACGAATTGATGTTGTTGGGCGCGATCGCAGGCGCGGAGATGGCCATGCTCGATGTAGGCGTGAAAATCGAACCCGGCAGCGGCGTCGCCGCCGCGCAGGCGCACTGGCGCCAAGCGGATGCGGGCAGTTCTAGCGGCAAGACCGGCCTGGCCGCATGAGTCGCGTGGTGTTCCTGGACCGCGCCTCGCTCAAGGCGCAGGTCCGCAAATTCCGCTTCAAGACCGAATACATCGAGCACGAAAAGACCGCCCCGGCGGAAGTCGTGCCGCGCCTCAGGGGCGCTAACATTGCGATCACCAACAAGGTGCCGCTTCGCGAAGCGAGTTTGAAAGAGCTGCCGGAACTCAAGATGATCGCCGTCGCCGCCACCGGCTACGATGTCATCGACCTGGGTTACTGCAAGGCGCACGGCATCGCGGTGGCCAATATCCGCAACTACGCGGTCCACACCGTCCCGGAACACACCTTTGCGTTGATGCTTGCGCTCAGGCGCAATCTGATCGCCTACCGCGAAGACGTGGCGGCCGGAGTCTGGAACAAGGCCGATCAGTTCTGCTTCTTCACCCATCCGATCGGCGATCTTCATGGCGCAACCTTAGGGATCATCGGCGAAGGGGCGATCGGCCAGAGCGTGTCGCACATCGCGCGCGCGTTCGGCATGCGGGTTCTGTTCGCGGACCACGCACCGCCAAAGGCAGAGGGCGTGACCTTTACACCCATGGACGAGGTGCTCGCCGAGTCCGATGTCCTCACACTGCACTGTCCATTGACCGAGGCGACCAGGAACCTCATCGATGCCAAGGCGCTACGCAAGATGAAGCCAACCGCGCTTCTCATCAACACGGCGCGCGGCGGCCTGGTGGACGAGGCGGCGCTGATCGAGGCGCTCGATCAGAACCTCATCGGCGGCGCCGGCTTCGACGTGCTCACCATCGAGCCGCCGAAGAACGGCCACCCCCTGCTCGATGTCAGGCGCCCAAATTTCATTCTCACCCCGCATGTGGCATGGGCCTCGGACGGCGCCATGCAGTTCCTCGCCGACCAACTCATCGACAACATCGAACTCTGGGTTGCGGGCAAACCGCAGCATCTTCTGACATGATGTCGGCTTGAAAAAACTCCTCTACCAGTTCGATACCGACACCCTGCCCTCGGTCTTCGACAACGTCGTCGGTTACGACGGCGGTGCCGACCATATCGCAAGCTACGGCGGCGTGACGCCCGCGGCGGTGGGCGCGCTCGTCGACGGCGCGATTTTCACGCGCGGCCCCAAGGACAAGAAAAACACGGCCATTTTCGTGGGCGGCGGCAACATGAGCGCGGGCGAAGCGCTGCTCGATGCCGTGCGCGCGCGTTTTTTCGGCAAGTTTCGCGTCTCGGTGATGTTCGACTGCAACGGTTCCAACACCACCGCGGCCGCGGCGGTCGCCTCGCTCGCCCACGGCAGGAGGCTTGCCGGCAAGCGGGCAGTGATCCTCGCAGGGACGGGACCTGTGGGTCAGCGCGCGGCGGTGCTGCTGGCCAGCGAGGGAGTCGCAGTCACCCTCACCGGTCGCAAGCTCGCCGGCGTGACAGCCGTCTGCACGGCATTGAAAAGCCGCTTCGGCGTCGAGGTGCATGCCCTCGAGGCGTCTCAAGACGAGGAGCGCGCGGCGGCCATCGACGGCGCTCACATCGTGCTCGCCACGGGCGCCTCCGGCATCACCCTGCTGAAGGCCGACGCCTGGCAGCGCTCGACAAGCCTCGAACTCATCGCCGATGCCAACGCCACGCCCCCCGCCGGCATCGAAGGGGTGGGCATGGCCGACCGCGCCGTACAATCGCACGGCAAATATCTTTACGGTCCGCTAGGATTCGGTCCTTTGAAGCTCTCGACGCATCGCGCCTGCGTCGGCCGCCTGTTCGAAGCCAACGATCAGGTGCTCGACGCTCAGGAAATCTACAACATCGCGAGGAGCTTGGTGGCCAAGGCATGACTCAAGACAAGACAGTGGAAAAGTTTCTGAGCGATCTCGCGAGCGCCGCGCCCACCCCGGGCGGCGGCAGCGCTGCCGCACTTATCGGTGCGATGGGCGCGGCGTGCATCTCCATGGTGTGCAACGTGACCCTGGGAAAAAAGGGCCAGGAGGCGGTGAGCAGCGAGATGATGGCGGTGCGCACCTCCTCCGAACGCCTGCGGGCGCGGCTCACCGCGATGGTGAGCGACGACATCAACGCCTTCAACACGCTCATGGAGGCCTACCGCTTGCCGAAGGCCAGCGAGTCCGAGAAGAGCGAGCGCGCCAAGGCGATCCAGGCGGGCCTCAAGACCGCCACCGAAGCGCCGCTCGATTGCGCCCGGGTGTGCGCCGAAGTCATCGGCATCGCGCGCCGTGCGGCCGAACATGGTTACTCGGGCGTCATCAGCGATGCCGGCGTCGGGGTGCTCGCAGCACAAGCGGCGCTGCGCTCGGCCTCCCTCAACGTCGCGATCAACCTGCCAAACCTAAAAGACCAGGCCTACGCGAGCGCCGCCAACCAGGAAATTGAACACCTTCTGGAATTCGGCGCCCGCGAGAGCGAAGCGGTGTTCGCCATGGTGCGTGGCCGGCTGGGGTAGCGCGCGTCGGCGGCCGTGTCGTCGATACCCGCCTCTTCACACCCCCGCATTGCACTGCTGACGATCTCCGATCGATCTTGATCTTCAGTCGGACAGCCGACACCGTCCCCGCTTCGACCGTGGAACTGATCCACCGCTTGTGAGAATCGTGAGCTTTTTCCGGACGTTAGCGCTCCTGCAGAACCTCTAACCCCCAGATCCTATTGACGTTATCGTTTTGAACAGGTACCTTGTTATATAAAGGTAGCTTGTCAGTGACGGATCCGACTCAAAAATTTACCACCATCCGCAAAGGGCTCTTGGAGTTCCTCATCCTGCAGATCGTGGCCGCGGACAAGGTCTACGTCGCCGACATGATGAAGAAGCTGGCGGAAACCGATTTCGCCACCCAGGAAGGCACGCTCTACCCGCTTCTCAGCAAAATGCGTCGTGAGGAATTGGTCGACTATGAGTGGCAGGAGTCGGAGTCCGGCCCACCCCGCAAGTATTACAAGCTCACCGACAAGGGTCGTTCGCAGCTCGGTGAGTTCAAGAGCTACTGGGACTATCTCAACACCACAATCAATCAGCTAGGTCGCGGATCATGAACACCGTCATCGTCGTCAATTTGAACGGCATCGCCTATCACATCGAAGAGCCCGGCTACCAGGCGCTGCGCGCATATCTCGATGACGCGCGCAACAAACTCAAAGGCAATCCCGATCAGGGCGAAATCCTGGCGGATCTCGAGCAGGCGATCGCGGACAAGTGCGCTCATTACCTGAGCTCGCACAAGAACGTCGTGACCGAAGGCGAGATCGGCAACGTGCTGAAGGAAATGGGCTCGGTGCAGAGCGACGAGGCGGGCGCCTCCGCCGCGGCGAATCCCGGCAGCGCGCAAAGCGAGCGCCCCAAGACCCAGGGCGCGACGGACGGCGCGACCCGGCGGCTCTACCAGGTCCGCGAAGGCGCGATGATCAGCGGCATCTGCATGGGCATGGCGGCCTATTTCAACGTCGATGTCACGCTGGTACGCATCATATTCGTGGTGCTGACGCTCTTGAGCGGCGGCCTCTGGATCCTCGCCTACCTCATCATGATGTTCGTGATTCCGTTCGCGCACACGGATGAGGAGCGCGCCGCGGCCTCCGGCGCGCCATTCAACGCGCAGGAAGTCGTCGATCGGGCCAAGAAGCACTACGCGCAGTTCAAGAACGATGCGGAATGGCGGCGCCACTGGCGCCAGCAGCGCCGTGAATGGCGCCGCCGCTGGACGGACAGCGCCTACTGGTGGGCCCACAACCTGCAACGCAACGTCTACCAGGTCAGCACGCACTCGGGCTATTTCGCCCAGGTGCTGGCGGGTCTCATGATTCCGCTGCTCGCCATCGCCGGCATGGTGATGTTCCTCGTGTTCATCGTCTCCTTGGTCACGCTCGCCACCACCGGCGCGCTCTTCGGCTGGGCCGTGACCGCGTCGGTCCCGCTGTGGGCCGCGTGCCTGATTCTCTGCATGGCCTACGGCCTCATCGCCTCGCCGCTCCACCATGCACGACGCGCCATTTACATGAATCGTGCCGGCTTCCCACCGCACTGGTACGCCGCCTGGGACAGCATTTTTCAGCTGGGCGCCCTCCTCCTGCTCGGCTGGTTCTGCTACACGCACATTCCGCTGGTGCACGACTTCATCCAGAGGTTCCCCGCCAACGTCGAATCCATGTGGCAGAACGTCATCGACTCGTTCCACCACTCGGGACCCTCATCGTCCTCGCCGAACAGCAAGATCGAGTGGCGCTGGGTGGCATTCTGATGCCGCGGCACTGAGAACCGCAGCGGCGCGGCCAGGAACGGCAAGGTGTCCGCAAACAGCTCACTGACTTAGCCGACCCCCGAAATCTCGCGGACTTGAGTTCACACGTGCCCAACCCACGGTTGTTGCCTCATAATCGGGGCGACGACACCAGACTACCGAGCGGCTGACGGACGTCCCCGGAGTGGCATGCACCTCAATCGGTTCGACCTCAATCTACTCATCGCACTCGATGCGCTGCTGCGGGAGAAGAACGTGACGCGCGCCGGGGAGCGGGTCTACCTGTCGCAGTCCGCGATGAGTGGAGCGCTGCAGCGGCTGCGGGACTATTTCGGCGACGAACTGCTCACCCGCGCCGGGCGCGAGCTCGAACTGACGCCCCGCGGGCAGGCGCTCGTCGAACCGATTCGCGACATCCTGTTGCGCATCCAGGCCGCCCTCGAGGCCGAGCCCAGCTTCGACCCGGGCACCGCCACGCGAACCTTTTCCTTCGTCATGTCCGACTACTGCTTCGTGGCGTTCATGCGCGAGGTGATCAAACGTCTGCAGCGTGACGCGCCCGGCATCACCTGCCGCGTCGAAGCGCTCGATGCGTCCAGCGTGAAACGGCTGGAAGCCGGCGATGTGCATTTTTGCATCCTGCCCGAAACGCCGCACCTGATCGGCAGCCTCGCTCTCATCAATGAGGCCGGCAAATCCATGGCGCTCAGGCGCTGCCGCCTGTTCAGCGACGACTGGGTCTGCGCCGTGTGGCGCGATCACCCCACCCTCGGGCAGACCCTGACGCTGGAAGAGTATCTCGCCCTGCCGCACGCGGTCGCGGATTTCGGCTCCGGCACCAGCACGGTCGAAGAACTGGCGGTGCGACGCGACGGCCTGAACCTCAAAGCGGCGGTGTCATACGCCGGATTCTCGGCACTGCCGATGCTGCTGCCGGGTACTTCGCTCATCGCAACCGTGCAACGCCGCCTCGCCCAGCTCCTGCAGCCGGGCCTGCCGATCCGGCTGCTCGCACCGCCCATCGCGGTCACGCCGCTGCAGGAATCGCTTTTCTGGCATGAACGCCACGAATTCGAACCGGGGCACATGTGGCTGCGCCAGTTGCTCGCCGATGCGGCCCAATCCTTCTGATTATCGGGGTAGCCGATGAAAGTCATCGGCGCAAACCATTTCCGGGCACCGCCCCGCCCCCGTAGGCTTGCGACTTGTGTTTCGGGAGTTTCGGCATGACGCGGATCGTGGATTTGTCCATCTACCTCGAGAACGACGTGCTCTCCGATCCGCCGCCGTATCGGCCGAAAATCCACTACGTCGATCACCACACCTCCGCGCCGGAGCTCTTGCAGTTCTTTCCCGGTCTAAAGAGCGAGGATCTGCCCGACGGCGAGGCCTGGGCGATCGAGCGCGTTGAACTCATCACCCACAACGGCACGCATCTCGATGCGCCCTACCATTTTGCCTCCACCATGAATCAGGGCGAACGCGCGATCACCATAGACGAGGTGCCGCTCGAATGGTGCTTCCAACAGGGTGTCAAGCTCGACTTCCGCCACCTGCCCGACGGCCACGTGGTGAGCGCCGAGGAAGTGTCGCAGGAGCTTAAGCGCATCGGCCATGAGCTCAAACCGCTGGAAATAGTCCTGGTCAACACCCGGGCAGGCGAGCGCTACGGTCATGACGATTACGTGAGTTCGGGCTGCGGCATGGGATACGAGGCCACCATGTATCTTCTGGAGCGCGGCGTGCGGGTGACGGGAACCGACGGCTGGAGCTGGGACGCACCGTTCGTGCACACCAAGGAACGCTACCAGGCGACTCAGGATGCCGGGCTCATCTGGGAAGGTCACAAAGCCGGCCGCGACATCGGCTACTGCCACCTCGAGAAGCTCCACAATCTCGAGGCCCTGCCGCCCAGCGGCTTCAAGGTGAGCTGCTTTCCGTTCAAGATCCGCGCCGCTTCGGCGGGGTGGACCCGTGCGGTTGCGATCCTCGAAGAATAGCGGCGGAGGAACGATGCAGACGCTCGAGGAAAAGGTGAACTGGCTGATCGACCGCACCCAGATCAGCGAGCTGCTTTACAGCTTTGCGCGCGCGCTCGATACCCGCGACTTCGACGCTTACGTGCGAAATTACGCGGAGGACGGCTTCATCGACCTGCCACAGCCTGCGGCGGGGCCGGACGCGCGACTCAAGATCCCGCGCGCGGAGATGAGCGCCCGGGTGCCGCAGAGTTTCCGGAGTTATTCCGCTACCCATCACATCAGCAGCAACCACCAGATCCGCATCGACGGCGACAGCGCAGCTTCGCGTTCGTATCTGCAGGCCGTGCACGTGCGCACCCCGCGAGATCATTGGGGCGCGGGCGGTTGGTATGACTGCACCTACCGGCGCACACCCGAGGGCTGGCGCTTCGTCCAGGTGAGGCTCACCGCACTCTGGGTCTCGGGGAACGTCGAGGCCTTGTAGCGCGTCCGCCCTGAGGACTGCTCCTCAGTGGCCCGACTTCTCGATGCCCGTCATGTAGACAAAGTTCCACTCCGGGGGCGCCTTTAAGAACGGCGGCAGGTTATGCATAAAGGATACATAGCCGAATAGCGGCTCGATCCACTCTCGCGGCACCCAGCCATCGTCGACGTAATCCGAATCGGTGCCATATTCGGCCTCGCCGCCCGCCGGGCAAGGCAGGTAGTAGAACAGGGCCGAGTCGATGCGGTGACGGCCGAGCCCGAAGCTCGACGGCGCCCACCCGCAACGGGTCATGTGGTTGGCACCGACCATGATTTCGTCAATGTCCTCCACGCCGAAATTGGCATGATGAAACCGCAGCTTGCCGTCCATGCCGGGGAAAGGCAGGTTGGCGTTCAGCAGCAGCAGCGAATGATGGTTGTTCGTGCCGTCGGCACGCAGGTATTCGCCGTAGCCGCGCTGCGAGTCGGAAAGCTTGAAATTGAGTCGCTCGCGCATGAACTGCGCCGCTTTCAGGTGATCGGGTACCGCAAATACCACGTGTGCGATCACCTTGGGCCGCGCCCGCAGCCGCCATTTGCGATGCTGGTTCAGGCGCCGTACGCACCCCGGTGCGTTCACAGGATCAGGCGCGTTGACCACGGGACGCTTCGCGAACACGCGCAGTCCCATGGCAAGGCCGAACCCGGTCTGGAAAAGCACGGTGCCGTCGGCGTCGCGCCGCACTTCAAGATCCCGCGAAAGCGAGGCGGCGAGCCGTTCAAGATTCGCCGGCGTATCTACGCCCCACACCACGCGCTGGACGCCCGGACCCTCGAGAGCCGCTCCCTGTACGCGCGCGGCGTGCAGCGGCCGGATCAGCACCTTCGAGCCCTCCTCGAGTTCGAAACGGCTTTCCGCTGCGCCTGCTTCGAGGCGCGGCAGGCCGAAGTCCTCGAAAAAACGCGTCGCCTGCGCCAGGTCTTCGACGCCGTATTCCAATGTCTCGATACCGATGATGGCCATGATTTCCTCTCTACGTGCGTACCCGCTGTGCGCCGAGTTCCTTGAAGGTCGCGGCGATCCAGTCGGCGATGTAGTCGCGTGCGTTGTCCATGTTGTCGGCACTGACATGTTCGATGCCGCCTTCGCGCGGCGTGAACCATTTGAGCTCGCGCTTCGGACTGTTGATGGCTCCCTCGAACTGCGCCACCGCGTATTCGCGCGGGATCTGCCGGTCATTCGACCCGTGGGTCACCAGGAAAGGCACGGTGATTTTGTCGATCGAGTCTGCGAGCGTGACGCGCGGCGCAAATGCCATGAACTCCTCGAAGGAATTCTTGCCCCACACCCACTGCACATGCTCCCAATAGTGCGGCACCGGACGGTCGCCCTCGCGTTGCGCGCGCCGCTTCTGCAGTTCGCCCCAGTTGAAGTTGGCGCCCCATGCCACACAGAGCTTGAAGCGCTTCTCGAAGGCCGCGGCACGCGGTGCGTAAAACCCGCCGAGCGACCAGGCGCACACGCCCAGGAGGCTGGCATCGACGTCGGGCCGTTTTTCGAGCACATCTACGCAGGCTGCCGCCCAGCGCTCGGCTTCCACCACCGCCGTCAGATCTTGGAGCCGCAACGCCTCGCCGACCCCGGGTTGGTCCACCATCAGGGTGGCGATGCCGCGCCGCGCGAGTTCGTGGCCGATGCGACTGCCGTAGATCATCTCCTTGGTACTGTCCAGGCCGTTGAAGAATGCGATGCAAGGCGCCTTGCCTCGCGCCGGTCCGGCGGCCGGCATGAACAGCGCGGCGAGGCTTTTGCCCGCGAATGGAATCTCCACGCGTTCGCACGGCTGCTCGCCGAGCTCGAGGTACCGGCGGAAGCAGTCGAGCATTCTCCGATAGGCCTCGCGGCGCGGTGCGAAGTTACGGTTCTGCATGCGCTCGGCGGTGAGGTAGTAGGTGGCGGCTCGGCCGAACTTGGCCCCGGCGCTCAAGCGGCGGCCGGCGGACAGATCCTCTTCGGCCAATTCCACCAACCGGTCGGCCTGGGCGCACCAGGCATCGAAGAAAGCGACCGTACCCGCATCGTCCCCCGACTTCGAGGCTTCGAGGAGCGGGCGGCAGATCTCGTACACCTCGCCATAGTTGCCGCCCATCGAGAGCGCGATGTTGGTCGAGAGATTCCATACGTAGTTGGTCGGAAAGTATTCAAGCATGGGGACAATCCTCAATCCGAGCCGGTGCGCATGACTTGCCGCGGGATTTTGACCGCCGCGGCGCCCTTGAGCTTGAGCATCGCGCGGGCCTCATCGGGACTCGCCATTTCGTGGCCGAGCGCCTGCAGGATCGTCGCCATCCAGCGCACCTGGTCGGCGTTGGTCGCCAGCTTTCGATCCTGCCCCCACAACGAATCCTCGAGACCCACGCGCACGTTGCCGCCGAGCACCGCGGCGATGGTGGCGGTGGGAATCTGTGCGCGCCCGGCGCCGAGCACCGACCAGTGATAGTCCCGGCCGAACAGGCGGTCGGCGGTCCGGCGCATCATGGTGATGTCCTCGATGTGGGCGCCGATGCCGCCGCGGATGCCGAATACCGTCTGGATGAACAGCGGCGGCTCGAGCAGTTTGCGGTCGAGGAAATGCGCGGCGGTATACAGATGGCCGACGTCGTAGCACTCGATTTCGAAGCGCGTGCCCGCGCCCCCGCAAGTCTTCAAGATGGTTTCGATGTCGCGGAACGTATTGCGAAACACCGCATCGTCGGTGTTGGCAAGAAACGGCCGCTCCCAGTCGTGCTGAAACTCCTTGAATCGCTGCAGCAGCTCGTACATGCCGAAATTCATTGAACCCATGTTGAGGGAGGCGATTTCCGGACGAAATTCCGCCGCCGGCGCCAGGCGCTCCGCCAGGCTGAGCGTGGGAGAGCCGCCGGTGGTGATGTTTATGATGGCGCCGCAGCCCTCGAAGATCTTGGGCAGGAATTGCCGATAGACGTTCGGGTCCTGGGTGGGACGACCGGTCGCCGGATCGCGCGCATGCAGATGCACGATGGCTGCGCCCGCTTGTGCCGCCGCGATGGCGGATTCGGCAATCTGATCGGGCGTCACCGGCAGGTGCGGGGACATCGAAGGGGTGTGCACGGAACCTGTGACCGCACAGGTGACGATGACTTTAGCCAACGGATACTCCTAGTAAGATGCCATCAGCGCGAGGCCCGCCTCGTGCATCAATTCGCCGGGACGGGCCTGCGGATTGACCACCCCGCCCCACTGTTCGAGTTCCCAGCGTGAAAGTTGGTCCGATGTCTCGACCACATAGGCCGCGCGAGCCGCGCGACGCTTCATGAACCCGGCGAGCAACTCCGGCAAGGCGCCGCTCTGCCCGAGCATCTGTCCCAGCAGCGCCGCATCTTCGATGGCCATGGCGGCACCCTGGGCGAGATGCGGCGTCGTGGCGTGCGCCGCGTCTCCGATGATGAGGCAGCGGCCGCGGTACCAGGGCGCGGGCAGCAGGACCGATTCCATCGGCTTGTACACCACGCCGTTCGGATCGGTGATCAGATCTCGAAGCCGCCCGATCCTCGGTCCATAGTCCTTGAGCCGCTCGCGCATCGCCGCGGCCAGGGTGTCGGGCGGCAGGCGGGGATTTCCCGGCTCATGGGTCACTAAGAACATGTACATGAGTTCGGGCCCAAGCGGCACCAGGCCGAGCTTGCTGCGGGCGTTGTAATGCACTTCGCCCCAGACCATGTCACGAGGTCGCGGCAGGTTGTAGCGCCACACCGCCTGGCCCGTGAAGCGCGGCTTGGGGGCTTCCGGGAACAACCACGCCCGGGTGCTCGAATGGATGCCGTCGGCGCCGACCAGAAAATCGTAAGCGCGGCGCTCGCCGGTGTTGAAGGTTACCTGCACCTGTTCGCCATTGTCGGCGATGGCAGTTGCATGTGTGCCGAACTGAAAGCGCGTCCCGGCCGCGCGTGCCGCCTGCATCAGGATATCGTGCAGCCGCGGGCGGGTGATGCCGTTGATCGGCGGATAGGCGGGTGCGGCGGTGTTCGGGCTGTCGACCGTCATCAGCAAGGCATCGCCTGGGTCGCGGATTTGCCAGCCGCGAAACGGGGCCCCGGCGCTCACGCAGGCCTGCGCGAGACCGATTTCATCGAGCGCCCGCAGAGTGTTGTTTGGTTGAATGATGCCGACGCCGTAGACGGCGGCGTCGTTCTTGATCTCGACGAGATCCACCTCGATGCCAGCGCGCCGCATGGAGGTCGCCGCCACCAGTCCGCCGATGCCGCCACCGATGATGAGCGCATTGTTTATCGCAGCCATACTTCCCCCGACATGCGACGCGGTGTGCGCGTCTTAGAACCGACCGGAGCGAAATCTAGTGGGCATGGACGCTCGCGGGAAATGGTTTGCCTGGATCATTGGTATTGGTCATCCCGATTGCCCTCACGGCGGAGATAAATCAGCGGCCTGCAGCGCTTCTCGGTATCAGCCGTTCGGCGTTGCCCGCGAGAATGGCCGTCAGCGTCGTGGCGGGGAGGTGCAGGCCGCGCAGGGCAGCCACCTGGTCGGGGGCATGGCGATATGGGAAATCGGTGCCGAACAGGACCTGGCTCGGTTCGACGATGCGCAACAGTGCACCCAAAGCGGTGGGATTAACCGCCTGTGCGGTGTCGTAGTGAAAGGCCCTAAGGTAGGCGAGCGCGCCCTTGGGAATATTCTTGGCGACCGCGGGACTCGGCTGGGTGGCCGTCGTGAAACGCTCGATGAGCGAAGGCATCGACCCGCCGGCGTGGGAGAAAATGAATCGGATATCGGGGCAGCGCTCGGCCGTTCCAGAAAACAGCAGACTTGCGAGCGTGCGTGCGGTGTCGGTCTCATATTCGATGACCGAATCGGACAATCCGGGTACCAATCCGCGGCAGCAGGTGGACGCGGCCGGATGCACGAAGACCACCGCCTTTCGCCGGTTCAATTCATCGAGCACCGGGGCGAAGCTCGCATCGCCCAGCCATTTGTCGTTGTAGCTGCTCAGCAGCAGGATGCCATCCGTCTCCAGCTTGTCGTAACAGTACGTGATTTCCTCAAGCGCGGAATCGACGAATGGCAGCGGCAACGACGCGAACAAGCCATAGCGCTGCAAGTTGGGTCGGATGAGATCCTTCGCCGCGCTGTTGGTCTCGTGGATCAACCCGCTGAGCCGCGCCTTGTCGAAGCTCAAGATATCGTAGTTTGGATAGGACATCATGGCGAAGCTTGTGCCGCCCGCGGACAGTTCCTGCATTGACCGGTCCAGGCCCGGCAAGGAGTTCGCAGGCCAGTAAGTGCGCAATACAGATGCCAGCGGCTCAGGAAATACATGATGATGAACGTCGATGAGACGGGCAGTCGTCCCGCCTGCCGCCTTAAATCCGTTCACTGCACTGCCGGCGACAGCGCTCGCCGCAGCGGCGGCCAATCGAACGAACCCACGACGATCGATTTTCATCGTTCAACTCCTCCGGCAAATAGCCGCGCTTCGTGCGGAGACAAAGCGCACGAGTGGCAATGTTCGAGCTATGCTGGCAAATGTAAGTGAAGGTTGGAGCCATGTAAAGCATTACATGGCGCTCCAGCGCTGGCCGGCCGGGCGGCAATCTAGGGATAGGCCGCTATTCGCACTGCGATGTCGGGATTTTTTGCCGTTGCCGAACCACCGTGACGGTTGACGACGTGGCGAACGCCACCGCTCGCCGCAGCGTTCAGGAAGATTGTGAATGCGTCCTTAAGGCTTCCCGGCGGAAGCGTAGCGGGCACCTCGAACGCGTCGTCGGCGAAAACTGCAACGCCCCGGTTGAAGTAGTTGTAGCTGCCAAACGCCATGCCGCGAAAGTGCCGGACGCCGTCGGCGACCTTGAAGGCGGGGTAACCGTCATGATCGGCGGATGCACGCCAGCTTTGCTGGTTCGGCGCATCGTAGGGCATCTCATTCTGCAGGAAGATGACGGTGCCCTCCTCACCCTCCCAGACGACTTCGTCCTTTTGATAGTGTTCGACGAACAAACCGTAGGCGGTGACATGATCGCCGCGCACGATGAGTCCCGTGTCCGCGACATTCTTGTCCCAGCCTACGCCCTGCTCGTGATCCGCGCTTTGTCCGTGATCGGCGCGCCAGGCCCAAAGGTGATCGAGGATGACGTGGCTCTGATTGACGACGAGACTCGCCGCCGCCTTGCCGATCTCGGCGCCACCGACGCGAAAGAAAACATCGTGCAAGGCGCTGGGATCAGCGGCGTCACCCGCATCGCGCCGCTCGCCGATTCTGACGAGCTCGGGCGATTCGCTCTTTCCCGCTTCGAACAACACCCCCGAAATGGACACTCCCGGCGCGCGAACCTTGAGTGCGAGTCCGCCCCTATCCGGAATGAGGGTGGGAAAGCCCAAGCCCAGTATCACGGTGCCGCGAGTCGAGACGCGCAACGGCTCGGTCAAATGGTAGACGCCCGGCGTCAATATCAGGTGCCTGCCGGAGTCCAGCGCCGCGTTGATGGTGCGCGCACCATCCTTCGGTGCCGCCAGAAAGAATCGATGCAAGGGCAGCGAGTCGCCTTTCTCGGTGCCCTTCTCCCAACTGACGCCCGAACTTACCAGCCGCAGACCAGGGCGAAAGACCTCGTAGCCTCCGGTTCCACTCTTATATAAGAACGGCGCTTCCTTGCTCTCCGAAGTCTGGGCGACCGCAAAATAGGGGCAGTTTTCGCCGGCCGAGCAGCTCGGCAAGCTCCCCTCGACGCCCACGAACACCTGGTTCCAATTGCCGCCCACCCAATGCGCCAGGCGGCTGTTCCTGGTGAGGAACTGTTGCTGCACGCCGTTCTGAACGTCGCCGCCGAATACCGAATCGGCGATAAAACCGCCGCTGGCAAAGGCCGGTGCGGAACATTTATCAGTCAGTCTGAAATCGCCGCCGCTCACCTTAATTCTTCGCACCGGCGCCGCCTGCGAAACGGCCCATATCTCGCCGTCGCATTCCGCCTGTCCGGGAGGAACATCGATGTGTAAATTCGACAGCGAACGCCAGAAATTGTCGAGCGCCACACAGCCGCCCTTGAAGCAGCGGTTGCGCACTTGGATCACGCCGTGAACGACAACGTCGGTGGGCTTCGCTCCAAGACCCGCCACTTCGGTGTAATAGCCCACTTTGATACGGAGCGGGTTGTCTTTCGAGCCGTAGGCTCCGGGCTCGAACAGGAGCGCGTAGCGCTCGGCTCCGAACTGGTTGTCGAGCTGCCGGGCATAGATGTCGTCCGCAATCTTCTGGATTGCCGCTTCCGGCATGTCGGGCCGAAACAGAACCACATTTGCTCCGAAAGGCGCGTCGGGCGCCGCGCTCACCGCTGAGGGCAGCCCGAACGCGAAGCACAGCAGCCCGGCGTAAAACTTGAAAATTTTTGGTTTCTTGAGTCGCATCCGCCTTCCGGTCCATCGCCGTCAGGATCGTAAGCCTGACCTCGATTCCTCTACCTCTTTGAGCGCCTTGACGTGTTTGAACACCGTGGCGCGGCCCATGTTGAGGATACGCGCGATGTATTCAGCGGCGCTACGACCGTTGAAGGCCCCGCTGGCAAAGAGCTCCTGGACCAGCGCCCTCTTCTGCTCCCGCGTCAGCAGGTTCAGCGCGGCGCGACGCTCCCCCAGCCACGCATGGATGAAAGTGTTGATACGCTCCTGCCAATCATCCTGAAAGATGGCCCGCGGCTGCCGGGTCAGCCGCGCTCCGGATACGAACTGTTCGAGGGCCGCATGCGCCTGCTCGAACACACCGATGTTCAGATTGATGCAAACCAGGCCGATGGCCTTGCCGGCAGAATTGTTGACCACGATGCTGACCGAGCGCATGGTGGCGCCGTCGTAGTTGCGCTTCGCGTACGGACCGATCACCGGATCCTTCGCCGAGAGTTCTGCACGCTCCAGCGCCGAATCGTCTCCGATCTTCCGGCGCGACAGATTGTTCGCGATGTATGCCACGCACTGGCGGCGCAGGTCATGGACCACGACCTCTGCGTACGGAAAGAACAACGCGGCCACTCCGTCGGCAAAGCCCTTCGACGTGGCCAAGAGTTCCTGAGAGGCGTGCTTATTCGAGGCGCCGGCGGGCTTTACGCCCGCGCGCTTCTTTCCGGTCGCCATCCTATTGCAAGGTTCTTAAAAAACGACTGGTCGCCTCGAGGCCTCCTTTGAGCACCTCGTGGTTGTTCGCGTACCCGATGCGCACGGTGCCCTCCTCTTCGAAGGTGCTGCCAGGCGTAAAAAGCACGCCGGTTTCCTGGATGAGTCGCACACAAAATTCGCGTGATGGCATGTCCCCTTGATATTTGAGCAGGCACACCGTCCCGGCCTTGGGTTTCACGTAGGAAATTGCGGACTCGGCAGCCACCCACCGATCGAGTTCCCCAAGGTTTTCGCGCACGATGTGCCGGCTGCGCTTGAGAATCTTGTCTTGATGCTCGAGCGCGATGGAGGCGAGCAGATCATCGACCATCCCGACGCTGATGGTGTTGTAGTCGCGGTGAACCTCGGCGGCGCTCAAGACCTCGGCAGGACCGCAAATCCAGCCGAGTCGCACGCCTGCCAAGGAAAAGGCTTTCGACATGCTGCCGACGCTGATGCCGCGGGCGTAGAGATCCGCGACGGACGCCCCCAGCGAGTCGCTCTCCTGATCGGTACCGCGATACACCTCGTCACTCAGGATATACGCGCCCACCGAATCGGCGAGCGCGACGATCTCGTCGAGGCAGCCGCGATCCATCAGCGAACCGGTGGGGTTGTTGGGATTGGTGAAGGCGATCAGCTTGGTTTTGGGCGTCACCAGTCTTTTTAGTTCGGCAAGGTCCGGCAAGAACGCGTTCTCGGCTCGAAGATGCAGGCGGCGGACTTCAGCACCGAGGCTTTCGGGAATCGAATAATGCTGCTGATAAGTGGGAACCACGGAAATCACCTGATCGCCCGCACCCACCAACGCTTGATAGACCAGGGCATTGGCGCCTATCGCGCCATGCGTGATCAAGACCTCTTCCGGGCCGCGTTGCGTGAACAGCGCGGCGATGGCGGAGCGGAGCCTCGAGCTGCCTTTGATATCCCCGTAGGTCAACTTGAGAGGCAACAGTTCTTTCAGGAGGCTGTCCCGCTGCCCTGCGAGATTCAATAGCTCCTGGATCGTCAACGAGGCCACGCAGGTCTCCGCGAGGTTATAGCGACACATGGTCTCGAACTCGTTCATCCACTGCTCGACGGCAAACGGGGTGATCTTCATGACAAACCTCGATTCTTGAGTGATACCGGATAGAGCCAAGCGGTTGGCCGTTCAGCTCGTCAGAGACTTGCGGACGGCATTCGCGACGGCGATGTCCTCGATACCGAGGCCCACCGATCGGAAGAACACCGAACGGCTATGATCGGGAAGGCGAGCACGCCGGCTCGCGAGTTCCGGCAGGTCTCCCGCTATGGCAGCGGCCGACCAGCCGTGTTCCGCGGCTGCGATTTGCATCTCTCCAGCCGCCAGCGGCGTGGTGAGACGAAAATCGCAATAAACGTCCATGTCGCGAAGCGAGGCCGGTGGAACCTCGTGAGCGCGGGCGAGGTTGGTGCTGATCGAGGTGACGAGCGCCGGGCTCGTCAGGCCATTGGGATCGAGAACTGGAGTTCCCGCAGAGGTACAGAGCAGAATCGCATCCGCACCGCGGGTCGCCTCCTCGAGACCGGGGGCGATCTGAACCCGCGGATCGAGCGCCGCCACCGCTTTCGCGCGCTCCGGCGCACCGGCGAGCTTGGGCGAGTACACCCGAATCTGCGTCCACGACCGCAACCGCGCCACATGGCGCAGATGCGCTTGGGCGACAGGACCCGAGCCAATGACCGCCAGTTTGGTTGCCTTCTCCGGGGCGAGAAAATCCACCGCCAGGGCCGTGGTCGCGGCGGTTCTCTCGGTCGTGAGCTGCTTCGAATCGCAGAGAAGCAAGGGCTCTCCCGATTCCATGGACATCAGCAAAGTCCATGCCGTCACGATGCCTCCCTGGGGGCGAGCGAGATATGGCGAGAGCTTCGCGCCGAATACCCCCTCGTCGGCGAGCACGCCGAGATAGGTAATGAAATCCCCGCCGCCGCCCGGAAACAGCGCCAACGTCTGGGGCGGCTGAGCAGCCCGTCCCTCCGCAAGCGAACGGAATGCACGTCGCAGCGCCTCTTGAATGTTGATCGCGGAAATCCTGGCGGCGATTTCCGCGGCGGACAATGTCGGACAATTCAACATGGCTGGCATGAAATGACCTGATTTGGACTTAATAGTCTATATTAGACTAATAGTCCAATTGTTCTAAAGCGCTGGTGTGCCGGTCGAGGTTGCCCACTGCCCCTGAAGAGGCCCGATAAATGGCATGGGCGGCCGATAACACGGCGCGACGGATGCGGCGCCTACCGGGCGTATCCGCAGCGCCGCCTGAAATCGGAGTCTACTGAGCGCAGCCGCTACGTGAGGGGCGCGCGGTGCGCGTCGGCCATGGCAACGCCACGGCGCTCCGGTCCCCACGCCACCATCAGCGCGATGAGAATGCTGACGCAACCCACGACGATTGCCATGGCGAGGCCGTAGTTGTTGCCGTTGGCCTCCGCAATCATCACTTGCAGGGGCGCGTTCACCGAGGCCAACAGGTTCCCCAGTTGATAGACCACGCCGGGAAAAGTCGCACGGATCTCCGGTGGAGAAAGCTCGTTCAGATGCACGGGAATGATGCCCCAGGCGCCCTGCACCGACACCTGCATCACGAACGCGCTCGCCGCGAGAATGACCGGCGTCGTGCCGAAGGCCCAGAATGGCAATACCGGCAATGCCAGGAGCGTCGCGTACATGATGGCGCGGCGCCGGCCGATTCTTTGCGACAAATAACCGAACGCCAGTCCGCCGAATATCGCGCCCACGTTCAGGATCATGGTGATGGTCGACACCGTCTTGGTGTCGAAATGATGCTGTCCCTTCAGGAACAAGTTCGGATAGGTGTCCTGCGAGCCATGGCTGAAGAAATTGAAGCAGGCCATCAGCAACATGGCGTAGAGGGCAAGCTTCCACTCGCGCCTGACCGCCGGCAGCAACGCGCTCTCTTCCTTGCGCAGCCGTTGTTCGAGCCAGGCGGGCGACTCCTCGACGCCGCGCCAGATGAAGAGCACCAGCAACGAGGGCACCGCGCCGATGAAGAAGAGCCAGCGCCAGCCGAGGTCATCGTAAAAGAGTCGATACGTGAGCGTGGCGAGAAAGTAGCCCGACGGATAACCGGCCTGCAACAGGCCTGATACCAGACCTCGTCCGCTGACCGGAATGGTTTCGAACGTGAGTGCGGAGCCTAAGCCCCACTCGCCGCCCATGGCAACGCCGAACAGGAACCGCACCACCAGAAGCGATGCGATGTCGGGCGAAAATCCCGATGCTGCTTCGAACACCGAAAATGCCAGGATGTTCCACATGAGCACCGGCTTCCTGCCGTAACGATCGCCCAAGCGGCCGAACAGATACGCCCCCAGGGGGCGGGCCGCCAGGGTCAACGTCAAAGGGATGGTGGCCGTGACGTTGCTCGAATGAAATTCCTTGGCAACATCGCTGAACACGAACACCATGAGAAAAAAGTCGAAGGCATCCAGGGTCCATCCCAAATACGCTGCCAACACCGCGTTTTTCTGAGCTCGCGTCCACGCCATGCGCTGTTCCCTTCTCTCCCCTTTGATTGATCCTAGCGGCTGACCAGTCCCGTTGTCACGCTTCCCTTCCGGCGCGGATCGTCCGAGACTTGCGGACGAGAGGTTATCGGGGGCGCCATGACGACAAGACCGCTGCACGAGATTCCGATTCGTTCGCTCAATCGGCCGCCGCCGAGCGTCGAGGTGCGGCAGGGCGCGGGCGGGTGCGTGTACGCGAGCTGTGGCCATGCATTCGAGCGCGGCCTGCCCTCGCCGGTCGACTATCTGGCGCGCGCCGCGCAACTGAGGCCCACCAACACCTTCATCGCCGAGCGCGATGCGAGCGGCGCCTGGCGCCGCCTGACTTATGCGGCTGCCGCGCGCGACTCGGCCGCTGTGGCAACCTGGCTCGTGAAACGCGGCTTGGGGCCGGCGAGCCCGCCGCTCATGATTCTGTCCGAGAACAGCATCCATCACGCGCTGCTGATGCTCGGCGGCATGCGCGCCGGTGCGGCGGTGGTCCCCGTTTCGCCGACCTACTCATTCGGCGCCGACTTTGGGCGCCTGGGTTATGCGCTGGCTCTCATCGAACCCTGCCTGGTGTACGCGGCGGACGCCAAGCGCTATTCCGCGGCGCTGGACGTCTGCCGCTCGCCCGGCCGAACCCTCCTGACGGATGAAAACTTCGACGAGCTTCTCGTCGAAGTCGACCAGCAGGCCGTCAACGAGCGCCGACTGAAGATCGCCGACGACACCATCGCAAAGATTCTTCTCACCTCGGGCTCGACGGGGCGCCCCAAGGGAGTGATCAACACACACGGCAATATCGCCGGCTCCATGCAGATGCTGAGACAGATCGGCGAACCTTTTGATCCTTCCCGCGTACACACCGTGGTCGACTGGCTTCCCTGGCACCACACTTTCGGCGGCAACGCGGTGTTCAACGGCGTGCTCGCCGTCGCCGGCACGCTTTATATCGACACCGGCCGGCCGCTGCCGGGTCAGTTCCAAAAGACCATGGAGAACTTGCGGGAGATCTCGCCCACGAGTTTCGGTTGCGTGCCAGCGGCGTATGGCGCGCTGGCAGACGCCTTGGAACGCGACGATGATCTCAGGCACAAGTTTTTCAAGAATCTCAGAGGGCTCTCCTACGGCGGTGCATTGCTGCCGCAACCCACCTGGGAACGCATGCAGCGCCTGGCGGTGCGAGAACTCGGTGAGCGCCTTCCTTTCGGCACCGGCTGGGGCATGACCGAGACCACGGCCACCGGCATGGCGGTGTATTGGAACGCCGAACGCACCGGACTGCTCGGCCTGCCGCAACCCGGTTGCCTGTTGAAGCTCGTGCCGACGGGCGATCGCTTAGAGCTTCGCATCAAGGGCCCGCAGATCATGCGCGGTTACTACAAAGCGGATGCCTTGAACGCCGAAGCCTTCGACGAGGAGGGCTATTTCAAGACCGGCGATGCGGTGCGCTGGGTTGACCCGCAGCGGCCCATTGAAGGGTTGGAATTCGCAGGCCGCCTCGCCGAGGATTTCAAACTGCTCTCGGGTACCTGGGTGCAATCGAGCATCGTGCGTCGGGATCTGGTCGAGGCCCTGCAGCCGCTGGTCGCCGATGCCGTCATCACGGCGCCGGATCATGCCTATCTTGGCGCCATGGTATGGCTCACCACTGCCTTGGACGAGCGCGTGCGCAGCGCACTCGCGCAGAAACTGACCGCGTTCAATCGCGCGCGCCAGGGCGGTGCCGACACCGTGGCGCGCCTCCTGGTGCTGAAGGATCCGCCCTCGCCCGAAGCCGGCGAAATTACAGACAAGCGTTCGATCAATCAGCGTCTGGTCATGGAACGGCGCGCCGGCGAGGTGGAACTGCTGTACCGGGAGCCGCCGGATCAGCGCGTCATATTGCCGGGCGATTGAAGATGCCCGCCGCATGTTGCGGTCCGCCCTGCAGTACTTGAAGATCGCCCGTCCCGGTTGGGGCAGAATGGCGGCGTTGCATGCTTTGGCGAGGCCTCATGTCCGAACGCAAGGTCTGTGTCATCACGGGTTCTTCCTCCGGCATCGGCGCGGCGAGCGCGGCGCTCTTTGCCCGACGCGGCTGGAACGTCTGCGTGAATTTTTCCCGCAATCAAGAACCGGCCGATAAAGTCGCCGAACTCTGCCGGGCCGCGGGCGCCGATGCGCTCGTCGTCAAGGCCGACGTGGCGCAGAACGAGGACTGCGAGGCACTCGCAGGAAAAGTGCGCGCCCACTTCGCCCGCTGCGATGCGCTCATCAACAACGCCGGCACCACCAAATTCGTGGCGCTGAAGAATCTTGCGGGACTCACTGCCGAGGACTTCCAGCGCATTTATGCCGTCAACGTCATCGGGGCCTTCCAGATGAGCCGCGCGCTGGTGCCGCTTCTCAAGGAAAACCCCGGCTCGGCCATCGTGAATGTTTCCTCCATCGCCTCCAAGAATGCCATCGGTTCCAGCATCGCCTACATGGCATCGAAGGGCGCTCTGAATTCGATGACCACCGCGCTCGCGAAATCCTTGGGCCCTCAGATCCGCGTGAACGCGGTGCTGCCGGGCATGGTGGATTCGCCCTGGCTGCGCAATGGCCTGGGCGCCGAACGATACGCGGCTGCACAGCAGAACTACGAGGCGAACTCCACCCTGGCCGCCCTGGTGACGCCCGAGGAGGTGGCCGAGGCCATCTTCTATCTCGCAGCGAGCGCCACCAAGACCACCGGCGAATTCCAGCTCATCGACGGCGGACGCCATCTCGGCCGTTGAGGCGCGCTCGGCCTTGCCTCGAGTTTGCTAAGCTTTGCACCCCCCATCCGGAGTAGTTTCATGCAAGGCAGATTTGAAAAGCGCGGCGAACTCGGCATCATTTGGGTGAACAATCCGCCGGTGAATGCCATCAGCGTCGGAGTGCGCAGCGCCATCATCGACGGGGTCGAAAAACTCAATGCCGACCCTGAGATCCAGGCCGGCGTTCTGGCCTGCGAGGGTCGCACTTTCATGGCGGGCGCCGACATCACCGAGTTCGGCAAGCCGCCGAAATCGCCGAGCCTGCACGATGCCATCGATGCGGTCGAAGCATCGGGCAAGCTCATCGTCGCGGCCATTCATGGCACCGCGTTCGGCGGCGGGCTCGAAGTCGCGCTCGGCTGCAACTACCGCGTCGCGGTCGCCGCGGCCAAGGTGGGGCTGCCGGAAGTAAAGCTCGGCATTCTGCCGGGCGCCGGCGGCACTCAACGCCTGCCGCGCCTCATCGGCGTCGAAGCCGCACTCAGCATCATCGTTTCGGGCGAACCCGTACCCGCGCCGCAGGCTGCCAAGGCCGGCGTCATCGACAAAATCGTGGAAGGCGACCTCCTGGAAGGAGCGCTCGCCTATGCCCGTGAACTCAACGCGCAGAACGCGCCGTTACGCAAGATCCGGGATTTGAAGGTCGACGCGGCGAAGCTGCCTCCGGGCTACTTCGAGGAGGCGCGCAAGCGCATCGCCAAGGAGAAGAGAAATCTCTTTTCACCGCAGCGCATCGTCGATGCGATGGAAGCCGCCGCCACACTCCCCTTCGACAAAGGCATGGCCAGGGAGCGGGAGCTTTTCATGCAATGCCAGGCCAACAGCCAGGCCAAGGCGCTTCAGCATGTGTTTTTTGCCGAGCGCAAGGCCGCTAATGTCCCGAATCTCGACAAGAATGTGAGGCGACGGGACATCAAGAGCGTCGCGGTCATCGGCGCCGGCACCATGGGCGGCGGCATCACCATGAATTTTCTGAACGCCGGGATCCCGGTGACGCTGCTGGAGATGTCCCAGGAAGCCCTGGACCGCGGCATCGGCGTCATCAAGAAGAATTACGACAACACCGCTTCGAAGGGCAAGCTCACCGCCGATCAGGTCAAGGAGCGCATGGCGCTCTTGCGGCCCACCCTGGCGTACGAGGACCTGAAGTCCGCGGACCTTATAATCGAGGCCGTATTCGAGACCATGGCCGTCAAGAAAGAGGTGTTCGGGAAGCTCGACAAGGTCGCCAAGCCGGGCGCCATCCTCGCCTCCAATACCTCGTATCTGTCCATCGACGCGATCGCCGACTCCACCTCGCGGCCCGCCGATGTGCTCGGCATGCACTTCTTCTCCCCGGCGAACGTGATGCGGCTTCTGGAGATCGTGCGCGGCGAGAAGACCGCCCCGGAGGTGCTCGCGACCATCGTCGATCTTGCCAAACGCATCAACAAGGTGGGCGTGGTGGCGGGCAATCGCGACGGCTTCATCGGCAACCGCATGCTCGGCGGTTATTCCTACCAGGCGCTTCTCATGGTGCTGGAAGGCGCCATGCCCGAGCAGGTGGATGCGGCTCTGCGCAATTTCGGCATGCCGATGGGCGTGTTGCAGATGAGTGATCTGGCGGGACTCGATATCGGCTACAAATCGCGCAAAGACCGCGACCCCAAGAGCTTCGACGGACGGGTTTCGCGCTCGGCCGACATGCTGGTGGAAATGGGGCGGCTCGGCCAGAAGACCCAGGCCGGCTATTACGACTATTCGCCCGGCGACCGCACGCCCAAGCCCTCCTCGCTGGTAAATGAAGTCATCGAGAGGGTTTCCAACGAGTACGGCATCAAACGCCGCAGCTTTACCGATGAGGAAATCGTCGAGCGCTGCTTCCTCGCCCTCATGAACGTGGGGTGCGATGTGCTCAATGAAGGGGTGGCTTACCGCGCGAGCGACATCGACGTGGTGTACTTGTACGGGTACGGCTTTCCGGCCTACCGCGGCGGGCCCATGTTCTGGGCCGAGCACGAGGTCGGCTTGAAAACTGCGCTCGAGAAACTCACGAAGCTCTCGGCCGAGACCGGCGGGGTTTGGACCCGCGTTTCGCCGCTGCTCGAAAAGCTGGTGGCCGAAGGCAGGGGTTTCGACAGCGTGGGTAGCTGATAGGCCGGCCGGCGCTCCGCAAGGCCGGCGATACCCCTCCCCGCCGGGAGGAGTAGGCTGCTAGAGATGCGTTTCCGCAGGCACCGCATCTTTGGGCGGCACTTTTGGCCGCTCACGCATCGGCAGTTCCGGAATCATCAACGTCGCAAACAGGGCCACGACGACCACCGCGATGCTGAGCAGGAATACGTGCGTCACGGAATCGGCGATCAGGACCTGAATCGCCTTCGGCACGCTGATCACGCTGGAAGTGGCCTGCGCCTGCGCTGACAGCCCTCTCAGCTTGGACAGATCCAGTGCCGGGAGGTGGGCGCTCTGCGACCAGGCCAGCAGCTTGGCATTCAAACTATTGGTCAGAAGCGTGCCGAATACCGCCACGCCCACCGTGGAACCGATCTGCCGGAAGAATTGATTGGCGCTGGTGACCACGCCGATCCGGGTGACGGGCACCGCGTTCTGAATGGCGACGCTGTAAAGGCTCTGCAGCGGGCCCAAGCCGATGCCGAGCACTGCCATGCGCCAGGCAAGGTCGATGCGTCCGGTGTCATAGTTCATCTGACTCATCAAAAAGGTGCCGATCAGAAGAGTGCACATGCCGGCCAGCATGAAGGGCTTGTAACGTCCGGTGCGGGTCACGAGCCTGCCCGCCACCGTGGCGGCCACGATGAGCCCGGCCATCAGCGGCAGGGTCGAGAGCCCGCTGGTGGTCGCCTTTACCCCCTGCCCCAGCTGCATAAAGAGCGGCAAGAAGGCCACCACACTCAAGAAAGACATCGAAGAGAAGAATCCGGCGAGATTCGCCCAGGTGAATACCCGGTTGCCGAAAAGCTCCATGTGGATGATGGGGTCGGCAACACGGCGCTCCACCAGCACGAAAAGTGCGGTGCACACCAGAAAAACGCCGAACAAGCCCAGCACCACGGGCGAGCCCCAGGGGTATTTCTGGCCGCCGAAGGTGAGTGCGAGCAGCAGCGGCACGCATGCGGACACGATGAGCACCGCGCCCAAGTAGTCGATGCTGCCCTTGGCGGCGTGCGAGAGCTTGGGCATGCGCGCCACCACCATGAAGAGCGCCACCAAGCCCAACGGCACGTTGAGGTAGAACACCCAGCGCCACCCCTCCACATGATGGCCGAACAGGGTGACGCTGCCGTGGTCGGTGAAATAGCCGCCGAGCAGCGGGCCCACCGCGCTCGCAAATCCGAACACCGCGCCGAAAAGTCCCGCAAACCGGCCGCGTTCCCGCGGCGGAAATAAATCCGCAATGATGGCGAACGCCGTGGTGAACAGCGCGCCGCCGCCAAGCCCTTGGATGGCGCGAAACACGATGAGCTGCACCATGCCGCCGCCGAGCAGCGGTAGGTTGCCGAACTCGCCGGCGAGTCCCGAGAGCCAGGAGCCGGCCAGAAAAAGCAGGATGCCGGCCACCAGGATGGGTTTCCGGCCATAGAGATCGCCGAGCTTGCCCCAGATCGGCACCATCACGGTGGATGACAAAAGATACGAAGTTGTAACCCACGCATACAATTCCAGCCCGTGCAGCTGGCTGATGATCACGGGCATCGCGGTGGCGACAATGGTTTGATCGAGGGCGGACAGAAGGAACACGATCATCACGCCGGTGAGCGTGACGCGACGTTCAGCGTCGGTGAAATGCGCGGTGACAGACAAAACTACATCTCCATCGTGTACAAAAATTCATATGTCTTGATTCGCCGACACGCGCACGACGAATTCAATTGCTCTACAATCTTTTCCATGAAGCATTGGCTTGAAAACACGCGGCAGCAGTTCCAGAAGGGAGAAACGCTCATCGCCAACAGCGTGGGCGCATTATTCCGTGGATGGCAGCACCCGGCAATCGTGATCGACAAGCTCTTCGAAGGTGACCGCTGGCAGTCGGCCATTCGCCGCATTCAGCAGGTTCCGACGAATCTTGCCGAAGTGCTGCGCGAGCGCACCTGCAACGATTGATTATTGTCGTACGATCGCGGCCGTCCGGCCGCGCAGTACGAATTTCTGTATCTTCCCCGTCGCCGTCTTCGGCAGCTCCGTGACGAACTGAAAGGCGGTCGGCACCTTGAAATGCGCGAGATTCGCCCGCGCAAAATCCTTCAGTTCCCCTTCCGAGCAGCTGGCGCCGGGCCGCAGCACCACGAAGGCATGCGGCGTTTCACCCCATTTATCGTGCGGCATCCCCACCACCGCCGCCTCGAGCACCGCGGCATGCCCGAGCAGCGTGCCCTCCACCTCGATGGAGGATATGTTCTCCCCGCCGCTGATGATCACGTCCTTGAATCGGTCCCGGATCTCGACGAATCCATCCGGATGCACCACCGCCCCGTCCCCGGAGTGAAACCAGCCGCCCTCAAAGGCCTTGGCGGTGGCCTCGGGGTCGTTGTAGTAGCCGCGCATCACCACGTTGCCGCGGGCGACGATCTCACCCATGGTCTTGCCGTCGTGCGGCACATCGCGCATGCCGGCATCCACCACCCGGAGTTCGCCGGAGGTCATGAGTTCAACGCCCTGGCGCGCCTTGATGACGGCGCGCTCGCGCGGATCGAGCTTTAGGTGCTCGGGCAGCACTTCGCAGATGGAGATGAAGGGCGCGGTTTCGGTGAGTCCGTAGACCTGGGTCACTTCCCATCCGAAATCCGACTCCATGCGTTCGATGGTGGCGGGCGCCGGCGGCGCCCCGGCGGTGAACACCCGGACGCCCTTGGGTACTTCGCGACGCGCCTCGTCCGGCCCGTTGGCAATGGAGATGAGCACTGTGGGCGCCGCACACAGATGCGAGATCCTCTCCTCCCGCGCCAGCCGGTACACCTCGAGCGCCGTCACCTGCCGCAGGCACACGTGCGCGGCCGCTGCGGCTGTGACCGTCCAGGTGAAAGTCCAGCCGTTGGCGTGGAACATGGGCAGAGTCCAGAGATAACGGTCCTGCGGCGTCATGGGCCAGTGGGTCAAGGTGCCCACGGAATTCATCCAAGCGTTGCGATGCGTGATCATCACGCCCTTGGGCTTCGAGGTGGTTCCGCTGGTGTAATTGATGGATAGCAGATCGGTTTCGGCAATATCGGGTGCCGTGAAGCCTTCTTCGGCCCCCTCGAGCAGCGATTCGTAACCGAGCCAGCCCTCGCCGCCGCCCTCCAGCGCCACGAAATGCCGCACTTGGGGCAGACGGTCGCGGATCCCGTCGATGATCTTCAAGTAGTCGACATGCGCACACAGCACTTTGGCGCCGCTGTGATTCAACATATAGACGAAGTCTTCCGCGGTCAGGCGGTAGTTGATAGGCACGAGCACCGCGCCCAGTTGCGGTACCGCGTAGAACTGTTCCAGATGCTGATGGGTATTGGGCGCAATGCTTGCGACCCGATCGCCCGGTTCCACCCCTAAGGTCTTGAGCGCCGCACTGAAGCGATCGCAGCGCGCCCCGAACTGGGCATAGGTAAAGCGCTGTGCGCCGTCGATCACGGCCTCGCGGCCGCCATGGAGCTTGCGGGCGCGTCGCGCAAACTCCAACGGGGTGAGCGGCGTTTCCATGGATTTTGCAGCCTAGCAGATCATCCCGCGTTCGGCAGGGCTAGGCGTGACCGCGATACCGCCGGCATTGCCTCCCTCGGCATGTCGCGCCAATCGCCACAAGGTGGAACGAAAATCTTTCAGTTGGGCCGGCGGCAACCCTGGAGCCCCGAGCCCGGCACACATCCTTTGATCATATCGTGAAGGGAGATCAACGATGCGTTCTCTAGAGCGACGCCCAAAGCGTGCTGTCATCGCCGGTTTCAGCATTCTGATCGCCGCTTGCGGCGGCAGTCGTGGGGGCGGCGGATATATGTCCGCACCCATGCCGCCGCCGCCTGCGGCACCCACCGTATCGGTCACCGCGCCCGCCGCGGCCACCACCATCAATTTCGGTCAGGCCGTCACGGTGTCGTGGACGTCCATGAACGCCACCTCATGCACGGCTTCCGCCTCCGACGCTGCCGCGGGTGCCTTCGCGGGATCGCAGGCTGCGAGCGGTTCCATGATGGTGGCGCCGACCGCGGCGGGCAGCTACACCTACAGCCTCAGCTGCATGGGCAGCGGCGGCAGCATGAGTGCGAGTTCCGCGATGGTGACCGTGAGCCCATCGATATTGGCCATGCTTGCGGCCGCGCCAATCACCACCATCGGCCCAGTAACCGCCGGCAACGGCGACGACAACCCGTATGGCCTCGCGCTCGCGCCCGCGACCGCGGGCCTCATCACCAAGGGCGACCTCGTCGTCTGCAACTTCAATGACGCCGGCCAGACCGAGGGCAATGGCACCACCATCGTGGGGCTGCACCCGCAGAGCGGCTCCATGCCCTACCCCATCGCGCAATCCGCGATGCTTGAGGGTTGCAACGCCCTCGCCGTGCTCGGCGATGACAGCATCGCCGCAGCGGCATGGACCGCGCAATCGAGCCCCCTGGTCGCATCGAATGGCACATTGAACACCCCCTTCAGCAATGCCGCCATCACCGCGCCCTGGGGTGAAGCCTATGTACCGGCGCAAGGCAGCTCGGCCGCCGCCCTCTATATATCCAATGCGCCGGGCGGCAGCAGCTACGCGGGGGCGGGCAACGTCGTCCGGGTGATGCTGAATGCCGATGCGCCGACCTCGATCACCGAGATCGCCAAAGGGTTCTGCACCGGCGGGGCGCCCGGGGGCATCTACGGACCCGCGGGCCTCACCTACGATGCCAGCAGCGATACGCTCTATGTGATCGACACCGCCTCGAACAGCGTCATTGCGCTCTCGAAGGTGTCGAACATCGGCACCGACGGGGTGACGGTCGAGGGACAGCGCACCGCGGTCACGCTGCCCGCGGCCACCGCAATGCCGGCCTTTTCGGGCGCGTCGGCAAGTTCCGCCCGGGTGATTGCGCACGGCGCGCCGCTCAATACGCCCTTAAGCGCCACGCTGCTGGCGGACGGAGATCTGCTCGTCGGCAACGCCGACATAGGCCCGACGCAGACCAACGTGCCCAGCATCAATCTCATGATCGAAGTGTCCCCCTGGCTGCCCGGGGGTTTCGTGGGCCAGCCGTTCCAAGCCGATGCCACCACCTCAGGAGCCCTATTCGGGATCGTGGCGACGGTCGATCCGGCCGGGAAGCAGATCGTCTACTTCAACGACGACAATTCCAACGCTGTCATGCAAATCGGGCCGCCCTGAAGCCCGACGCCGGCCGCGGCGTTCCCCCTGACGTCGCGGCCGGTGCCCCGGGGAGGCTACAATCGCGCTTTCCCAAGGTGCGGTGTGACGGGCTTGATCGAATCTAATTTGGACCCCTGGCCGGTACAGGCCCTCGAAGCAACCTTGGATCTGCCGACGGACGACACCTCCCCCGGGGAGCTGCCGTATCTCTGGCACTGGTTGTATTTCCTGCGGACGGCACGCCGTTCGACCATAGGCCCGGACGGTCATGTCGTGAATCAGGAGTGGGTCGATTCCACCTTGAGACGGCGGCGGCTGTTTGCCGCGGCCAGGACCGAATTCGTGCACCGCCTGAAAATCGACGCCAAGGCGCAAATGACCGAAAACGTCATCTCGCGCCAGGACAAGGTGGGACGCAGCGGACCCTTCCACGTGGTCACCGTGGAACACTGCTACTTTCAGGAAGGCGTGCTCTGCATCCGCGAAGAGCGCGACATCGTCTATCTACAGGGGCCGGCCAAGGCGCAGCCGGCGTTGAAAATGGAATCCGCGTCCGACACCAACGTGAGCCGCTGGGCCATTACGCTCACACCCGACCCCGTGATGCTCATGCGCTTCTCGGCCCTGACGTTCAATTCCCACCTGATCCACTTCGATCAGCTCTACACCCAGCGGGAAGAGGGTTATCGAGAACGCGTGGTGCATGGTCCGCTGGTCGCCATCGTCCTCGCGCGTCTTTGCGCCATGAACCACGTCGATCATATCCGGCGCTTCGAATTCCGCGCTCGAAGTCCGATTTTCGTGAATCAGCCGATCGAACTCAGCGGGATTGCGACCAACGACCGGGTGGATCTGAAGGCCGTGGGTTCCTCCGGCATGCTCGCCATGGAAGCGACCGCTTGGCTAGCGTGAAGGCGCGAACGGTGCGCCGTTGAAATAGCCGCCGTCCGCACGCCGGCAGATTTCATTCAGGCCGGCGCGTCGATAGGTCGCGAGCACCTTGCCGCCCTCGAACTTCAAATTCTTGTCGACGATCCTGAGCCTCACCTTGTCGATGACGCCGTAGGACGACTCGATTTGATCCGCCGCGAGGATGCGGGCGGCGTGCGCACCGCAGCGCGTCCCATCGGAGGTCACGCCATAGTTGATGACCCGCTCCGCGTGGATCTCCCACCAGTTGATATATCGCGGATCCGCCGTGACCCAGACGCCTTGGAATTGGGCGGCAATCTGTGCCGGACCCCCTCTGTGAGCGCAACCTTGCATCATGAGCGCGCCGCCGCACGCGATCCCCGCGAGCCAAGTCCGGATCAAGCGCAAGTGGACTGTGCCGGTGCGGGGACTTGAGCCTTTTAACGGCAAGATCGCAATTTCATGGGATTGATGATCGGGCAAGCTTGTGCATGGCAAGATTGGCGGGTCCGACGGCACTCCTCTATCCGATTGCGCGCTCGAACACCGCCACTGTCTCCACGTGCTCCGTATAAGGCATCAAGTCGAACGCCGACAGACCGACGAGCTTCAGCCTTCCGAGCGAAGTCAAGATGGTCTGGTCCTCGAGAAGCGAATCGAGGCCGCAGCTGACGTAAATGAACCTGGCCGGGGGCTTCTCGCGCAGCACGTTGAGCAGTTCGGCATCGAGCCCCTTGCGCGGCGGATCGGCAATGACCACCTCCGCATCCGACGCATTCGCCGACCTGCTTCCGGCCGGACCCGCGAGCACCGTGACCTTGGCTCGGGCCAAAGGCTCGAGCGCGGCGAGCCCCATCTCGAGGCCGAGCAGCGATTGCGGCGCCACTTCGTTCAAGGCAAGCGCGGCAACTCGGTCTAGCAGCGACAGGCCGATGGCGCCGACGCCGGCGTAAAACTCGGCAACCCTCGCACCCTCGGGCACCAGCGATCGGACATGGGCGATGAGCTGTTGCGCGACCTCCAGGTTGCTCTGGCCAAAGGCGCCTGGAGGATAGTGCACCGCTTCGCCCCCGAAATGCTCGATCACGCTCAAAGATCCGCAGCGATGCTCGAAGTTCGCACCGAGAATGGCATTGGAGCGCTCGGTGTTCGAGTTGAACCACAGGCTGTGCAGATCGGCGCCGAGCCGTTCGCGCATGGACTCGAGGCAGGCTTCGAGCGGTTTTGCCTCGCGGCTGTTTCCGACCAGCACCACTTGCGCGGTTTGCGAAGAACGCTCCACCACCACCTGCAGGTAGCGGGCAAGGCCCAAGTGTGCGCCTTCGGAGTAGCACGACACGCCGAGCTCGGCAATGATGCGCCGTGTAACGGAAGCGACATGATTGACGAGCGGATGATGAATGACGCAATTCGGGATGTGCACGACGCGGTGGGAATCCGGTGCGAAGATACCGATCTTCGGGGATCCGACACGTCCGCGGATGGCAAGGCGCGCACGACACCTGAATTGACTGATGGAACCCGAGACGACGGCGACTTCCCCAAGCCCATGCGATCGCGCCAAATCGCTGAGTACATCCTTCGCGACCGCGGGAATGCCGCTCTCGCCGAAACGCGGGCAGGCGGCGCACGGGGGGCGGTGCGGACAAGGAGTGACATCGACCGCGGACAGGTCAGAGGATCTCACTTGAGCTTTTCCATGGCCTTGTTTTTACCATAACGCGCGGGCGGCGGGCCGGCGCGAGAGAGGCGAAGCTCGTCCCATCGCGACTCGTCCGACATCCATACACCGACAAAGCGTCATTGAAAAAATTTCCTAACTGCGCGCGGCGCAGCGACGAACTTTTTTGCACTTCGACCCCATGGCGTTATTTGACCCTGCGATATTCTCAAGCGCATACTGATTCTGCGGTCGAGTTGCAAGTTGGCGATGCACGCCGACGGACATAGGGAGACGACCCGTGCCGGTGAGATCCTCCACAAGCAGGCTCGCGCAAAAACTTTTTCCTTTCTCATAAACAACGCAACACCAAGGAAGTACGGCGGGCAACGCCGTGTCCGGGAGAAAATTCAATGAAGGTACCATGTCGAGCACGACGTGTTCGTGCGTCGCTGCTGTTTGCTTCACTCTTTGCGGTGGCAGCCGCGACCGATGCCGGCGCCGCCGGCCGTCAGCCGCTGTTATCCCTGGCCAACGACCTTGGTCCCGCGTCGGGGCAGGTCAACTTCAATTTATGGATGAAATTCCATGACCAGCAAGGCCTCGACGGCCTTGTTGCCCGGCAGCAAGCAGGGACGGCAGGATATCTTTCGCTACAACAGCTGCGTGCGCAGCACGCGCCGAGCGCCGCGGACGTCGATCGGGTGACCGCGTACTTGAAGACCCACGGATTCACCGTGAACGGCGTCGGCCAGAGCAACCTGTATGTGAGCGCCTCCGGATCCGTGGCGAACGTGCAAAGCGCCTTCAATGTCGACATGCATCGCTATAGCTTTCACGACCGCTCGTTCAACGCGAGCGTGCGAAGTGCCTCGGTACCCTCAGAACTCGCGCCGGTAGTTGCTGCCGTCGGCGGACTGTCGGACCTCGGCGCGGAACCGCAGATCGCGCGGCCCGGCCATAAATTCATGAGTGCAAGCACCCACACGACGGCGGATGCGGAAGGACTGCAGGCGAAACCGCGGCCCCTCGGCGCGGGAGCCAACGGACTGGTGTTCTCGGCGCAGTGCTTCTACCCGCCCACCACGGTGAGTTTCAGCGGCAACGGTGCCATGGCCACCTATACGGGCAACTTATATGGTGCGCCCATCAGCAATACCGCCGAAGGAACGCTGGCGCCGTGCGGCTATCAGCCATCCGATGTGCAGAACGCCTACAACCTGACCTCTCTTTACCAGGAGGGACTCAACGGCAAGGGCGTCACCATTGCGATCGTGGATGCGTATGGTTCGAAGACCATTGCGCAAGACGCGGCGGCATTCTCGGCAGCCATGGGACTGCCGGCACCTAACTTGACCGTGATCGGCACGCCGACCGAGACCAACTTCTCGGGCGATGCCAACCAGAACTGGGCTTCCGAGACCACGCTCGACGTCGAGTGGATCCACGCGGTCGCCCCAGGCGCGAAAATCGTCCTGGTCGTGACGCCCACCAACAGCTTCGACGATCTGTTTGCAGGCATCACCACCGCCGCCTCGGTTCCGGGCGTCGCGGTGATCTCCAATAGCTGGTCGGGATACGACATCGGGGTTGCCGGCGACTCGGAGTTCTACCGGGCGATCGACAATGAGCTCAAGGGCTATGGCGCCATCGGCATCTCAGTCGACTTCTCGACCGGCGATAGCGGCAACAATGCCAGCCAACTGGGAGGTCTCTACACCTCCACCGGCTGGCCTGCGAGTTCGCCGTACGCGACGGGTGTCGGCGGCGTGAGCGCGGTGCTTGATTCGCGCAAGCGAGTTGCCTGGCAGACAAGCTGGGGCACCAACCTCACCGAAATCGCAGACACCACCGCGCTCGGCAACCCGCCCATCGATGTGCCCAACAACGAAGGCTTCATATTCGGCGGCACGGGTGGCGAGAGCGACACGTATCCGCAGCCTTCCTGGCAGCGAGGGCTGCCGGGTAATCGGCGCCAGACTCCCGACATTTCCTGGCTGGCAGATCCTTATACCGGCGTGGAGATCATCTTCACCGGTGATAAAGCGGGGGATCTGAGCATCGAAGTGATCGGCGGCACCAGCCTTGCTTGTCCGATGTTCAGCGCGTTGTACGGCATTGCGACGCAGGCCGCGCATCACCCGCTGGGACAAGCGGCACCGCGACTGTATCGTCTGCCGGACTCGGCGATCACCGATGTGACCAATCTCAACTCGCCGAACAATGTGACGGGAACGATCACCGACGCCGGTGGAACAGACCCGCTCAACCAGTGGGAACTGGCGGCGCCGCTGAACGGATTGCCGACCTTCGTGAGCGCACTCTACAACAGCCCGAACTCCACGCGCTGGTTCGTTCTCAGCTTCGGTCTCGATTCCACGCTTTCCGTGGGACCGGGCTGGGACCCCGCAACTGGTTTGGGCACTCCCAACCCGCCGGCGTTCGTCCGCGCCTTGAGCGAGGGTAACCACTACTGATCGCTCCATCCCGCGCGCCGGTATTCATCCGGTGCGCGGGAACGAGCTCTTCGGTCTTCAACCACGCGGCCCGCGAATCGTAAGTTCGCGGGCCGCGTTCGTTTTCGAGTCTCTACTTCCTCAATTCGTCGCACCATCGCGATATCGGGGCAGACAGCGCCGATATCGAAGTACTGTCCTCTCGCCTTTGCGTGCGACAGTCCGATCCCTACTTTCAATCGTCGGGATCAAACATGGCGCGCTCACAGAGAAAGGTGCCGGGGCTTCTGCTCCGCGGACACCGCTGGCATATCGACAAGGTGCTGTATGGACGGCGCCTGTGCGAAAGCACTGGCACGGAGAAGCTCTCGGAGGCTGAGCAGCTTTTGGCGCGGCGCGTAGTACAGGCGCGGCGAATCCATCTGTTCGGCGAGTCGCCCGAGCACGATTTTCGCGAAGCCGCCGTCAAGTTCCTCGCGGAAAATCCCCAAAAACGCAGTCTCGACCGCGACCGCCGAGCAATAGCAATACTCGATCCTTTCATCGGCTCGCTGCCCTTGCAACGCATTCATCATGAGACCCTCGCGCCATACGTCCGGGCACGGCTCGAAAGAGGCTCGAGTCCCAGCACTATCAATCGGGACCTCGCGGTGGTGCGGCGCATCTTGAATCTGGCGGCGAGATTGTGGCGGGACGAGACGGACCGTCCGTGGCTTCCGGTTGCGCCGCTCATCCAAATGCGGGGAAATCCGAATCCGCGGGAGCCCTATCCGCTGTCGGTGGCCGAGCAGCGCCTGCTATTTTCGGAACTGGAGCCTCATCTGGCATCGATGGCGCTGTTCAAGGTCAACACCGGGCTTCGCGAGCAAGAGGTGGTTAATCTGCGCTGGCGGTGGGAGTCCACAATTCCCGAGCTCGGCACGTCGATCTTCGTGATCCCGCGCGACTATGTGAAAAACGCACTCGACCGTATCGTCGTGCTCAACCGGATCGCCCGTTCGGTAATCGAGGACTGTCGAGGAAAACATCCTGAATTCGTGTTCACCTACAAAAAAAAGCCGGTGACCGGCATCTACAACTCCGGCTGGAAAGCTGCACGACGGCGCGCGGCCGCGCGCTACGAGCAAGAGTTAGGGGTACCGTGCCCGAGAGGCTTCAGGTCGATCCGCGTCCACGACTTGAAGCATACGGGAGGGCACAGGTTGCGCGTCGCCGGCGTCAGCTTCGAGGATCGCAAGCTTCTGCTCGGTCACAAGGCGCAGCACATAACAACCCACTACTCTGCGCCCGAAATCGGCGCACTGATTACGGCGGCGGAGAAAGTCTGCGATCTGCAAATGCGCGCGAGCCCCACGATTTCCGTGGTGCGACCGCGCTCCTAGCCAAGGCGTCACCGAACGGCCCGCGCTGGTCCCGCAATCTTGCAACTGGCCGGAAGAGCAGGACGTTGTCGCAACGTCAATCCGACTAGGAGCGACCCATTCGCTCCCGAGCTCTGCAATATCACAGCCCAAGTTGACCCGGCCCGCTCAGACCGTTTGAATCGCCGCGGACTCAAGACTGGCGTTGATCGGCAACGAGCTCAAGGACGGATCGAATTGCCAGGTCACCGTGCGGGTCCGGACGGTACCGGCCCGCGCGCTGCCTCGCAGGTGCGGCACCCGCCAGAAGAGCGTGCTCCCACGTCGCACCAGATGCCCTCTCACATGGTGCAACCTGCAGGCACGTCGAAATGAGCCTGATGCATTCCCGCCATCGGACCGGTACTCGGGCAACAGGGGAGCAAACACCTCGATTTGCTCCAGAAGCGGAGGCTTTCCAAGTTTCGAGCGCGATCGGTTGAGGCGCTCCAGCATCAAAGGCCTACGCGGCAGACCTGGACGCGTCGCGAGGAGCAGGAAGAAGGCCAGCAACACCGGTATGTCGATCGCTATCGTACCCAGCGCGTGGCGGGAAACGGCGGAGGACTGTGCGGGCGTCAACTGCGCATTGTCATAGTACTGCTGCCAAGAACGCTCGAAACGGAATCGAAAGTAGCGCCGCAAGATATCCCGGTCGCCATTCTCCTCATCCGATACGCAAATGGAAGGCCGTTGCTGATCGTCGAAGCTCTCCGGCTGGCTCCCTTCCGGTGCATCAAAATCGAAATAGGCCTCCATGCCGCTCGAAAGCACGTTCAATTCCGAGTCGCCATCCGCCCAGAACGTTCTCAACAAGCCGCGCCGGCCCTGCGGAGTTGCCTGTATGAAAACACCACGGCGGCCTGAGGCCGGCCAAGCGGCCGCTCCCTTGAAGCCGTAACGCGAAAGCTCGTTGCGCCATGGCGCTTCGGACCATTCGACCCATACCCGGCGTGCCGGCACGTGCAGGAGATCCGCGCAGGCAAGACTCCTTGCGCCTTTCGAGTAAGCGAGCGCCGTGCACAGGCCCGCCAGCTCGTCACTCAACACATAGCGCGTCGCGCAATCGTGAATCTCACCGGCGAAAGATGCCGCGCCCGTCAAGCGAGTAACAGATCCATCTCTCGTATTCTCGACGAGGAAGGGCGTCCGACATTGTGCGATACGATCCGCCAATCTCATCCCAAGAAACTAGCAGTACCTTGGGATCAGGAAAGCAATTTGGGATGAGCGGAGCCGCCACCGTGACAAACCCATATCTTTCTGAAATAGGTGCCGATGTCTTAGGGCGCCGAAACTCCATAACGCTTGGACAACGCCGGAAGAGGAATGATACGGAGAATCGCATCACGATAGGCGGGACTGGAATGCAGACAAACCCCGGACGTCAGGGTCAGGGCAAACGTTCCGTGACCTGCCACTTCTGCGTAGAGAACTGAAGCTGAATTCACCAGCAGGGAGCGCGCAATGCGAATGAAACCGATCCCCTCCAGATGCATCGACAGTCGCTTGATGGAATCGCGGCTGAGATACTCGATTTTCCCTGTGCGCAGGGTTACGTAGTTGCCATCCGCTTCGATGTAGTCGATCGACTTAGGATCGAGCGGATACAATTTGCGTTGCCGCTCGCCAACCAGAAACCGCGGCGGACCCGATAATCCGCGGCCGAATTCCGCCGAGCCAGAGGCCGCATGGAGGAACTCGGCTTCTGCGTGCTCGAGCCGATGCCGGGCTCGATCAATGGTGCGGTCGAAGCGATCTGCCGCCACCGGCGTCACGAGATAGTCGAATGCACCCTCTTCGAAGGCACGGCTTGCATGATCGGCGCAGGTCGACACCATGATGCCGAGCGGACGAGAACCCACTGCCGCCGCCCGCAGCAGGTCGAAGCCGGACATATCCGGCAACTCCACATCGAGGAACATGATATCCGGATGCAGCGTATCCGCCGCGTCGATGGCCGCCTTGCCGCAGGCGGCCTCACCGACGACTTTCAAATCCACCCGGCACTCGCAAAGCCCGAGTAGATTCTCACGTCCGCGAGCCTGGTCATCGACTATCAATACTTTCACGTCTGTTCTCAGGCATCTAAAGAGGATGCTGCCAAACTCAAGCCTTGGGAGGCGCAGCGCTGCGCGATGTCAGCTCTTTGCGTTGCTCACCGCCGATGGAAAACTGGATTGGGCCCCGAAATAGCACTCGATCGACTCCAGCTTCTCATCCTTGAGCTTCAGGTATTCGACGTTGCGAAAGGATTTGCCATTCTTGGTCCGGCACACGTACAACACAAAGGCCTCGTTGCCACTGCCAAAAACCCGCTGCAACTCGAAATGATCGATGAAATCGATCTGAGTTTCCCAGCATTTTTTTTTGAAGGCACTCTTGCTGATGTGGTCATCGCCCGCAGCGCTGCTGAACGTGAAATCGTCGGTGAGCAAGGCGTCGAGTGGCTGCCAGTCCTTTTTCTCCCATCCTGCATACCACTTGCGGACGGTTTCGTCGTTCTTCGGGTTAAGTCCGCTCATTGCGTGCGCCCGCGCGAACTTCGGAATGACTGCCGCTGCCGCCAGTGCGTAGGGACCGGCCGCCAGCACCGTTCTGCGCGACATGATTGATCTTCCCATGACTTACACCCCCTTAAGTAACTCAGCCTTCCGCTCGGCAAAGAACGACGGGCCAGAGCGACCCATCCATGCGCGATTGGACACGCTCAGTGCTCCCGCCGGGCTTTTTTCCTCGGACGAGAGAACAGCAAGCTGATATAGCGATGCAGATGATCGACGCTCGCTTCGGCCACAGCGGCGTCTCCCTTGGCCTTTGCCACGATGAACGCCCCCTGCAGTACTGCTTGCGTGTGCAGGGCCAGGCTTTTGGCGGTCCACCGTTCGCGAACTCGGTAGCGCTTCATGGCTAAGGCGATGTCGGACTCCAAACTCTCGGCTTGGCTGCCAATACTTTCGCCGCACGCATCCCGAATATCAGGGTGTGTCTCGTAGGTCTCCTGAACGATGGTCCCCGCCAGGCAACTGAACTCCGCGACGGCGCCGCGCAGCATCCGCTTGCGAAAATCGAGATAACCGAGAATGCGATCCAGCGGATCCTCGAGTCGGTGGTAGGAAGCGGCAGCAAACAATGCGTTGCTCATCACCGTCCACTGATTCAATGCGGCGACCGCCAGCGAGTCCTTGGTCGGAAAATGGTGAAAAAAGGCGCCCTTCGTCACCCCGGCCTTGGCACACAGCTCGTCAACGGTCGTCGCCGCATAACCCTTCTGACGAATAATCGAGAATGCAGCGTCGAGAAGTTTACTGCGTGCACCCCCCGGCAGCCGCTCCATAGCTTGCGAACTCATGGATAGAGCGTACCAACCAGTTGGTATGTCGTCAAGGCCAGGACGTTGGAGGCGAATCGCAGCTTCGTAGATCGGTGTCGTACGCACTCTCTATCCTTGTCATTGGACATAAGTGCACCCTCGCCCCCTCGTTCTCCACCTGGGCGAGCCGGCGCAGCGCGTGAGACGTTTTTGACAACGACGCCTCGTTATCTGCGAACTCTTCATCCAATCGCTTCGCAACAACTGGCGCGCGAGGTTCATTCAGTCGCTGGCGTTGTTCATCACGCGCGAACTGGCATTCATACCATTTTCATTCGCATCGCTGAGCGCACGCCTATCGTCTGCCCTTTCGGCGCAGCACTCGTGTGGCTTGCATGTCGCGGTCACACAACGGGCGCTTTTGCACGCAGCAACAATTTCAGTGATGGGGAGAAAGCCATGTTTCGATCTCGAATGACGTTTGGCGCCCTAAGCGTCGGCGTTTGCCTGATGGGGTTGAGCGGTCGAGTGACGGCGGCGGACGCCAATACCACAACGGCGCCGACGCCCGAACTCGAGGAAATCGTCGTTACAGGGTCGAGCATTGCGCAGAGGCTCGACTCCACCTCCTTGCCGGTGACTCTGTTGTCCTCGGAAGAGATCGCCAAAACCGGCTACAGCTCAGCCGCGGATCTTCTTCAGAATCTGCCCGGCATGCAGGGGTTCGTGCCCGCATCGAGCTCGGTGAACGGCGGCGGCAACGGCATAAGTACCGCGGCGGTGCACTCAATGCCGTCGAAGTACACCCTGACCCTCCTCGACGGACAACGAGTGGCCGGCTTTGACTTGTCGTCCGTCGCAGGCGAAGGGTTCGGGGTGAATCTCAACAGCATTCCGCTCGATGCCATCGAGCGGGTCGAGGTTCTGACCGACGGCGCGTCGGCCCTGTACGGGGCGGACGCGATCGCGGGCGTGGTCAATTTCATCCTCAAGAAGGATCAAACCGACGGACGGCTGTTTTACAATGCGAACATTCCGAGTAAATCCGGCGGCGGTTCCTGGGACGCCGGCTTCAGCAAGGGATTCGGCGATCTGAGCAGCGACGGGTGGAACATCCTCGTCACCTTCAGCCACGATGTTCAAGACAAGTTGGAGGCATCGCAGCGACCGGTCTCCGCCCAGGGTGCCTACTTTCCGTTCTCTTCCAACGGCACCAACTATATTTTCAACAATCGCACCTCGAACACCGAGCCTGCAAACGTCATCATTTCGCAGCTCGGCGTTTCTTACAATCCGTACTACCAGGCAAACGGCAATTGCGGTCAAGGCGCGCTCGCAGCGCCGCTCACCGTGGCGGGAAGTACGACCTGCCGCTTCAATTACGCGGCGACCGTCGAGGATATCCCGGGATACACGCGTAACAGCGGCCTGGTAAAGGCAACCTTCGACCTGCACGATGCCGGCAAAGTCTGGGGCGAAGCGGTCATCTCCCAGTTCGATATGACGGCCCAATATGCGGCACCGGCGCAGCCCTTCGGCATTTCGCCTACCGATCCCTCCACGTCAGGTCTTTGGAATCTTTACGTTCAACCCTACTTGACCGCCACCGGCCAGACGGCGACATCGGCGACGCTCGGATATCGCGCGGTGTCTGCGGGCGGACGCGCCGATGATTGGCAAACCAAAATGCGCCATATCGCCCTGGGGTGGGACGGCAGCTTCCTTGGATGGGACTTCAAGGCGGCCGTGGTCAGCTCGCACGGTGTCCTGACCGACATTGCGGCCGGCGGATATCTCGATTCCGCGCAGTTCTTCTCCGCCATTGCCAGCGGCGCCTACGATCCTGTCATGGCGAGTGGCGCGAGTTCGATCCAGAGCGCCATCTTGCACGGACCGTTTGAACAGAAATTCTCCGATGTCACGACCGTGTCTGCCGGTGCCCAGCACCGTATGTTCGATTTGGGCGGGGGGCCCTCAACCCTCTCGGTGGGGGCCGAATACGACCGGTACAAGTATCAGATTGCCTTCAGCTCGCTGTTTCTTTCGCAGAGCGGATTCTCGAGCGAGCCGTCAAATCCCGACTTTCCTATCGGCGGCAACTACGGCCAGGTGCCTTTCCAAGCGTCGCGCAACAATTGGGGTCTGTTCGGGGAATGGTTGTTCCCGATTCTCAAGGAACTGAATGTCACCGCATCGGCGCGCTTCGATGACTATGAGAAGGTGCACAGCGATGAGGTGTTTTCGGCCACGGCGAACCCGGCCACGGGAGTGATTGATCAAATTGCATCGGCTGACCTCGGAAATACCTTCCGCGACACCACCTTCAAGGTGTCCTTTCGATACACGCCGATCGAGATGCTCTCATTCCGGGGTTCCGTGGGCACCGGGTTCAAGGCGCCAAATCTCACCGATATCGCCGGGGTGTTGGAATTCAACGGCTCGACCGCCGGCTCGTACGCTTGTCCGTTCCCGGGATCTGCGGGCTGCCTGCCGGGCAGCGCGCAGTACGACTTGGTGGCCGGGCCCAATGGTCAATCGGGTAGCGCGGGATTGAAGCCGGAGAAATCCACCCAGTTTGGCTTCGGAGTCCGCGTCGACCCAATTTCTCAGCTCTCCATCGCCCTCGATTACTGGAACGTGAAAATCAAGAATCAGGTCGAATCGCAGGGAATCGCCGAACAGGTCGCATTCAACAATCCAAGCGCCTACAAGAGCTTGTTCATCAATCCCTATCTTGATCCGGCGGGCTTTCAAACCATTGCCTTGGAGCAGGTGCCCTTCAACGGCGGTGAGGCGCAGTACGCCGGTCTCGACCTTAATACGAACTACCACGCCGACCTCGGATTCGGCAGATTCAATGCAAACTGGACCGGGACTTACATGCTCAAGCAGCAGTACACCGATGGGCCTGGACTGCCGCAGCTCACGGACCTGGGCGTCTTCGGTCCCGATCAGCAGGTCGTGTTCCGGATCATTTCGAATCTCGAGCTCAGCCTGCAAACCGGTCAGTGGGTGAATACCTTGATGGCCCACTTCAAGTCTGGATACAGAGACGCGCAGTATTCGGCGGGCTCCGCAGCCGTGTTTTTGCAAAATGCCAACGGAACCTTGGGCCCAGCCGTCGATTTCGGCGGGCTTAAAGTGCCGAGCTACGAGACCTTCGACTGGCAAACTGCGTTCGACATCGAGTCGAACATTCGATTGACGGCGGGGATCAAGAATATTGCCGACAAGGCACCGCCGCTATCCTTGCAAACCGGCGGCGGCGGCAACGCGGTCGGTTTCGATGGCCGGTACTATGACCCGATCGGCCGGACGTTTTATGTGCAGGGCGACGTGAAGTTCTAAGGCATTCCGGAAAGAGAGTGTTCGAAGCGGCTAGCGTCGCGTCGGTAGTTTCGACGCGACGCTTCTAGAGTCTCATCCTTGATGGCGCTCAGAGGAAGCGCGCTGTCTACATGGTCTTGTAGCCGACGGATATCCCCAGCACGCGCGGCCGGAGCGGGGTCTGCTCCACGATGAAGTTGTCCGTACTGGTAAAAGTGGCTGCATGCGAGTTGTCCAGATTCTCGCCGAACAACATGACGTTCCAGGCGTCCTTGGCGATCCCCACCGAGGCCGAAAAAGTCGAATAGGCGCCGTTCTCGAATCTCAACCGCGACGTCGAGATATTGCCCGAGCCGGCAAAGGTGGGATTGGAGCCCGCCTGCGTGAAAGAATGACCGGTGTGCGAAGCGCCGAACTGTGCAAACGACGAATAATCCCCCATCGACCATTCGTAGCGCGCCCGCAGGCTGAACTGCATCGGCGGTGCATTCGCCGTGGGCGAGCCCACCGGGCCGAAAGGATTGGTGATTGGTGTACAGCTGGTGCCGGTCGCGTCGCATGCCTGTGTGATGGCGTGCCCGAAGTTCGCGCTGTCCGGATTATTGTCGATCAGCGACGGAGAATTGGTCTGGCGGGTTTGATTCCAGGACGCCGCTCCCTGCAGAGTCAATCCAGAGAACACGCGCGCGACCATTGAGGTCTCGACGCCTTTGACGATGAAGTTCTGGCCGTTGGCGTTGAAGAACAAATTGCCCACCAAGCCGGGATCGAAGAACGAGATCTGCACGTTGTCCCAGTTCTCGCGGTAGAAGGCGCCATTCCATTGGAAGCGGTGATCGAAGAACTCTGTTTTCCAGCCGATTTCGTTGTTGGTGAGTTTGTCGGAATCCCACGAGCGCGGCAGCAGATACTGGTACTTGCCGTCGGTGCCGTAGATATGCGGCGTGCCGCCGTTCTCATCGAAGCCGCCCGGCCTGAACCCCTGCGACCACGTGTAGTAAAGCATGACGTCGGGCATGACGTGCCAGGTGATATTGGCACGGCTCTTGACGCCGGACTCGGTGCCTCTCAGGTTCTGCGCGTCGAGGTTGTACGAGTAGGATGAGGTGCAACCTCCGGCAGGGTTCCCCGCCTCGTAGCAGCCGAAGCTCGACATGACGCTGCCCTTGTAGGAGTTCTCAAACAAGAAATGCCGCGTTCCGGCGGTGAGCGTGAGCACCTTCGGGATCAGATCGAAGTCGACCGAGGCAAAAAAGGCCGTCTGCTTGGTTTCGCGCGTGTTGTCCTGATAGAACGACTCGCTCGGCGGCCGGATGCCGGCAGGATTGACCGTACTACCTGGGAACGTCCCCAAATCGGTGAAACAGCCCGCGGTGACCGCCGCGGTGCATTCCGGAACGCTCTTGTAGCTCCAGGCCGTGTGATCGAAGAGCTGGTTGTCTTCGTAGAAGGCGCCCACGATCCCCCGTATCCGCCAGTCGTCCGGCGTGCTTAGGCGCACCTCATGCTGCATATGCTTGTTCTCTTCGGCCGTGTGCCAATAAGCCCTCGGCGAAAAGCACGTCGGGGTCATGTCGTATTTGCCGTAGCACTGATAATAATCGGCGTACACGCCGCGCGAATAATTGGTGTAGTCGCCTTCCTGCTGGACCTGTCTAACCAGGTATCCGCCAGTGTAGACGGCCTTCACCGGGCCGATCTTCCCGTCGACGGTCAGGGATGTCATCTCGAATTTGTCGTTGTCGTAGGCCGGATTGAACAACGTGACCTCGAGCGGCTGCAGGGCCGCGCCATCCGAAGCATTCGGCTGCTGGTAGAAGACGCCGGATGACTGCATGTCCTGGTAGCTCTGTGCCAGCAGCACGTCCCAATCGTCGTTGATCCGGTACAGCAGCTGCGCGCGGATTCCCTCGTAGGTTACGGGATTGATGGCCCGGCCGGCTTCGTTCGCATTGTTGAGCGAAGGGCTTCCGGGCGGCACGCAGAAGCCGTTGTTGGGCAGGCCGTCGGGACAAACGCCGTTGACCGCCGGATAGTTCGCGTACTGTATGCCGATATCCGTGTTCTTGCGGGTGAAGGTGGCCGGCACGTTGTCGATGTAGCCGCCGCGATGATCGTCATAAATGACGACGCGCAGCGCCAGCCGCTCGGAGATCAAAGGCAGGTTTAAAACCGCCGTTGCATCCGCATTGTTGTCGCCGTGGGCGGTCGTCCCATAGCCGGCCTTGATCGTCGCCTCCGTGACGTCTAGCTTCGGCTGATTGGTGATGTATCGGATGACACCCGCCTCCGCCCCGGCGCCGAACAGCGTGCCTTGCGGACCCTCCAGAACCTCGATGCGGTTCAAGTCAGCCGCGTAGATGTCGAGGTTCCGGTTCGGCAGTTGAGCCGACTGATTGTCGAGGTAGATCGCAACGTTCGGGAACAATCCGGTGGAAGAGCTTCCCTGGCTCGCTTGGGAACCGGCGCTCAGGCCGCGCATGAATACTTCGTTCTGACCCGGACCGTTGTTGGCGCTCGTGACGTTGGGTAGGTATTTGATGTAGTCGTCGAACGTCGTGATGTTGAGCTGCGCCAGGGCCTGGCCGGTCAAGGCCTGCATCGAGATGGGAACGTCTTGAATGCTCTGATCGCGCCGCTGCGCAGTGACGGTGATCTCCTCCAGAGCATCGCCACTGCTCTCGGCCGTTGCGGCGAGAATTCTTGCACTCGGCAAGGTGCTCAAAACGGCGGCGATTGCGACTGCGAGCTTGGCATTCATGCTCATCCCCTTTGTTCTTCAATTCCAGAGCGGCATCCGGGCGGCAGCCATCGCGGATGCAGCGCCCAATTGTTCATTATGATTGTAATAATTATACTAACCCGATCACGGCGTCAACAATGGCATCGAGGAGAACCAGGGTTTTGGCCGCACGAATGCTTGGATCGCCCGAGGAGCGAAAAAAGACCATCGCTCGCGCAACGTGCAGCGCCATTGTCGAGCATGGTCTGCATCGGGTGAACATGCGCGACATCGCGCGCGCGTTGGGGACGACCACCGGCCCGCTGCAGCACTACTTCGCCAGCAAGGAGGATCTGCTTCTTTACACCAAGAACCTGCTCATCGATGAGCTGTTGGACGATGCGCGATGCGCCGGAAGCAAGGCCCGCGGGCGCGATCGGTTGCGCATCGTATGCGAGCGCCTCCTGCCATTTACGGAAACGGCGCGATTAGCCTGGCTGGTTTTGACGGCATTCAACGGTTACGCGATCGGCGACAGCCGCTTGAACGCGATTCAGGTTTCGCGGTATTCCAAGTGCAGGGAGTTCTTCGAGCAGGAACTCCTCGTCGCTCAGCGCGCCGGCATCATCGATTCCTCGGTCGATGCGGTTCTTGAAGCTATCGCTCTTGCAAGCTTCGTTGATGGGTTGGCCGTTCAGGCCCTGTTTTTGAGCAAGGGGGAGATCAAACGGGCGAAGGCGCATTTGATTCCGAGGTACCTCGCGCGCAGTTTTGGAATGGCATCCGGCGCCGGCCGCCTCAATCAATCGCGTGGCAGCTGAACGGCGTAAATGCCGTATCGAAATACTTTGCCGTTGCGCGTATCAGCGTAGACACCGTTCCTATATTTCAGCGATGTGACGTCTTGCGACGGGGATCCCATGCCAATGAGATTTCCGTATTGATCGCGCAAGCTGTCCTCCGACATGCCGTTCAGGTATGGGAGCTCGCGGGGAGCCGAAGCCTCATCCCCGGTGTACGAAATCGCCACCACTTTTCCATCTGCGTTCGCCGGGGTCGAAAATGCCACCGTGAGCACCCCAGCTCGTGTCGAATTGGAGGCGTTGTAAGTCCAGGATTTGTCTTGCTTGTCGAGCGGTCGCCCCTTGGCCGCGAGCAACTCTTCTGATGTCATGCCGAGTCGCACGCCGCCCAGCGAGAGCACAGGAGCCGGACTGAGCATCTTTTGACGATCGGCTTCGCGCTGCTTGGCCATCGCTGTCTGTTGGGCAAACTTCGCGTCACAAGCATGCAGGGACTGGCTGGTGGACCATGCAACCGATGATAAGCGCTTGTCGAGCGAAGCCCGGAGCGCCTCAAACTCGTAGCCATCGTCCGCGCGGCAAGCAAAAGCGGCAAACTCATTCAATATCACGTCGCTTGCGGGATAGCGCTTGATGAGTTGCGCGTAGCCCGCCCGCATATGCGTCCAAAGGGCGTTGGCATCGGTAAAGATGTTTACATCGTCGCCCTCGAGGTCTGAATATTCCGAGTACAACTCGGCATAGCGTCCCGCACTCATGGAACTGTCGACTTTGCTCTCCAGCTCACGGATGAATTGCTCCACCTTGTCGTACGAACCTCCCCAACGTGGCATCAGGGCACGCAGCATCTGGCGCTCAATGGGACGATACGCTGGAAATCGCGAAAAACCCTCATTGAAAATGTTGCGGATTGTCTGCGTGTCCTGGGACTTGTTGAGGGCAACGCCTAGAGACTCCGAGTACCAAGCGGCATCGGCCATGTTCCTGGCCTTGATATCGTCCAAGGCAGCAGCCGCCATTTCGGTACGGTAGGCAAATATTTGCCATGCCTGCGCACTGACGGAGTTCGTCCCGCCGTGACCGCGCGCCGACCATGCAGACGCCTCGAGAATCAAAGCCTCCGCGAGATCCGCCCGTTGCGAGTTCTTGACTGCGCGGCGCCAGTCGGAAGTCCGCCCCAGCAAAGTTGGGCCATCGATACCCCCATATTCAAACAAGTGATCGAGACCCGCGATGAGCCCCTGATAGCGCGAACTGCCGTCCGGAAGGTCGCCAAGCGAGCGGGAATAACGAAGCATTAGCTCATCAAGCTCCGCATAGTCGGCTGTCATGAATAGCTGCTGCGCCAAGCATCCGACACGGAATCGTTCCGACGGTCCGTCTTTGGGATTGTCAGCAGCCATCGGGACGGGCGCCCAAACGGCGGGGGCGCGCACGCATTGCCAGCGATAGCCGGTCAGCGCGTTCCGGACCTTGGTGACGATTCTGGTATTGACCAATGCCCGGGGCCGATGATCCATCTGAGAACGAATATTGACTCTCTCCAAGCGCGCGCGGGCTACCATGTCCTGTTGATTGTAGTTTCGCGCCTTGGCGATGACGTCCGGGTCTTGCTTCTTGATACCGTCGACGATCTCCTGCGCCCATTCGAATCGGATCCTCACAAAATCCGCGACGAGAAGCGCAAAAGGCCTTTCCGCGCCTTTCAGAGTCAGGTTTTCCTTATCGATTTGCGCGTGTTCAGCCTTCCAGAATGGCACGATATCTCGTTCAAAACGATTGGCCAGTTCCTCGTCGCTCATCGTTCCGCCGGCCGCGCTGGTTGCCAACTCGTTCCACAGTCGAAGGTTTTTCGTTTCACCTGCAAGATAGGCGCCGTGCCGCTGCAAGTAGCGTTCGTTCGCGGTCAGCTCAGAGCCGATCCCCTTTACCTGCCAGATGGCCATCGCCATGGACAACACGACAAACGCGGCGGCCTCGAAGGACCGAGCCAGTGGCAGGCGGCTTCGTGCCTGCACTTCAAGCGGCGTTCCCAGTATCCATCCGAGGACAAACCCAGCGATGAGGCCGCCGACATGCGCTGCATTGTCGACGCCCGGCTGCAGCGCCCCGCTGATCAGATTGAAGAGCGTGAAGGCACTGGCGCTGAGCCAATGTCGGCGAGCAATTGCGGCCGGCACCCGGTTTCCAGGTTTGAGGTAGAAGGCCAGAAAGGCACCGAGCACCCCGAAAATTGCCCCCGATGCGCCAACGCTGACCAGCGCCGGGTTCCACACGGTGCTCGTGATACTCGCAATACCCGCGCAGCAGATGTAGAGCAACGCAAATGTGATCCTGCCGAAGAGCCGCTCGCAAAGACGGCCCACATTCCACAGCGCCCACATGTTGACAATCAGGTGCATCGGGTTCGCGTGCAGAAAGGTTGCGCTGATCAGTCGCCACCACTGCCCATTGACCGTCAGAGGTCCGAAGTTGCCGCCCGAGCTGATCAGAGTTTGTGGATCGAAAATGGCCGTCCGCTGCACGATCCACATCACAAGAAACACCAGGCAATTCACCGCCACGAGCGCCGGTACGACAGCCAGTGGCTTCTCGACCGATCGAAGTTGCGTATTGAACTCTCGTACCCGTGCCCACTGGCCCGGAAATCCGGGTGTCGTGTGGTCAGGCAGTTCTGCGACGAGATGTGCCGCAGCGGCGACATCCTCGGCCTTGAATTCGATCCGCCTAGCTGGCAAGAACTTGGACTTGATCTCAAGAGCCACGACATGGCGGTCTCGTGCGACGTTTCGAATGCGCTCAAGCGAAAAGGCCACCTGTCCTTGAATCGGCGTGCCGAGCCAGGTGCGTTGCCAGCCATTGAGAATGACTTCGCCGCCAAGCCTCTCGATGGTGCCCGCGCCATAGACCGGACAGCGAGCGGCTTTGGCCTGGAGCCAGCCGCGCAACCCGTCATTGCGGGTGTATCGGCCTGCGAGTCTGTTGCCGCCCAGCGACTCGGGAGTCACCGCGCTGGCGCGGCGCCCCATTTCCGCGAGCACGTTGCGATGATTTGCGGGGAACCGGGCCTGATCGATCGTATCCGCGAGATCTTTTAGCTGTTCATCGGAGTAGTTCGAAAAGTTGATGAGCCCATCTCGCGGATCAGCAGCCGCGGCCTGGCTCTGAAACTTTCCCCCGTCCATCCCAGTCTGATCCATAGTTCTTCGTTTCCAGTCCCTGGAGAATCAATCTACACAAAAAAATCGCTTTCAGTCCATCGATGCCACGGCGCGGCGGAGTTTGATTACATAAGAAGGCTGCGATCCTGCCGAGCCGACCGCTACAAGGCTTCACGCATGCGTTGCCGCATACCGGCGTCCGGCAGTCGACCGAAACCCGCCCCCACATTGTCAGCCATGTGTTCGGGCCGACCGGTCCCCGGGATCACGCACGTCACCGCCGGATTGCCGAGGACGAACTTCAACAGGATCTGCGCCCAGGACGCACAATCGATTTCTCGCGCCCACGGCGGCAAGGGGCGAGCCAGCAGGCTTTTCAGCAGTCCACCGCCGCCGAACGGTTGATTGATGATCACGGCCACGCCGCGTTCGGCGGCGAGCGGAAGGATTCGCCGCTCGGCTTCGGCGTCGTTGAGCGCGTAGTTGACCTGCACGAAATCCAATGTCTCGGACCGCAGCACCGCTTCGAGATCGGCGTAGGCCGAGGCCGAATAGTGGGTAACACCCAGATAACGTATGCGATGCATCGCTTTCAGTTCCCGAAGCAGCGGCAGTTGCACCCGCCAGTCGAGCAGGTTGTGTACTTGAATGAGATCGATCCGGGCATCCTTGAAGAGCGCGAAGGAACGATCGATCTGCGCCTCACCCGCCCGCCGCCCACGGGTCCAGACCTTGGTCGCAAGAAATGCCTGCGGGCGGATTTTCGCTTGGGCAAGCAGGTCACCCACCACGTCTTCGGCCGCCCCATACATCGGCGAGCTGTCGATGACGGAGCCGCCCGCGGCGAACAACACCTGCAGCACCTGGGCCAATGGGGCGCGTTCCTCAGTCGAGGCGCCGACGTCGAAGGTGCGATACGTACCACATCCGATGACGGGCAGCGGCTCGCGGGACGACGGGATAGGACGGGTCTGCATTTTTGTATGTATTTCTGTCGCCGCCGGACTGGAGGCCCCCGAGGCAAGCGCAAACAACGCAATCGGTGCGCTCTTCAGGGCCTGCCGGCGCGTCATCCAACTCACGCTGCTGACTCTATCAGCGATACGGCGGACTTGAAATCAGGCCGGTTCGCGGACGCGGCGACCGACATCTGCGGCGCGCCCTACGCGACCGAACGCTGGGCACCCATCATGTTGACTTCCGAACGGAAGCCGGGAGCCGGGCCCTCGTACCGCGGATGTCGCCCCGACCCTCGCAACCGCGGCAGGCATCTCCGTTCCTGTGCACTTCGACGGTACCGCCCTTCCCTTTTTGATCCTAGGACGCGAGCGACACACAACGCACGCACGCTGAAGGTTTGTCATACTCCTCGCGGTCAACAAAAGCGCCTGGGGGAGCCGATGAGAGTCTTAAGCCTGATTTTGGTCGTCCTTTTCGGCATGCGGGTGAGCGCCGCGGCACCGATCCCCGCTCCGCCGCCGCCGAAAGGTCCGGTGGTGATTCTCACCCGGCACGCGCTCGACGGTCGCGGCGGCGAACTTCACGACGCGCGGATCGGCATCGCCAACGGCCGCATCACCTCCATGAATGCGAGCCCGGGCGATCAGGTGATCGATCTGCGTCGCTACACGGTGCTGCCCGGCTGGATCGACGTGCATGTCCATCTGGATTCCCACTTCGACAGCAAGGGCCGCATCGCCACCGAGAACGAGCCGGTGCTCGAGGCCGGCATGGGCATCGCGCAAGCCGCCTGGGACTCTCTCATGGGGGGATTCACCACCGTGCAGAGCGTCGGGGACAACAGCGAGGGTCCGCTCCGTGACGCAATCCGCGACCACGGCTTTCCGGGACCGCGCGTGCTAACTTCCTTGGCCATTATCGAAGGCGATACCTCGGTACCCGACGACAAGCTTCGCAGCATGGTCCGCGAACGCAAGGCAAACGGCGCGGATCTCGTCAAAATCTTCGCCTCGAACAGCCAGCGCGTGGGCGCCACGCCCACCTTCAACGAGGCGCAGCTCAAGGTCTTGTGCGATGAGGCCCGGGCCGTGGGACTTCGCTCCATGGTGCATGCCTATCGCTCGCAGGTGGCAGCCGCGGCGCGCGCCGGTTGCAACGAAATCGAGCACATGACCTATGCGAGCGCTGAAGAGATAGGCATCGCCGCCAAGGCCGGCGCCTACTTAAGCCCTCAGGTTGGGCTCGTCGTCCAGAACTATATAAAGAACAAGGATCGCTACATCGGCGTGGGCAACTACACCGAACAAGGCATGGCCACCATGGACAAAGACCTGCCCGAGGACTTCAAAGTCTGCACCATCGCCTACAAGATCCCCGGAGCGAAGATCGTGTTCTCCACAGACGCCACCGCGGGGGCCCACGGTCACAACGCCGAGGAATTCCTGGGGCGTGTGGCTCATTGCGGCATCACTCCGATGCAGGCTCTGGTATCGGCCAACCGCGTCGCGGCAGAATCATTGGGAATGGGAGACAAGATCGGGACCCTGGCGGACGGCTACGCAGCCGACATCATTGCCCTCGATGGGGATCCGCTGAAGGATTTAACCGCCGTGCGCAGGGTGGTGTTCGTCATGCGCGGCGGCGTGGTGTACAAGTGGCCGGGCGCAGGACAACCCTAATGAAAGCAAATGTAACCATGGCTGCCGCCTGCATGATCCTCGGCGCGGCGCTCGTTCACGCGGCACCGAAAGATCAGGGCTGGGCATACTACGGCGGCGATCCCGGCGGACAGAAGTACTCCAGCCTTGCCGATATCAATCGCAGCAACGTGTCGAAGCTCTCGTTGGCGTGGTCCTGGCGCACGGGCGAGAAGCCCATGGCAGAGTACAGCACCTCGCCGGGCGTGTTCGAAGCGACGCCGCTCGAGATCGACGGAGTGTTGTACTTCAGCACGCCCTACAACCGGGTGATCGCACTCGAGGCGGCAAGCGGCCGGGAACTTTGGGGCTACGACCCGAAGGCCTACCTCGATGGCCAGGTGCCGAACGGCACAGGGTTCGTGCACCGCGGGGTTGCCGCATGGCGCGACTCGAAAAGCGGCAAGCTCTTCATCCTGATGAATTCCCGCGACCACCTGATCAAGCTCGATGCGCGCACCGGCAAGGAAGCCCCGGATTTCGGCGATCACGGCCGCGTGGATCTGCTCGCAGGCCTGCAGTGGCCGATCGACCCCAAGCGCTATACCAACACCTCGCCGCCCCTGGTCTACCGCGATCTCATCATCATGGGCAACGGCGTGGCCGACCGGCTGATCTACCGCCGCGACCCGCCGGGCGACGTTCGTGCCTACGACGCGCGGACCGGGCGGCAGGTGTGGATATTCCACACCGTACCGCACGATGGCGAGCGCGGCGCGGACAGCTGGCTGAACGGCTCCAATCACTACACCGGGCACACCAATGTTTGGGCGCCCATGACGGTGGATGAGCGACGCGGCCTGGTTTTCCTGCCGGTGAGCACCCCCAGCAATGATTTTTACGGCGGCAACCGCCCGGGCGCGGGCCTCTTCGGCGACACGCTCGTATGTCTCGATGCCAACACCGGCGCGCGGCGCTGGCATCGCCAGCTCGTTCACCACGGTCTCTGGGACTACGATCCGCCCGGCCAGCCGGCCCTGGTCAATTTCCGGCACGGCGGCCGGCGTATCGATGCGGTGCTGCAGATCACCAAGCAGGGATTCGTATTTGCCTTCGACAGGGCCACCGGCGAGCCGCTGTGGCCCATCGAAGAGCGGCCGGTGCCGCAAAGCGACGTGCCGGGCGAGCACTCCTGGCCCACCCAACCCGTGCCCGTGGGGCTGCCCCCGCTCCTTCCTCAAGGAACCACGCTCGATGATGCCACGGACCTGACGCCTGAACTGCACGCCGAAGCGCTCGCGGTCTTGAAGCGCATTCGCTTGGGCCCCGTGTTCACGCCGCCCAGCCTGCAAGGAACGCTGGTGAGGCCCGGTCTCGATGGCGGCGCCGACTGGGGCGGCGGCGCCTTCGATCCGACGACCGGGATTTTGTACGTGAAGGTCAACGACGATCCTGCAGTGGTGTTTCCCGACATGACCGACGCGCAGGGCAACGTACCGAAGGTGAGTCCGAATGACTCCACCGACATTTCGCTGTTCCTCAAGCGCACCATTCCGGTCTTGAAGCCGCCGTACGCCTACCTCGACGCGCTCGATCTCACGACCGGCACGATGCGCTGGCAGCGTGCCTACGGCGACAATCCCGAAGTGCGCAAGAATCCCGCCCTGGCCGGCGTCTCGCTGCCGCCGGAATTGGGCGCCATCGGAGATGCAGGTCTTTTGGCGACTGCCGGCGACCTACTGTTCTCAGGCAGCGGCGACTATGCCGTGCACGCCATCGACAGCCGCTCCGGCAAGGATCTCTGGACCTTCCCTACGGGAGACTTGAAGACCACAGGCACGCCCATGACCTATCGGGTCCACGGAGATCAATATGTGGTCATCGCCATCGGCGGCCCTGGTGAGGGCGCGACGCTCCTCGCATTCGCCTTGACACATGGCAACGCCGCCGCTCCTCAGCTCTCAAGCACCACATCAGGGGCGCCTCGATCCGCCGAGCAGGTTTGCAGTCAGTGCCATTCCTTCGAACTCGTCACTCAGAAGCGCCGCAGCCGTAAGCAGTGGGAAGCACAGATCGAATCCATGATCGCCAAGGGGGCGAGGATCTCGAACACGGAATTCGACGCGATTGCCGAGTACCTGAGCGCCCACTACGGAGATGGGGTTGGTTCGAAGAACTGACCGGGCCTCCGGAGTCGTCGCGTGAATAAATCAGAGAGGATTGAGCCATGAACCCACTGGTAACCAAGGTCCTTGCCAAGGAAAAGCATTGGAACAAGGAATTGGCCGCGCTGCGCAAACTCTGCCTGGCACTAGGCCTCAACGAAGAGCTCAAATGGGGCCAGGCCTGCTATGACTTCAACGGCGGCAAAGTCGTTCTGATCCATGGCTTCAAGGAATATTGCGCGCTGCTGTTCATGAAAGGCGCGCTGCTTAAGGACCCCAAAGGAATCCTCATCCAGCAAACCAAGAACGTGCAGGCCGCAAGACAACTGAGATTCACTTCTTTAAGCGACATCAACAAGCAGAAAACCGCCATAAAGGCGTACATCCAAGATGCCATTGCGGTCGAAAAATCCGGCGCGAAAGTAAAGATGAAAAGCGTGGCCGACTTTGAGGTGGCGGAGGAATTTCTGAAACGCCTCGACGACGACCCTAGACTCGCCGAAGCCTTCCGCGAACTTACCCCCGGAAGACAGAAGGCATATCTGCTGTTCTTCGCGGGCGCGAAACAATCGGCGACCCGCAGCGCACGCGTGGAGAAATGCGCGCCGCGGATTCTGCAAGGCCTCGGCCTCAACGATTAGCGGCGAGGCCCGCCACAACTTGCCGGCTAGGTCTTCGGCGCGCGCAACGCCTTGCCGGGATGCGCACCGGTCGGCTTGCCGTCATCAACCACGAATTTTCCCGACACAATGACCGCTGGAATTCCGAGCGGCGCGGCTTCGGGAGATTCGATGGTCGCCTTGTCGATGACCGTCGCGGGATCGAAGACCACCAGGTCGGCCACGTAGCCGGGGGCCACCAGCCCCCGATCGGCAAGTTTCAGATGCTGCGCGGGCAGTTGCGTCATCCGATGGATCGCAGCGGTCAAGGGCAGCACGTGCTCATCTCTCACGTAATGTCCCAAAATCCGCGGATAGGTGCCGGCCCCGCGCGGATGCGCGCCGTGCAGCTCGCCGTCGGTGCAGAACGCGATTTCCGGCCGCGCGATGAACCATTTCACGTCCTCCTCGCTCATTGACGTGGCGATAATGTCCTCCAACTCCTTGTCGGAATTAACTTCGGCCTCGGTGGCCTTGACGATTCGCATGTAGGCATCGACGGGACTGACGTTCCAGATTTTCGCGATCTGCTCGAGATTCTTGCCGCCAAGCTTGGGGTCCGGGACGTAGTGCGCGAGACGGATCGCCGCGGCACCGCCGTTGTCGGCAATTGCGCGCTTCACTTTCTCCGGGTTGAAGAAATCGCGGTCCGGTACGATCACCCGGATGGTCGAATGCCAGTACGTATAGGGGTAGACGTCGGCCCAGAGCTGGATATGCTCGCGGGCCGCCGTTTCGAAATAGTGCGGCATGCGCTGCGCCGCCTGATTCCACACGCCGGTCGAGCCCAACTTGATGTGCGTGATTTCGACGGGAAGCCCCGCTTCGCGCCCGATGGTCAGCACCTCGTCGAAGGACTCGAATACGTGATCGGCCTCGTCGCGCACATGGCTGATGTAGAAGCCGCCTCTTGCCGCGGCCACCTTGGAAAGTTCCACGACTTCCCGGGTGGTGGAGAAATGCGCCTGTTCGTACTCGAGGCCCGTCGAGAGCCCAAAACCGCCCGACGTCAATTCCTGCGCCAGCAGCGTCTTCATCTTCGCAAGTTCCGCCTCGGTCGAGGCACGATACAGATCCTTGCCCATCACCTGCTCGCGCAGCGTCGCCTGGCCGACCATGCTGATGACGTTAAACGCTGTCGGCGTGGCGTCGAGCTTGGAAAGCCAGACTCCCAAGGGGAAGTTGGATTCGCCATCCTGTCCGACCACCGTGGTGGTTATGCCCTGCCGGGTCTGCGTCTCCGCGTCTAAATCCTGAAGCAGGCCGCGGTCGGCGTGGCTGTGCATGTCGATGAAGCCCGGCGCGAGCGCCAGACCATGGAGATCGCGCACGGCCTCGCCCGGCAGGGGTTTCAACGCCGGAGCGACCGCGGAGATGCGCTCGCCGACGATCCTGACATCGGCATTCGCCGGCACGTTCCCGCTGCCATCGTAGAGAGTGACATGCTGGAGCAGCACATCCGCCCTCGCGGGCAGGCATGCAAACACCAACAAAGCGCCGCAGAAACCCTTCGTGTTCACCATGCCATCCCCCGCGTAGCTTTTGTAATTAGAACCTGTCCACCCTATGGTGCCGGATGCAGGTCCGCCAGCACAACCCGGCCGCAAGCGCGCGTCGTAAGCGTCAATGCGGCCGCCGGCCGGCGAGCCGGCGGCAACCGACCTTCACCCTGCTTCCCGTCGGCTTAGGCTCGCTATATCCTGCCCAGCTTCCTACACGGTTCAGGAGTTCCCATGAGATTCGTTCCTGCCCTCGTTCTTTGCGCCGTGCCGACGCTCTTGTTCGCGCAAACATCCGACCAGACTCCTGACTGGGTTGCGAAGAGCAACGTGTATACGAACACTCTGCTCGATATCACCTTCCGGCACTCGCCCGAATTGGGTTCGCGCGAGGGGATCGCCAAGTACGACACGTTGATTTCCAAGCCCTCCCTCGCGGACGATAAACAAGAGCGCAAGGAATTGGAGGCCGCCTTGGCCAAGCTGCAGGCCGCGCGAGCGAAGGAGACGGACAAGCGCGTCCTTCAGGATCTCGACATCCTCAAGACCGCTTTCGATCTTCAGTTCCGCACGCAGGACTACGACTGGGGCCACGAAGTCCCCTACCTGAACGCGAGTTCGATGATATTCGGCAACCTGCACACACTGCTCGACGATCAAACCAGCCCCGAACGGCGCGCAGCGGCGCTCACGCGATTGAACGAATACGCGGGCGCGCAGGCCGGCTATCAGCCGTTCACGGAATTGCTCGAGCAATATGCCACCGAACAGATGGCGAAGCCCGGCGTGCAATATCCGTCAAAGGACGAAATTCAAACCGAACTCGGGCGAAATCCCAATTACTTAACCGGCATTGCGGATCTGTTCACCAAGTACAAGCTAACCGGCTGGGAAGGCCCGCTGGAGAAGCTGAAGACACAGCTCACGGCCTACGATGACTGGGTGCGCAGCAAAATCTTGCCGAAGGCGCGCAGCGACTTCCGCATGGCCCCCGAAAAGTACGCGATGGCCCTTGAAGGGTATGGCATCGACATTCCGCCGGCGAAAGTGGCGAGCATGGCGCACGCCGCGTTCACGCAGTACCAGGCGGAAATGGCGCCGCTGGCGGCCGAGGTTGCCAAGGCCCGGCATTTCCCGTCGAGCGACTACCGCTCGGTCATTTCCGAACTCAAGAAAAATCAGATCACCGGCGAGGCCATCCTGCCCTTCTTCGAAAAGCGCCTGAAACAGATAGAGGACATCGTGGTTGCGCATCAGCTGGTCACCTTGCCGTCGCGCCCGGCCATCATCCGATTGGCGACCGCGGCGGAAACGGCGCAGCAGCCCGCGCCCCACATGGTGCCCCCGCCGTTCCTGCACAACACCGGACAACGCGGCGTTTTCGTACTGCCCTTGAATATTCCTTCCGCGACGGGCGGCGAGTCCGACAAATACGATGATTTCACCTACGATGCGGTCGCCTGGACTTTGACCGCCCATGAAGCGCGTCCGGGCCACGAACTTCAGTTCGATTCCATGGTGGAGCAAGGCGTCAGCCTGGCGCGGGCGCTGTTCGCCTTCAACTCAACCAATGTAGAAGGATGGGGGCTGTACTCGGAATACATCATGCAACCCTACGAGCCGGCCGAAGGCCAGCTGCTGACCCTGCAGTTGCGATTGCTCCGAGCGGCGCGAGCCATACTCGATCCAGAACTGCAGAGCGGCAAAGTAACGCCGCAGCAGGCGTATGACATGCTCGAAAAAGACGTGATGTTGAGCCATGCCTTTGCCAAGGAGGAAGTCGAGCGGTTTACGTTCCAGTCTCCGGGCCAGGCGAACAGCTACTTCTACGGCTACACCCGGATCTTGTCGCTGCGCAAGGAAACCGAGGCGGCGCTCGGGAAGAAGTTCGATCAAAAGAAGTTCCACGACTTCCTGCTGCATCAAGGGTTGCTGCCGCCGGATCTCATGCGCAACGCCGTGCTGAACGATTTCATTCCGAGCATCAAGGGCGGCTGAGTGGCGGCGCTGCTCGTCACATGACGAGCAGCGAGTGTTCGCTTCTTGCTCGGGCTGGGTCCGGGAGGTGCCATGCGGGTGTTTTTAACGGGCGCGACGGGGTTCATCGGTTCGTTTCTCGTTCCGGAACTCCTCGGCGCGGGCCATACCGTGATCGGTCTCAGCCGCTCGGATGCAGGCGCTGAGTCGCTCGCCCGAGCCGGCGCCGAAGTCTTTCGCGGCGATGTCAACGATCCGGACAAACTGCGAGTTGCGGCGGAAGGGGCCGATGGCGTCATTCACGCGGCTTTCAACCACGACTTCTCGAATGTGAAGCAGCACAGCGAAATCGACCGCAAAGTCATCGAGACGCTGGGCAAGGTGCTGGCCGGTTCCGATCGGCCATTCATTATCACCTCAGGTACGGGACTGGTGCGATCGAAGAGCGGCAATCCTGCGCTGGAGACGGACGATCACGTCGCGTCGGCCGACTTCCCGCGGGCTGCTTCCGAGGAGGCGGCCGACGCCCTCATCGAGAAGGGCGGACACGTCATGGTGATGCGCCTGCCGCAAGTGCACGATGCCCGAAGACAAGGCCGGATCACCCTTCAAATCGAGATCGCGCGCCGACGCGGCAAAGTCGCCTACATCGGTGAGGGCAGACATCGATTGCCTGCGGTACACGTGACCGATGCGGTCCGGTTATTTCGCATGGCCCTGGAACACGGCCGCGCCGGCATGCGTTGCCACGCCGTCGCCGAAGAGGGGGTTGCGATGCGCGACATCGCCGAAGCAATCGGCGCGGGCCTTAAGCTACCGGTCGAGTCGCTCTCGCCGGAGGAAGCGCCAGCCTATTTCGGCCCTTTGGCGCGGCTCGTCATGATCGATCTTGCGGCCTCGGGCCTGCTCACCCGCGAGTGGCTTGACTGGCATCCTACGGGGCCGGATCTTCTGACCGACCTTCGCGGCATGGACTACGGCACGGGCTAGGCGGGAAAAATCATTTCTGCGGCTGGACGGCCAACCGAAAGTCGGCGTGGCATGCATTGCAGATCGCCATTAATTGGGAGATTCGCGCGAGCGATTTCGCCGCAGGCTCGTGCGCATCGATGCTCGCAGCGAGATCATCGAACCCCCGACGCAATGAGACTGCCATCGGCTTCCACGCCGGCGGAAGCTTCCCTGACAGCGTCGCAGGCCGATTGGGATCCCGGTCCCCGTAGCTGGACATGCCGCGACTTCTCGCCGCCTCAGCTGCCCCGCGCGCATCTTCTTGTCCTAACGATCCGATCACGGCCGTGATCGCCGCCAAGTTGCCGTGCATTTCGCCCAACAG
>DASXOQ010000097.1:0-2132 GCA_036494165.1 Steroidobacteraceae bacterium
GCAGCGAGCGAGCAACTCGCACTCAAGCGTGGCGAAGAAGCTCTCGCACATGGCATTGTCGTATGCGTCGCCGACCGAACCCATCGAGGGGCGCACGCCCGCGTCACGGCAGCGGTGGCCGAACTCGATCGAGCTGTATTGGCTGGACTCAAATGGTCGTCGCAACACCTTGAAGGAAGGAGTTGCGATGAGGAAGCACAGGCGGCGTTCGGACCGGTCTGGTCGGGCGCTATTGTTCTCACCAGGTCGCCCGGTGGTGGCAGGACGAGATAAGCAGCGCCGGTTCTGGGCGGCGATCGCGGCAGGCATGGCGAGTGAAGATGCTGCGCTGCAAGCTGGGATGTCGCAGCCTGTAGGATCAAGATTGTTCCGAAGGGCAGGCGGCATGCCACCAGCGGTATTTCGGCCATCAGCGAAGCCGCTGTCCGGCCGGTATCTCTCATTTGCAGAGCGAGAGGAGATCGCACTTCTTCGAGTGCAAGGCTGCTCCATGCGGGAGGTTGCGCGCCGGCTCGGACGCGCAGCTTCAACGATCTCGCGGGAGTTGCGGCGCAACGCCGCGACACGAAGCGGCGGCCTGGAGTATCGCGCGACGACAGCGCAGTGGCATGCTGAGCGATCTGCTCGCCGCTCAAAGCAGGCGAAGCTTGCGCTCAACGCGGCGTTGCGAACCTATGTGGAGGAACGATTGGCAGGGGTCGTTGTCGCTCCGAATGGGGCTCCTGTTCCTGGCCCGGCTGTGCGTTGGAAAGGTCGCCGGCATGGACCGCGAAAGCATCGGCGGTGGGCAAACGCCTGGAGCCCGGAGCAGATTGCTCGCCGCCTGCCGGTCGACTTCCCGGACGATGAGACAATGCGCATCAGCCATGAAGCCATCTATCAAGCGCTGTTCGTTCAAAGTCGTGGTGCGTTGCGCCGTGAGCTGACGGCATGCTTGCGTACTGGGCGGGTGTTGCGGACACCGAGAGCGCGTGCGCGCGGACGGGGCAAGACCTTCATATCTCCCGAGATCATGATCAACCAACGGCCGGCGGAGGCAGCTGATCGCGCCGTGCCGGGCCACTGGGAAGGGGACCTCATCCTGGGCCTTGGCAGTTCCGCAATTGGCACTTTGGTGGAGCGTATGACGCGCTTCACTCTACTGCTCCACCTGCCGCGCATGAGAAACCATGGCTACGAGGCTCGCGTGAAGAACGGACCCGCACTCGCCGGACATGGTGCCGAGGCGGTGTGCGACGCCATTACGCGAACGATCCTCACCTTGCCTGAGCAACTGCGTCGGTCGCTGACTTGGGATCAAGGAGCTGAGATGGCTCAGCACGCACGCCTGAAGATCGACGCCGGCATCCAGGTCTATTTCTGTGATCCTCACAGCCCATGGCAGCGCGGCACCAACGAGAACATCGACGGACTGCTGCGCCAGTATTTTCCAAAGGGCACCGATCTCAGCACGCACAGCGCTGACAACATTGCGGCTGTGGCGGCCGCCCTCAACGCAAGGCCCCGAAAAACGCTTACTTGGCAAACGCCGGCAGAGGCGCTTGACCAATTGCTGATATCGGCCATGTCAAGCGACGTCCGGAACTGACAGTGTTTGGGATGGCTTCGGATGTCGCCCATCCGGATCCAAGATTCTACAGTGCATTCCTTGGTGAGACAAGAGGGCCATTCCTCGGAGCCGACCTGCCTCCGGCAGAGCGTCGCGCGCAGGTCTTGTCCAGGATGCCGCTTGCGGCACCGGCGCGCAGCGTCGGCTCGTCCTGGACGAGACCAAGCACGGCGCTATGCTTGTCAAGGGTTGAGCTACCAACACCGTCGAAAGCTACGACGCCAAATCGCGTGCTTCACGGTGAGCAAATGCGGGGTCGGTTTGCCGTGTCGACCGGTAACCCAACAGATCCTGTTGCGACGACCACTTGAATCCGCCTTGCGAATCCTGGTCGGAGTGATGGATGACGCCAGTGGGCCGCCGCGTCGCCAACGCCATGTTCAGAGCATCGAGCACCAAATTGTTTAGCAAGTGTCGTGGCCATGGACCAGCCGACAATGCGACGGCTATATGCATCGAGCACCACCGCGAGATACAGAAAGCCGGCCCATGTCGGAATGTAGGTGATATCGGCCACCCACAG
>DASXOQ010000098.1:0-2465 GCA_036494165.1 Steroidobacteraceae bacterium
GAAAGCCTCCAAGGGAGGAAACCGCGCGTAAGGGAACGTGGGGCGGTGCGGCAGGGGCTATGGGGATTTGCGTGCCGCGGGCGAGCTGGCTGATATGGATCGAGCCGATGCGACGAGTTGTTCGACGGTGAAGCGGCTGACGAATGAGCGGCGCGTGGCGTCGCAGTCCATACGTTGTCGGACGATTTGCGAGGACTGGCAGATAATTGAGCGCACCGTGCCGTGGCCGGTCGAGAGGCAGCGAGCGCGACGGGCAGATTTGCGGGATTGTGGCACGGTCATGAGGTGTCGATCCTGATGAGGTTCGTTGGAGCTGTCGGGCGATGCCGTGGCGTTGCACCGCGCGCGAATACCTCGATGATGATCATGCGACCACCGCAGCATGGACAGTTGGGCTTGCTGTGGTCGGCGGCGGTGCCGGTGGGCTCGCCCTGGGAGTTTGCAACGGCGAGCATCTCACGGGCGCGGACGATGTTGCCGGCACAAGCGCCTTTAGCGAACAGGCCGTAGTGACGGATGCGATGCAAGCCTTTTGGCAGCACGTGGATGAGGAAGCGGCGGATGAACTCGAAGGTAGCGAGCGTCATTTGGTTGTATCGATCGCAGCTCTCGACGCGGTAGTCCTTCCACTTGAAGGTGACGCCTTGCTCATCGAAGGCGATCAAGCGGCTGTTGGCGATGGCCACGCGGTGGGTGTAGCGCGACAGATAGGCCAGTACCGCCTCGGGTCCGCCGAATGGCCGCTTGCTGTAGACGACCCATTCGGTCTTGCGCAGTGGGGCCAGAAAGGCAGTGAAGGCTTGCGCATCGACCAGACGGGCGTGGTCACCGAAGAAGCGGAGGCGGCCGGCCTGGTGCGCAGCAAGTAGCTTGTTCAGGAACAATCGCCGGAAAAGGCGGGAGAGCACGCGCACCGGGAGGAAGAAGCCAGGACGGCAGGAGATCCAGCGCCGGCCATCGGGCGAGATGCCGCCGCCCGGTACGATCATGTGCACATGGGGGTGATGGGTCATGGCCGAGCCCCAGGTGTGCAGCACGGAAGTGATGCCGATCCTGGCACCCAGATGCTTCGGATCGGCGGCGATCGTCAGCATGGTCTCGGCCGAAACCTTGAACAGGAGATCGTAGAGGACGGCCTTGTTTTGGTAGGCGATGTCGGCGATGGCTGCCGGCAGCGTGAACACCACATGATAGTACGGCACCGGCAGCAGGTCGGCCTCGCGGTCGGCAAGCCATTGCTTGGCGGCGGCGCTCTGGCACTTCGGGCAGTGCCGGTTGCGGCAGGAGTTGTAGGCAATGCTCGTATAGGCGCAGTCCGCACAGCGCGCGACATGGCCGCCGAGCTCTGCCGTGCGGCAGCGCTCGATCGCCGACATCACCTTCAGTTGGTCGAGGCTGACATGGCCGGCATGGGCTTTGCGCCATGCCGGACCATGGTCGCGGAGGATATCCGCAACCTCCAAAGCCGGGCGCGACACGCGCGCGCGTCAGCCGGGCGGCCGGATCTCTTTGAACTTGAGCGCAAGATGCTCCAGCGGGCTCATAACCTCGCTGATCGTCTTGGTGGCGACGTGAGTATAGAGCGTGGTCGTCTCAAGGTTCGCGTGACCGAGCAACACCTGGACGACGCGAACATCGACTTTCTGCTCGAGCAGATGGGTGGCGAAGCTGTGCCGCAAGATGTGTAGCGAGACGCGCTTGTTGATCTCTGCCATTTGCGCAGCCGCGTGACAGGCGCGATTGAGTTGGCGCGTGGTTATTGGCTGGGCTGGAGCACGGCCAGGGAACAGCCAACCTCGAGGCCGTGCTGCCTTCCACCAGATCCGCAGCAGGTCGAGCAGGTGCGGCGAGAGCATGACGTAGCGGTCCTTGCCGCCCTTGCCCTGCTCGACGCGGATGACCATGCGCTTGCTGTCGATGTCAGAGACCTTGAGCGAGACCACCTCAGTAGCGCGCAGGCCGGCGCCGTAAGCCACGCTCAGGGCTGCCCTGTATTTGAGCCCCGGCGCGGCATCGAGCAGCCGCGCCACTTCCTCCGGACTTAGCACCACTGGTAGCTTGCGCGGCTCATGAACGGCATGCGTATGCTCGACGATCGCGGGGCGCCCGAGCGTGACCTTAAAGAAGAACCGCAGCGTCGAGACGGTCTGATTGATTGTCGGCACGCCAACGCCACTCTCCGCCAGATGCAGCTGGTAGCGGCGCACGTCCTCGAAGCTCGCCGCATCCGGCGAGCGCCCGAGAAACGCAGCGAAGTTCTTGATTCTTTGCACGTAGTCATGTTGGGTCTTCGGCGCGAATTTGCGGATCGTCATGTCTTCGATCATGCGCCGGCGCAACGGGCTCATTGCCTCGTCGGTCATGGGGATGCTCCTGTCTTGAGTGAGGTTGTTGCAACCCCTCAATCTCAAGACAGGACGCCCCTCGGCGCTATCGGTTTGGCCGCCCTGCCTGTCGCAGCCCCC
>DASXOQ010000099.1:0-23327 GCA_036494165.1 Steroidobacteraceae bacterium
TTGGCTCGAAAACTTGTGCAACGCGTCCTTTCGGCGCCGGGCGGCCCGGCGATGCAGCCGTTTGGCCTGACGTTTGTGGCCGCGGCGCTGGGCTTGGGCGATCTTCTGCTCGATCCGGCGATAGAACCGGCCCGCCTCGAGCTTCTCTCCGTCGCTTGTCGCCACCGTGTCCTTTAATCCTAGATCCAGCCCTACCGCCTCTTGAGGTGCAATGGTTTCCTCAGCTTGGATCTCCACCGGCATACAGAGCCACCAGTCCCCCACCGCATCTTGGGCAAAGCAGCCGCTCTTCCAGGGTTTACCCTCCAAAGATGCCTGCTCAAACACCCGGATCGCCTTGCCGCAGAACCGCAAGCTCTTTCCGTGCCGTTTGATCTGCTCGACCTTAAAAGGAATCCAACCCAAGGACCGTCGGGTTCCTCGGCTCTTTCGCCATCTCAAGGCGATTTTCTTGAACTGCCGCCGCCGGGTCGCAAACTCGGCATTGACGCGTTGGATCGTTGCTGAGCCGATGTGGTCAAAGTATTCGGTTGCGCCGGCCGTCAGATTATTGAGATCGAAGGCGCTTAAATACTTGGGCGCGCCCACGAAGGGGCGAGCCGCCCGGGCGCTCACCTCATTGGCATAGTTCCAGACTTGGTTTACTTCGATCGCCGCGGCATTGAGCCAAGAGTAGGACTCGGGCTTCACCTTCAGGCGCAGCGTGCGCACGAATGTCGGACCGGCAACGTCCTGAATCGGCTCGCAAGACATGCGCCAATCTAATTCCGCTCAATACATTGATCAATATCTATTTCTGGCCTCTACAGATAGAAACGCGGGAACAAGCGCGGCATGAACCTGATCGCCACTTCTCAGCTGGCGGCTCTGCTCCATTCCATTGCGCAACCGCCGCCGCTGGGTCGCGTCATCCTTGACGCTCCGTTGCCGCAGCAGTTCCGGGATGTCGCTCGCCGTGCCGTAGGCATGTTCGAGCCGCGACCATATTTCACTGTCCAAAGAAAGCATCTTTAAAATGACTCGTTGCCTGCCGGGCGTAAATGCTAGCAGGACTGTCGGCTCCCGCTTTCGGATACCCGCCAAGGATTGACGGCCGCTTGACCTCTGTTTCGCATCTTGGCAAAGTTACCTGCAGTGCGCTGCTTTGGCGCCTCCTGTCCGCGGCAAGGGAATATCCCACAAAGTGTAAACGGTACGAGAAGACTTACCTTCTTTCAGCCTGATTGAGCGGACGACGGCATTGAATGAAAGGAGGTCTCATGACCATCGATAGTTCTTCGCCCGGCGCTCCGGGCTCGCCCTCTCCAACCTCGTCGCTGGCGCTGCCGGCCAAACCTGATCTTGATCATCTAAAGAAACAGGCCAAGCAACTGTTGCGCGACTTTCGGGCCCAACAGGACGCAGCCTTGCAGGCCATCGCAGACCTTCATCCCCGGCCAGGTGAATTCTCGAGCCTGCGCGACGCTCAATTGGTGCTGGCGCGCCGTTATGGATTTACCGATTGGGGGCAATTGCGCGATGAGGTCGAGCTACGGCAGCTTCGAGCCGAGACGCCGCGCGACCAAGCCGAGCGCCTGATCAACCTCGCCTGCTTACGATACGACGGCGACGATCAGGACTGGCGCTACCGGCGCGCCTCGCAATGGTTGCGTCAATTGCCGGGATTGACCCGCGGCGACTTTTACTGCGCACTGGTGGCAGCCGATCTCGATGCCGTCGCGAATTTCCTGCGCCGGGATCCATCCCTCGCGGCTCGAAACGGAGGGCCTCGCGATTGGCCCGCGTTGATGTACGTAACCTACAGCCGGCTTGAACAGAGTGCGGCTCAGGCGGTGGCGGTCGTGAAACTGCTGCTCGAGTTTGGCGCCGAGCCCGATGCGCAGGCCGAGGACTTGCGCGGCTTCACCGCCATCACCGGTGCGATCGGCGAAGGCGAACGCGGCCCGCTCGCCTGCGTTCCGCATCCCTGCGCGGAGGAACTGGTCGGGCTCCTGCTCGATGCCGGTGCCAATCCGAACCAGAGCCAGGCGCTGTACAACGCCATGCTGGGCGACCAGCTAGGGAAATGGCTGCAAATATTCGTGCAACGCGGGCTCAAGGCAGGCGACAGGGCCAACTGGGGCCCGGACGACAACGAGCCAATCCTGGATTTCCTGCTGTCTCACGTGGTACTGCAGGGACAGCTCGAGCTGGTGCGCTACCTGCTGGAACACGGCGCCAATCCCAACGCAGTGAGCCGCTACCACCATCGCAGTGCGCATAACGTGGCCCGATTGACTGGACGAAAGGCGATTGCGGCCTTACTGGAACAGTTCGGTGCGAAAGTCGAGCCGCTCGGCGAGGGGGATCAATTTCGCGTTGCCTGCGGCATACATGACCTCAAAGCTGCCGACCAATTGCTGCGACAACATCCGCATCTGTCGCAGGATATGGGACTGTTGCGCGACTGTGCCATGGTGAATGTCGAGACCTGTTTATGGCTCGTCGAGCGAGGCTTTGACATCAACTCCCGCAATCCGAGCGGCCAGACCGTGTTGCACGGGTATGCGCTTTCGAATAACCCGGACGCCGTGCAGGTGCTGTTGCAGCACGGCGCCGACCCGGAAGCCAAGGAAAACAACTGGCAGGCGACGCCACTCGGAATGGCGCTGCATCATCGTCACTGGCCGGTGATCGAGGTGTTGCTACCGATTTCAAAGAGTCTTTTCGATGTCTGCCAGATGGCGAACGCGGAGCGTGCGGCGATTTTGCTCGAGCAGGACCCCGCCTTGGCGCGGCAGCGCACCCCGAGAGGCAATACGCCATTGCACCTCGTCAGCCAAGCCAAGCAAGATGACCCCGATTTGACGGCCTCTGCGGCCATTATCGAGTTACTGGTGCGTTACGGCGCCGATCCGCAGGCACTCAACGGCGAGAGCAAAACCCCTGGCCAGTGGTATCGCCTGCATGGCATGGACGAGGTGGCCGATTACTTGTCGGAGCGATTTGGCGCGGATTGAATGCATTGGGCCACAAAGCAATCACCGACCTGATCGAACCGCGCCTGCTCATCGTCGCGGTGACAGGAACCTGGCTTCTGCTTAACTGCATAGATGCAGGCAAATTCCGACGCGGCTTACGGACGGGCTCGCCTGTGAAGCGCCGACCTGGTGTGGTTTGCTTCTCATCCCGGGAGGAGGAGTTATGAAAGTCATACGCTTAATCGTCGCCGCCGCGTTCTTACCGTTTATTGCCTCAGCGCAAACGCCGCCACCGTCGTCGCAGCCGACCGACCCGGCGGCGGCCTCCAGTCCGCATCAGCGGCAGGTAACCAAAACGCCCGCCACCGAAGCACCCGCCGGCCAATCCGGCAAATTGCGCGATGCGTCATCCCCGCATCAAAAAAAGGTTCTCAGCAAGAAGCCCAAGTCGAAGAAAACGAAACCTCCCAAGTCAGATAGCCCACCTTGAACGACCTCGCGCGCTGAATATTTTCATGCGCCCGAGTTAAGGCGGCAATTAAGGCGCGGACCCGAATTCGAAAACCCACGAAGATCTATGGCTGATTGACTGCAGTTATTCCTGAACCCTCGCATCATCTTTGAGCGCGCGGCGCCTCGACGCGCTGCTTTGCCGTCGCACGCATCTCCAAGGACGATTCTTCAGAGCAATAAGACGTACATCGGCCAGAGAGGTCGCCGACGTCCGATTCTGGATCTTGGCCAGCCTCCAAGTGCCGCCGTGGCTCGTGTAGTATTTGATTCGTTGCGGTGCTGATCGCCCGCTTCCCCGTGGCTGGGGCGACAGGAGCGCGAGGAAAACAAGATGAAGACATCTGCGGTATTTGTCATGAGCATTCTGACGACGATTCTCCCCACGATCTCGAGGGCGGCTTCTGGCCCACCGCCGGCAACTCCGCCTCCGTTGGCCGGTTCGATAGAGTCTCATCCGGACTGGCCCGCCCCAAAAAATGGTTCGGATGTGGATTCCGTCGAGCACCTCGTATCCGCCCTGTACGGCGCCATCTCCGGACCGGCCGGCGCGCCGCGCGACTGGCTTCGATTCCGCTCGCTATTTCTACCCGATGGCAGGCTCGCCGCAACTCGTCCCCCGGCGCCTGCGACGGCCACCCAGCCGGCTCGCTTGGACGATGCCACGTTCCGGAGTACCGAGGTGTACATCGGGCGCAATGACCCGTACTTCAAGACACACGGCTTTTTCGAGCGCGGCATCGCGAATCGCGTCGAACAGTTCGGCAATCTCGTACACGTCTGGAGTACCTACGAGAGCCGCAATGCACTCACCGATGTCAAGCCCTTCGCGCGTGGCATCAATTCAATCCAGATTATTAGAGCTCATGATCGATACTGGATCGCCAGCGTCCTGTGGGACGAGGAGCGCCCGGGTCTCACATTGCCGGAGAAATATACTTCGCGGTAGGGTGCAACTGGCGGCTCTGCTCCATGTTCCATAGCGCAACCGCCGGCGCTGGGTCGCGTCGACCCTGACGGTTCATCGAAACTCCCCGGTCGGCAGATACCGCGCCCTGCCTACTCCATGAGGCGACCCCTTGATTTTAGGATAAGCGGCCCACGGAACCGTGCTTAAGCGCGGCTAGCTCGCGGCCTGACCTCGGTATTCAGCCAGTTGCGGATCTCCGCGAGGCGCAGGGATTCATCTCGCATGGCAGGCCCCAGACCGTACTTCCAGAGGAGCGCAGGCTCCGAAGGATTGGCCTGTAAATCGCGCATTTCCGCGGCAAACCCGGAAAGGGCCTGCATGTCGGCGAACGTGCCCTCGTGGACGAGAGTCTCGCCATAGCGCTCCGTTACGGCGGCAATGTCCTTAAAATCGTACTCCGGGTGATACTGCACGCCCCAGAATTTGCCGGGGCCGTGCGAGAAGCTCGCGGCTTGGAGACCGAACTCATTGTCGGCCAGCACGCTCGCGCCGGCCGGCAGCCCCGCAATGAAATCGCGATGCACGGCAGGCGCCTCGAAAACCGGTGGCTTGCCGGCGAACAGCGCATGGACACGGCCGGCTCCGCTCAACAGAATGCGCCGCGCGATACCGAACTCGCGCCCCCGGGGGTTAGCCTTCACTTCGCCTCCGGCCGCGGTCACCGCCACTTGCAGTCCCCAGCAGCTGCCGAAGAAGGGCACGCCCGCGGCGAACACCGCCTTGGCGAGTTCGACTTGCCGCGTGACTGGATCCCCGCCGTTATAGATGTTGAGGGCGGAACCGGTGACCGTGACCCCATCATAGCTCGCAAGATCCGTGCCTGGCGCGAAGCGCTCCCCGTCGGCGGCCTTGAGAATGTCGACGTCCAGCGACGCATCGATGCGCTTGAGGATTTGCGCGTAGCCCATTCCTGAGTCATATCCCAGTGCGGCCGTCTGCGTGGCGCGCACCTTGGCGACATTCCCGTCGATGACCAGGATCCGGGCCCTGCTCATGCAGGGGTCTCGATGTGCTCAAGCTTGCCCGCCACGGCGGCACGAAAAACGTGTTCCAACTGGGCGGCGTTCACCTTGAAGGGGTTGCCTCCGGCGGACGGATCATTCTCCGCCTCGCGGCCGATGACATCCGAGTTCTTGAGATCCACGCCGATCTCGGCCAGCGAATGCGGGATGTCCAGTTCGCGGCGCATGGCGAGCGTCCATTCCAGAAAACCATCGAAACCGGGCTTCGGAAGATTGAGCACGCGGGAGATCACCTCGGTCTTATATGCAATCGCGTTGCGATTGAAGAGCGCGACATACGGCAGGATGATGGCGTTGGTGAGCCCATGGTGCGTGTTGAACCACGAGCCCACCGGATGCGCGATGGCATGCACCGCGCCCAAGCCTTTCTGAAAAGCCGTGGCGCCCATGGATGCCGCGGCCAGCATTTGCGCGCGCGCCTCGATGTCCTTGCCATCGGCGCAGGCGCGCGGAAGATAGGTATGGATGAGCCGCATGCCCTCGAGCGCGACGCCATCGGCCAAGGGATGAAAACCCGGCGCGCAAAAAGCCTCGAAGCAATGCACGAAGGCATCGATACCCGTCGCCGCCGTCACCCCGCGCGGCAATCCCACGGTCAACTCGGGATCCGAGATGACAATGCGCGGCATGATCTTCGGATGGAAAATGATTTTTTTCTGGTGCGTGTCTTCGTTCAAGATCACGCCGGCGCGCCCGACTTCAGATCCAGTACCCGCGGTAGTCGGCACGGCCACGATGGGCGCGATTCCGGAGGGATCGGCGCGCGTCCACCAATCGCCGATGTCCTCGAAATCCCACAACGGGCGGGTCTGCCCCGACATGAACGCCACGACCTTGCCGGCATCGAGCGCCGAACCGCCGCCGAAGGCGACCACGCCGTCATGTCTCCCGTCGCGGTAGGCGCGAAGTCCCGCCTCGACGTGCCGCCCGGCCGGATTGCCGCGCACGCCGCTGAACACCGCCGAATTCTTAAGATCGGCACGCGCGCGATCGATCATGGGCGCGCGCGCCAATCCCTCATCGGTGACGATCAGCGGCCGGGCGATACCCGCACTCTGGCAAGCCGCGGCAAGTTCCGCAATGCGCCCGGGACCGGCCCAGACGGTGGTCGGGTAATTCCAATTACCCCGCAAATTGAGGCTCATAACGTCACCTTGAAATGAAAGGACTTCGGCCGGGTCAATTGCTCGAAGCCGATACTGGAGAGCGTGCAGCCGCGGCCCGAATTCTTGACGCCGGTCCAGGCGAGCGCAGGATCGAGATAATCGCAGCGATTCAGGAATACGGTTCCTGTTTCCAGCTCGTCGCCGAGCGCCTCGGCGCGCGCGGCATCCGCCGAGTAGATCGCCGCGGTGAGGCCAAAATCGCTGTCGTTCATGAGGCGCACCGCCTCCTCGTCCGAGTTCACCTTCATGATGCCGACGGCGGGGCCAAAGGTCTCCTCGCGCATGATGGCCATGGCGTGATCGACACCGACGAGCACCTGGGGGCCTAGATAAGGAGTGCCGGCCGCCGCCGCCGGGAACCAGGATGCCTCGATCAGCTGGCTCGCGCCCTGCCCGATGGCCTGGTTCACCTGTGCACGCACCGCCTCGGCGGCCGCGGTGCGCACCAGGGGACCCAAGGTGGTTTCCTGCTCGAGCGGCGAGCCCAAGCGATATTGCTTGGTCAGCTTGACCACGCCCGCGACAAAATCATCGTAGCAAGAGGCGTGCACGTAAATCCGCTTGATGCCGCAGCAGGATTGACCGGCATTGAAGAAGGCGCCGTCCGTCAACGAGTCGATGGCATGCCCGAGATTGGCATCGGCGCGAACGTACGCGGGATCCTTGCCGCCAAGCTCCAGTCCGGCCGTCGCAAATCCTCGCGCCGTGGCGGATACCACCGCCTGACCGCCGGACACCGAGCCTGTGAAACAGACACTCGCGATGCGCTTATCGCCCATGAGCCGCGCCGTGTCGGCATGCGACAGGTGCAGGTACTGAAACACCCCTTCCGGCAATCCGGCGCTTTTGAACGCCTCATCGAAACGCTCGGCGCAGAGCGGCGTCTGATGCGAATGTTTGAGCAGGACCGCATTGCCTGCGATGAGCGCCGGCAGCACCGCGTTCACCGCCGTCAGGTAGGGATAATTCCAGGGCGCCACGACGGCGATTACGCCGAGCGGTACGCGTTTGATCTGGCGTTGAAAACCCGCCTTTTCGCCCGGTAGCACCGGCGCGAGCGCGCGCGCAGCGGCGGCGAGCATATAGCGCGAACGCTCCTCGAAGCCGCGTACCTCGCTCGGGGCATGGCGCAGCGGTCTGCCCATCTGCCAAGAGATTTCGGTGGCGATCTCGTCGCTCTTGGCGACGAACGCATCGACGGCGCGGCCTAGGAACTCGCAGCGCTTTTCGAGCGGCATCAGGCCCCATGCCGCTTGGGCACTCCGCGCTCGATCGAGGGCACGGTCGATTCCCGCTGCGGTCTCAAGCGGCCGCTCCACATAGATGCGGCCGTCCACGGGACTTATTGTCTTCAAGGTGTCAGTCACGATTTTAGAACTCAGATGATTTCGAAATAGCGCGCCAATTCCCAGTCGGTGATGGCTTTGCGGAATTCCCGCTCTTCCCACTGTCGGGTCGCCGCATAGTGTTCCACGAACTCGTCGCCGAACATCTCACGCGCCGACTTGGACGCGGCCAGGCGCTCCGCCGCCTCGTACAACGTCGAGGGCAGGCGGCGCATCGGCGCATGTTCCCGGGCGTAGGCATTGCCCTCGATAGGGGCGTCCGGCTCGATGCGGTTCTCGATACCCCAAAGCCCCGAGCCGATCGCGGCGGCGAGCGCGATATAGGGATTGATGTCGGCCGCGGCGATCCGGTATTCCACCCGCTGGCTGGCAGGACCCCCGCGAATCACGCGAAGCGCCGTGGTGCGGTTCTCGATCCCCCAGGTCGCCGAGGTAGGCGCCCAATACCCGGGTACCAGGCGGGAGTAGCTGTTCACGGTGCCCGCCACCATCGCCAGCCACTCCGGCATCAGCGCCTGCTGGCCGCCGACGAACCAGCGCATGGCATCGGACATTTCATGCGGCTTGGCCGGATCATGAAATACGGCGTCGCCGTTGGTCTTGCGCATCGAGATGTGCAGATGGCCGCTTTGGCCCGGCACCGAGTTCGACCACTTGGCCATGAAGGTGGCCATCAAGCCCCTGCGCTGAGCCAGCGCCTTGGTGAACGTCTTGAACAGCGCCGCCCGATCGGCCGCTTCGAGCGCCTCGCAGTACGACAGTGCCGCCTCCAGCACGCCCGGCCCCGTCTCGGTATGCAGCCCCTCGATGGGAAATCTCATCGCCTGACCAAGATCGAGCAGCTCCTGATAAAGAGCCGAATTCGCGGAGCTTCGCAGCACCGAGTAACCGAAATTTCCCGGCGTCATGGTCTTCAGCTGCCGGTAGCCCTTCTCGCGCACCGATTGCGGCGTCTCATCGAACAAGAAGAACTCGTACTCCGCCGCTGCGCTGACGGCGTAACCCATGTCGGCGGCGCGCTTCAGCACCCGCTTGAGCGTGCCGCGGGGACAAACCGCCTCGGCCCTTCCTGCGAACTCTGCCAGGAAGAACGTCGTCTTCGGCTCGAACGGGATGTCCCGTTGAGTCTCGGGCACGATGCGCACCATGGCATCGGGATAGGCGGTATGCCACCCGGTGAACTTGGTGTTGTCGTAAAGCTGATCGTTCGAGTCCCAGCCGAGGATCACATCGCAAAACCCCAGATTCTTTTTGAGTCCCCCTAGGAATTTGTCCTTATGCAGGTACTTGCCGCGCAGAATTCCGTCCATGTCGAACACCCCGACCTTGATGTGATCGATGTCGCGTTCCTTCAGGAATTTCTCGAGATCCTTGGTTTCAGCGGACATGGAGGGGCCTTTATGGACGTGCGCAGCGCAAAGATGCGATGCATCATATTAACCCCCGGCATCGGTCGGTGCACGCAACCGGCTTCTTCGGCTCAAGCGCGTTCTTCGCGCGGCGAGGTTGCGAAACTCCCGTCGCAGACCAAGGTTACGGCCTCGCGGGTGCGAGCTCGTTTCCGGCCTTCGTATAGGCCGGCGGCATGTAGAAATTCAGTGTTCGCAACGGGGTCCGGCCGTTGTTGCGGATTTCATGCTGATCGCCATGCTCGATGAGAAGCAGCATGCCCTCGCGGAGAATAACTTTGCGCCTGCCGACGAGCGCAATCCCTCGCCCCGCCACCACATACAGCCATTGATCGGCGCCCCGATGCCGATTGCCGGGGCCGCCTTCAGCGCCGCCCGGATTTATCACCATTTGCGCAGCTTGCGAGCGACGATTACCGAGCATCACTCGAAAGCCCTTGCCGAATCGCAGTTGTTTGGATTTCAAGTCACGTCCCTCGATATTGCAGCTGAAACCATGCTTTCCGCTGTCCCATGATCTTGGGCTAGTTGACGACAAGTACGATTTTCCCGACCGTACCGCCTTTCTGCACCTGCTCGAGAGCATCGAAGGCTTCCTGCAGCAGAAAAGTCTTGCTGACCTTGGGCTTCACCTTGCCGTCCTCAATGAGCTTGGCAATCCGCTCGAGATTTTCGGCGTCGGGTTCCACCGTGTAACGCAGCGCGCGCACGCCCGCCTGCTGCGCCTTTTCCTGCGAGGGGCTGCTCAGCGTCGTCACCAAGATCCCTCCGCGTTTGAGCAGCCCCCAAGAACGCTCACGTGTCTCTCCATCGATGAGATCGAACACCATGTCAAGATCCGATGCATGGTCTTCGAAGCGTTGAGTCTGATAGTCGATGACTTCATCCGCTCCCAGGGATTTGGCAAATTCCACGTTGCCGGAGGAGACGGTGGTCAGCACCCGGGCGCCATGCGCCTTGGCGAACTGCACGGCAAAATGACCAACGCCCCCCGAGCCGCCGTGTATCAGTACTGCCTGGCCTGCGCGCAACTGCCCGTGCCGGAACAATCCCTGCCACGCCGTGAGTCCCGCCAGCGGAATGGCACCCGCCTGCGCGTGATCAATCGACGCTGGCTTGCGCGCGATCGCCTTCTGATCGAGCACGGTCATCTCGGCGTAGCCGCCGCCTTGGATGCCGACCATGCCCATGATCTCGTCGCCGACCTTGAAGGCCGTAGCCTGCGCCCCGCATTGCTCCACGACTCCCGAAACGTCGCGCCCCAGCGTATAGGGCAGCCGGTCTTCTTTGACCGAAGGGTACTTGCCGCTGCGAATCTTGAAGTCGACGGGGTTGACACTGGCAGCTCTGATTTTCACAAGCACTTGCGAGGCATCCGGCCCTGATGTTTCGAGCAAATCCGAGTGCAGAGGTTCGTGTTGCCCAAAGCCATGTATGCGCATATTTCGCACCTTGCTCATATCTACCTCGCTGTGGTGGGAACTTGGAGAATCATTCGATTGGCGACAATGGGCAAGGACATCATGTCTGAGGACCTGGCCGCCATCGGTGAAATGGCCGTCGTGCTGTGGGGCGGACTCCGAGGCACGCTCTTGCGGTGTCGAGGCTAGAGTTCAGCGTGTCGCTGTGCGATATCACCTACGACATAATCGCCCTCTGCCCGCTTTACGCGACTGACCTGCACCGTAATGTAGCTATCATCATCGGTTAACGGGATTGAGACATGGCTAGAAAATATAGCAAGGCCGCCTCCAAAAAGGTCAAGAGCGCAATGCACGAGCGTAAGCGCGGAACTCTTAAGAGCGGCCGGTCCGGGAAGAAGGTCAAGAGTAAAAAACAAGCCATTGCCATCGGATTGTCCGAAGCACGGCGTGCGGGCAAGAAGGTTCCGAAGAAAAAAAGCAGTCGCTGAACGGCCGCGGGCGGCGAGCTCTGCCCATCATTCGATTGACCCAACTTCGGCCACGCCGCAAAGAACACCCCAGACACAAAGCATCTGGGCGCGCTTAACGGCTATCGCACTGCGGAGAGAACCGCACGTGCTCATCGTCTCGAACAATTCCATGCAGCGCGGGACCCTGCAAGTAGGCCGGAGGCTACAACCGATGGCGAAAGCCGCTGGGCTGCGCACGCTCCTCGGTAAGCGTAAGGTTCGTCGCTGTCGACTAAATCCACCTGTTGCCTCGGAAAGGTAATCGCTCCCACATCTGCCGCTCGGGAGCCCGAGACGACCTATATCTGCGAGGTTCTCAATCATGGCCATACGAAAGAGCGGCTCGAAGGCATCTCACGGCAAGTCGCGGCCGATGGACAAGTCAAAGGCCTCCGCGCGACGACAAAGTCCGGCCGCGCGCGGCTCCACTGTCAGCGGACCGTCTCGCCCCAGCCCTTCAGCCGGCAACGATTTGGCGCGGCTTGCCGCCGAACAGGCGGAACTTGCTGGACGAATGCCTTTCAATGCAAACAAGGCCCGCGAGTACGCACCCGCCGACCCGAGCGAGCCGCCGGTCGGACTCCACGAAGAGTTGCCCTCCGCGGCTGGCGGCGCAAGCACGCTGAGCGAGGTAAACGATTCCGCGAAGAGCGGCGCCGCCACCACCGAGCCCGCTTCTCTTGATGGTTCTTTGGCACCGAGACGCGTGAATTCGGCGGGACAAGCCTTGACCACCAATCAAGGTGTCGCGATAAGCAGCAACCAGGATTCGCTCAAGGCGGGCCTGCGGGGGCCGACACTTCTCGAGGACTTCATTCTTCGGGAGAAAATCACCCACTTTGATCATGAGCGAATTCCAGAACGAGTCGTCCACGCGCGCGGTTCTGCGGCCCACGGGTATTTCGAGGCATACAAGCCCCTGACGAAGCTCACTCGCGCGACCGTGTTCGCCGAGGCGGGGAAAAAAACGCCCGTTTTCGTTCGATTCTCGACAGTTGCCGGTGAACGTGGCTCCACGGATACCGCACGCGATGTGCGCGGCTTCGCGGTCAAGTTCTATTCTGACCAGGGAAATTGGGATCTCGTCGGCAACAACATGCCGGTCTTCTTCATTCAGGATGCGATGAAGTTCCCGGATCTGATTCACGCAGTGAAACCGGAACCGCATCATCAGATGCCCCAGGCGGCCTCGGCTCACGACACCTTTTGGGATTTCGTCTCGCTGATGCCCGAATCCACTCACATGCTGCTGTGGGTGATGTCGGACCGGGCGATCCCCCGAAGTTACCGCATGATGCAGGGCTTCGGCGTGCACACCTTCCGGCTGGTGAATGAGGCTGGACAGTCCACTTTTTGCAAGTTTCACTGGAAGCCCAAGCTCGGGACCCATTCCCTGGTTTGGGATGAGGCGGTCAAGATCTCCGGCGCCGACTCCGATTTTCATCGCCGCGACCTGTGGGAGGCGATCGAGTCGGGAAACTATCCGGAGTGGGAAATGGGAATCCAAATCTTCTCCGAAGCGGACGCAGACAAATTCAGCTTCGATGTGCTCGATGCGACCAAGCTGATCCCGGAGGAACTGGTTCCCGTCCAGCCGGTCGGACGCATGGTATTGAATCGCAATCCCGACAATTTCTTCGCGGAAACCGAGCAGGTGGCATTCTGCACCGCGCACGTGATCCCAGGCATCGATTTCAGCAATGACCCGTTGCTGCACGGGCGCATCCACTCCTATGTCGACACGCAAATCACCCGCCTGGGCGGCGCCAATTTCCACGAAATTCCCATCAACGCACCGATCGCGCCGGTGCACAACAATCAACGCGACGGGATACATCGGCAGGCGATCGCGCGCGGCCGGGTCGCTTACGAGCCCAATTCCTTGGGCGGCGGCTGCCCGTTCCAAGCTGGAAGCGCCGGATTTGTGAGCTTCCCGGATGCCATCCGACCGAACAACGCTCCTGTAGACAAGGTGCGGGGGCGTCCCGAGAAATTTGCCGAGCACTACGCGCAGGCCACCCTGTTTTTCGAAAGCCAGTCACCGAAGGAACAGGCGCATATCATTGGCGGGTTCCGTTTCGAACTGAGCAAGGTGACTGTTCCGGAAATTCGCAAGCGCGTCGTCGCCTCGCTTCGCAATGTATCCGAGGAACTCGCTTCCGCGATCGCGGAGGGCCTTGGCATCGACATGCCCGATCCCATGCCAAAGGCGATTCAGCGGCGTGTAAAACCGGAAGTCACCGTGTCGAAGCCGCTCTCCCTGCTGGCGCTACCGGGCGACGGGTCCATCGCGACCCGCAAGGTTGCCATACTGATTGCGGACGGTATCGAGGGGGACTCGGTCGCCGCGGTGATGGAGGCGGTCACGGCCCAAGGTGCCGTGGCGAGGCTTCTCGGAAGTCGCCTGGGATCGGTGTCGAGCGATAGCGGTGAAACCTTCGAAGTCGATGCGACGCTGGAGAACTCTCCGTCGGTGCTGTTCGATGCCCTGGTGCTGCCGGATGGCAGCGAAGCGGTTGACCAGCTTGCACGCGATGGCCGTACGCTCGAATTCATCAAGGATCAATATCGCCATTGCAAGACGATCTTGGCACTCGGCGCCTCGGCGGGCCTACTGGAAGGAATTGGCATCCGTCCCCAACTCCCCGATGGTACTGATGACTCTGGAATCCTGATGAGTGCGGGAGGCGATGGGTTGGATCCGAGGAAATTCATAGAAGCGATTGCCAAACATCGGCATTTGGACAGAGACTCCGATCCACCGGTGATCTAAAGGTGAGACGATGAGGCCTCCTTTGTCCGCAGCCCCCGAGCTTGAGACGGGGACAAAAAAGCTCGGCGTCGAGGTCAAGGAGCGGGTCAGCCTGCATGAGGGGTTTCTTCGCCTCTACCGGTACGTCTTCAGGGTGGAAAAGCATCGCGGCGGTTTCCATGAAGTTACGCGCGAAATCATGGAGCGCGGCGATTCGGTCGCCGTGCTGGCCTATGACCCCGAACGGAATGAAATCGTGCTCTGCAACGAATTTCGGCCCGGAATCAAGGCCGCGGGGGAATATCCGTTCGGCGACAACTTGGTTGCCGGCCTCATCGGCAAAGATGAATCGTCCGAGGATGCGGCCATCCGGGAGATGCGCGAAGAGACAGGACTTGAGCTTCGCGCACCTCGGGTGATCCATCGCGGAGCCTACGTCAGTTCCGGCGGCACCTCCGAGCGCATCGTTCTGGTGTTCGGCTTGATCGACGCCAGCAAGGCGGGCGGCGTGCATGGAAATTCCGATGAAAGCGAAGACATCCTGACCGTCATCGTGCCGGCACCGGTGTTCGTCGAGCGCGTGCAGAGCGGTGCGATCAACGACTTGAAAACTCTCCTCGCCGGCTATTGGTTCGCCGGGCGACAGCACCGGGGCGCGGGCTCGCAGTCGCGCCTGCCATCTGCCACGCCAGCGTCAGAGGCGGCTGATAGAGACTAGGCGATCGCGAACTCTTCCGCCGCTTGAGAGCTTCCTCTCTAATGGAGCGCATGCACGCAGAGTGGATTGGGTGGGCAAGTTCCGTGATATTGCTGGCAACGCTGATCCGCCAGGTCTATGCCCAATCGAAGAGTGACGCGGTGACCGGCGTCTCGCGCTGGCTTTTCATCGGCCAGGTGGTCGCCTCCATCGGTTACATCGTCTACAGCGTGCTGTTGCGCAATTGGGTGTTCGCGTCCTCGAACATCGCAATCCTCGCCACCGCAATTGCCGGCGAGTGGATCTACTTGCGCAAGAAATCCCGGCAGCCGGCCTCCGGGAGCTGACGCGGGACAGCTTCCCCCAGCCCCGCCTCGCGGGACTGGGGGCAAAAGAATCGCCGGCCGATGCTATGGGTGCTCGACGAGGTTCGACACCACCGGCACCAGAGGAGCCATATCGGCGCGCGTGAGCGTCTGATTGAGCCCCGGGAGCCGATCTCGCAGGACCTTCTCGAAGTCCGATTCGGCGCCGCGCGCATCCTCCTCATAGGTTTTCAGCAGATCCAGCTGCGCGGCGCGGGGCGCGAAGTCGGCGCTGCCGGCCACGTCGCCGCCGCCCGTGCCCACCTCGGCATTCAGCCACGTGAGATCGAGGTAGGTTCCGTACGGCTCGACGAAGTACTTGTCGTCGCTGTTGCGCAGGGCCTGCGACACCAAGCGCGATTCGACGCCTTCGACCTGTTTGTCGAAGTCCTCGACCGTCTTGAGCAGCTCTTTCTTCTGCTTCTCCTGCGCCTCGCTCAACTGAATCGGCGGTGCCTTGCTGGGGTGCGCATCGTACTCGCTGTCCTCGCCCTTTTTGTCAGACTCCGGTTCCTCGGGCTTCTTCTCGGGGCGCAGCATGGTCTCGATGACTTCGACCTGCTTCCTCAACCATTCCATGCGGTTGATGAGATCCGAGACGTGGCTGATGTCATCGCGGATTTGGATCAGGGTCTTCACCGAGAGCTCGATGTCCGCGGGCGATCCCGGCGCATGCGGATCGCTCACAATGGTGAGCGGCTGGGTAAAGGTCTGTCCGTCCACCGTCAGGCGCACCGAATAGGTGCCCGGCGCGGCTATCGGCCCCACCTCCGCCGCCTTGGAGCCCCAGTGCGTAACGGGTCTCAAATCGGTATCGCGAAAACGCGGCTCGTCCCAGACTTGAGGGTTGTCGGGGGCCACCGTCCGCAAGGCCACGGTGCGCGGTGAGTCGTAACGCAGATCCCACTGCACCCGGTTGAGCCCAACGACGAGTTTTTTCGGCTCCGTGGGCTCGAGCTTGCGGATCACAGCGCCCTGCGAGTCGAGAATCTCGAATTGGATCGGATCCTTGGGTTCAGACCTCAGCGAGAAATTGAGCATGGCGCGGGCGCCGCGCACGAAGCGGTAGGCGGGCCGCGGCTCGAACAGGACGATGTTGGCATCCGAGCGATGCTTGACCATCTGCTCCAGGGGCGTGACATCGTCGAGGATGTAGAGCCCGCGTCCATACGTCGATATCACCAGGTCGTGGAAGGTCGGCTGAACCACGGCCCAGGTGACGGGCGCCGGGGGAAGGCCGCTCTTGATTTGGCTCCAGTGGACCCCCTCGTCGAGCGAGTAGAACAACCCGTTGCCCGTGCCCGCGAACAGCAATCCGGCGCAATTCGGATCGTCGGTGACCGTGCGTACATAGGATAGCTCGTGCTTGGGCAGATCGCCGCTGATGCGTTTCCAGCTCTTGCCGAAGTCCGTGGTCTTGTAAATGAAGGGATCGCGATTATCGAGAAGATGCAGGTCGACAGCCACGTAGGCGCTGCCGGCATCAAAGCTCGACGGCGCAATGCTCGTAATCGTGCCGCCGGCCGGCAACCCCGGCAGGTGCTGGCTGACATTGGTCCAATGGGCCGCGGAGTCCTGCGTGTACCAGATCTGCCCATCGTTGGTGCCGGCCCAGATCAGTCCTTTCTGGATCTTGGAGGGTGCGATGGCGAATACCACGCCGCCGTAAAACTGTCCGAGGTTGTCGCCGACAATGCCGCCGGAAGGCGCGACATGGGTCTGGTTGTGGGTGGACAGATCCGGGCTCACTTCGGTCCAGGTTGCGCCCGCATCGGTTGTCCTGAAGATCACCTGGCAGCCGTAGTAAACGGCGTTGTGATCGAAGGGATCGATGGCGATCGGAGAGGTCCAGTGACAGCGGTACTTGAGCTTGTCGGGCGGCGAGTCGAGAGTGTGCTTCCAGGGACTGACCGAATGAGCTTCCTTGAAGCGGGCATCCCACCGCGTGACCGAATTGCCGTAGCAGGTGGCCCAGACGATGTTGGGATCGGTGAGATCGGGAATGGTGAAGCCCGACTCGCAGCCTCCCATATGACGGTCCCAACCCGTTTCGTGGGAATCGAACGGCACGCTCGGCCCGCGCATGTTCCCGTCGTCCTGCATATTGCTGTAAAAGTAGTAGGGAATTTGATTGTCCACCGCGACGTGGTACATCTGTCCGATGGGCAGCGTGACGCGGTGAAAGCCGCGGCCATGCACGGTGGTGATCATCATGCCGGCATCGTCCGTGATCACGAAACGATCGGCATTCACAGGGTCGAACCAGATATCGTGCGTGTCGCCGCCCCAGCGGGTTTCGTGAAAGTTCTCGCCGCCGTCCAACGACTGGTGGAATGAACTGTTCGCCACCAGCACCTCGTTGTCGCTGCCCGGCGATACGGCGAGCCGGATGTAATAGCCCGCGCGGCCGATCAAGGCGCGTTGGGAGTTGACGCGCTTCCACTTCTCTCCCGCATCGTCGGAGCGCCAAACCGAACCCTGGTCCTTGGTTTGGATGAGCGCGTAAATGCGCTTCGAATTGGTGGGGGCGATGGCGACATCGATCTTGCCCAGCGGCGAATGCGGCAGCCCATGATCGTCGATTCGGGTCCACTTGCCGCCGCCGTCGTGTGAGATGTAGACGCCGCTCCCGGGCCCGCCGCTGATTTCACCCCAGGGATGCATCTCCACCTGCCACATGCCGGCGATCAGGGTGTGTGGATTGTGGGCATCGATGGACAGGCCCGAACAGCCGGTGTTCTCATCCGCGAACAACACCCGCTCCCAATGCTGACCGCCGTCCAGGGTGCGATAGACGCCGCGCTCCTGTTGCGGACCGGTCAAGCGTCCGAGCACACAGGCGAAGACGATGTCGGAATTGCTGGGGTGAACGACGATGCGCCCGATGCGCCCCGATTGCGGCAGCCCCATGTTGGTCCAATGCTTGCCGGCGTCGAGGGACTTGTAGATGCCGTTGCCCATGACGTCGCTGTCGCGGATGGCCCAGGCTTCTCCGGTGCCGGCCCACACCGTGCTGGGCTCGGAGGGATCGACCGCCAGCGCACCGATGGCCGCGGCCGACTGCTTGTCGAAGACAGGTTCCCACTTGTTGCCGCCATCCACGGACTTGAAGACGCCACCGGAAGCGGCGCCCGCGTAGTAAGTGCTGGAATCGCCGGCGATGCCGGCTACGGCAGCGACGCGATTGCCGACCTCGGGCCCTACGAATCGGAATTTGAAGTCACTCTCATGGTCGGGTTCGGCCGCGCAAACAAGGTGGGCGCAAGCCAGCAAGACCACGAAACCATACTTCGACACGCACTTCTTCATCGACGACTCCCCGCGCAGGCAATAATTGTTGTTGAACGCTCGTCACGCTCACGTCAGGTATGAAGTATATATGCAATGCGAACCGAGGGATGCCGCGACGCTGCGGCGTGAAGAGGCGGCCCGATGCGCCGATCAATATCCAATGCCGAGCGACGGCGTGCTTAAGGGAGTGCCGGATCGGACATCGGCGCCGTTGCTGGAGCGATCAGCCGGTCAGCAGGTAGGTCCGGATGATGCCCGGATCGCGGCCGCCGCGTGCGCGGCCGCCATCGATCTCGAACAGCTGCCGATAGCGCTCGACCGGTACGCTGAAGGGCGGGCGATCGAGGAACACGCCCGAGCCTTGCGCAACACGGATATCGGCTCCATGCGGCTTGTCGACGTTGACCTTTCGCAGTCTTGCGGGCGAGGGATGATGCTCCGTGGTGAAGCAGTAGCGATACTGCTTCAACTTGGGCAGCACCGCGAGAATCTGCGCATTCGACAGGTGCTGAAACACCTGCCTCACGATGCATACATCGCCCGGCGGCAACGCATCTTCGACGATGTTGCAATGTTCAAACGATACTCGCGGGCTTGCGAAAGTCGCGCGATGATGCTCGATGAGCGGCTTGACGATGTCGACTCCCACATAGCGGCCGCACTCGGGTGCCAATTGGCTCCCGATCCTAAAATCACCGCAGCCAAGATCCACGACGGTCAGTCGCTGTGCATCGATCTTGCGCAGCTCGGCGATCATGTGCTCAACGTAGGGCGCGACGATGTCTTCCTGGGTGGATCCCGCGCCGGAGCTAAAGTCTCCGGGTGCGCCGCCCCATTCATTGCGCGCGTAGATGTCGGTGAAAACCTGTTCCGTCGATTGACGTGCGTTGCGTTCGTGAAGCTTCCGCGTCTGCAGGCCGTCGTAGAAAGCAATCAGCCCCGGCGGGAGCCATTCACGCAACTGGGATCGAATCATCGGAAAATCTCCAAGCGCCCATAATCCGGCGAGACCTTAGTGAAGATTAGCCAACCATATCGGTCCAGCGTTGTCGACCCCATTAATCCCGTCGGAATGATCCTACAACGCTTTGCTTGTCACGATGATGTCAGTATTGTGCCGACTATAATTCGATTATTGCATCGCAATAGTCGCGCCGCTCCGCTAATGAACCTGCCGCAGACGAATCGAGCCGTCTCCGGAATGAAGCGAGATGCTCGCTCCGCCGCCATTCATTTTGCCGTGAAGCTTCGATTTGCTCATCGCGCCTTCCACGGTGATCGGGATGTCCGAGCTGATGCTGCCGTCGCCCGAGGTCGCATCGATGTTTGCGGACAGATCCGACGGCAATGCCAAGTCGATGCCGCCATCGCTCGTCGCGATGCTCCAAGCGGAATTTAATCTGGAACCCGACAGTGCCTCGATGGTGATGCTGCCGTCACTGCTCTTTGCGGCCAATTGATCGAATCTTCCCGAGAGGCGAATGCCGCCATCACTGGACGCGGCATCGCAGCTGCAATCGAGATCGCTGCCCGCGATGGTGCCGTCGCTGCTGTGCAGCCGGACCGTGCCTTTCAAGGAATTCACGGTGATGCCGCCGTCGCTGCTCTGCAGATTGATGTTGCCGGTCAGGCTGCCGGCCTTGATGGACCCGTCACTCGACTTGACCTGCAGGTCTGCGTCCTTCGGCATGCGCACTTCGATATGCAATTTTCGACTCATTCCCAGCGAGATGAAGAAGCCCGCCGGAACCTTTGCGCTGAGTTCCACCTCGTCGCCGTGTTGGCTGGACTCTATGTGCAGGGACTTGTTGAGTACGTAGCCCTCGTAGGTCACGCGGAATTCAACCTGGTTGGCATCGCTGCTGGTGACCGTGACGCTGCCGTCATCGGTGTCGACGTGGACGTCTGCGCGCTTGGAGATCGTATAGGCTTGGTTATAGTCAGCCGCGCGAGCGCTGGTGGCCGAAAGCCCCATCCCGAGAAGCGCCATGCCGACCAGGGTCGCTCGATGAAAAGTGCCGGTCATACGAAGATCTCCCGAAAGGCAAATGGACGAGGCTTGTACGCCGTATTGGGTGCACAAGATATGAGCGCGCCGCGGCCGCGCTCCCATAGAACCCGGCTGGAAGGAGAAAGTTGCATGCCGAAGCGCGGCGATTCAGCGCTCGGTTGACTCTTTTTCTCTCCGTCAAACGTCTTTAAGGATGAGACATTCAAGGAGAGGTTGCGATGAAACTATTCTATTACCCGGGGGCTTGCTCGCTGGCGCCGCACATCGTCGCCCGCGAGGCCTCCGTGGCCATCGAATTGGTGCGGGTCGATCTGGCTAACCAAACGACCGAGACCCAGGAGGACTTTAAAAAGATCAATCCGCGGGGCTACGTGCCCGTGCTTGAAATCGACGGCGAGTTTCACACCGAGGTGGTTGCCCTGGTTCAATACCTGGCCGAGCAGTCGCCTCGGTCGACGCTCCTGCCGGCCGCCGGCACGGCGGCCCGCTTTCGAGTCAACCAATGGCTCGGTTTCGTCGCATCGGAACTCCACAAGACCTTGAGTCCCTGGCTGATTCGGAAAGATGCCGCCGAATCGACACGGCAGGCGGTGCGCGAGACGCTCGCGATGCGCCTTGCCGACCTCGAGTCGCAGTTTAAGGCGCAGCCGTATCTCACCGGCGAGCACTTCACGGTGGCAGATGCCTATGCCTACACCGTCCTCAGTTGGTCGAACTTCGTGAAGATCGATCTCAATCCCTACCCCGGCGTCCGAGCATTCATGGCCCGGGTGTCCGCGAGACCCCGCGTCCGCGAAGCGTTGGAGGCGGAGGGGCTGGTTCCGGTTCCGGAACAGGCCTAGTCGTCACCGAAACACCTGCAAGAACTCGTCTGGCGTCCTTGCGCACCGGATTTGAATAAATAGGATCCTAGCTTATGCATCTTAAAGACATACGTGTTGTCGTCACCGGCGGGAGCGGAGGCCTCGGCCTCGGCGTGGTCGAGGCGTTGGTCGAACGCGGCTCCCGAGTCACCGTGGTTGCGCGAGGAGTCGAAGCACTAGCCTCGGTGCGCGCCCGGCTCGGAGTCGACACGATCTCGGCCGATATCACCGACCCTTCCTCGGCCCGCGAAATCCTCGCCGGCATCCGGCCTGACATTCTGGTGCTGAACGCCGGCGCGAAACCCCGCATGGGCCGCCTGGATGAGATGACTTGGGCCGATTTCAACTGCACCTGGGAAACCGACGTGCGGGGCGGTTTCCTTTGGCTGCAATCGGCGCTGAATGTCCCCCTGAAGCCGGGAAGCCGCGTGCTGGTCAGTTCAAGCGGCGCGGCTGTCAACGGTTCACCTCTGTCCGGCGGGTATGCCGGCGCCAAGCGTATGCTCTGGTTCATGGCCAAATACGCCAATGCGGTTTCGAAACAGAAGGCGCTCGACATCCGCTTTCAGGCCATCGTGCCGGAGCAGATGTTCGCCGCCACGGGCGTGGGCGAGGCGGGGGCGGCGGCTTACGCGCGCGCCGGCGGTGTCGAGCCCGGCGTGTTTCTCGCCCGGAACTACCCTGCCATGTCGCCCAAGCAGTTCGGCGACAGCGTGGCCGAGGTGCTCGAGGATGACGGCGGCCTCGTCGGTCTCGCGCTTGGGATCAGAGGCGAAACCGGCGTCAGCGTCCTCGAGGGAGCCTCGGCTTGAGCGACGACGCCGCGGCTGCCACCAGACGGCGTGCGCAACTCCTGTCGCTCGCCGACGAGCTGCGAGCGGAGTTGCACCGCTACTGCGCACGTCTCATGGGTTCGGTGATCGATGGCGAGGATGTGGTGCAAGACAGCTTTGTCCGCGCCCTGGCCGCGGTGGATGAGTTGGAAGAGACGCCGCCGCTGCGCGCCTGGCTGTTCAGGATCGCCCACAACCGCGCGCTCGACCTGCTGCGCAGCCGCGCGCTGCGTGACTCGCAGCCGCTCGAGGCGGCCTACGAGGTGGTCGATCCCGGTAGTCCGGATCCTTTGGAGCTTTTGATGCGACAGGAGGCAGTTGGCACAGCGGTATCACGATTCACCGAGCTGCCGACCTTGCAACGCAGTGTGGTGATTCTCAAGGACGTCCTCAATCAGAGTCTCCAGGAGATCGCCGCCCTGCTGGAACTCACCGTGGACGCGGTGAAGGGCCATCTGGCGCGCGGCCGGGCGCGGCTCGAAGCGGTGAACGCCGAGGAAAGGCCTGCACGGTTGCCGCGTCCTGCATCGGCGGCGGTGGCGCGCTATGTGGATCTTTTCAACCGACACGACTGGGAAGGCTTGCGCGCGCTGCTGGCTGACGATGTACGTCTGGTTCAGTCGACGCACGAACCCCGAGCGGGGGCCGCGGATGTCGGCATGTTCTTCGGCATCTACTCGCGCAAACCTCCGGTGCGGCTGGCGGCCGCGTGGCTGGAGGGGCGCGAGGTCATCGCAGTGTTCGAAGATCTTCGCTCCTCGAAGCCCAGTTACCTCATGTGGTTGGAGTGGCGCGACGGTCAGATCAGCTTCATTCGCGACTATCGATACGTCCGTTACGTGACCGACGAAGCGGAGCTGGTGCTCGCCTCCATCGCGGCGAATCCGAAACCTCATCCCTAGCGGCAAACCTTGCGCATGCGTTGCGTGAGGTCTGCCGGCGCGCGCTCTAGGGCGAAGCTCTCTGGTGTTCATGCCGCTGCCGAGCGCGCGCGGATCCTTGCCTTGCATCGGCGAGATGCCTGGCTCGGCGGCGCAGCGCTCGGCGAGAGCTTGTTCCCGCGGACGGACGTGGAGCACCCCCACGCGAAGAGGATATTCTTCGCGGCGTTGCCGTCGCGGTCATGCAAGTCACCACAGGCATGGCATATCCAACTTCTCACAGCGAGCATGTCCAGACCTGTCGGACCCGTAAGGGCC
>DASXOQ010000100.1:0-36989 GCA_036494165.1 Steroidobacteraceae bacterium
CGCTCGATGCCGCCGCTGTTGGCGCGGCGCACGTACTCCGGCAGCCACTCGACGCCGAGCAGGTGCTTGGCGATCTCCACCACGATGTAGTCGGCGTCCATCTCGGCGTCGTCGTTGTAGCGCTTCAGGCCTTGCAGGCACGAAGGACAGGAGGTCAGGATTTTGACTTCGCCCGCGTGGCCGTAACCGCGGATTTGCTCGACGCCGCTGCGGACTTCCTGCTCTTTGCGGAATCGCACCTGCGTGGAGATGTCGGGGCGGGTCATCGCGAGGGTGCCCGATTCGCCGCAGCAGCGATCGTTCTTGGCGATGGCCCCGTTCCGCTCGGAATTCATCAACGCGTTCACCACCTTCAACGGGTCGTGCTTCTTCATCGGCGAGTGGCAGGGGTCGTGATACATGTAGCGCACGCCGGTCACGGTCTCGAGCCGGACGCCCTTTTCCATCAAGTACTCGTGGATGTCTACGATCTTGCAGCCCGGGAAGATCTTGTCGAACTCGTAGCCCTGCAGCTGATCGAAGCAGGTTCCGCAGCTCACCACCACTGTTTTGATGTCGAGGTAGTTCAGCGTGTTGGCGACGCGATGAAACAACACCCGGTTGTCGGTGATGATCTTCTCGGCCTTGTCGAATTCGCCCGCGCCGCGCTGCGGGTATCCGCAGCAGAGGTATCCCGGCGGCAACACGGTCTGCACGCCCACGTGCCAGAGCATGGCCTGGGTGGCGAGACCGACCTGCGAAAAGAGCCGCTCAGAGCCGCACCCCGGAAAGTAGAACACCGCTTCCGAGTCGCTCGAGGTCTTGGCAGGGTCGCGAATGATCGGCACGTAGTTGGGGTCCTCGATATCGAGGAGCGCGCGCGCCGTGCGCTTAGGCAGACCCCCGGGCATCCGCTTGTTGACGAAGTGGATCACCTGTTCGGGGATCGCGGGACGTCCCGTGCTCGCCGGCGGCCGCTTGGTCTGACCCTTCGCCAGGGAGAGGAGCGCCCGATTGGCCGTGCGCTGAACCTTGTAACCCCAGTCGATCATCAGTTTGCGGGCGAGTTTGATGGTCTTCGGATTGGTGGCGTTCAAGAAGAACATGGCGGCCGCGGTACCGGCGTTGAAGCGCTTCTTGCCCATGCGCCGCAGTAGATCGCGCAAGGCCATCGAGACATCGCCGAAATCGATATCGACGGGGCAGGGCGCCTCGCACTTGTGGCACACCGTGCAATGGTCTGCCACGTCGGAAAGCTCGTCCCAATGGCGGATCGATACGCCGCGCCGCGTCTGCTCCTCGTAGAGAAACGCTTCGATAAGCAGCGAGGTCGCGAGAATCTTGTCGCGCGGAGAATAGAGCAGGTTCGCGCGCGGCACGTGCGTTGCGCACACCGGTTTGCACTTGCCGCAGCGCAGGCAGTCCTTGATGGCATCCGAAATGCCGCTGATGTCCGACTGCTGCATGATCAGCGATTCGTGACTGAGCAGTCCGAAGCTCGGCGTGTAGGCGCGGCGCAGGTCGCCCTGCGGCATGAGCTTGTGCAGGTTGAACCGCCCGTCAGGATCAACGCGCTGCTTGTAGGCGCGGAAGGTCGCGAGTTCATCCTCCGTGAGGTATTCGAGTTTGGTGATGCCGATGCCGTGCTCACCCGAAATCACGCCGTTCAAGTGGCGCGCAATCTTCATGATGCGCGCCACCACCTGATTGGCGGTGTTGAGCATGACGTAGTTGTCGGAATTGACCGGAATGTTGGTGTGCACGTTGCCATCGCCCGCATGCATGTGCAGCGCCACGAACAGGCGCCCCTGTAGCACCCGGCGGTGGATGGCGTCGCATTCGGCGAGCACCTGTTTGAAGGCCGTGCCGGTGAAGACGTGCTCGAGTTCGGCGCGCACCTCGGTTTTCCAGCTGACGCGGATGCTGCGGTCCTGCAGACGCTCGAACAAGCTTCCCGGGCCCGGTTCCTTGAGCTGCACCCCGAGCTCACTCAGCCGCGCCTGCAGTCCTTGCTGCCCATCGTCCATGCGATCGAGCAGCAAGCGCCATCGCTCGCGCACTGCCGCGATGAGATCGCGCGCCTCGGCGCGACGCGCAAGATCCACATCGGCGTACTTGCCGGATTTGATCTCGCCGGCGAAGTACTCATCGAGGGCGTCCAGGAGCTCGAGCTTGTTGCCGATCGACAGTTCGATGTTGATGTGCTCGACGGCGTCGGTGTACTCGCCCAGGCGTTCGAGCGGGATAACCACATCCTCATTGATCTTGAAAGCGTTGGTGTGCTTGGCGATGGCCGCGGTTCGCGCCCGGTCGAGCCAGAATTTGCGTCGCGCCTCCGCATTGACCGCCACGAAGCCCTCGCCACCGCGCGCGTTGGCGAGTCTCACCACATCGGAGCTGGCGGCGGCAACGGCGGCTTCATCGTCCCCGACGATGTCGCCGACCAATACCATTTTCGGCAGCACGCCGCGCTTGGATTTGGCGCTGTAGCCCACGGCCCGAAGATAGCGCTCGTCCAGGTGCTCAAGCCCCGCCAGCAGCGTACCGTTCGCCCCGCTCTGACGGTCGAGATAGTTCTTGATCTCGACAATGCTCGGTATCGCCGCGCGCGCCTGACCGTAGAACTCCAGGCATACCGTTCGCGTGAAGCTCGGCATGCGGTGCAGGATGAAGCGCGCCGCCGTGATCAGGCCGTCGCAGCCTTCCTTCTGCACGCCGGGCAGTCCCCCCAGGAACTTATCCGTCACATCCTTGCCGAGACCCACCTTGCGAAACATGCCGCCCTGAAGCTGCAGCCGTTCGCTCTTGAGTATGCGGGCCGAGTCGGCCGGCTCGCGACCGTCCTTCCAGGTGAGCTCGAATTCCACGGAAGGCGCATCGTGGATCTTGCCGCGGTTGTGTCCCAAGCGGGCGACTTCGAGCCAGTCGCCGTTGGGGTCGACCATGCGCCACCAGAGCAGATTGTCGACCGCCGTGCCCCATAAAACCGCCTTCTTGCCGCCGGCGTTCATGGCGATGTTGCCGCCGATGCAGGAGGCGTCGGCGGAGGTCGGGTCGACGGCGAAAACGACGCCGGCGCGCTCGGCGGCATCGGAGACACGCCGCGTCACCACGCCGGCGCCGGCGCGGATAGAAGGCGCGGTTTGTTCGCTGCCGGCAAGCGGGCCGACTTCGACCTCGCCCAGGGCCAGCAGCTTCTCGGTGTTGATCACCGCCGACCATGGCGTCAGCGGTACGGCGCCGCCGGTGTAGCCGGTGCCGCCGCCGCGCGGAATGACACTGAGGCCAAGTTCGGTGCAGGCTCGCACCAGCGCTGGGATTTCGGCTTCCTCGTCCGGCATCAGCACCACGAACGGCAGCTCGACGCGCCAGTCGGTGGCGTCGGTCACGTGGGTGACGCGCGAGAAGGCATCGAGACGCACGTTGTCGGCGTGCGTATGGCGGGTGAGCAGGCGGCGCGCGCGTTTGCGAAGCTCCTCGAAGCGCGTGAAGGAGGATTCGAAACGCTCTACCGCCTGGGCGGCCGATTGCAGCAGTTGGACTACTTTGGCATCGCGATCCGATCGGGAGTCGCGACGCTGTTCGACCTCCTGCAACCGGTGATGAAGCGCGGCGATCAGCTGGCGGAGGCGCTTGGGATTGTCCAGCAGGTCATCCTGCAGAAAGGGGTTGCGCTCCACCACCCAGATGTCGCCCAACACCTCATAGAGCATTCGCGCCGAGCGGCCGGTGCGCCGTTCGCTGCGAAGTTCATCGAGCAGCTGCCACGCTTGCTCGCCCAGGAGCCTGATCACGATCTCCCGGTCGGCGAGCGAGGTGTAGTTATAGGGGATCTCGCGAAGCCGGGAGGCGCCGTTAGCCTCCCGCGGCAGCGGTGAGGGATCACTGAAATCTGCGACAGCGTTCATCTTTAGCCGATATTACTTGCAAATTCGTGCAATTTTCGCGCTCAAGTGCTTGAGAAATGGGCCGTTAATTCGCTCATGCAGAACTCGTCGCCGGATTCGGCCGTAGAAATCGATGCCTTTGAGCTGGTCCGCACGAGAGTGCGGCAGTATCTGGCATGCGACGAGCTGGTGATTCCGATTCTACCGGAGGTTGCGGTGCGCGTGGTCGACACGGGCACGCGCAGAGCGGCCAACGCGCATGTCCTGGCGGACATCATCAACACCGATCCAGCGCTCACGATGTATGTGCTGCGCATCGCGGCGTGCGCCGCCAAGCGCCCGGCGCAGCCGATCAACTCGCTGCAGCATGCGGTGGCGTGGCTCGGGATCGATGAAGTGGCCAACATCGCCTTCACCCTGGCCCTGCAGGGCAAGCTTCTCGATGTGAAAGGTCACCATCGAAAAGCGCGTCGTTTGTGGCGACACTCGCTGGCGAGTGCCTTGTGGGCCAGGCAACTCGCCCACATGAGCGCGCGCGAGACCGGGGTTTGCTATCTGTGCGGCCTGCTCCATGGCATCGGCAAAGTGGTGACCTTAGGCGCGGTCAACGACGTCGCGCACCGTGCTGGTGCGCAGCTCTCGAGCGACGGTTTCGACAGCTTGATCGAGATATTCCACGAAGACATCGGCGCACGGGTGCTGCACTCGTGGGCATTGCCGAAGACCGTCGCTCAGGTACTCGCCCACTGGAAGAACTATCGGGCCGGCGGCGATCTTGCCTGGGAGGGCAATGTCGTATGCATGGCGGACAAATTCGCCGACTTCACTCTGCATGAGCCGGACATGCTGAAGCGCGATGAATTGATTGCCCACCCGGCATTTCACGATCTCGGGTTCACCGCCGAGGACGGCGAACCGCTGTTCGATTCTGCGTCCTCGATCGACGCCGAACTCGACCGCTACATGTCGCCGTAGAATCGCGCCGGCCGTTGGGCTGGACCAATGCGGGCGACGGCCCGATTGTCGATGCGAATGTCGCGCTGGCCTTCTGGTGTCCGAGGTTGCAGCATTGGGTTCCCGGCGGCGGCGCGCCTACAATGCGGCCTCCGCTCGCTCATCGAGACACCATGAAAGACAACACGCGCGTGAATCATCCACCGGAGGTCAAGGTCCCGGAAGACAACCGGCCGCTGGTGGCGCCGATCTATCAGTCGGTCAAGTTTTCCTTCGACGATACAAGCGAGACACAGAGCTACTTGCGCGGCGGCCGCGACGGTTATTTTTATCTGCGTTCTGCCAATCCCACCTTACGACAGCTGGAACTGCTGTTGGCGCAAATGCAGGGCAGGGACGATTGCCTGCTCACCGGTTCGGGCGTCTCGACCATTGCGGTCACGCTCCTGTCGCTCTGTAAGCAGGGCGATCACGTGCTGGCCTTCATCGAAAGCTACGGGCCGACGCGCTATATCGTGCAGCACATGCTCGCCAAATTCGGGATCGAGCACACGCTCCTGTCCATCGAGGATTTGGCAGGCATCGAGCGGGTCTTGAAAGACAAGCCCACCCGTCTGGTGGTCTTCGAAAGTCCCACCAATCCGGTCAACAAGATCGCCGACATCGAACACCTTACCCGCCAGGCGCGTGCGCATGGGTGTCTTACGGTGCTGGACAATACCTTTGCGGGGTTTCACAACCACGGCCAGTATGACATCGACATTTATCTGCACAGCCTCACCAAATACGCTTCCGGACACGGCGATGTGATGGGCGGCGCCATCATCGGCAAACGGGAGCTGCTCAACAGCTTGCGCAAGGACGCCAACTCCATCGGCGCGGCGCTCGATCCGCACGCGGCGTTCCTGATTCAACGCGGCATGCGCACCTATTTCTTGCGCTACCAGCGCCAATGCGAGAACGCCCTGAAGGTGAGCCAGTTCCTGCTTACGCATCCGAGGATCAAGCGCGTGCATTACGCAGGACTTAAGGAGCATCCGCAGCACGCGCTTGCGGCCAAGCAGATGCGGGATTTCGGCACGGTGGTGAGCGTGGATCTGGACGGCGGCAACCGCGAGGCGGCGGCGTTTGCCGAGGCCTTGCAGTACTTTTCCATGGCCGCGAGCGTCGGATCGACCGAATCGTTGGTGATGCCGCCGCAGCTTCTGGGCGGCGGCGAGTTCTCCGCCGAACAGCGCTTAGCCTCACTGCTGTCGCCCGGCACGGTGCGGTTGTCCATCGGGATCGAGGATCCTCAAGATTTGGTCGAGGATATAAATCAGGCGTTAAATCAAGCATTTAGCAGTTAAATCTTATCTAAAATATTGATTTAATGTGCGATTGCCTCAAGCATCCCGGGCGGCGGCCGATCTAATGAGGTCGACACGTATGTCCATTCGGATGTGAGAAATGAGTCTTCAACCGGCCGCAGTCATGTCCTCGTTGCATAGCCAAGCGGCTCGCGACTTCCTGGGCGAATCCTTGAGCGCCCCGCAGCACATAGCGCCGTTGCCGCGCGTATGCCAGCAGCTGGCCGAAGTGACCGCGCAGCAAGCCTTCGACGCGGCCCAGCTCGCCAAACTCATTCAGTCGGATCCCGCCCTCGCCGGCGAGATCATGCGCGTCGCCAATTCCCCGGCCATGCGGCCGCGCTCGCCCATCGTATCTTTGCAGCAGGCGGTCTCGTGGCTGGGTGTCGCCGAAGTGCGCAATATCGCCATGGCCGTCATGCTCAAAGGCGAGGTGTTCACCGCGCCGGGCCATGAGCCGGAAACCGAGGAGCTGTGGCGCGAGGCCTGGCTTGCGGGGCTCTGGGCCAAGGAGATTGCGCGCGAACGCAGAAAGCACGTGGAGAGCGCCTTCCTCGCCGCCCTCATGCACCGCACCGGGGCGGCGCTGGCGCTGAAGATCCTCTCCGGGTTCGAGGTGCAGAAGCGCACCGTCATGGATGCGCAGATGTTTGCCGACCTGGTGATGGAGTTCGAGCCTTCGTTCGGCCGCTTGCTGATGAGCCAGTGGTCGCTGCCGGGCGATGTCCAGGATGCCGCCTGCCAGTGGCGCGATTACCGCGCCTGCGCGCACAGCGATCTTGCGGGCACCGTGCACGCGGCGCATCTGATGGCGACTCATACGCTGCATCCGCAGCTGCTCGGGGAGGATCTGGTGATCGAAAACCCCGTGTTCGAGCAGCTCGGCGTGTTCCCGGACGATCGCAGGAACATGCTGGCGAAGCGCGAACAGATTCGGGCGCTCGCGGGGATCTGAAGATGGGCGCCGAATTCGACCTCATATGCCTGGGCTCGGGACCCGCCGGACAGAAGGCGGCGGTCCAAGCGGCCAAGTGCGGCTTCAAGGCCGCCATCATCGAGCGCGAAAAGGAAGTGGGCGGCGCATGCCTGCTGTCCGGCACCATTCCTTCCAAGGCGCTGCGCGAACAGGCGGTCCGCTACCGGCGAATGCAGGGCGCGGCATCCTCCCTCGCGGTGGAGCTCAAGGGCGATGCGCCTCTTTCGGCGCTCCTCTCGGGCGTTGATGCGGTGATCGCGGCCCAGGACCGTTACCTTCAGGCGCAGCTGCAACGCAACGGCATCGAACTGATCCGCGGCCGCGGCCGCTTCGTTGCTGCCGATCGCATCGAGGTCGAGCGTCTGGACGGATCGCGTCGCCAAGTACAATCCCCGCGCATCGTGCTCGCCACCGGTTCGAGGCCGCGTCACGTGCCGGCCATCGCCGTCGATCACGAGCACGTGCTCGACAGCGACTCGATCTTGAGCCTCTCCTATATCCCGCGTTCCATGATCGTGCTCGGCAGCGGCGTCATTGCCTGCGAGTACGCCTCGATATTTGCGGCCCTCGGTTGCCGCGTCACCATGCTGGACAAGGCGGCCGAGCCCTTGGGCTTTCTCGATGCATCGCTGCGCCGCGGCTTCGTGGGCGCCTTCCACGCCAGCGGCAGCGAATATCGCGGCGGTTGCGAGGTGAGCGGCGCACGATTCGACGGATTTTCGCAGGTTGAAGTCACCCTCAAGAGCGGCGAGGTGCTCGCCACCGAGATCGTATTCGCAGCCTTCGGCCGCGTCGCGAACTTGGATGGCATCGGCCTCGACAAGCTCAAGCTTGCCATCAGCGCTCGCGGCCACGTGCAGGTGAACGAGCACTACGAAACCAACATCAGCGGCCTGTACGCGGCGGGCGATGCCATCGGGCCGCCGGCGCTCGCTTGCGCCGCAGCCGATCAGGGGCGACGCGCGGCGCTGTCCGCGCTCGGCCTCGCGCCGCCGCCGGCATCGAGCATGGTGCCCACCGGCGTGTATACCATTCCGGAGATCGCCTGCGTCGGCGTGTCGCAGGAAGAGGCCGCCGTGAAGAAACTCGACGTGTTGGTCGGACGTGCGGAGTTCGGCGAGGTGGCGCGTGCCCACATCGCGGGGGAACCGGCCGGATTTCTGTCGCTGGTCTGCGAGCGGATCTCGGGCAGGGTCTTGGGCTGCCAGGTGCTGGGGGAGGGCGCGACCGATGTCGTACATCTCGGCCAGGCCGCCATCGCCACCGGCGCCACGGTCGAATTCTTCGTCGAGCAGATTTTCAACTTCCCGACCATGACCGAGGCTTACCGCATCGCTGCATTCGACATCTTGAAGCAGCGGCCGCAGGAGCGGCCCGCGACGCTCGCCTTGGCGCGCGCCGCGGGCTAGACCCTCACAGGTTCTTGATCATCTGATCGCCGAACTCGCTGCACTTTACTTCGGTGGCGCCGCTCATCAGTCGCGCGAAGTCGTAGGTCACGGTCTTCTGGGCGATGGTCTTGTCCATGGATGAGATGATGGCGTCGGCCGCTTCAGTCCAGCCCATATAGCGCAGCATCATCTCCCCCGACAGAATCACCGAGCCCGGGTTGACCTTGTCGAGGTCAGCGTACTTGGGCGCCGTGCCGTGGGTCGCCTCGAACACGGCGTGGCCGGTGACGTAGTTGATGTTGCCGCCCGGCGCGATGCCGATGCCTCCGACCTGCGCCGCGAGCGCATCCGAGAGATAGTCGCCATTCAAGTTCATGGTGGCAACCACGTCGAATTCGTCGGGGCGGGTCAGTACCTGCTGCAGCGTGATGTCGGCGATCGCATCCTTGATGATGATCTTGCCGGCCTTCTTGGCCGCGTCCATCTGCGCGTTGGCTTCCTTCTCGTCCTTGCCGGCCTTGATGCGCTCCCACTGCTCCCACGTGAACACCTGGTTGGGAAATTCGCGCTCCGCCAATTGGTAGGACCAGCCACGAAACGCACCTTCGGTGAATTTCATGATGTTGCCCTTGTGGACGATGGTGACGCTCTTGCGCTTGTTGTCGATCGCGTACTTCACCGCAGCCCGGAACAGCCGGTCGGTGCCCTCCTTGGAGGCGGGTTTGACGCCGATGCCGGAGGTCTCCGGAAACCGGATCTTGGCGAATTGCTTCGGAAAGGCCTGCTTGAAGAGATCCATAAACTTCTTGCAGTCCTCTGAACCCGCCTCGAACTCGATGCCGGCGTAAATGTCCTCGGTGTTCTCGCGGAAAATGGCCATGTCGACCTTTTCCGGCGCCTTCACCGGCGAGGGCACGCCCTTGAACCAGCGCACCGGCCGCAGGCATACGTACAGGTCGAGCAGCTGACGCAACGCCACGTTGAGCGAGCGGATGCCGCCGCCCACGGGCGTGGTGAGAGGACCCTTGATCGATACCAAGTACTCGCGGCAGGCGCTCACCGTCTCGTCCGGCAGCCAGGTGTTGTAAGCCTTGTGCGATTTCTCGCCCGCGAACACCTCCATCCAGTGAATCTTTCGCTTGCCGCCGTAAGCTTTCTGAACGGCGGCATCGAATACGCGCACGCTGGCACGCCAGATGTCCCGTCCGGTGCCGTCGCCCTCGATGAAGGGAATGATGGGGTTGTTCGGCACGTGCAGCTTGCCGTTGGAAATGGTGATCTTTTCGCCCCCGGCGGGGACTTGCACGTGGACCGGCTTGGCTTCTGACATCGCATGGCTCCTGTAAATTCAGCCGCAATGCTAGCATGCGCGCCCGGAGACTTACGCAGTGCGCACCCTAACCACTTATCCTGCAAAAGATGGCTTTCGCATGCCCGCGGAATTCGAGCGGCACAGCGGCTGCTGGATGCTCTGGCCGGAGCGCAGCGACAATTGGCGCGACGGCGCGAAGCCGGCGCAGGCGGCTTTCGTGCAGGTGGCCGCAGCCATCGCCGAGGGTGAGCCGGTGAGCGTCGGGGTCTCCGCGGCGCAGTTTCAAAATGCCCGCGAGCGCCTGCCGCGCAACGTGCGGGTGGTGGAGATCTCGAGCAACGATGCCTGGATGCGCGATGTGGGCCCCACCATCGTCATCGATGCCAAGGGGCGGCGCCGCGGGATCGACTGGCGCTTCAATGCCTGGGGCGGATTGAACGGCGGCTTGTATTTCCCCTGGGATCGAGACGAGGAAGTCGCCGCGAAGGTGCTCGAAATCGAACAACTGGAGCGCTACCTTGCGCCCTTCGTGCTCGAGGGGGGCGCGATTCACGTCGACGGGCAGGGCACGTGTCTAACCACCGAGGAGTGCCTGCTCAATCCCAATCGCAACCCCGGCATGAGCCGCGAGCAAATCGAACTTGCGCTGCAGCGCTATCTTGGTGTGACCAGCGTGATCTGGCTCAACCGCGGCGTGCATCTCGATGAGACCGACGGCCACATCGACGAACTGGCCTGCTTCAGCGCGCCCGGACACGTGGTCCTCACTTGGACGGACGATCGAAAGGATCCGCAGCATGAGATATCGGCCGATGCCCTGGCGCGGCTCAAGCGCGCGAAAGACGCGCGCGGCCGCTCGCTCACCATCCACAAGATCCACCAGCCCGGACCGTTGCACATGACCGAGAAGGAAGCGGCCGGCATTGATGCACGCGAGGGCACGCGCGCGCGGCGGGCGGGAGACCGGCTGCCGGCCTCCTACATCAACTTTTACATCGCCAATCGCTGCGTGGTCATGCCGCTCTATGACAAACGCCACGACGCGGCCGCTGCCAGGACCTTGAAAAGGCTGTTTCCCCGCCGCCGTCTGATCGGCGTATCGACGCGCGAGATCCTCTTGGGCGGGGGCAATATCCACTGCATAACGCAGCAAATTCCGCGCGCGGCCGGCCGCTAGACTCTTCTTGACGGAACTTTGCCGCCCACGCGGCCTCGAAAGCCATTATCCTACGCAGCCTTGTTCCTCCGACCGACCATAAAAACGGAAGCTGTTGTGCATCCACTGATTGCGAATTTGGCCTCCCGGCGCCTCGCCGTGTTCTTTTGCGCGATGACGTTCGCGCTGCTGGCTGCCGGTTGCCACCGGAACAACCTCACCAGTGGCTACGGCATCGGCTGGGTCACCCTCACCACCGAAGCCAACAGCTACACCAGCTATCTGGTGACCGTCGACAGCGTGGTCCTGACCGGCAAGAACGTCGGCACCATCACCGCCGTCTCGCTGCCTGAGCAGGTCGATTTCACCAAGCTCACCAATGTGGCTGAGCTTTGGCAAGGCGCCAGCATCCCGAACGATACTTATACTCAGGCGCAGATCACCATCGATTACACCTCGGCCAACATTTCTGTGTTGGTGGGTGGCAAGCCGGTGGAAGCCAAGGTGGTCGATCCCACCGGTGCCACGCCCACCACCATCGCGGTGACAGTGAACTTGGATCCGGTCAACAGCTTGGTGATCGCGCCGACCTATGCGACCACGGCGGCAGTGCCTTTGGCGCTGGACTTCGACATGGCGCTTTCGACCTCGCTCACGATCTCGGCAGCCGGCGTTCCGACGGTGGTGGTCGCGCCGTATTTCACGGTGGCCACCAGCGCCATGAACCAGAAGCCGATCCGCGTGCGCGGGCCGCTGGTCAACACCGACGTTTCGCTCGGAACCTACAGCATCTACGTGCGCCCGTTCTTCGACGAGGTCAACACCGCGGGCACGCTCACCTTTTTCAGCGCCGCCCAGACGGTGTTCACGCTGGACGGCCAGATCTTCACCGGCAGTGCGACGGCGATTCCGGCGTTGTCGCAGGCCTCCACCGGCACGACCATGACCTCGAGCATCGCGACTTTCCAACCGACCAAGACACCATCCGCCACCGCCGGCATCTTCACGCCCGTGTATGTGGTGGCCGGTTCCACGCTCGAGGACTTCTATACGCAAGGCATCGAAGGCGAGGTCATCGCGCGCTCCGGCAATACCTTGACCATCCGCGGCAGCACCTACGTCAACAATGCCGCCGAGACAGTGCTGTTCCAGGAGTCGCCGGACAACCTGGTGATCCTCGGTCCCTTGACGCAAGTGACCGAGGACGGCGTCGCCAACCAGCCCGGCCTCAACTACAACTCCATCGCCGTCGGTCAGCACATCATCGCGCGCGGCCAGGTGACGGCCGTTTCCTCCGCCGGTCAGATCACGCTCGACTCGTCGTCGGCGAGCGCCACCAACACCGGTTCGGTGCGTCTGGTGAGCACCGAACTGTTCGGCAGTCTCCTGTCGACCGGATCGGGCACGCTTTCAATGAACGTGGCCTACTTCGACCAGTATCCGGCCAGCGTCTTCAACTTTGCCGGCAACGGCGCGACCGCGCCGACGCCGACCGATTTTCTGGTCAACACCGGCGCGCTGACCTTGGCGGTGACCACCCCCGGTAATCCTCTGTGGATCGACGGCTACGTGAGCCCGTTCGGCTCCGCGCCGCCCGATTTCGACGCGGCGGCTGCACCCGCGGAGTCCGCCGTGCCGGCACGGCTGGTGGCCTTTTGGAACGGCAAAGGGACCAGCACGCCGTTTACTACGCTGGACTCCACCGGCTTCGTGCTGAACCTTGCAAATGCCAACTACTCGTACGGCTACATCTTCGTCGGCCAGGAGCCGATCGATCTCAAGAATCTGCCGTCGAGTCCGCAAATCACCGCCATGCCGCCCCCGGCCAACAATACCGGCTTGACCGCGGTGTTCCTGCCGCTGTTCGCCATCGGTGACACGCTCAAGAACATCAGCGTCTACAACACCTGGGGCACGCTCGAGACCTCGCTTGCGGGCACCGCTCTGACCACGGCGCCGCTCACGCGACTCTCTGCCCGCGGCACCTACGACCGGGCCACCAACACCTTTACCGCCGAGACGATTAACTTCCTCAACTAGGCGCCGGTACACTATCGCCCCATCATGGGGACGAGAGTAAAGCGATTCGTCTTGGGCGCAGTTCTCGCCGCGAGTTGCTTTGGCGGCGCTCCGGGCCACGCCGAAGAAGCCCCGCCCACCGTTCGTCCGCGCGTTTGTCTGGTGCTGTCCGGCGGCGGCGCGCGCGGAATCGCTCACGTCGGCGTCCTGAAGGTGCTCGAGGATCTCAAGATCCCCATCGACTGCATTGCCGGCACCAGCATGGGTGCAGTGGTCGGCGGCCTGTATGCGAGCGGCATGAACGCCGCGCAGATCGAGGAGACCATCCGTTCGGTCGACTGGCAGGAGGCCTTTCGCGATGCGCCGCCGCGGCGCGATCTCGCCTACCGCCGCAAGCAGGACGACCGCAACTTTTTGGTGCGCCTGCCCTTGGGTCTTAAGCATGGGCACATCCTGCTGCCGAAAGGCTTCATTCAGGGCCAGAAATTGCAGGAGACCTTGCGGCAGCTGACGCTGCCGTTTTCAAACAGCACCGATTTCGACCTGCTGCCCACTTCATTTCGCGCCGTCGCCACCGATCTGGTCAACGGCAATGTGGTGATGCTCGATAAGGGCGATTTGGCCATTGCCATGCGCGCCAGCATTTCGGCTCCCGGCCTGTTCGCGCCGGTGGAGTCGCAGGGACGGCTCCTGGTCGACGGAGGCCTTGCCGAGAATCTGCCCGTGGATGTGGCCCGCGAGATGCACCCCGACGTGCTCATTGTCTCGGATGTGAGCTTTCCATTGCTGCCGCGCGAGCGGCTCGACTCGGCATTGTCGATCTCGAATCAAATGCTCGCCATCCTGGTGCGCAAGGATGCCGACCGGCAACGCGCGAGCCTGGGACCCAAGGACATTCTCATAGAGCCTTCCTTGGGCCCGGCGAGTTCGACCAACTTTTCCGTGCCGGGCAGCACCATCGCGGCGGGCGAAAATGCGGCGCGCGCGGCGCTCGCCAAGCTCGACGCCTTGAGGGTCGGCGATGATGCGTACCACGAATATATCGCGCGCCGCTCGAGCCGCGAACCCGGGCTTCCGCCCATCAAGTTCGTGCGCGTCGATCAACAATCCAAGCGCTACGAAAAAACCATCATGGCCGAGATGCAGCCGCTGGTGGGCAAGCCGCTCGACCTCGATGCGGTCGGCGCCAGCATCACCGATCTTTACGGGCTTGGACTGTTCGAGGGCCTGGATTATTCGCTGGTGCACCAGGGCGAGGGGGAGGATCAGCAGACCGGCCTCGAGGTGCGGGCGCGCCGCAAGTCCTGGGGCCCGAACTACGTACGCTTCGGCCTGAACCTCGAGGACGACTTTCAGGGCAACTCCCACTACAACGCGGCGGCGCGTTTCATCCTCACCGAGATCAACGATTTGGGCGCCGAGTTTCTCGTCGATGCGCAAGTCGGCAGCGATCCGAAACTTTCCGGCGAGTTCTATCAGCCCTTAAATGCCACCCGCACCTGGTTCGTCGCGCCGAGCGCGCGCATCGAGGCGAAGGATCTGCCCATCTATGTCGGCAATGTCGAGGTGGCGGATTTCCGCGATCGCGAGGCGGAGGTGGATTTCGACGTCGGCCGCAACCTAGGCAACTGGGGCGAGATGCGTGTGGGCATCCACCGCACCAACGGCGCCACGCGCGTGCGGCTCGGCGACCCCGACCTGGTCGAATCGCAATACAACTTCGGCGAGTTCTTCTTCAAGTTCTCTTACGACCAGCTGGACGATCTGCATTTCCCGCGCAGCGGCGAGACCTTCTCGCTGCAATACGACGCCAACCGCATGGATCTGGGCGCCGACCTCGACTCGGACAAGGTCTCCGCCGACTACCTGTGGGCGCACTCCACCGGCCGCAACACCTTGTTGTGGTGGACCTCCGCCGGCACCACGCTCGACGGCAACATCGCCCCCACGGCGCTGCCGAACTTTTATTCGCTCGGCGGATTCTTCAATCTCTCGGGTCTTTCGCCTACTTCGCTGTACGGTCCGAACTACGCCATCACCCGCACCATTTATTTCCGCCGCGTCAGCCGCGGCGGCGAAGGCTTCTTCGAGTTCCCGGCCTACATCGGCATGTCGCTGGAGTTCGGCAACGTCTGGGAGCACCGCGGCGACATGAGTTTCGGTTCCGCTCGCAAGGACGGCTCGCTGTTCATTGCCCTGGACACCTTCTTGGGTCCGGTCTACTTGGGCTCGGGCTACGATACCCGCGGCCACAGCGCCTATTATTTGTTTCTGGGCAAGACTTTCTAGATTAGAAACTGCGGCTTTCGCCGAGTTTCTCGACCTTTTCGAACACCAGGGACGGCTGGTCGCCGATGCGCGAGTACTCGTGCTTGCGCGACATGTCCTCGAGCACCCGGTCGCGCTCGGCGGCGGTGAAGAACCAATGCGTCTTCTGCCAATCGAGGCCGAGCATCTTGGCGAAGGGGTCTCCGGGGCGCAGCCGCACTCGGATGCCGTAGGGGCGCGGCAACACCGGAATGCTGCGCGTCATGTTTTGCTGATTGGCGATGCCCATGGGTATAAAAATAGCCGAATTGACACCAAAAAGGCCAGCTGAAGGCATGCCAAGGTGCGTGCTAGACTCCGCCGCCTTCAAGAGGTAACCGATGGCATCGTCTTACACAGCCTCCGATATCGAAGTATTGAGCGGTCTGGACCCGGTAAAACGCCGGCCGGGCATGTACACCGACACCACGCGCCCCAACCATCTGGCGCACGAGGTCATCGACAACAGCGTCGATGAGGCGATCAACGGTCATTGCGACCGCATCGACGTCATCGTGCACAAGGACGGCTCGCTCGAGGTGCAGGACAACGGCCGCGGCATGCCCGTGGACATCCACCCGAAGGAGAAGATCTCGGGCGTCGAGCTCATCCTCACGCGCCTGCATGCCGGCGGCAAGTTCAACGACAAGAACTACCAGCATTCCGGGGGCCTGCACGGGGTCGGCGTGTCGGTGGTCAATGCGCTGTCCAAGAACCTTGAAGTGTGGGTGCAGCGCGGCGGCAAGGAGTACAACCAGAGCTACGCGGCCGGGAAGCCCAAGTCCAAGCTCGAGGTGGTGGACGATGTGCCGAAGTCGCGCACCGGCACGAGGATTCGCTTCTGGCCGGATCCCAAATATTTCGACTCGGACAAGTTTGCGATACCGAAGCTCAAGCAGGTGCTGCGGGCCAAGGCGGTGCTCTGCCCGAACCTGCGCGTCACGCTGCTGAACGAGGCGAGCGGCGAAAAGGACGAGTGGTTCTACACCGGCGGGCTGCATCAATACCTCGCGGAGGAACTCGGCAAGGGCGAATGGCTGCCCGCCGAGACTTATTACGGTAAGCGCGACATCGAGGGCGGTTCGCTCGAATGGGCGTTCGCCTGGGTGCTCGAATCCGAGCATCCGATCACCGAAAGCTACGTGAATCTGATTCCGACCACCGAGGGCGGCACGCACGTTAACGGCCTGCGCACCGGCGCTGCCGATGCGGTGCGCGAGTTCTGCGAGTTTCGCAATCTGGTGCCGCGGGGCCTGAAGCTCGCGCCCGAGGACGTCTGGGACGGGGTTTCCTTCGTGCTTTCCTTGAAGATGGATGAACCGCAATTCGCAGGCCAGACCAAGGAGAAGCTCTCCTCGCGCGAGTCGGCCGGCGTCGTGCAAGGCGTGATCAAGGATGCTTTCGCCCTGTGGCTGAATCAGCACCCCGATCAGGGCGAGAAGATCGCCATGATGGCGATCGCCAATGCGCAGCAGCGCGCCAAGGACAGCCAGAAGGTATCGCGCAAGCGCGTCGTCGCGGGTCCCGCGCTGCCGGGCAAGCTCGCCGATTGCGTCAGCCAGGACCCTGCCAAGGGCGAACTGTTCCTGGTGGAAGGCGACTCGGCCGGCGGCTCGGCCAAGCAGGCGCGCGATCGGCTCACCCAGGCCATCATGCCGCTGCGCGGCAAGATCTTAAACACCTGGGAGTCGGACACCAGCGAGGTGCTGCAGTCCCAGGAGGTTCACAACATCTCTGTGGCCATCGGAGTCGACCCGCAGGCGAGCGATATCTCGGGGCTGCGCTACCACAAGATCTGCATCCTCGCGGACGCGGACTCGGACGGCCAGCACATCGCGACGCTGCTCTGCGCGCTGTTCCTGCGCCACTACCGGCCGCTGGTGGTGGCGGGGCACGTCTATGTTTGCATGCCGCCGCTGTTCCGCATCGATGCCGGCAAGGAAGTGTTCTATGCGCTCGATGACTCGGAGCGCGACAAGACCTTGAAGCGCATCAGCGAGGCCAATGCGCGCACCAAACCGGTGGTCACACGCTTCAAGGGTCTGGGCGAGATGAGCGCCACGCAGCTGCGCGAAACCACCATGGCACCGCAGACGCGGCGTCTGGTGCAGCTCACCATCGACGCCAAGGACAGCCCTGATCAGCTCATGGACATGCTGCTCGCCAAGAAACGCGCCTCCGACCGGCGCGAATGGCTCGAGGCCAAGGGTAACCTGGCGCACCTGTAACGGATATCCATGAAAGACCAAGAACTCAATTTCGAGGGCGTCGAAAGAGAATCGTTGAAGGTATTCGCCGAGCGCGCCTATCTCGACTATTCCATGTACGTGATCCTGGATCGCGCCCTGCCGAGCCTCGCCGACGGCTTGAAACCGGTGCAGCGGCGCATCGTCTACGCCATGAGCGAGCTCGGGCTCGCGGCGGGCTCCAAGCACAAGAAGTCTGCGCGCACCGTGGGCGACGTCATCGGCAAATTCCACCCGCACGGCGATTCGGCCTGCTACGAAGCCATGGTGCACATGGCGCAGGATTTCTCCTATCGCTATCCAATCGTGGACGGGCAGGGCAACTGGGGCTCGACGGACGATCCCAAATCCTTCGCCGCGATGCGCTATACCGAGTCCCGGCTTACCCGCTATGCCGACCTGCTGCTGCGCGAACTGGGCGCCAGCACCGTCGACTGGACCGCGAATTTCGACGGCTCGCTCGACGAGCCGGTGCTGCTGCCGGCGCGGGTGCCGAACCTCTTGTTGAACGGCGGGTCGGGCATCGCCGTCGGCATGGCCACCGATATTCCGCCGCACAACCTGAAGGAAGTGGTGAACGCGTGCGTGGCGCTGCTGGACGATCCTGAACTGACCACCCGCAAGCTCATGCAGCACGTAAAGGGTCCGGACCTGCCGACCGGCGGGGAGATCATCTCGCCGCGTTCCGATCTCATCCAGATCTACGACAACGGCACGGGCACCTTCAAGGCGCGCGCGACCTACGAGATCGAGGACGGCGAGATCGTCATCGATGCGCTGCCGTTCCAGGTGTCGGGCACCAAGGTGCAGGAGCAGATCGCCGCCCAGATGCAGCAGAAGAAGCTGCCCATGGTGGATGACATCCGCGACGAGTCGGATCACGAGAATCCGACGCGCCTGGTGATCGTGCCCAAATCGAACCGCGTCGACATTCAGGCGCTGATGGCGCATCTGTTCGCCACCACCGACCTCGAGCGCAACTACCGCGTCAACCTGAATGTGATCGGCCTCGACGGCCGGCCGAGGGTGATGGGCCTGAAGGACCTGCTGCTCGAGTGGCTGGAGTTCCGCAAGGCCACGGTGACCCGGCGCCTGAAGCATCGCCACGACAAGGTCTCGGCGCGGCTGCATATCTTGGACGGCCTGTTGATCGCCTATCTTAATCTCGACGAAGTGATTCGCATCGTGCGCACCGAGGAGCATCCGAAGCCGGTGCTGATGAAGCGCTTCAAGCTCTCGGACGACCAGGCGGAAGCTATTCTCGAGACCAAGCTGCGTAATTTGGCGCGCCTCGAGGAGATGAAGATCCGCGAGGAGCAGAAAAAGCTCGCGGAGGAACGCGACGAGATCGACAAGATCTTGAAGAGCAAGGCGCGCCTCACCAAGCTGGTGCGCGAGGAGCTTTTGGAGGATGCCGAGGAATTCGGCGATGCACGCCGCACCAAGCTCGTGGAGCGCGAGGCGGCGCAGGCGATCGCCGAGGTGGATCTCATTTCGAGCGAACCTGCCACCGTGGTGCTGTCGCGCCTGGGCTGGGTGCGCGCCGCCAAGGGTTACGACATCGATCCGCGAACCTTGAGCTACAAGGGCGGCGATGAATTTCAAGCCGCGGCCAGGGGCAGAAACCTGCAGCAGGCGGTGTTCATCGATTCGACCGGTCGCGCCTACAGCTTGGATGCGCATACGCTGCCGGCGGCGCGCGGCTACGGCGAGCCGCTTTCCGGCACCGTGGATCCGCCCGACGGCGCCACCTTCGCCGCCGTGCTGATCGGCGAGCCCGAGGATCGCTGGCTGATCGCGAGCGATGCCGGGTACGGCTTCAAGGTGAAGCTCGCGGAGCTCTATGCGCGCAACAAGAAGGGCAAGTCGGTGCTGAAGGTGCCGGAAAACGCCAAGGTGCTCCCGGCGCAGCCGCTCGTAAATCCCGACGCGCTGGCGATTTTCGTCAACAACGACGGCGAGGTGCTGGCGCTGCCGGTCGCGCAGCTCGAGGAGATGTCCTCCGGCAAGGGCCAGAATCTGTACGGCATCCCGGGCAAGAAATCGGCGGAACGCGATGAGTACCTGGTCGCCATGGCCGTGGTCGCGCCCGGCGAGCAGCTGACCGTGTACTCGGGCAACAGCGCACCGATGAAGCTTAAATTCGAGGAATTGAAGGCCTTCCAGGACAAGAAAGGGCAGCGCCGGCAGCGCTTCTCGCGCGCCTACAAGCAGGTGGATCGACTGGAGGTCGGAGCGCCGGGCTGAGCCTAACGCTCGCCCGACATAGTGACATCCTCGGGTGCGTTCACGAAGTAGCCCTGGATGAACTCGATGCCGAGCTGCCACAGCACCGCCATGGTGTTGGCATCTTCGACGCGTTCGGCCACTGTTTCTATATTGCGGCGCTTGGCCGCCTCCACCAGGCCCTTCACGCGCTGCTGCTGGATCTGATTGGTCGACAGGCCCTGCATCAAGGACCCGTCGATCTTGATGAAGTCCATGTTGATGTCGGTCAGCAGCTTCAAGGGATCCCGGCCGGTGCCGAAATGCTCGATCGCGAAGCGGAAGCCCAGCTTGCGCAGCGCCTCGGCCAAGTCCTTGGTGGGACGCACGTATTGCGTGGCGAGTTCCTCGGTGACCTGAACGCACAGGCGCTTGGCGTCGATCTTCAAGGATTTGAGCTGCGTGTCCAGCCAGGAGAGCAGGCTCTTGTCGAGCACCGTGTCCTTGGAAATGCGCACGAAGATCGCCGAGGCCTTGCGGTTGGCGGCGAACGACAGCGATGCGCCGATCACCCAACGGTCGATGTTCTTCATCAAATCGTTGCGCTCGGCCGCGGCGATAAACTCGGCCGGCAGCACCTCGCTGCCCTGTTCGTCGAGCATGCGCACCAGCACGTCGAACATCCCCTTGTCCTCGCCCAACAGGCTCGCGATCGGCTGCTGCACGAGGCGGAAGCGGTTCTCCATCAAGGCGCTCTTGATGTGCTTCACCCAGATCTTGTCGTAGGCCTGCACGCGGGTGTCGGTGTCGGCCTTGTCGACCGCGTACATCTGATTGCCGCCGAGCTCGCGCCCGCGCTTGGCTGCGTTCACCGCATCGGCCACCGTCGAGCCGACGTCGGGATTGGCGGGCGGCAGCAGCCCCAGACCCACGGTAACGGTGGCAGTGAGGGTCTTGTCATCGAGCACGAACAGGTGCTCGCCGATGCGCTTGACGACGTTGTCCGCCCAGGTCTCGACGTCCTTCGCGGTGCCGCGCTCCAAAAGCACCAGGAAGCTGTTGCCGCCGTAGCGGCCGCAAAGATCCGTCGGCGTGAGATGCGCGCGCAGTTCCTCGGCAAGCTGGGTCAGAAAGTCCTCGCTCGAGAGCACGCCGATCGAACTTAGGATGTCGGTGAACTTGTCGGGCTTGATCAGCGCGAATTGCCGCACCCCGCCCTTGGCGGGCTGCGCGCAACGTTCACGGATGGCGGCAACGAGATGCCGCTGCTGCAAAAAGCCGGTGGAGGCGTCGTTCTTCACCGCCTCGGCGAGCTGCACCTCCAAGTCGTGATCTTGACTCTTGCGCGCCGGGATGGCGATGCGCACCGCCGGTTCGTTTTCGTAATCCGCCTTGGTGAGCACCAGTTCGAGCGCCAGACTCGAGCCGTCGGTGAGCAGCGCCTGCACTTTGAGCCCATGGCCGCTCCACTTGCCCTGAAGACATGCGACCAAGGCGCCCTTCAAGGCAGGATGGGTCTCCTGCTCGAACAGATCCATGAGCGGACTTCCGGTGAGCGCATCGTTCTCCGAGTATCCGAACAGCTCCAGCCACGCACGGTTGGCATCGACGACGATGCCCTCCTGCACGTGGGTGATGGCATCCGCCGACCCCTCCAGGAAGTGCTGCAGCTGCTCGCGATACTCGCGCGCCGAGGAGACGGTGGTGGACAGCGCGCGCTCCAGGCGGTGGGCGCGAAGCTCACGGGTGGCCACCGCTTGCAGTCGCGCACGATTGGCGAGGGTGACCACGTCCTGGCAGCCGAGTTTCATGGCCTCGGCGATCACCGCCTCGTCCACGGTCTGGCGGACGATGAGCACCGGCATGCCCGGAGCGCTGGTCTGCTTGACCTTCATGATGGAGGCGAGATCGACGCCGAGTTCGTCGATGAAGGCCACCAGCATCTCGGGATTCAGCTGCGTGAGGGCGTCCCCCAGGTCGCGCGCATCGGGCAGCCACGTGCAGTGCACGGGATGGCCAGCTTTGCGCAGCGTACTGTTGATCGCCTCGACGTGGTCCTGAGACCGCGTCATGACGATCATGGGAACGGCTCCCTGTTCGGTCACGGATTTAGCGCCCTTCGTCAAAGCTGCGGAGTGTAACATCTGGAAATATGTGAATCTGGGACGCTCGTCATGGGCCTATCGGCCTCGAAGCCAATCTCTTAAGGCGAAAACTGGCTTAAACGGGACGCTTACGGCTATCATACGCGCCCTTTTTAGAGCCAAAAGTCCGAGGCCGCGATGGCGAGTTACAGCACGAATGAATTCAAAGCGGGCCTGAAGATACTCATCGACGGCGACCCGTTTTCGATCGTCGAGAACGAAATGGTCAAGCCCGGCAAGGGCCAGGCTTTCAATCGCGTCCGCGTGCGCAATCTGAAGACCGGCCGCACCATCGAGCGCACCTGGAAATCAGGCGATTCGGTGGAGGCGGCGGATGTCGTCGACACCGACATGCAGTACCTCTACAACGACGGCGATTTCTACCATTTCATGGTGCCCGACACCTTCGAACAGGTGGGCGCCTCGAAGGCGGCGGTGGGCGATGCGGCGCAGTGGCTGAAGGACGGCACCGTGTGCATCGTCACCTTGTGGAACGGCGTGCCCTTGCTCATCCAGGCGCCCGCACACATGGAACTGAAAGTCGTGGAAACCGATCCCGGCGTGCGCGGCGACACCGCCACCGGCGGCTCCAAGCCCGCCAAGCTCGAAACCGGCGCCACGGTGCGGGTGCCGCTTTTTATAAACGAAGGCGAGACGGTCCGTATCGACACGCGCACGGGTGAGTATCTGTCGCGCGGCAAGGCCTGAAGCGCGCGCCTGTGCTCAGGCGTTGTCTATCGTAAAGCTCATCACCTGCGAAAGGCGCGTCGCCTTGAAGGCGACCGCGATCAGCCGGTCCACCCCGAGGGCGACGCCGGCGCAATCCGGCAACCCGGAGCCAAGCGCCGCCAGAAGATTCTCATCGATGGGTGCACGCGCCTGCGCGCGCCTTGCACGCGTGCGCACGTCCTGGTCGAAGCGCGCGCGCTGTTCGCGCGCATCGCCGAGTTCGTGAAAGCCGTTGGCCAGTTCCACACCGCCAAGATAGAGCTCGAAGCGCGCCGCCACTTCCGGGCTCCCGGGTTTCAGCCGCGCCAGCGCCGCCTGGCTTGCCGGGTAGTCGCAGATGAAAGTGGGCCTTTCCAGGCCGAGCTTCGGTCCCACCACGAAGCCCATGAGAAGATCGAGCAGCGCGTCGCGCTCGAGCTGCCCGTGGTAGTTGATTTCGTTTTTCTCGACCGCGGCCTTGAGCTCATCGGCGCTCGCAACGAAAGGATCGACGCCGGCGTAGAACTGCATGGCATCGGCATAACTTAGACGCTCGGCCGCATAGGTGCCCGGCAGCAGCGTCTGCAGCAGCTCCTCGATCTCGCGCATCAGCGCGCGCTCGTCGAACCCCACGCGATACCACTCCAGCATGGTGAATTCGGGGTTGTGCCAGGTGCCGCGTTCGCCGTCGCGGAACACCTTGCAGATCTGAAAAATGTCGCCGCTGCCGGATGCCAGCAGGCGCTTCATGGCGTACTCGGGTGAGGTCTGCAGATAGAAGTTCTGCCTCAGGCCCTTGATGCGGGTGCTCAAGGACTCGAGTTGCGGATCGCTCACCGCGGCGCTGCTCAAGACCGGCGTCTCCACCTCGAGGATGCCGCGTTCCGCGAAGAAACGGCGCGCTCGGGTCAGCAATCGCGCGCGTGCCTCGAGTGCATCCCGGGTCGCGGTGGGCTTCCAATTCATCTGAGCCGACCGAGTTCTTCGCCGAGACGCACTTTGAGGCCGGCCTGCAGGTCCTCGCGCCACGCGGCGCGGTTCGGTTCCAGCAGCAGGATCACGGTCGAGCCCATGTTGAAACGCCCGAGCTCCTCGCCCTTGCCAAGTGACACTTGGGCATCCGGCAGGCGCGTGACGACGCGACGCTTCGCCGGGGTGATGTCGCCCGCCCAAACGGTGCTCATGCTGCCGACATTGAGCGCCCCCACCAGAATCACCGCGAAGCGCCCCGCGGCGCCCTCGAACAGGCAGATGACCCGTTCGTTGCGCGCGAACAAGCGCGGCACCCGCGCCGCCGTGACGGTATTGACCGAGAACAGCCGTCCCGGCACGTAGATGGTCTGAAGCAGCTTGCCGGCGAGGGGCATGTGAATGCGATGATAGTTGTAGGGCGCAAGATAGATGGTGGCGAATTCGCCGCCGGCGAAGGCGCTGCTCCAGGGCGCTGCGGCCAGCAATTCGTTCAAGGCGTAGGTGCGGCCCTTGGCCTGCATCAGCTGCTCGCCTTCGATGCGGCCGCATTCGCTCACCGTGCCGTCCACCGGGCAGGCGATGCTTGCCGGATCGGCCGCAATGGGCCTCGCACCGCTTTTCAGCGCGCGGGTGAAGAACTCGTTGAAGCTTCCATAGCGGTCAGGATCGGACTCCAGCGCCTCGCTCATGTCGATGTCGTATAGGCGCATGAAGCCGCGCATCAATGCGTTTTTGAACCAGGACGTGCGCACCCGCGTTGCGCGCAAGGTTAGGCGCGACAGCCCGTGTTGCGGCAGGAGGTGTTGCAGGCTGACGAACAGTCGTGCGCGCATCTGAAGGTTCCCGTTAGGCCGCGCCGGAAATGAGCTTGCGCCAGTCCGAGGCGAGTTCGTCCACCTTGAAGGGTCCGGTGAGTATTGCCGCCATCTTGCCGTCGGGATCCACCACGAACAGGTATCCGGCATGATCCACGGTGTAGTTGCCGCCCGGCTCCTTGGGTTGATTTACGATCACCGGCACGTTGAATTTTTTGGCGACCGCCTCGATGCTTTGCTGGTTGGCGGCGGTGAGCCCGACGAAGGACGGATCGAAGTAGGGCACATAGCGCGAAAGTTGCGCGGGGGTGTCGCGTTTCGCGTCCACCGAGATGAATACCACCTGCGGCAGCGTCTTCTCGCCTTGAACCTTCAAACGTTTTTCGAGCGCCGCCAGAGTCGTCAAGGTGGTGGGGCAGAAGTCCGGACAATTAGTGTAGCCGAAGAACAGGATCGACCAATGTCCTTTGAGCTGCGTCGGCCCAAAGGCGCGACCTTGCCCATCGATCAGGGTAAAATCCGGTAGCGTCTGGCTGGGCGAGAGACGCGAGCCGGAGCTGAGCGGCGTGAGGCCGTGCTGCCGGTGCAGCGAAGCGACGATGCCGCCCAGCGCGGCGATGAAAACGAAAGCCAAGGCCAGGATCTTCGAGCGAGCGTTCATGGCGAGATTATCCCACACGCGACCCGGGCGCGTTGCCGCAACCATGAGCGCGGGCGCGGCCATTGAGGCGTGCGCGCGCGAACTGAAGCGGGCGCGGGTGTTCTTCGGCCACGGCACCGACAACGAGCGCGACGAGGCCGCCGAACTGGTCTTCTTCGTCGCCGGTTTGGATCATGCGCTCGGCGCAGATGCCTACAGCCAAGCCTTGAGCGGCGCGCAATGGCGGAAAATTCAGGCGCTGCTCAAGCGCCGCATCGATGCGCGCGTACCCCTGCCTTATCTTACGCGGCGCGCTTTTTTTGCAGGCCTCGAGCTCTACGTGGACGAACGCGTGCTGGTGCCACGTTCGCCCATCGCCGAGTTGATACTGCAGCGGTTCGTGCCGTGGATCGCGCCGCGCCGCGTCAGCCGCGTGCTCGACATCGGCACCGGCTCGGGGGCGATTGCGCTTGCCTGCGCGAGCGCCTTGCCGCGCGCGAGCGTGGATGCGGTGGATATATCGAGCGCGGCCCTGGCCGTGTGCCGCCGCAACGTCAAGCGTCTAGCGCTCGGCGAGCGGGTCAGCGTCTTGAAGTCCGACCTTTATTCCGGCCTCGAGGGGCGCCGATACGATATCATCGTCAGTAATCCGCCCTATGTGGGCAAGGGCGAGATGCGCACGCTGCCGCGTGAATATCGGGCGGAGCCCAGGCTCGGACTCGCCTCCGGCCTCGACGGTCTCGATGCGGTGCGCAGGATTCTCGCCGGCGCCGCTCGTCATCTGACGGCACACGGCATCCTGGTGGTGGAAGTGGGCAACAGCGAACGTGCGCTGCTGCGCGCGTATCCGGGGCTGCCGTTTTTTTGGCCGGAGATCGCGATGGGCGGCGGCGGGGTTTTCATTTTGCGCGCGCAGGATCTTTCCGTGGGACTTAGCTGATGGCGGGCAACACATTCGGTCGGGTATTTACGGTGAGCAGCTGGGGCGAGAGCCACGGTCCGGGATTGGGCTGCGTCGTGGACGGCTGTCCGCCCGGACTTGCCTTGAGCGAAGCCGATATCCAGATCGATGTCGACCGGCGCCGGCCGGGCACCTCGAAGTTCACCACCCAGCGCCGCGAGAGCGACACGGTGAAGATCCTTTCCGGGGTGTTCGAGGGCAAGACCACCGGAACGCCCATCAGTCTCATGGTGGACAACGAGGATCAGCGTTCGCGCGACTACGACAAGATCAAGGATCGTTTCCGCCCGGGGCATGCCGACTACACCTACCAGCAGAAGTACGGTTTTCGCGACTACCGCGGCGGCGGGCGTTCGTCCGCCCGCGAAACGGTGGTGCGGGTCGCCGCGGGTGCGGTGGCGCGCAAGTATCTTGCGGAAAAACTCGGCGTCAAGATCTTCGGCTACCTGGCGCAGATCGGCTCGCTGCAACTCGAGGCCGTCGATCCCAAGGCAGCCTATGAAAATCCCTTCTTCAGCCCGGATCCGGCGCGCGTGCCGGAACTCGAGCAGCTCATCTGGAATCTGCGCGAAGCGGGCGACTCCATCGGTGCTCGCATCACCGTCATCGCCCGTGGGGTGCCGCCCGGGTTGGGCGAACCGGTGTTCGAGCGGTTGGATGCGGATCTTGCGAGCGCCATGATGGGCATCAATGCGGTCAAGGGCGTGGAAATCGGCGCAGGCTTCGGTTCGGTCCTGCAGCGGGGTTCCGAGCATCGGGATGAATTGACGCCCAAGGGTTTCAAGAGCAATCACGCCGGCGGGATTTTGGGCGGCATATCGTCGGGGCAGGACATCGTGGTGCATGTCGCGCTCAAGCCCACCTCGAGCATCACGCTGCCCGGGCAGACCATCGATGTGTCGGGCGCGCCGGTCGAAATCGTCACCACCGGCCGCCATGATCCATGCGTGGGCTTGCGCGCCACGCCGATCGCCGAGGCGATGATGGCCATCGTGCTGATGGATCATTATTTGAGGCATCGCGCGCAGTGCGCGGATGTGGTGTCCGGCACCCCGGTGATCACCCGATGAGCGCGAACCTGCGCGAGCGACGCATCGCGGTGGTGGGGGCTTCCAGCCTCATCGGCGAGGCGGTATTCGAGGAGCTGCGCGAGGGCAAGATCCGCCACTCGGCTCTGCATCTCATCGAGGACGGACGCAACTTGGGCGCCAGGCTCGAGGGCGCGGACGGCGAGCAGCTGCCCATGCAGGATGTTGCGACGTTCGATTTCTCAAGCGTGGATCTGGTGTTCTTCTGCGGCCGCGCGGCGCTCTCGCAGAGCTACGCCGAGAGCGCCGCGGCGCATGCCTGGGTGATCGACGGCTCGAGCGCGTTTCGCTGCCGCGCCGATGTGCCGCTCATCGCCGCCGACGTGAACCCCGAGGCCTTGAAGCCGGTGGGCGGCGCCGGGCTGATCGCGCTCGCGGGCAGCGCCAGCGTGGCGCTCGCCACGGCGCTCGCGCCGCTGCAGCAGCTGCAGGCACTCGAGCGCGTGGAAGTCGTCACTTACCACGCGGTCTCGGGGAGCGGGCGCGGCGCGGTGGAGGATCTTGCTCAGGAAACCGTGGCGCTGCTGTCCGGCAAGGAGGCCAGGGGCCGCGCGTTTGGACGCCAGATAGCCTTCAACGTCATACCCCAGGTGGATGCCATCGAAGACGGCGTTGCCAAGGAGGAGCGACGTATCTGGGAGGAGACCCGGCGGCTGCTGGGTCTGCCGCAGCTTGCGATCAACGTGACGGCGGCGCGGGTGCCGGTCTTTTTTGGCCATAGCCTGGCCGTTCATGCCGCTTTCAAGGGACCGGTGGATTTTCGGGCCGCCCAGGGGGCATTGCAGCGCGGCAGGGGGCTTAAGCTCCTGGAAGGGGAGTCTTCGGACGAATTTCCGACGCCCGCCACATTGGCAGGCGCCCCGGATAGGGTATACGTAGGGCGTTTTCGAGCCGACATAACCCGTGATTGGGGTCTAAATTTCTGGCTGGTGGCCGATAATGTTCGGAAATGTGCGGCACATAACGCAGTTTCTGCGGCCCAGATTTTGGTAAATAGATCCCAGTAAGATATAGTTATTTAATTATGTAAAGGGCAAGTGAGAATTCGCTTCCAAGCTCTTCTAGCACAATGAACTTTGATTGCTTGCCGACCAGAAATCTGGGAGAAAAAATGTCCGTAAGTCTGCCTCGCCTGATGCTGGTGGCATTGTTGCTATCCCCCTCGCTGTCCATGGCGCTGGGACTGGGTGAGATTCATCTGAACTCGGCCTTGAACGAGCCGATGAACGCAGAGATCGACCTCATTGCGGCCTCTCCGGATGAGCTCAACGCATTGCGTGCCAACATCGCCCCGCGAGAGGCGTTTACGCGCTATGGGATCGATCGACCTCCCTTCCTGTCCTCCCTGACCTTCAAAGTCGGCAAGAACAAGAGCGGCCGGGACGTGCTTCTGGTGCGCTCGAACGATTCCATTCCCGAGCCGTTTGTGACCTTCCTGGTGGAGGTCAACTGGGCCCGCGGCCGATTGATGCGCGAATACACCGTGCTGTTGGATCCGCCCGTCTACACCCCGGGCGAGCGTGCCAGTTCCGCAGCGCCCGTGACCGCGCCGGCGAGCGCAGCCCCGGCCCAAGCCCCCACTCAGTCTCCGGCGCCCGCGCCGCGGCAGAGCCGTCCGGCCGCCCCGTCATCTGCACCGGCTTCGGTTCCTTCGACTACCCCGAGTGCCCCGCGCCGTTCCTCGCTCAACGCGGCCACTCAGGCCGCCGGCAGCACCTACACGGTCTCGCCCGGCGATACGCTCACCAAGATTGCGCGGAGCCTCCATGCAGGCTCGCCCTCCGATGTCGATCAGTCGATGATCGCCATCTACCGGGCCAATCCCGAGGCCTTCGGCGGCAACATCAACATCCTGAAACGCGGCTCGGTGCTGCGCATGCCGGGCGCCGATGAGGTCGCGGCACTCAATCAGAACGAAGCGATGAGCGAAGTGCATCGCCAGATGGACGCGTGGCGCTCCGGCGGGGGCGCTGAAAACGGCGGCCACCTGCGTCTGGTAACGCCCGGCGCAGGCGCGGGCACCGGCAGTTCCGCCAGTACGAGCACCAACCCGGGCGGCGGCACCGCGAGCGCCGCGGTCAGCGCCGAAAACCAGGCCCTCAAGGGTCAGGTGAAGGATCTGGAAGGGCAGCTGGCCGATTCGCGCCGCCTGCTCGAAATCAAGAACAACGAACTGGCCGCCCTGCAGAAGAAGCTCGGTCAGCCGGTGACCGCGCCGACGCCGGTTCCGACGCCGCCGCCCGCGGCAGTGACTCCGCCGGCGCAGACTCAGGCGCAGACCCCGCCCGCGACGGTTACCCCGCCGCCGGCTGCTCAGCCCGAGAGCCAAGCTCCGGCCTCGAGCGCGGCTTCCGCCCCCGAGGCCCCGGTTACGCCGCCCCCGGCACCGGTCAAGAAACCGGCCCCGGCGCCTGCCGCCGAGGGTGGTTCCTGGATCGACTGGGTCGCCAACAACTGGTGGGTGCCGGCCGCGGTCATCATTGCTCTGATCCTGGGTCTTGCGATTGCCGCGCGCCGCCGCCGTCAGTCCTCGGGCAGCAGCTTCCCGGGACTCGAGCCCAACGACTTCAACAATTTCCGCGATCCGACGCCGGCCCGGGGCCGCGAGGATTCGATCGTGGTCGAGGAGTCGGGCGAGCATCGCATGCCGGATCTCGAGGCCGCGCATCAGGCCTTCGCCGAGACCACCTCCAACTTGAAGGCCTCCGACGACACCATGTCGAGCGAGAGCGCCGTGAATCTCGATCAGGGTGATCCGCTTGCGGAAGCGGATTTCCACATGGCCTACGGTCTTTACGACCAGGCTGCGGACCTGGTGCGCATCGCGCTCGAACGCGAACCGGACCGCCGCGACCTGCGCATGAAGCTCCTCGAAATCTACTTCGTGTGGGGCAACAAGGACCTGTTCCTGCAGACCGCCAAGACGCTGGAATCGACGCGCGACCGCGCCCCGGCGGGCGAGTGGGACAAGATCGTCATCATGGGCAAGCAGATTTGCCCCGACGAGCCGATGTTCCAGTCGAGCACGGGCGGCGGCCGCGGCGCCGGCGCCTTGGTCGATCTCAATCTCGAAGGCGGCGAGAACCGCGTCGACATCGACCTGTTCGGCGAACCGGAGGGCGAGCGCAGCAATGCGCACCTTGCCAAGGAAACCGAGGACACGGCGAGCACCGGCGAATCGCCGCGCTTGCATGCCGAGTCCGATCTTGATTTCACCCTGGACACCCCGGAGCGGGGTGCGGACGATTCGCCGACCCGCGAAATGCCGCCGCGTGACGAGCCGACGGTGGAATCCGAACTCATGGCCTTCTCCACGGAGCCGACCCAGGAGTCTCCTGCGCTGAAGCGCGGCGATTTGAATGATCGGATCTCGAAGGCCGCGCCGGTGCGCACCGACCAGACCGCAGAAGTGTCGATCGACGATCTCGGACTCGACCTCGACAATCTCGAGCAGAGTTCGCCCGAAAATCGCAGCAACTCGCACCTGGAGGAGACCGACCATCCGCAGGATGCGCCGACCATGGTGGCGGGCTTGGACGAGCGTTCACGCCGCATGATGGCGGAGGCCGAAAATCGCGCCCGCGACAAGGATCTGACCGAGCTGGAGCGCGAGCTCGAAGCTTCGTTCGTTGCGGACTTGGGCTCCGATCAGACCGAGATCAAGACCGCCGTGTTGGGACCGGAATCCGCACCCACCGTGCAGATGCCGCGCACCACCGATTTCGACGTGGCATCCACCTCGCGCTTCAAGTCGCCGGAATTCTCGGACGTCCATGAAGAGGGCCGTCCGGACGTCGATTCCACCTCGAAGCTGAAGAGCATCGGTGCCGACAGCATCGACCTCGATCTGGATCGGCTCGCCAATGCCTTGGGTTCGGGCGACACCGTCGAGCAGCCGCGCGCCGAGGACGAAGTGTTCTCGAACGAAGTGTTCGAGGCCAGCCAGCGCAACAAGAGCGTCGATCTGGACGTGGGCGAGGCGATGAACGGTGCCGCCGAGGCGCCCACCAACAAGCTCAAGGCCGTCTCTCCCACGAGCACCGCGAAAGTCTCCACGGACGATTTGGGGCTGCCGGAACTCGAGCCTGTGACCATGAGCGAAGTGGGCACCAAGCTCGACTTGGCGCGCGCTTACATGGACATGGGCGATCCTGAGGGTGCGCGCAGCATTCTCGAGGAAGTGGTCAGCGAAGGCTCCGCCAGCCAGAAACAGGAAGCGCAGCGCTTGATCGAGGCACTGCCCGGTTAAGTGAGCGAGCCGACACGCCGGTTGGCCGCGCTGGTCGAGTACGACGGCACGGCCTACGCCGGCTGGCAGTCCCAGGCGCAAGCCCTCTCCATCCAGGACGCCGTCGAGGCGGCCCTGTCCTTCGTCGCCGGCCACAAAGTCACCGCGCTATGCGCTGGCCGCACCGACAAGGGCGTGCACGCCTTGGGCCAGGTCATTCACTTCGACACCGAGGCCGCCCGCACCCCGCGGGCCTGGGTGCTGGGGGCCAACACCCGGCTGCCGCACGATATCGCCTTGCGCTGGGCGAACGAGGTGGCCGGCCGTTTCCATGCGAGGCACGATGCCATCCGCCGCGAGTATCGCTACTGCATTTTGAATCGCAGCGAACGGTCGGCCCTGCACCGGCTCCGCAGCGCCTGGATTCCGAAGCTCCTCGACGTCGATGCCATGCACGCCGCGGCGCAAGTCCTCATCGGCGAATACGATTTTTCGGCGTTTCGCTCGGTGGAGTGCCAGTCAAAGACCCCCATCCGCGAAATCCACCAGATCAGCGTGCGGCGCGAGGCGGACCTGGTGTGGCTGGTGATCAACGCAAACGCCTATCTGCACCACATGGTGCGCAATATCGTCGGCACCCTCATCGAGGCGCAGCTTGAGAGGCACCCTGAGGAGTTTGTCGCCGAGATCCTTAAGAGCCGCGACCGGCGCGAGGCGGGCTTCACCGCACCGCCCGAGGGGCTGTATCTCTGGCGGGTGACTTACCCCGCCGGCACCGGCATTCCGGAGCATCTGCAAACGGGCATGCTGCCGCCGCCCTGATTTAGTTTAAAATAGCGCCATGTCATGGTTTGAGCGCATCGTCCCGTCACGAATCAAGACCGAACGGCGTACCCGTTCGGTGCCCGAAGGCCTGTGGATCAAGTGTCCGGCCTGCGATGCGGTGCTGTATCGCGCCGAGATCGAAAGAAACCTTCACGTTTGCCCGAAGTGCTCGCATCACATGCGCATCAACGGCCGCGAGCGGCTGTCGAAGTTCCTGGATCCGGGTACCACCACGGAACTCGCCAACAAGGTGGAATCGGATGATCCTCTGAAGTTCAAGGATTCGAAGCGCTACAAGGACCGCATCGTGCAGGCGCAGAAGCAGACCGGCGAACGCGACGCGCTCATCGTCATGGAGGGCAAACTCGCTGGCCTCGACATTGTCGCCGTCGCCTTCGAGTTCCGCTTCCTCGGCGGTTCCATGGGATCGGTGGTGGGCGAGAAATTCGTGCGCGCGGTGGAACACTGCCTGGAACATCGCATGCCGTTGGTGTGTTTCTCCGCCAGCGGCGGCGCGCGCATGCAGGAGGCGTTGTACTCGCTGCTGCAGATGGCGAAAACCAGCGCCGCGCTCAAGCGCCTGTCCGAGGCGCGCCTGCCGTTCATTTCCGTAATGACCGATCCCACCACGGGCGGGGTGTCGGCGAGCCTCGCCATGCTCGGCGACGTCAATATCGGCGAGCCCAAGGCGCTGATCGGTTTTGCCGGCCCGCGGGTCATACAGCAGACCGTGCGCGAAACCCTTCCGGAAGGCTTTCAACGCAGCGAATTTTTGCTCGAGCATGGTGCGCTCGACATGATCGTCGATCGACGCGAACTGCGTGATCGCATCGGTTCGATGCTGCGATTGCTGACCGGCAAAGAACCTGCAGCAGCCTAAGGCCGCCTTTCCAACATGCGGAGTCTCGACGAGTGGTTGGCCTACCAAGCTAAGCTGCACCCGCGCTCGATCGATTTGGGCCTGGAGCGGCTCGGCGAGGTCCTGAAGCGCCTGAAGTTCAAGCAAAGCGAGGCGCCCGTCATCACCATAGCCGGCACCAACGGCAAGGGTTCGGTGAGCGCCTACTGCAGCAGCATCCTGCGCGCACAGGGTTATCGGGTGGGCACCTTCACCTCGCCGCATCTGCGCGATTACCGCGAGCGTATCCGGGTGCACGATCGCGATGTCACCGAGGCGGAGCTGATCCAGGCCTTCGAACGCATCGAGGCGGCGCGCGGCGAGGTGGGCCTCACTTATTTCGAGTTCAACACGCTTGCCGCTCTGCTGGTCTTTCAGTCCGCGTCCCTCGATGCCTGGGTCATGGAGATAGGCATGGGCGGGCGGCTCGATGCGGTCAACATTTTGGAACCCAGCGTCGCGGTGGTGGTAAGCATTGGGCTCGATCATCAGGAGCATCTCGGCCACACGCTCGAGGCCATCGCCCGGGAGAAAGCCGGCATCTTTCGCGCCAAGGTACCGGCGGTGATCGGAGCACGCGCGCCGCACGCGGTGCTCGAGTCCGAAGCGCACGCGTGCGGCGCGCGCTTGAAGCGCCTCGGCATCGAGTACAACTACATCCGCGAGGGCAGCGGCTGGCGCTACCGCGGCCTGCGCTGGCATCTGCCGCTGCTGCCTGCGCCCGCGCTCCTCGGCGAAACCCAGTTCGGCAATGCGGCCATTGCGCTCGCCGCGCTCGAAGAGTTGGATTCACGCCTGCCGGTCTCACCCGACGCGCTGGCCACGGGCTTGGCCACGGTGAGCCTCGGCGGCCGCTTTCAGCTCGCCCGTCAGCGTGCCGATGATCCCACCTTCATTTTCGATGTCGCCCATAATGCGGATTCCGCTGCGGTGCTGGCCGAGAACCTCAAGGCCACTTTCGAGGACGGCAAGACCCTTGCAGTTTGCGGCATTCTCGGCGACAAGGATGTGGGCGCGATCGCCGCATCGCTGGGACCGCTCATCGCTGAATGGTGGTGTGCATCGCTCGAGGGGCCGCGCGGCCAACCAGGGGCCAAACTGGTGGAGGCGCTGCAGGCGCACGTGACGACTCCGCTGCATGCGGCAGATTCGGTGGCGGCGGCCTGCGAGGCGGCTGCGGCGCGCGCTACTGCTAAGGATCGGGTGGTGGTGTTCGGTTCCTTTCATACGGTGGGTCCGGCGCTCGACTGGTTCGAGGCGCGCGAGCGGCGCCGAGCGCAGGGATTTTGAAGATGGAACGACGAGCAAAAGAACGCCTGATCGGCGCCAGCATCCTGGTGGCGGTACTGGTGCTGGTGGTTCCGGAACTCTTGTCCGGTCCCAAACCCGCCGCGCCGCCGCGGCCCGATCTTCTTCCAGCGCAGAGCGCATCGGCCGCCGAGCCGGTGCGCACCGTCACGGTCGATCTTGCGACCAGCAAATCCACCAGCCCCGAAGTGCTCGATCCGCCGCCCGCGGCCAGCGAGGCGGCGGCGAGCAGCGCCGCGAGCGCGCCAGAGGATGCCGTCCCATCGGTTGACAGTGTGCCGGCCCCGCCGCCCAAGAGCGTGGCGAGCGCTCCCGTGAGTGCTCCGAAGCCGGTTGAATCTCCCGCGCCTTCCCCCACATCAAGAGGCGAGTGGGCGGTACAACTCGGCAGCTTCGCCAACCGCGGCAATGCCGAGGCCTTGGTGCGTCAGCTGAAGGGGAAAGGATTTCAGGTGTACGACTCTGCCTCGGGCAGCGGCAAATCCGCGCGCTACCGGGTGCGGGTGGGGCCCTTGTCCGACCGGGCTGGCGCGGAACGCACGCTCGCGAAGCTCAAAAGTGCCGGTCATCCAGGGGCCCTGGTGTCGCCGGGCAGCCGTTGAACGGTTTCACGGCAAGAAACAGGGCGCTTCGGTAGAATGCGCCGGAAAGTTCACCGCGGTGACTAGTGTGAACTGGTTCACGATCCCTTAAGAGGCAGTAGAAGGTGGCAGATTGACCGCAGCCGACGTTTTTATTCTGCTGGTTTTGCTGGGCTCAACTCTGATTGGTGCGCTGCGAGGATTCATCCGGGAGGCCGTCTCCCTGGTGTTCTGGATCATTTCGATTTGGGCGGCGTGGAAGTTCGGCCCCGTCATCGAGCCGCATCTCGGCGGGGTTCTTGCCAATCCCAGCATCGCCCCCTGGGTGGGGCGTTTAGTGATTCTGGTGCTCGTGGTGCTGACCGGCTGGCTGGTCGGCATGTTCCTGAGCTATTTCACCCGCGCCATGGGTTTGGGCGTGCTCGACCGGGTGATCGGATTGTTGTTCGGTATCATGCGCGGCATGGTGCTCGTTGGGCTGCTGGTGATCGGCGGCGAGTTGCTGCGCCTGAATCAGGAAGACTGGTGGGCGCATTCCAGACTCATGCCCTTCGCCGAGACCGTCGGCGACTGGCTGCGATCGATGGTGGGCGAGAAGGGTGAACCCTGGTCGAAGCTCGAGCGGGTCACCGGGGTGAAGGTCAAGCCGTAACGCTCTTGGGAGCACGCTATGTGTGGAATCGTTGGAATGGTCGGCGCCGGTGCGGTCAATCAGCGCATTTACGACGCCCTCACGGTGCTGCAGCATCGCGGCCAGGACGCCGCCGGCATCATGACCTACGAAGCGGGCGAACTGTTCATGCGCAAGGACTCGGGTCTGGTGCGCGACGTGTTCCAGCAGAAGCACATGCTGAAGCTCAAGGGCAACGTCGGCATCGGTCACGTGCGCTACCCCACCGCCGGCGCGGACTCGGCGCACGACGCGCAGCCTTTCTACGTGAATTCTCCCTACGGCCTGTGCCTCGGCCACAACGGCAATCTCACCAACTCGCGCGAACTCACCGAAGTGCTGGTGCGCGAGGACCGTCGTCATCTGAACACCTCCTCCGATTCCGAGGTGCTCCTGAACGTGCTGGCCTCCGAGCTGCAGCGCGTGGGCACCCCGCGGGTGACCCCGGCCGATATCTTCGCCGCCGCCAACGCGGTGTACCGGCGTTGCCGCGGCGGCTACGCCGTGGTGGTGATGGTCATCGGCCACGGCATTTTGGGGTTCCGCGATCCCAACGGCATCAGGCCGCTCGTGATCGGCAAGCGCGAGACCAAGAAGGGACCGGAGTGGATGCTCGCCTCCGAGAGCGTGGCGCTCGACATGCTCGGCTTCGAAATGGTGCGCGATGTGGCGCCCGGCGAGGCGGTGTTCATCGACGAGCAGGGCCGCTTCTACGCGCAGCAGTGCGTGGCCATGGCGCGCCACACGCCTTGCATCTTCGAATACGTCTATTTCGCACGTCCCGACTCCATCATCGACAACATCTCGGTCTACAAGGCGCGCCTGCGCATGGGCGAACACCTCGCCGAGAAGATCAAGCGCGAGCGGCCCGATCACGGCATCGACGTGGTGATCCCGATTCCCGATACCAGCCGCACCAGCGCCGTGCAGGTGGCGCAGCTGCTCGGCATCAAGTATCGCGAGGGCTTCATCAAGAACCGCTACATCGGCCGCACCTTCATCATGCCGGGGCAGAAGCTGCGCAGCCAGTCGGTGCGGCAGAAGCTCAATGCCATCGACCTCGAGTTCCACGGCAAGAACGTGTTGCTGGTGGACGATTCCATCGTGCGCGGTACCACCTCACGGCAGATCGTGCAGATGGCCCGCGATGTGGGCGCCAACAAAGTGTATTTCGCCTCGGCGGCTCCGCCGGTGCGCTTTCCCAATGTTTACGGCATCGACATGCCCGCGGCTCGCGAGCTCGTCGCCGGTAGCCGGACGGTTGAGGAGGTGGCCGGCCTGATCGGAGCTGACTGGCTCGTCTACCAGGACCTCGAGGATCTGATCCTCGCTTGCCGCCACGAAGATGCCCGCATCGAGGAGTTCGACAC
>DASXOQ010000101.1:0-2087 GCA_036494165.1 Steroidobacteraceae bacterium
GACGGGTGAGCGAGATCAGGATCTCGCCGCCCTGCGGGATCTGCCCGCCGACGAGACCGGTGTTGCCGCCCCGCGGCACGACCGGCGTGCCGGTCTCGTTCGCGAGCTTCAGGATCGCGGCGACCTCCGCGACCGTGCCCGGCCGCAGCACCGCCGGCGACGTGCCGCGAAAGAGGTTGCGGCTCTCGACGAGATATTGCTCCTGCTCCGCCGGATCGGTGACGGCATAGCGCGCGCCGACGATCGCGATGAACCGCGCCAGCAGATCGGGCGCGACGGTGCGGATGGGCGGAGCGGCGATGTTCATGAGATGCTCATGTCAGGTGCCGGCCTGGTGCCGGCGGCTGCAACATGCGTCTGTTGAGGCCGATCGACAAGGGCACTAACAGGCTGCTGAAAAGTCACCTGACGAGCCGCTGCGAATATGATTCTTGGCGTTGCGGATGTGGGAGGCCAGGATGCGCGGCTCGGATGAGCGAACGGGTGAGCTGTTTTCCTATGTGGACCTGGAGAAGCGTATTCCTGGCAAGCACCCGTTGCGGCCGGTTCGGCGTGTGGTGAACGAGGTACTGGCGGCGTTGGATGGCGATTTTTCCAAGGCTTACGCGGAGGGTGGTCGGCCCTCGATCGCGCCTGAGCGGCTGCTGCGGGCGCTGTTGCTGCAGGCGTTCTATACGATCCGATCGGAGCGGCAGTTGATGGAGCAAATCGACTATAATCTGCTCTATCGCTGGTTCGTGGGGCTCGGCGTTGACGAGCCGGTGTGGGTGCCGACGGTGTTCACGAAGAACCGCGACCGGCTGCTCGAGGCCGACGTGGCGCGCAAGTTCCTGGCCGAACTCCTGGATCACAAAGAGCTGCGCGGGCTGCTGTCGGATGAACACTTCTCGGTCGACGGCACGCAGATTGCGGCCTGGGCGTCGATGAAGAGCTTCAAGGCGAAGGACGGTTCGAGCGAGCCACCGGGCGCGGGCCGCAACGGCGAGCGCGATTTTCATGGCGAAAAGCCCAGCAATGCCACGCATGCCTCGAGCACCGACCCCGAGGCGCAGCTCTATCGCAAAGGGCGAGGCAAAGAGGCCAAGCTCAGCTTCATGGGGCACGTGCTGATGGAAAACCGCAGCGGGCTCATCGTTGCAACTGCCTTGAGCAAGGCGACCGGTACCGCCGAGCGTGAGGCGGCCGAAGAGATGATCGTGCGCCATTCGCCCGGCGCTCGTCGCATCACCCTCGGCGCCGACAAGGGCTACGACGCGGCGTCGTTCGTTGCCGACATGCGCGCGCTCAACGTGACGCCGCACATCGCCCAGAATGTCAGCGGCCGGCGCTCCGCCATTGACGCCCGCACCACGCGGCACCCTGGCTATGCGGTGAGCCAGCAGAAGAGAAAGCGCATCGAGGAGCCGTTCGGATGGGGCAAGACCATCGGCGGCCTCGCACGGCCAATGCTGCGAGGCGCCCGCAAGCTCGGCTTCAAGTTCACTCTGACAATGGCCGGATACAATCTGATCCGCCTGCCAAAGCTCATCGAGGCCGCAGCATGACCGCCCGATCCGGCATCAAGTCGATCGAAAAGCCATCGAGGATATTCGGCCGGCACCGTCGAGCAGCTCTCGAACGACCGATACAGGTCCGAAAACGCAAAATTTCAGCAGCCTGCTAGCGACACTCGCGCGTTAATCACCGGGCGTGGTCCCGGTGGCGACGGCTCGCGGTTCGCGCTAGAACACCGCTCCGCGAACAGCGGGTGGAAATATTCGGTGCCCGCGCGGCGCAGGCCGGCAGGACGGCCAGTGGACGGACAAGATGGCGCACAGCATTCGCAAAGTGGGCGTGATCGGCGCGGGTCAGATGGGCAGCGGTATCGCCCATGTGTGCGCGCTTGGGGGCCTCGACGTGCGCCTCAACGACGTCAACGCCGATCGCATCAAGGCCGGCATCGCCACCATCAATGGAAACATGGCGCGCCAGGTCAAGCGCAGCACCATCACCGAGGAGCAGCGCCAGGGCGCGCTCAAGCACATCACGGCGGCCGAGGGGTTCGAGGCGCTCGGCGAGTGCGACCTCGTCATCGAGGCCGCGACCGA
>DASXOQ010000102.1:0-70531 GCA_036494165.1 Steroidobacteraceae bacterium
AAGGACGCCTTGCACAAGTTTTCGAGCCAAATCATAAAAACCTATCAAACGATAGTCGTGGGGGATGTGAGCAGTTTAAAGCTGGTCAAGACCCGGATGGCCAAATCCGTGTTGGATGCCGGTTGGGGCATGCTCAAGGGGCAGCTGCAGTACAAGAGCCAGCAGGCCGGCAGAAGCTTCCTCATCGTCAACGAGAAAGACACAACACGAACATGCAGCAGCTGTCGGGCCCTTACCGGCCCAACAGGTCTGGACATGCTCGTTGTAAGAAGTTGGATATGCCATGCTTGTGGTGACTTGCATGACCGCGACGGGAACGCCGCGAAGAATATCCTCTCTGCGTGGGGGTGCTCCACGTCCGTCCGCGGAAACGAGCTCTCGCCGAGCGCTGCGCCGCCGAGCCAGGCATCTCGCCGATGCAAGGCAAGGATCCGCGCGCGCTCGGCAGCGGCATGAACACCAGACGAATGTGTTCGGCGCGCTGTGGGTGACGCAAGCGGCGCTGCCCATCATGCGGGAACAGCGTTCTGGACACCTATTGCAGGTCTCCTCGATCGGGGGCGTCAATGCGTTTCCGACCATCGGCCTGTATCACGCCTCCAAGTGGGCGCTGGAGGGATTCAGCCAGTCCCTTGCCGGTGAGGTAGCCGAATATGGCATCAAGGTTACGCTCATCGAGCCGGGCGGGTACGCCACGGATTGGAGCGGTCCCTCGGCGGTGCGCGCGGCCCCGCTCGCAGCGTATGACGGCGCGCGGGACAGCATCGCCAAGTTTCGTACCAGTTTCACGCCGGGAGACCCGGCGGCCACCGGGCCTGCGATTCTCAAGGTGGTGGATGCGAAGGAACCCCCGCTTCGCATCTTCTTCGGATCCGGCGGGCTGCCGATGACACGCGCCGAGTACGCAAGGCGCGTGGAAGCCTGGGAGAAGTGGAATCCTATTTCCGTTGAGGCGCAGGGCAACGGGGCGACGAAGCCGGCCCGCTAGGGGCTCGGTGAGATTCTTTCGCGGACCTCACGCTCGGCGCGGAGCCAATCTTCCAGTTCCTCGCCGGGCCTGAATCCGCGCTGCTGTGCACGATAATAGGCCGCCTCGGAAATCAAACGATGCCACTCGGGCTCCGCGGGAGCATCGAATGACTTTTTCTTGACCGTCGTACGCTTGCTTGTCTTTGCCATGTGGGAATTATGCCGGACAGGGCGAAGCTCGCTGTCAGAAATTCTTCGCAAAAAAAGTAGGTCGCGCTCCTACGTCCGAGCGCACTGCGATCATTTCACTTGGTCGAGATACTCGCCGTAGCCTTGGGCTTCCATGTCGGCTTTGGCGACGAATCGAAGCGAGGCGGAGTTGATGCAGTAGCGCAAGCCGCCGGCCTCGGGAGGACCGTCGTCGAACACGTGGCCCAAATGGCAGTCGCCGTGCTTGGATCGAACCTCGGTGCGAATCATGCCGTGCGAGCTGTCGTTTAGTTCCGCCACATTGGTCTTCTCGATGGGCTTGGTGAAGCTCGGCCATCCGCAGCCGGATTCGTATTTGTCCGAAGAGGCGAACAAGGGCTCGCCGGACACCACGTCCACGTAGATGCCGGGCTCCTTGTTATGCAGGTACTGCCCGGTGCCGGGGCGTTCGGTGGCGCTCTGTTGCGTCACCCGATACTGTTCGGGCGAAAGGCGGGCGAGGGCATCAGCGCTTTTGCGGTACTCAGTCATGGGCGACTCCTTGCAGTCTGAGCATTGTAATTGAGCGGAAGCCATGCGCCGAGGGGGTATGGCGCAGGCCGGGAATGAGGGAGGATCGAGCGTGCTCGCTTGCCATGGGCTGTTCGAGGACAATTGGTAGTGCTGTTCGAGTGCCAAAGAACGCACCGATGGGCCAACTTCGCAAAATGTTCCCTTCCGCCGCAACCAACAAGGAGCCGATTTGATAAACATTGCGCCACTGGAATATCTGGGGTGGGCGGCAACGGCTGTTTTCGTGAGCTCTTATTTTTCGCGCCGTCCCTCGCTCCTGCGAGCATTGCAGATGCTGGGCGCGCTGCTCTGGCTGTTATATGGCATCGCCATCAAGGCGACACCGGTGATCGTCGCCAATGTTTTGGTATTCGGCGCAGCCGCATGGACGCTGCTGCGACATACTTCCACGCAAAGCGCTTCGCGATGACGGCGGCGCTTCGACTCGCATGGTGCGTTCTCATTGCTGCATGCATGATGACGCCGGCGATCGCACAATCCCAAGGCGACAAAGCGACGACGATTGTAAGCGGTGCCTTCGATGTGAAAGTCGTGCCCCAGCCACCGGCGGGCGGCGAAGACCGCGCGGGCCGCATTAGCTTGGACAAGGTTTATCACGGCGCGCTGAATGCACGCGCGGTAGGGCTGATGCTGACGGGCGGCGATTTGAAAGCTGCAACGGCGGGGTACGTGGCCATTGAAACCGTCAGCGGGCAGCTCAATGGCAAGAAGGGCAGTTTTCAGCTGATGCATTGGGCCACGATGCGCGGCAAGGATATGCAGTTGCGCATCGAGGTGGTGCCAGGCTCCGGGAGCGGCGACCTTCAAGGCATTGAAGGCACCATGAAGATCATCGTGACCGCGGACGGCAAACACAGTTATGAATTTCAATATTCAATGCCGTCCGCGCGTTAGGGGTTTTTGAGCGGCCTGAACCTACGGGGTGAACTGTCGTCCCCGCGGGTGGTCTTACGGCTTAGCGCTTTCAATCGACCCGCGTAGGAGGGGACATGCGCCGACTGTTTCGACTTTGGAGCCTCGCCGGCCGAGATTTGCGGCTGATCTTCGCGGTATTGCGAAGTCCCGGTCGGCCCTCCTGGCTGGCACCGGCCATGCTCGCCCTGATGGTATTTGGATTAGATCCCCTCAACCTCGCAATTCCCGTGCTAGGGGTCGTGGATGACTTCGTTCTGCTGCCACTCCTGATCCGCGCACTGGCGCACTTCGCGCAGCTTGGTATGCAGCGCTCGCTGCAAAGATCCCGAGACGACCGCGTGGTATCGGTCCAGTAAGCTTCAGTGCCGCTTGCCGGTTTGCCACGGTCATCTTGACCCGCAAGACTAACGACTAGGGCTTTAGGCGTTTAGGGCGGCGCGTGCCTTGCCGTTGGATCGGCGCGGCGCCAGGGTAACGGCTTGTCGTGCGAGCGACTGAATCTCGTCCCATCTGCGCTCGGCCACCAACGCCTCCGGCGTAAGCCATGAGCCGCCGACACACGCCACGTTGGGAAGAGCGAGATACTCCGGCGCACTTGCCGCCGAAATACCACCCGTGGGGCAGAAGCGCATGTCGGGAACGGGTCCTGCAATGGCGCGCAGGAAATTGACGCCGCCGCTGTAGTGCGCCGGAAAGAACTTCGCAATCCGGTAGCCGCGCGCCCGAAGCTCGAGCGCATCGCTCACCGTCTGTGCGCCGGGCAGCCAGGGTAGATTGGCCCTCAGGGCCGCCGCATGCAGAGCATCGGTCGCGCCGGGCGACACGGCGAAGCGTGCGCCCGCGTCGGCTGCCTGCGAAAATTGCTCAGGCTCGATCACCGAGCCCACTCCCACTATCGCCTCGGGCACGGAGTGACGGATAGCGCTCACCGCCTTCAACGCCTCCGTGGTTCGCAAAGTCACCTCTAGAACTTTGAGGCCGCCGGAAACGAGGGCCTCGGCGATGCCGAGGGCATCGTCCGCCCGCTCGATCACCAATACCGGTATCACCGGCGTCCCCGCGATCAACTCCGCCATGCCGCGGCTGCCCGTCACGCCGATTCTCCGAATACCGAGGCGCCGTGCACCGCATCGCCCACGGCATGACGAAAGAAGCCGAACAGTTGATGCATGTTGGTATCTTGATTGCGCGCCATTCCGAAGCTAGCGGGCGCGCGGCGCGCGAATTCATCAGGCTCGACGCGCACCTCGAGCCGGTCGCGCGCGGCATCCACCACCATGACATCGCCGCTGCGCAGACGCGCTAAAGGTCCGCCCACCGAGGCCTCGGGAGAGACGTGAATGGCGGAGGGCACCTTGCCGGAGGCGCCGGATAGCCGGCCGTCGGTGACCAGGGCGACCTTGTGGCCTCGATCCTGCAGAGATCCCAACAGCGGCATGAGGCTGTGCATCTCCGGCATACCGTTGGCGCGCGGGCCCTGAAAGCGCACCACCGCCACGAAGTCGCGTTCCAACTCGCCGCGTTCGAACATGGCCTTCAGATCCTCAGGGTCATCCACAACCACCGCAGGCGCTTCGATCACGTGACAGTCCTTGGCGACCGCGGACAACTTCAGCGCCGCAGTGCCAACATTGCCCGACAGTACGCGCAGCGATCCTGCGCTCTGGAAAGGATCGTGCATCGAACGCAGCACCCCCGGATCGATGCTGTCGCCCTCGTGCGGCAGCCAGCGCAACTCGCCTGCCGCAAGCACCGGCTCGTCGCGATAGCGGCTGAGCCCGCGTCCCATCACCGTGTTGACGTCCTCGTGCAACAGGCCCGCATCCAAGAGTTCGCCGATCAGCACCCGCATGCCGCCGCTGCGATGGAATTGATTCACATCGGCGCTGCCGTTGGGATAAATGCGCGCCAGCAGCGGCACGGCTTCACCGAGCGCCGCGAAGTCAGCAAGCTCGAGCCGGACCCCTGCGGCATTGGCGATCGCGATCAAGTGCAGCAAATGATTGGTCGAACCACCGGTGGCATGCAGGCCGACCACTGCGTTGACGATGACTCGCTCGTCGACGATGTGGCCTATCGGCATGTAGTGACCAGCGCGCGCAGTGAGCGTCACCGCACGTTCCACCGCCGCATCGGTGAGCGCCGCGCGCAACGACGTGCCGGGGTTCACGAAGCTCGAACCCGCCAGATGAAGGCCCATGATCTCCACCAGCATCTGATTGGAGTTGGCAGTGCCGTAGAAGGTACAGGTGCCCGTGCTGTGATATGCGCGCGCTTCGGCCTCGAGCAACTCGGCGCGCGTAGCGCGTCCCTCGGCGGCCCGCTGCCGGATCTTGACCTTGTCGGTGTTGGACAGTCCCGAGGGCATGGGACCGGCGGGCACGAAAACGGCCGGCAAATGCCCATAGGTGAGAGCGCCGATCAAAAGGCCCGGCACGATCTTGTCGCAGATGCCCAGATACAGCGCGGCATCGTAGACCTCGTGCGAGAGTGCGATCGCGGTGGCCATCGCGATGACGTCGCGAGAGAACAGGGACAACTCCATGCCACGCCTGCCCTGAGTGATGCCATCGCACATGGCCGGGACGCCACCGGCCACCTGCGCGGTGGCGCCGATGCGCCGCGCGACGGCGCGCAGACGTTCGGGATAGCCTTCATAGGGCTTGTGAGCCGACAGCATGTCGTTGTACGCGGTGACGATCGCAATGTTCGGCCCCGCATCCTGTCGCAGCCGCGCCTTGTCTGATGCCTCGGAGGCGGCGAACACATGGGCGAGATTGGCGCAGCCGATGCGAGAACGCGGCTGCGCGCTCGCCGCCGCGAATTTGACGCGTTCGAGATATTTGCTGCGGGTCGCGCGGCTGCGCTCGATGAGCCGCGAGGTCACCGCAGCCACGGTGGGATTGAGCTCATTGCGCATGCAGGGGCCTAAAATTAGCGGTACAATACCGGTAAGATACCAATTGAATGCACTCGGTTTTGATACTCACGTATAACCGCCGGATCCATATAGCAATTGAGGGTATGAAAGTACCGATTGAAAAACCGGTATGACTACATCGTGTCTAACGTAGCGTCCGTATTGCGAACTCAGCTGACCGCCATGCGACGCAATGGCCAGCCCCGGTATGAACAACTGCGCGTCGTGCTGCACCAATTGATTCGCGACGGGATCCTCGGGCCCGGGGTCGCGCTGCCGGCGGAACGCGAACTTGAGCGACTGAGCGGCTTCTCCCGCGTCACGGTGCGCAAAGCCCTGCAACCGTTGATCGCGGCAGGCGTCGTCAGTTCCAAGCCCGGTTCGGGAAATTTCGTCGGCGAGCGCATCGTGCGCTCGTTCTCGCGGCTGACGAGTTTCACCGAGGATTTGCGCTCCCGCGGGCTCGATCCGAAGGTCGAATTCTTGCGTCGGGAAAGCGGCGACGCCACATCGGAGGAAGCCATGGTGCTTGCCGTGAGTCCCGGCAGCCGCGTGGTGCGCCTGCGTCGCTTGCGCTCCGGCAGCGAGCGGCCGCTGGCGGTGGAGAACACCGTGGTGCCGCAATCCATTCTGCCTTCTCCCGACTTGGTTTCGGTGTCGCTGTACGAAACGCTCGAGTCCCTCGGTCATCCGCCGGAGCGTGCACTGCAACGTCTGCACGCCGTGGCGCTCGACGCGGCGACCGCAGCGCTGCTCAAGATGCCGCAAGGCACGCCCGGTCTGCAGCTCGAGCGACGCGCATACCTCGCCGATGGCAGGGCGGTGGAGTTCACCCGATCGGTGTACGTCGCCGACGCCTACGACTTCGTCGCGGAACTACGGCGAGCCTGAGGCCTAGCGAAACGCGTACACCACGCCTGCGGTGATCAGCACCAGGCCAAGCGCGTGCCAGCGATAGTCCTGCCAGAAGGGTTGCACTGTTCGGGATGGATCAGTGGGCGGCGTTCTCATCGCACCCGCCTGGCTCTCGCTCAAGTCGGAGCGGGTCAATCGGCTCGCCGCGACGAGAATCACCACGTCGATCGCGGCGAGCAGCGGTGCCGCATACAGAAAGTGCAGGTGCGTGATATGCAGCACCCCGTTGCACATGAAGAGACCGGCGCCGCACATTGAGCCCAACAACAAAGTTGCTGCGGCCCCTTGCGCGGTGGCGCCGCGCCAGATCCGCCCCACGACGAACAGCGTGACGACGGGCGGCACCGCGTAGGCGAGCACTGCTTGCAAGTATTGCCACAATGACGGAAAACGCTGCAGCTGTGGCGCCCAGGCCATGGCAACGATCAGGAGGGCCGCCGTGCTCATGCGGCCGATGAGCACGATGCGCTCATCTGCGAGATTGGGCTTGAAGTGGCGCACCACATCCATGGTGATCAGCGTTGAAGCGGAATTGAGCAATGAGGCGATCGACACGATGGTCGCGGCGACGAATGCCGCCACCACCACACCGGCAAGCCCGGTGGGAAGGAGCCTCAGGATCAGGTTTGGATACACCAGATCGGCGTGCGTCAGATGCGGGAACAGCAACAGCGCGCAGGCGCCGGGCAATACGATCAGCGGCAGCACCGCGAGCTTCAGCAGTCCTGCGAACAGCGCCCCCCAGCGCGCCTGGTCCGTGTCGCGCGCCGAGAGCATGCGCTGCACGATGGACTGATTGGTGCACCAATAATAGAAGCCGAGCAACGGTATCCCGAGCAGCAATCCGGGCCAGGGCACGTGGGGATCGTTCGCGGGCAGAATCAACGAGAGGCTGCGCGGCGGGAGCTGCCGCATGACGGTATGCCAGCCGCCCGCGTGCTCGAACGCGCTCACCGAGATTACCGTCGCGCTCAGAAGCAAAACCACGGCTTGCACGGCCTCGGTGTAGATCACCGAGCGTAAGCCCCCGATGATAGTGTAGAGACCGGCGGCACCGGCGAGGCAGGCGACGATCAGCCATAAAGGCCACGCGGGGAAGAGCAATTGGCACACCAATGACCCGCTGTACAGCACGCCCGCTGAGTCCACCACCACGTTGAGGAAGAGCGTGAGCAACGCGAACAGCAGCCGCGCGCGCCGGTCGTAGCGCCGCTCGAGGTATTCCGGCATGGTGTAGATGCGCGCGCGGATGATCGAAGGCAACAGAAACAGGCAGAAGAAAACCAGAATGATGCTGGCGGTCCATTCGTAGTCGTAGATCGATATGCCCATGGCATAGGCGCCGCCGGTGAGACCGACCAGAGCGGTGGAGGAGATGTTGGTGGCGAGCAGGGAGAGGCCGATGATCGGCCAACTCGTGCCTCGCGATGCCAGGAAATAGTCGACCGGCCCGAGCCGTCGGCGCGAGGCGATGAGTCCGAACGCGACCAACGCCGATGCGTAGAGGGCTACCGCAGCCCAGTCCACCGGTTTGAGCCAGGAAGTGGGGCTATCGGGCATGAATTGCGGTTAAAAGTGACAGCGCTGACATTTTGTTCGATGTTCCTGTAAGCTTGAGCCCCGGAAGGGGCTGCGCCCCATGGCCAGCACAAAAAGTTCTTCTAAAAATATATAGTTACAAAGCGCCAATGACTCTCGAGCCCAACGTCTCGTCCACCCTGGCGGCCATTTCATTGTCGTTCTTGGCATTTATCGTCGCGCCCGGTTGCACGGCAACGGCCAGTGTAACCGGGCACGGTGCGCCTGCGCTGTTAGCCCGTCCGCTCGATGAAGCGACAGAGCAGTTCGTCAGCTCGATCCTCTCGAACATGACACTGGAAGAAAAGATCGCGCAGATGATCCAGGGCGACATCGCCTCGGTGCAGCCCGAGGATCTCGCCACCTACAAATTGGGTTCCATCCTTGCCGGCGGCGGCGCCGCGCCCGGCGGCAACGTACGTAGCAAACCTCAGGCATGGCTCGATCTCACCGATCGGTTTTATCGCGCCTCACTGGCCGCTCCCGCCAAGGGACATCCGCCGATCCCCGTTGTGTTCGGCATCGACGCGGTGCATGGGGACGCCAAGCTCATCGGCGCAACGGTGTTCCCGCACAACGTGGGATTGGGCGCCGCTCACGATGCGGGATTGATGCGCGAGATCGGCAAGGCCACCGCCGAAGAGGTGTCCGCGGCCGGCATCGACTGGACTTTTGCGCCCACCGTGGCCGTGGCACGCGACGTTCGCTGGGGCCGCTCGTACGAAAGCTATTCCGAATCGCCTGAACTGGTCGCCGAATACGCGCCGGCCATGGTGGAGGGACTGCAGGGGATGCTTGGGGGCAAGGATTTCATGACGCCTGGCCATACGCTTTCCTCGGTGAAGCACTTTCTGGGCGACGGCGGGACCCACGACGGCCGCGATCAGGGCGACACCCGTGTGAGCGAGAGCGAACTGCTGTCCGTGCATGGCGCGGGTTACGTGAGCGCACTGAAGGCCGGTGCGCTCATCGTCATGGCTTCCTACAACAGCTGGAACGGCGTGAAGATGCACGCCAACCATCACCTCTTGACCGATGTGCTGAAGGGCCGCCTCGGCTTCGAGGGATTCGTGGTGGGTGATTGGAATGCCCACGAACAAGTGCCCGGATGCAGCAAGGAAGACTGCCCCGCGGCGATTCTCGCGGGCCTCGACATGCTCATGGCGCCCGATAGCTGGAAAAAATTGTACGAGAACACCCTTGCCGCGGCGCATTCGGGCGCCATCCCCGCTGCACGCATCGATGATGCGGTGAGACGCATCCTGCGCGTCAAGGCAATCGCCGGCATGTTCCAGCGGCCGCCGCCGAAAGAGCGCCGCAATGTTGGCGATTTTTCGGTGCTCGGCAGCGGCGCGCACCGGGCGCTCGCGCGCCGCGCGGTGCGCGAGTCTCTGGTGCTTATGAAGAACAGCGGCCATACGTTGCCGCTCGATACGCATGCGCATCTTCTGGTGTGCGGGGGCCTTGCAGACGACATCGGTGCGCAGGCCGGCGGATGGACCATCGACTGGCAGGGGGATCACAACCACAACGAAGACTTCCCCGGCGGCACGTCCATTTATGCGGGCATCAAGGCGGCGCTGGCAGCCGGGGGAAGCGCGGAGCTAAGCCGCGATGGCAGCTACAAGGTGAAGCCAGACGCTGCGGTGGTGGTGTTCGGAGAGCGGCCGTACGCGGAGTTTGAGGGAGATCTCGAGACGCTCGAGTACTCACCCGGGGACAAACGGGACCTTGCGCTCTTCAAGAAACTGCGTGCCGCGAAGATACCGACCGTCGCAGTATTTCTTTCCGGCCGTCCGCGCTGGGTGAATCCCGAACTCAATGCTGCGGATGCCTTCGTGGCCGCCTGGCTGCCGGGCAGCGAGGGTGAGGGCGTGGCGGACGTGCTGTTTGGCAGCGCCGCCGGCAAGCCCGTCGATTTTACCGGCCGTTTGAGTTTCTCGTGGCCTGCCACGGCGATGCCGGTCCTCTTCGCCGCCGACGGCAGCGTCAAAAATGCGCTCTATCCGCGGGACTTTGGCTTGAGTTATCGCGACCCCGGTGCTCCTTTCGTAAAGCTCTCCGAGGATCCGGGCGTGCCCAAGCAGTGGGAGGTGAGCGCGAGCAGCCTATTCGCCCGTTCGCATCCCATCGCCCCCTGGTCCCTGTTCCTTGCCGATGGCGCCGATCAGGTACACCTCACCCTCGAAGATCAGGCCTCGCCCCACGGCATAGTGACGGCCGGCATGGATGAGGCGGGCCGGCAATTTGCCTGGAACGGGGCGTCCGCGGGAAGCGTGCGGCTGTCGGGTCGTGCCAGCGATCTCACGGCCGCGGCCGCTCGCGGCGAATCCATCGAGGTGCGTTACCGCGTCACCCAAATTCCCGATCGTACGGTGCTGTTGAAGCTGCTCTGCACCGAGGGCAAGTGCGGAACCGCGCTCGATGTGGCCGCCTCGCTCAGGGAGCCGGGCGAGTGGCGTACACTCTCGGTGCCGCTATCCTGTTTCGCCGTTCCGGGCAGTGATCTTCGGGAGGTTGAAGTACCTTTCGCGCTCGAAACGGACGGACATTTGCGACTGACAATCGCCGACATCGATCTTGAGCCCGCGCGCGAGCATGCCTACCGCAGCTGCCCGCCCGCGATAGACTAGAAGTGGCGCACTGCTGAGGTCTTAATTGGCGAACAACATTGCTCCGGCACCGATCACCATTCAGGACGTTGCCGATCTCGTCCAAGTCTCACCGAAGACCGTTTCGCGTGTCATCAACAATGAGCCGCGCGTGCGGCCGGCGACGCGCGAGCGGATCCTCAAAGCCATCGATGAGCTTAACTATCGACCGAACCTGAACGCGCGCGGCCTCGCGAGCAACCGTTCCTTTCTGATCGGTCTATTCTGCGCGCGACCCGGCGACTACTTGAGCGAGTTCCAGGCCGGTGCGGTGGAGCGTTGCCGCGAGGCAAGTCTGCACTTGATGGTGGAGCCCTGGGACGTCGAAGGTCCCAACATCCAAAAGCAGATCGATACCCTCTTGGGTCAGCTGCGCCTCGAAGGCGTCATCCTGCTGCCGCCGCTGTCCGATCACAGGCTGGTGTTGAACAAACTGCAGCAGGCCGCCATTCCGGTAGTGCGCGTGGCGCCGCAGGAGAATCTGAACATGGCGCCCTCGGTCGGCATCAATGACTATGCTGCCGCGCGCGAGGTGACCGCCCATTTCATCAAGCTAGGACATCGTCGCATCGGTTTCATCCTGGGCCATCCCGAGCACGGCGCGACTCAACAACGCTATCTCGGTTTCGTCGACGAGATGCGCGCGCACCAGATCCCGGTGGTGCCGGAACTGGTGCAGACCGGTAATTTCGTATTTGCCGACGGCCTGGTCTGCGCCGAAAGAATGCTGCGCGCCGCATCGCCGCCGACCGCGATCTTCGCGAGTAACGACGACATGGCCGCCGCGGCCATCTCGATGGCCCGCAAGTTCGGCTTGGATCTGCCACGGCAGCTGTCGGTGGCCGGCTTCGACGATGCGCCGCTCGCCACCATGATCTGGCCGGAGCTCACCACCGTGCGCCAGCCGGTGGCCGCGATGGCGCGCCGCGCCGCAGATCTGATCATTCAACTCGAGCCCCGTCGCAACGGCTGGCCCGAGCGCATGCCTCGCCACCTGTTCGATCATGAGCTGATCGTCCGCAATTCGACGGCGCGACCCGCGCGTTAGATACAGTACGGCTCACTTGATACATCCGGCATGAGCATCTCCAGAAATCAACTTTGCCGTTGCGGCAGTGGCAAGAAGTTCAAGCGCTGTTGCGGCCTGCTGGCCAAGACTCCGGTGCCCGGCGCTTCGGTCGCGCCCGAAGCGCTCGAGGAATTGCTGGACCTCGCCCAGCAAGGCGCCTTTAGCGAGCTGGAAACGCGCACACGCGCTCTTCTGCCGTCTGCCACGCAGCCGGCCGTGTTGTGGCAGCTCCTTGCGGTGGCGCGGCAGCGGCAGGGCAAGGAGGCGATCGAAGCGCTCGAGGAGGCGGTGCGCCTACTGCCCGACGATGCGGTCGCGCTGCTCAATCTTGCGACCGAATATGCGCGCGCGGCACGCACCAGGGACGCCGAGGACGGTTATCATCGCGCACTTCAACTGGCGCCTCAGTTCCCGGAGGCTTACGCCAATCTCGCGGCACTCAAACTTTCCCTGGGTGACGCTGCGGAAGCGATCGCGATGGCCGACCGCGCCGTAGAGCTAAAACCCGACTATGCGGCCGCGTTCTTTACACGCGGCAATGCCTTTATGCGCCTCGGGCGACACGAGGAGGCGCAGGCGAGTTTTCGACGCGCCATAGATTTGAGCCCGGCCCTCGCAGAGGCGCATCTCGGGCTCGCGCTCCAGCGCCGCGCGCTCGGGCGCTTGGAGGAAGCCGAGGCGGGACTGCAGCGAGCGCTCGCCGTGGCTCCCGACTACGCCGCCGCTCACATCGAGCTTGCCACCACCTTGAGGCTGCAGGGTCGTTCCGCCGACTGCAAGGCGAGCTGCCAGGCGGCATTGCGCCTTGTCCCACAATCCGCGGCAGCGCGCGCGGTGCTGGCGGAGCTTGCCGCCGACGCCGGAGACTTTGCCACGGCGGCGGTGTTGCATCGCGAAGCGCTCGCCTGCGATCCCGATTGGGTGGACAGCTCGGCGGCGCTAACGCGCCTCAAGCGATTCGAGAAGCCGGATGGCTAGTGATGGGACGCGAGCGCAAAGCTTGAGCTCGATGGATCAGGTGCGCACCGATCCTACCCGGCGAGGGCTTCGCGAATTGCGCGGTGAACGACTCCGAGGGCTCGGGGCGCCGCTTCGGCAGAGGCCGTCGTGAAACCAAAAACCAGTCCCTGACGATCGGTGCCGTGGCGCGACAGCGGCTCCACCCTCACGCCGAGAGCCGCGCAATGCTGCGCCACGCGCCGGTCGATGATGCTCGCATTCTTGAAGAACCCCGTGACGTGCAGGCCGGCCGATGCGGGTCCGAAATCGAGAAACTCCTCGAGCAGCACGGCATGCTTCAGGAAGGCGCGGCGACGCTCGTCGTAGGCCTTGCGGGTGCGGCGCAGGTGCTCGGCGAGGTGGCCTTCGCGGATGAATGCCGCGAGCACCGCCTGCGCCAGTAGGGCGGTATGGCCGTCGGCGGCATGCTTGGCATTTGCAAACGGCGCGGCGAGTCCGGGAGGCACGATGGCATAGGCGACGCGCAGTCCCGGAAACAGCAGCTTGTTGAAACTGCCGATGTAAATGACCCGGCCGGCATTGAGATCCTGCAGCGAGGTGATGGGCTTGCCCTCATAGCGATAGTCGCCGTCGTAGTCATCTTCGACCACAAAGGCGTCTTCTTCGTCGGCCCACTCGAGCAGTTCCCGCCGGCGCGTCAATGACATCTCGACGCCGAGAGGATACTGGTGCGAGGGCGTGACGTAGGCAAAGCGCGCGCGGCCGTTCAGGCGCCGGCCGGCGGCGACATCCAGCCCCTCGGAGTCGATCGGCACCGGCACGACCTCCAATCCGGCGCTGCGCATGACGTAGATCACGGGTTGATAGCCGGGCGCTTCCGCCCATGCCGACTCTCCGGGATCAGCAAGCACCTTGGCGGCAAGTTCCACGGCTTGTTGGGTGCTGGTAGTGACGATAACCTGATCGGCGGCGGCCCGCGTGCCGCGCAGCGCCGAGGCATGGCTTGCGATGGCTTCGCGCAGCGTACCAAGGCCGCTGCTCGGCCCGGATTCCCAGTTTTCGTTGCCGACGTGCGCCGCTTCGCGTACCAGAAGCTTGCGCCACACGCGGCGCGGAAAGAACTCGCTCGGCGGCAAAGAGGGCGCGAAAGCCACCGCGGGATTTGACGCCGTGTGCCCGGGATAGTTGCGCAGGATCTGCGCGCGCATCGATATGCGTGGGGCGCGGGCAGAGTTTGCCGCACTGGGTCTCGCGGCCGGCTCGGAGGTCAGTGCGCTTACGAAGCTGCCGGCGCCGCGACGCCGGACGACTATGCCCTCAGCCACCAGCTGACTCAATGCTTCGTCGACCGTGTTTCGCGCGACGCCGAAATCGCGCGCCAGCGTGCGTCCCGAGGGCAGCCTGGCGTCGGCTTTGAGCGCACCGCTGGTAATGGCCATGCGAATGCGCTCGGCGATGCGCATGTGCGCGGGCTGGTCGGCAAACGCGGGGTTGACGACGTCAACGGAATAAAGCGATGCGGCCTTCTTTGGCATGTGCGGGGGTAGTGTTGAGGCTCCGGAAGTATACGGCAGGCTTCGGCAGTGGCCTCCCCCGTTCGAGCTAAATGGCCCTTGTCGACTTCAGGGTCTCGAATAGGATCTCGCGGGTCATTCAGGAGGGCTTTAGCCATGTCGAGAAAATTAGTTCTGACTTGCTTGGCATCGATTGCCGCGATGCTGGTCGGCGATGGACAGCTGTTCGGAGCCCCGGTGGCGCCGGCGATTCATGATGGCGCGCACGACTTCGATTTTCTGATCGGTGATTGGAAGGCGCATGTCCGGCGTCTCCCGGATCGGCTGGTCGGGTCGAACAAATGGATCGAATACGACGGTATTTCGAACCATAAGAAGCTGCTCGATAGCAATGCCAACTTCGAGGAATTCGACGTGCAGGGCCATGAGCCGGGGCAGCGCATCAAGGCGCAGACGCTTCGCTTGTACAACCCCGACACGCATCAATGGAGCATCTACCTGGTGGACCTGGACAAGGGGGTCCTGTCGCTCCCGCCTGTGGTCGGCGAGTTCACCGGCAAGCGAGGCGAGTTCTTTGATCAGGAGCTGTGGAAAGGGCGAGCCGTCCTGGTCCGCTACGTGTGGCAGGACCTTTCGGCAACCTCGGCGCGGATGGAACAGTCCTTTTCGCCGGACGGTGGCAGGAGCTGGGAAGTGAACTGGATTTGCGAATTGTCGCGATAGATCCGAAAGCGGCGCGCCAGCAAGTGGCGCGCCGCCGCGCAGGTGCCATTCGCGGTAGCGAGGGCAGTTCTGCCTGCCGGACCGGACCTAGTTTTTAGCGGTACGTGGGTTCGCGCCGCGGCTCCTCTAGAATGCGCCAATGGCGGCAGCTCTTACTTACCCTTTTGCCACCGAACCGGGCTTCGGCGATGCCTCGGCGGTGCAGATCCAGCCCGGCCTCTTTTGGCTGCGGATGCCGCTGTTTGGCGCGCTCAAATTCATCAACGTATGGGCGCTGAGCGACGCTGAAGGCTGGACCATTGTCGACACGGGGATTCAGTCTGCGGAAACCATCGATGCTTGGCGGGGCGCCCTTAAGGGCGCGTTGCGCGGCGCGCCGGTCAGCCGGGTACTCGTGACTCACATGCATCCTGATCACGTCGGGGTTGCCGGCTGGATGTCGCGGGAGTTTCGCGCCCCCTTGTGGATGAGCCGCCTGGAATATCTATCCTGTCGCATGCTGGTAGCCGACAGCCCGGAGGCTCCGGCCGAGGCCATCGAGTTCTTGAAGTGCTGCGGATGGCCGGAGGAGCAGATTGCCAGGTATCGGGAGAAATTTGGATTCTTCGGACGCATGATCGCGCCGCTGCCCGCCGCCTACCGACGGCTGTCGGACGGGCAGATCGTCAACATTGGCGACAGTCGCTGGCAGGTGATCGTGGGCAATGGGCACTCGCCGGAACACGCTTGCCTCTATTGTCCGGAGCGGCAAGTCTTCATATCCGGCGATCAAGTTCTGCCGCGCATTTCCTCGAATGTCTCCGTGTACCCCACCGAGCCCGAGGCCGATCCGCTGGACGATTGGCTCAACTCCCTGGCGCGCATCCGACAGCGCGTGCCCAATGAAGTGCTGGTGCTGCCCGCCCATAACAGTCCGTTCGCAGGTCTGCATCAGCGGATCGACGAGTTGATGGATTCCCATCGCGAGGGTTTGTCGCGGCTGACCACTCTACTCTCGGCACCCAAGCGGGTCGTAGACGTGTTTCCGGCCCTCTTCAATCGCCCGATCACGCCCGAACTTCTCGGTATGGCAAGCGGTGAGGCCTTGGCGCATCTCAATTACCTATGGCATCGGGGCGAGGTGGAGCGCAGGCTGGTAGACGGGGTATGGTGGTGGGTGGCCAAAGCCTGATAAACCCGTGGCACGCCGGACACGAGTAATGCTGTAGGAAGATTCCGACGTCCGCTTGGGTTCAACCTGACCCCGTTCCGCATTCACAATACGGGATGCAGAACGCTCCTCAGAAGCGCGTTTCCCAGGTTCAGGATGAGATCTACCGCCTGCTTGTGGAAAACATCACCGACTACGCCATCTACATGCTCAGTCCCTCGGGCATGGTGAGCAGTTGGAACCCGGGCGCTGAGCGTTTCAAAGGCTACAAGGCGGGCGAGATCATCGGCCAGCACTTCTCGACCTTCTATACCGAGGAGGATCGAGCTCGCGGTTTGCCGGAGCGGGCCCTCCGTATCGCCGCGGAAGCAGGTAAGTTTGAGAGTGAAGGATGGCGGGTGCGCAAGGACGGAGCTCGATTCTGGGCCTACGTGATCATCGACCCGATACGCACCGAAAACGGCGAACTGGCAGGATTCGCCAAGATCACCCGCGACCTCACCGAACGCAAGCTGGCCGAGGCGGCGCTGCGCCAGAGCGAACACCAATTCCGCCTGCTCGTGCAGGGCGTCACCGATTATGCGATTTTCATGCTGTCTCCGGAGGGCGTGGTCAATAGTTGGAACTCGGGGGCCGAGCACATCAAAAGATACGCACCCGAGGAAATCATCGGTCAGCACTTCTCGCGCTTCTATACGGAAGCGGATCGCAAGAACGAATTGCCGAAGATCGCGCTGGAGACTGCGGCGCGCGAAGGAAGATTCGAGAACGAAGGCTGGCGAGTGCGCAAGGACGGCTCCACCTTTTGGGCGCACGTCATCATCGATGCGGTGCGCGACTCATCGGGCAAGCTGCTGGGTTTCGCCAAGATCACGCGCGACATCACGGTGCAACGGGAGGCGCGCCGCACGTTGGAGCTGACGCGCGAGACGTTATTTCAGGCGCAGAAAATGGATGCCGTGGGGCAGCTGACCGGCGGGGTCGCTCACGACTTCAACAATCTACTGACAGCCATTCTCGGTAGTCTGGAGCTGCTGCGAAAGCGCTTGCCGGAAGATGGGAAATCACTGGCATTGCTCAACAACGCCGAGGCCGGTGCGCGCCGCGGCGCGGCTCTCACTCAGCGCATGCTGGCATTTGCGCGCCGTCAGGAGCTCGACGTTGCCGCGGTCGACATCGTAACGCTGGTCAAAGGCATGGCGGAACTGCTGGAACGATCCGTGGGTCCCGGCCATGAGATCGAAATCCACTTTCCGCCGGCATTGTCCGCCGTGGAGACGGATGCCAATCAGCTGGAACTCGCACTGCTGAACCTCGTGGTGAACGCGCGGGACGCGATGCCGGGCGGCGGCGCCATCGTGATCGCCGCGAAACAGATGGCGGCCGACGATGAACCGCAACTGTGGCAAACGCGAAGCACTCCCTACATCTGTCTTTCGGTCACGGATAGCGGTCACGGGATGGATGAACGCACCCTCGCGCGAGCGGCCGAGCCGTTCTTTACCACCAAGGGTATCGGCAAGGGCACCGGGTTGGGTTTACCGATGGTTCACGGGCTGGCTGAGCAGTCCGGCGGGAAGTTGATACTGAAGAGCGCATTGGGGGAGGGCACGACCGCCGAGCTGTGGTTTAGAGTTTCTACGCGGGCCGTCAGGCCGCACGCCTCGCCGATTGCCGAGCGGGCGCCCGCCGAGCGGTCAGTGCATCGCATTCTGGTGGTCGATGACGATACGTTGGTTCTGACCAATACGGCCGCGATGCTCGAGGACCTCGGGCATACCATAATAGAGGCGAGCTCGGCCGATCGAGCGCTCGACCTCCTAGTCAACGAGGTGGCCGTCGATTTGGTAATTACCGACCACGCAATGCCTCAAATGACCGGCGCGGAGCTGGCGGCGCAGATCCGTGGCCGCTGGCCGGACCTGCCGATCATCGTTGCTACCGGTTACGCCGAATGGCCACCCGGCATTGCCGAGCAGGTGATTAAGCTGGCAAAGCCCTTCGATCAGCAGCAGCTGGCGGCTGCCGTGGCCACCGCTGTTCAGCGCGGACAATCGCAAGGCATGCTGTAACGCGCAAAATTTGTGGGCTTTATCTTGCACGCGGTGCCGGTCAAAGGACCACTGTCACGCTGCGAAGATACTCCGTAGGATCGGGATTGGTATCGGCTAGAAGCGTCCGGGGTGAGCTTCATGGGTGCGACAGTGGCAGTCAATCAATCGGAAAAGAAGGGATTCGTCGAACGCCGCTCTTCCTCGGTGATCGCGCATCTGCATGGGTTGGAAGAAGAGCGCATCACCGCCGTCGCGCGCGAACTGCACGACGAGTTGGGCGGCCTTCTGGTAGGGGCCATGATGGATCTTGCCTGGATCAAGCAGCGCATGGAGGCACATGGCGAGATGGGTGAAAAACTCGCGCGCGCGCAGCAGACTCTCTCGCAGGCGATTAGCCGCACGCGCCGAATGGTCGAGGAGTTGCGTCCCAGCCTCCTGGAGAACGTGGGTCTCTTTGCCGCGCTACGCTGGCACGTGAAAGAGGTTTGCGATCGCGCGGGCTTGCGCTTTCATCTCGAACTGCCGGAACAACAGCACCAGCCGGCCCTCAGCCCAGGCGCGGCCATTGCGCTGTATCGGATCACCGAAGCACTGCTCGGCGCCATTCTGCGGGCGGCCCGTCAACAGATCGTGGTGAAGGTGATCCTGGACAAGGATTTGCTCGTTTTGAACATCGCCAATGAGCGGGAGTCCACCGGTACCGTCACCGAAGATCCACGTCAGCCCGGCGAATTTACTTCCATAGCCTACCGGGTGGGCTCGATTGGCGGCAGCATTTCGGTGGCGTTGAAAGACAATGCCATCTTGGGCGCGACCGCCCGCTTCTCGCTGGCGCGGCTCTCGTAAGTACTATTGAATCAAGCCGTTGCGCAATGCATACGCGGTGATATCCGCGTTCGATTTGAATGACATCTTCTCCAGGATCCGGGTCCGATAGGTGCTGACCGTTTTCACGCTCAGACTGAGTTCCGCGCCGATTTCAGAGACGGTTGCGCCGCCTGCGATCTTGCAGAAGATTTGAAATTCCCGCGTTGATAGCAACGAGTGCAACGGCGCGTCCTGATTCCGACCATTCTCCAGATCCGCGGCCATCTGTTCGGCAAGCGCCGGACTCACATATCGACGTCCGCCGATCACGAGGCGGATCGCCCGCAGAAGCTCTTGCGGATCGCTGCCCTTCGACAGATAGCCTTTTGCGCCGGCACGCAGCACGTTGCGCGCGTAGAGTTCTTCCGGCAAACCGCTCATCACCAAGATCGACACTGACGGGTGATGCGCGGTGATGTGACGCAGGATGTCCAGCCCGCTGCGGTCCGGCATGTTGATGTCAAGCAGCACCACGTCCCATTGATCTTGGCGCAACTGATCAAGCACGTCGTTGCCGCTCGAGGCTTCACCGACCTTCTTGATGTTGGAATCTGCTTCGAGAAATTGCCGGTAGCCGGCACGGACGACCGCATGATCGTCCGCAATAAGAACTTTTGCCAAAGGGCCTCCCCAACCTTGCCCGGTCAGGAGCGGAATGTTACGGGCTAATCCCCGCTGTCACATTAATCTACATTTAGCCCGCTCTCCCGCCTGTCGCGGCCACGCGGCCGGTGGGCTTCCGTCGGAAATGGCATCAGGAAAAATAAGTCCATCGCTGTCTTTTCCTTGTGCGTAGAATTTATCGTCATCTAGAGGCAATCCGGTTATGTTTGAGCGAAGGTGGTCGGCATATTTGACAGCGCTAGCACCGAGATGTAATTCTTACTCGAAGGATCGATGCGAGAAGGTTTTTCGCTCTTGCTCTGCATGCGCCATTTCGACTTCGTTTTGGGCGAAATCGCCCCGTACCGCGATGGGCTCGCCGGGATCCCCCAAATAGTTGCACTCCGGCCTGTTTCCATCGCGGTATGTCTTGCATCCGGATCTGATCATTCGACATCGGAGTCTAGCCATGAAGCCTAAGAAATCCGTCGCGCGCCGATTGCTCTGCGGGATCATCCCTTTGACTCTCCTCGCGATGGCGGGCGCAGCCGATGCCGATCCGGCGATGTGGCCGCAGTTAAAGAGTCCAGTGAGCGATGCTGGCGGTGTGGAGTCTCGCATTGAGCAGATGATCGGGCGCATGACACTCGAGCAGAAGGTGGCGCAGATGGTGCAGGCGGATATTCGCTACATCACACCTGATGATGTGCGGCGTTACCGACTCGGTTCGATACTCAATGGGGGCGGTGCCTTCCCCGGCGACAACAAGCACGCCGCTGTTGCCGATTGGGTGGCGCTGGCTGATCGCTACTACGATGCGTCGATGGATACCTCGACGGGCGCCCAGGCGATTCCAATTCTGTGGGGCACCGATGCGGTGCACGGTCACAACAATGTGTTCCGAGCCACCGTGTTTCCCCACAACATTGCTCTGGGCGCGGCTCACGATCCAGACCTCATCGAGCGCATCGGTGCCGCGACGGCCGCGGAGGTGGCGAGCACGGGAATCGATTGGACGTTTGCTCCGACCCTCGCGGTGGTGCGTGACGCGCGCTGGGGCCGGACCTACGAGAGCTATTCGGATCAGCCGGACATCGTTCGGGAATACGCGGGCCGGATGGTGCAGGGCCTGCAGGGCCAGCCGGGATCGCCGCATTTCCTCGAGCCTGGTCGAGTCTTGGCCACCGCCAAACACTTCCTCGGTGACGGTGGCACTACCTCCGGCATCGATCGTGGCGACAACGCATCCTCCGAGGGCGATTTGTTCAAGGTGCATGCGCAGGGTTACATCGCGGCGCTCGGTGCGGGCGTGCAGACAATCATGGTCTCCTACAGCAGCTGGCGCGGACTGAAGATGCATGGCCAGCACTACCTGCTTACCGACGTGCTGAAGACCCGCCTGGGTTTCGATGGCATCGTGGTGAGTGACTGGGATGGCATCGACGAGGTGCAAAGCTGCGCCAAAGACCGCTGCGCTCAGGCGCTGAACGCGGGCATCGACCTATTCATGGTCCCGGAGCTGTGGAAGAGTTTCATCGAAAACACCTGTGCACAGGTGCGTGCCGGAGATGTTCCGATCTCACGCATCGACGATGCCGTGCGGCGCATCCTGCGGGTCAAGATCCGCGCCGGGCTCTTCGAGCGCGGCCGCCCGTCCTCGCGTCCGTTCGCTCGAAAATCAAATTTGGTTGGCGCGCCGGAGCATCGGCAGCTCGCCGAGCAGGCCGTGCGCGAATCTCTCGTGCTGCTTAAGAACGCTCGCGACATCTTGCCGCTGAAGCGCAAGTTGAAGGTCCTGGTTGCCGGCGATGGCGCCGACAACATCGGCAAGCAGACGGGAGGCTGGACTCTGACTTGGCAGGGAACCGGCAATATCAACGCCGATTTCCCGGGCGCCACGAGCATCTACGGTGGTATCCGCGCAGCGGTGACCGGCGCGGGAGGAACGGCGACTCTGAGCCCGGATGGCACCTACAAGTCGCGCCCGGATGTCGCCATCGTGGTGTTCGGCGAGGATCCGTATGCGGAATGGCATGGCGATATTCGCAGCGTGGATTATCGCCCGAGCGATACGCGCTCTGAAATTGATATGTCGCGCCCACCTGCCGAGACCCCCGCGCCCGGCGCATGGCGCGAGCCGCGGCTAGCCGATCATCCGGCGGCGAACGATGCCGCTGGGCGGCGCTCCGACGTTGACCTCGATCTGCTGCAGCGCCTGCATGCCAAAAGGATTCCAGTGGTCGCCGTATTCCTGTCGGGCCGGCCGCGGGGCGTGTCCGCGGAGATCGATGCAGCAGACGCCTTTGTCGCTGCCTGGCTCCCCGGCAGTGAAGGCGAGGGCGTCGCGGATGTCTTGTTCCGCAAGCCCGACGGATCGGTGAACTTTGATTTCACCGGCAAGCTGTCGTTTGCGTGGCCGAATGGCCAGGACGCGTCCACGGGAGCCGCCAGCGGCGTGCTTTTCCCGGATGGATTCGGGCTTAAGTATTGCAAAGGCGGCTGCGGCGCTCCATTGTCCGGCAAGCTATGGCCAACAGCACCATCACCGACGTCGCCGCGCACGCCGGCGTCTCCATAAAGACGGTCTCCCGTGTCCTCAACAACGTTGCGAGCGTAAAGCCGCAGATCCGCGAGCGCGTTCTCAGGGCCATCCAGCGGCTCGACTACCACCCCAATCCTTCGGCGCGCGCTCTCGGCGGCAATCGGTCGTATCTATTGGGCCTGCTTTACGATGTGACCTGCGGCTATTACGCGACGAGCGTTCTTTCAGGTTTCATCGAACGCAGCCGTGCGGCCAAATACCAAGTCGTCATGGAGCCCTGCGACTACAGTGCCCCAAGTCTCCCTGAAGACGTCAAGCGCAGCGTGCGCCAATCGCGCGTCGACGGGGTGATTCTGACCCCGCCGCTGTCGGATCTGAAGTCGGTGTGCGGGGCACTCGAAGAGCTCGCGCTCCCCTTCGTTCGAATAGCGCCCGGCCGGCACGGCGATCATCATCGCAGCGTCTGCACCAATGACCGCGAGAGCTGCGCGGCGATGACCGAACAACTGGCCACCCTCGGGCATCAACGCATAGCCTTCATCGTCGGTAATCCCGATCACGCGGCCGTGATGGATAGATATCGCGGCTATGTCGACGGCCTGCAGACTTGCGGGCTAAAGCTCGACAAGACCCTCGTCGCGCAGGGCTACAACTCCTATTCATCGGGAGTGCAGTGCGCCCGCAAGTTGTTGAATGTTTCGCAGGCGAAGAGGCCGACGGCCATCTTCGCAAGCAATGACGAGATGGCGGCCGGCGTTCTCGGCGTCGTTCACAGTCTGGGACTCGCAGTGCCCGAGGATGTCTCCGTCGTCGGATTTGACGACGCCCCGCTCGCAAGCCAGGTCTGGCCGGCTTTGAGCACCATTCGTCAGCCCATCGCCGAAATGGCCGCGCAGGCAGCCGACCTGCTGCTGCGTGCGCTTGCCGGGGATCTGCCGGATCAGGTGCGCCGCGTGATTCCCTCGGTGCTCACCTTCCGCCTGTCCACGGGTCCGGCGCCAAATCGCGCCAGGCCCAAGGCAGCGAAATCCGGATAAGGAATCGCCGCCCGACCGGCGTCAGTCGAGCAGCGCGATAGCTCTAGTGTCTACTTTGCCGTCGACCACTTTCACGCCTTCGGCGCGCAGGCGGCGGGTCTGCTCGCGGAAGTGAGCCGAGCCCTTCGGGAACGCGATGCGCCCGCCGGCGCCCACGATGCGATGCCATGGAAGATTCATGCCGTCCGGGGCCACGCGCAATGCGTAACCCGCCTGCCGAGCGCCGCGCGGCAAGCCCGCCGCTCGCGCCACATTGCCGTAGGTCGATACCTGGCCGGCGGGGATCATGGCGATCACGTCCCAGATCGCCTGCAGCACCGGATTATGTTGCGCGTCCGCGGCGCTCGACTTCGTATGTCGTGCGGTGACGTGCGGCCGGAAGAGCGAGTTGAAAGATTTCTTGGCGCGGCTCATGCCGCCTCAAATTTACTGGTTGAGGTGCGCCAAGGCAACGCGACGACGAAGGTGGCTTGTTTGAGATTGCAGTGTCTGCGGCTATATTGGTTGGATGACGACGAAGCGAAAGACGCGGCTTGAGGACCTTGCACAGATCGCCGGCGTCTCAATTACCACCGTGTCGCGTGCCCTGAACGACAGCGCGGCGGTCAACGCGCAGATGAAACAGCAGATCTGGAAGCTGGCGCGCGAGAACAATTATCCGTTTCGCGGCTACATGCCGGCGGGGCCCACGGCGGCCGCAGCGACGCTGTCCATCGTCATCCCTCGGCCGCAGGGGCGCGGCGCGCAACTGTCGGACCCATTCATCCTGGAACTGCTCGCTGGTATCGGCGATGCGGCGCGCGCACGGGGCTGCGACCTGCTCATCTCGCACGTGAGCCCAAGCAATCCCGAAGATCTTTTGCCGCTGATGGAAACAAACCGCGCGAGCGGCGTGATTTTTGTCGGCCAGAGTTCGCTGCATCCGGCCTTCAACCGTCTTGCGGAGTCGCAGTCGCGTTTTGCGGTGTGGGGCGCGCAGATGCCGAAACAGACCTACTGCTCGGTGGGCAGCGACAATCCCTTGGGCGGCCGGCGCGCCACGCTTCATCTGACGCGATTGGGCCGCAAGCGGATCGTGTTCCTCGGCGACATCGAAGCGCCTGAGGCGATGCAGCGTTGCCAGGGCTACCTCGCGGCGCTCGCGGAAGCCGGCCTCGCCACAGATCCGAAACTGCGCGTGCCGGCGCATTTCGACACCGAGTCGGCCGAAGCTTCGGTGGATGCGCTGATTGCGCGACGCGTGAAGTTTGACGGCATTTTCGCCGCCAGCGATCTCATTGCGTTGGGCGCCATCCGTGCCCTGGTGCGGGCGGGGATCGGCGTACCGGGCGACGTCGCGGTGGTGGGCTTCGACGATGTTCCATTCGCGCGCTACAGCCGCCCGGCGCTCTCGACAATTCGGCAGGACACTGCGCTCGCAGGTCGATTGCTGGTCTCGAAGCTCTTGAACAGCGGCGGCGAAGTCCAGTCCGAGCGCTTGCCCACCGATCTTGTGGTGCGCGAGTCCTGCGGCGCCTGACAGCGAAAAAACCCTGATCTGACGTGAGACGAGGCGCCATTCATTTGGCATCCGGGTTGAGTCGTTCCCGTCGTTTGCAAAATTTTTCATAGATTTGCTTAGATTTCCGCACCGCAGCGATTGTTTATCAGATCAAATGCATGTGGATAACTAACTGAATAGATGCATTTTATTGGCAAACAAAACCCATCGGCCGCTCGACGTTCATGGAAACTTGAGAAGCTAGCTTGAAAATATCGCATCGTATTTGCATACTATTTCACGAGCTGCAGCATGCGCAGCCGCTGGCACAACGAGAAACCGACTAAGTGCCGGGATAACAAGGGGACGACGGGAACACGAACAACACCCGGAGTTTCATTCGGACGAGCGTGACGCGCGCTCGGGGTATCAGGACACAGGGGGTTTAGGGATGGCAACGCGCAAATTACACAAGCTTTCCATGGGTGCGAGCGCAGCGGCCGTTATGTTGCTGGCCGGCTTTGCGCAGGCGCAAACGGCAGGGCCGTCCGGAACGTCTCCGGGCACCAGCAATGAGGGCCTGGAAGAGATCACCGTCACCGGAATCAGAGCCAGTATCGAATCGGCCATCCAGGTGAAGCAGACTTCCAACGAGATCGTAGAGGCCATCTCCGCCGAGGACATCGGCAAGTTGCCTGATACCAGCATCGCAGAATCCCTGTCACGCTTGCCGGGCCTCACCACGCAGCGTTCCGACGGTCGCGACTCCGACATCAGCATTCGGGGATTCGGACCGGACTTCAACGGCACCCTCATGAACGGCCGACAGCAGGTCAGCAGCGGCGACAACCGCGGCATCCAGTTCGACCAGTACCCTGCGGAGCTCATCCATCAGGTCGTCGTCTACAAGACGCCGGATGCGCAGCTGATCGGCTCGGGCCTTGCCGGCACCATCGATCTGCAGACCACCCGCCCTCTCGAATACGGGCAGCGGGCCGTGGTGCTCGACGGCCGTTGGATCAGGAATTCAAACACCGGCCTCGGAGCGGATGCGGACAGCAGCCAGTATCGGGCCAGCCTTTCCTATATCGATCAGTTCTTCGACCACACCCTGGGCGTGACTCTGGGATTTGCGCGGCTGGACACACCGGTCGATAGCAAAGAGACCGGCCTGTACGATCCGTGGCATACCAACCTGGCTTCCGGGTCGACCACGCCGGAGCATGCCGGTGTGCCCGGCAACGTGTATGTCACCGACGGCATCAAGGCGCTCGCGAGCACCGGTCTGGACAAGCGCGACGGCTTCCTGGGCACCGTCGAGTGGCGTCCTTCGGACTCTTTCACCAGCACCCTCGACACCTACTACACCAACCGAGAAGAGGACAACAATCGCCGCAGCATGGAGGCGAATCTCGGCAACTATCCGAACAGCTCGACCTACTCAAATCTCGACATCGTCAACAACACGCTGGTAGGCGCCACGGTTACCAACCTCGTGCCCCTCGCGCGCAACTTCCTGTACATCACCAAGGATCAGATTTTCGCCGGTGGTTGGAACAACGCCTGGAAGAACGACGACTGGACCTTGAGTGCGGATCTTTCCTACTCGCGCGCCACCCGCGACGAGCACGACTACGAGACGCAGGCGACCTACCAGGGCGGCGTAACCGACACCGGCACTTTCTTCATTCCGAGTTCCTCGGGTCCGACGTTCGCCTTGCAAAACGGTTACACCGATCCTTCCAAGGTGCTCATCGGCAACACGATATACGGGGCCGGCTACAGCCGCTTTCCGCACGTGGTGGATGAGCTCAAATCCATCCGGCTCGACGCTACGCGCAACTTGTCGGGATGGTTCAGTTCGGTCGCTGCCGGTCTTAACTTCGACGACCGCACCAAGAACAAGCGGCAGCCCGAAGGCAGTCTCAATGCGGATGCCAATTGCCCGTGCGTGATTGCCAGCCAGTATCTGTTGCCGCCCGCTAATTTGGGATTCGCCGGCTCACCCTCGGCCTTGGCGTGGAACGTTCCAGGGGTGCTGGCCAACTACTTCCAGCCCATTGTCACCTCCACGACTGGAAACAGCAGCCTGGTAGGAAAAACCTGGGGGGTGGAGGAAAAAATCTCCACGGCTTACCTCATGGGCAATTTGAACCATGAACTCTCGCCGGTCGTGACTCTGCGGGGCAATGTCGGCCTGCAGTTGGCCCATACGCAGCAGACTTCGAACTCCGAATTCTGGAATTCGGCCTTGAACAACAATGCCGGCGGGGCAGTGCCTACTTCCGGCGGCATCGACTACAACGATGTGCTGCCTTCGGTGAACCTGGTGTTCCAGTTTCCGGCACAGCAGGACTTGCGCTTCGGGCTCGCGCGCGAGGTCGTGCATCCTCGCATGGACGAAATGGCCGACTCGTTCGAGTACGGTGTATCGCAGATCACCGGAGCTCCGTCGGCGACCGGCGGGAATCCGCGCCTTGAGCCATGGCGCGCAAACGCTATCGATCTGTCGTACGAGAAATACTTCGCCAACCGCGCCTACGTGTCGCTGGCGGTATTTTACAAAAAGCTCACCAGCTACATCTACCAGATCGGCGAGAACTACGACTTCGCCGCGCTCAATTCGGGGCTGCCGCCGGGATACTTGCCGCCGGGCCTTAGCGCGCAAACCGACGGGGTCTTCGACATCGAGCAGAACGGCAAGGGCGGGCGTGTGGACGGCGCGGAACTCGCGGTATCCATTCCGGGCGATCTCTTTACGGATTACCTCAATGGCTTCGGCGTGCTCGCGAGCGTCTCGGAGACGGACAGCAATATTCACATCCCGGGATCGGTGGCCTCGATTCCCTCGACCGACATCACTCTGCCGGGCCTCTCCAAGACCGTGTGGCAAGTGACGGCGTACTACGAGAAGTACGGCTTCTCCGCGCGCATCGCCACCCGCTACCGATCGAACTACATCGGTGAAATCACCGACTTTGCGGGCGACCGGGCGCTCGAATATGTTCGCCACGAGCAGCTCACCGACTTTCAGACCGGCTACGACTTCAACGACGGACGTCTCAAAGGTCTGGGCTTCATCTTCCAGGTCGACAACATGACCAATACTCCGTTCATCGACTATGCCGGCAACCAAAGCCAGGTCCGCGACTACGAAACCTACGGTCGCGTGTTCTTCGTGGGCGCGAAGTACAAATTCTAGCGTCCGGCGGCCGGGATCCGCTGCGACGGATCCCGGCTCGGGCGCAGCGAATGTCGCTCGTGAAGAGAATCGGCGGGAGGTTGCTTGCGACGTTGTTCGCTTTTGCGGCCATGTTCCTCGCCGGCCAGGCCTTGGCGGCAATTTCGTTCCGCGAGCGCTTAGCCGAAGACGAGATCATCTATTTCCTCCTTCCCGACCGTTTTGAGAATGGCGATCCTTCCAACGATCGTGGCGGCATTGCGGGGAACAGGCTGCAAAACGGGTTTGATCCCGCCGACAAAGGGTTCTATCACGGCGGCGACCTGAAGGGCGTAGAGAAACGTTTGGATTACCTCGGGGCGCTCGGCGTAACGGCCATTTGGCTCGCGCCGGTGTTCGCCAATCAGCCGGTTCAAGGGACTGCCGGGCATGAATCGGCCGGGTATCACGGATACTGGATCACCGATTTCACTCGCGTCGATCCTCACTTCGGCGACAACGCCGAACTCAAGGTGCTCATCGACGCCGCGCATCAGCGCGGCATGAAGGTCTATCTCGATATCGTCGTGAATCACACCGCGGACGTAATCCGCTACCGGGAGTGCCCGAAGGGCCCGTGCCCATACCGTTCGCGGGCGGACTATCCTTACCAGCGTCGCGGCGGTCCGGATGGCGAGGCCATCAATCAAGGGTTCATGGGCGACGACGCGCCTCATCAAACCGAGGAGAACTTCTCGCATCTGAGGCGCGCCGACTATGCCTATACGCCCTACATTCCCGCCGGCAAGGAGACGCTTAAGGTGCCGGCCTGGCTGAATGATCCGATCCTGTATCACAATCGCGGTGATTCGACGTTCACCGGCGAGAGTTCCACCATGGGGGACTTCGTCGGTCTCGATGACATCATGACCGAGAACCCCCGTGTGGTCCGGGGCTTCATCGACATCTATGGCGAATGGATAGATAAGTACTCGATCGACGGGTTCAGGATCGATACCGCCAAGCACGTAAATCCAGAATTCTTCCAGCGCTTCGTTCCTGCGATCCTGACTCGCGCGCATCAGTCCGGAATCGCCAATTTCCACATGTTCGGCGAGGTGTTCTCACCGGATCCTGCGGTGTTGGCGCTCCACACTCGCATAGCGAGCCTTCCGGCGGTTTTGGACTTCGCATTTGCCGATGTGGTCCGACAGGCCACCCTCGGTGCCGTCGGCACCGACGCGCTTGCCAAAATGTTCGCGGAGGATGCACTGTATGCGGGCGGGGAAGCCGCGGCGCTGCGTCTGCCCACCTTCGTCAGCAACCACGATCAAGGTCGATACGGCTACTTCATGCTGAAGCACATGCCCGGCATCGAAGAGGCCGAGGCGTTGAAGCGCATGATGCTGGCGGATGCCATGCTGTTCACGCTGCGCGGCGTGCCGGTGATTTATTATGGAGATGAGCAGGGATTTGCCGGATCCGGAGGCGATATGGACGCCCGTCAGGACATGTTCGCCGGCAAGGTCGAGCAGTTCAATCGGGAGCGGCGCATCGGCGATGATGCACGCGCGGGCGATCACTTCAACCTGCAGCATCCGCTGTTCCGCGAAATCCAGAAACTCGCGGCGCTGCGCCGTTCGCAACCGGCCTTGCGTCGAGGTCGGCAGATCGTACGCGCCGCCGCGCCGCAGCCAGGACTATTTGCGGTGTCTCGCTTCGAGCCCGAGACCGGGAGAGAACTCTTGGTTGCATTCAACACTTCTACCCACCCAATCAGTGCCCAAGTCGAAGTGGACGCGGATGACGGAAAATTCGACTCCCTACATGGCCGCTGCGAGCAGTCCCGCCAGGGAAGCAGTTATCATGTGGATCTGGCTCCGCTCGATTACATCATCTGCGCGGCGCCGCGGAGTCACTGAAGGATGAGCACGGCGGCTTCCGCTGATCTCGATGCCCGCTCTGGAACAAAGCCGCATTTAAGCTTCCTCCAGATCTGGAACATGTGTTTCGGGTTTCTGGGATTGCAGTTCGGGTTTGCCCTGCAAAATGCGAATGTCAGCCGCATTTTCCAGACGTTGGGAGCGGCGGTGGACCAGATTCCGGCGCTGTGGACTGCGGCCCCGCTCACGGGACTTCTGGTGCAGCCCATCATCGGCTATTACTCCGACCGTACCTGGACGCGCATCGGGCGGCGTCGGCCATATTTCCTGGGCGGCGCAATTTTCGCGACCCTTGCACTGGTTGCCATGCCGCTGGCGCCGACCCTCGAGGTTGCCGCCGCGCTGCTATGGATTCTGGATGCGTCCATCAACGTGTCGATGGAACCGTTCCGCGCGCTGGTGGCCGATCAACTGTCGCCGACGCAGCGCCCCCAGGGTTACGCCATGCAGAGTTTCTTCATCGGCCTCGGCGCCATCGTCGCCAGCATGCTGCCATGGCTCCTGACCCATGTCGGAATCAGCAACGAGGTTAGGGCGAGCGGGGCGGCGACGGTGCCCGATGCGGTGCGCCTGTCGTTCAACGCAGGTGCCGCGGTGCTGTTGCTGGCGATATTATGGACGGTGGTGCGTACCCGTGAGTATCCACCGTCGCAGTTGCTCGCGTTCGTCGATACGACTCCAGCCGCGGCTCCCAAAGGGTCATCGCGCGGCAGCCCGCGCAGCGGCTGGTTCTGGTGCGCAGCGGGGGCTGGTGTATTGGCGGGCGTGCATTACTGGCACGCGGATCCACAGCTCAACATCATCGGTGCGGGTGCTCTGCTTTGGGGGGTGACGACGCTGGCGCACGGCCTGGATAAAGGTCCGCAATTGTTGCGCACCTTGATGCAGGACTTGAAGGTCATGCCGCACACCATGCGACGGCTGATACCGGTGCAGTTTTTTTCCTGGATTGCGTTGTTCGCGATGTGGATCTATTCGACGGCCGCGGTTTCGCAGCAGCAATTTGGCGCCACGGATCCCACTTCGGGAGCCTACAACGATGCTGCAAATTGGGTGGGCGTGCTGTTTGCCGCATATAACGGATTTGCAGCGCTCGCCGCAGCGATTATCCCCGTGATGGTGGCGCGGCTTGGCTTGCGTCGGAGCCATTTGATCAACCTGTTCCTGGGCGGAATCGGCCTCGTGTCGTTTGTATTCATCGGCAGCCCGAACATGCTGCTGCTCTCGATGCTGGGGGTCGGATTCGCGTGGGCGTCGATTCTGTCGCTGCCCTACGCGCTGCTTTCCGACAGCGTGCCGGCCGGCAAAATGGGCATTTACATGGGTATCTTCAACCTGTTCATCGTCATTCCCCAGCTGCTGGCGGCGAGCCTTCTGGGCCTGCTGTTGCGCGAGTTGTTCCAGGGCCGCCCGGTCTTTGCGCTGGTCCTCGGCGGCGGCAGCCTGATGGTGGCCGGTCTCCTGGCGCTGCGCGTTCCCGAGCCTGCGCCGCGCTAGAGTTCGCCGAAAAACACGCCGTGCGGCGGAAGTGTCAGGATGTCGTCTCTCAGGCTGCCGCTCGGTAACCCGTGTCCCGTGAGGGCACGCGCGCCCCGTAGTTCGCCGAGCTGCACAGTCGCGAGACGATTGGACAGGTTGAAGGCCGCTGCTATCCGCTTCGCACCCAGGAAACGCTGGAAACTGAGCACCTCGGCGGTGGCCTTCACGCAGTTAATCTCGCCGCCCCGCAATACCTCTTGCCCGCCGCGCCAGCGCAGCAGCCGGCGGAATGCCTGCAGCGGAGCACCCTCGTCGGCCTCTTGATTGGAGACCGACAGCGCCCGATGGTCGGGCGCGATGGGCAGCCACGGAGTGCCGGCGGAAAACTCGGCATGGTCCGCCGCGCTCCACGGCATCGGCGTACGGCAGCCATCGCGCCCTTTGAAGTTGGGCCAAAACGTGATGCCGTAAGGATCCTGAAGGCGTTCGAAGGGAACGTCCGCCTCGGGCAGCCCGAGTTCCTCGCCCTGATAGACGCTCACCGATCCGCGCAATGAGCACAGCAGCGCGGTGAGCTGCGCGGCCATGTGAGGCGGTGATTGCGAATTTCCCCAGCGGCTCACCACGCGCTCGACGTCGTGATTGGAGATCGCCCAACACGGCCAACTGGAGGGCGCTGCATTGAACTGCCGCAAAATGGTGTCGCGGAAATGCTGTGCCGAACCCTTCGGGCCCAAAAGCTCGAAACTGTATGCCATGTGTAGGCGACCAGGCTGGGTGTACTCGACCATGGTGGCGATCGAGTCCTCGGAGGAGATTTCGCCGAGCGCCACTTTGCCGGGAAATTGATCGAGTACCGCGCGCAGGTCGCTCAAAAAGGCGATATTTTCGGGCCGGGTGTTGTTGTAGTAGTGATATTGGTAGGCATAGGGATTGTCGGATTTGAAACCGCGGCCGGCACGTTTTTCGGCAGGCTTGGGCGGATTGTCCCGAAGTTGTTTGTCGTGGTAGCAAAAATTGATGGCATCGAGCCTCAAGCCGTCCACCCCACGCTCCAACCAGAATCGAACATTTTCGAGCGCGGCTTGGCGGACGGCCGGCTCATGAAAGTTCAAATCGGGCTGCTTGGCGAGAAAATTGTGCAGGTAATACTGCTGTCGGCGGGGTTCCCAGGTCCATGCGACACCGCCGAAAATGGACATCCAATTATTGGGCGGAGTGCCGTCTATGGACGGGTCCGCCCAGACATACCAATCAGCGTAGGGATTTTCCCGATTCTGACGGCTGGCCTGAAACCACGCATGCTCGATCGAGGTGTGGCTCAAGACCTGGTCGATCATGACCTTGAGGTTGCGCCGGTGCGCTTCGCGCAGCAGTTCGTCAAAGTCGGCCAACGTGCCGAACAGCGGGTCGACTTGCCGATAATCCGAGATGTCGTATCCAAAGTCTGCCATCGGGGATTTGAAGAATGGAGAAATCCAAATGGCATCGATTCCGAGATTCGCGACATAGTCGAGCCGTCTGATGATGCCGGGAAGATCGCCAATGCCATCACCATCGGTATCCTGGAAGCTGCGCGGGTAAATCTGATAGATGACCGAGCCTTGCCACCAGTTGGGGTCATTAGTTGCCATTTTTTGCATCAATCCGTTTTTGTATAAATCCCGACAAATACCGCGTTATTCTAGCGTAGTGGCGTAGTCACTTTAAGTAATTTGCATTTATTTTCACAAATATGAGCATTCCGTCGCTCATCATGATCTGACGACTAACTGTTAAGATGTCGCCATGTCTGTGAGCATCCCGATATTCTCGGCGGCAGCGAGTTTGTGCCGGTTGGTATTGGCGAGAATCATTGACATCAGCGATGGTTCGACCCCTTCCTATGCGGGGTCTCGATCGCCGGGCGCGCGACGAATCTCGAGCGCATGTGAAAAAGGAACCCGATGGACTTCGCCATACCCTCGATCGACATAGCGCCGCTTCTCGCGGGCGATTCCGCCGATCGCGATCGTGTCGATGAGCTGATTATTCGGGCGGCGCAGACGGCGGGTTTTTTTGTCGCGAGCGGCATTCCGCCCGGTCTCAAGACCGACCAAGCTTCGCGCAGGGAACTGCTGCGGATCTTCGCCTTGCCTGAATCCGAACAACGAGCGCTGTGGCGGCGCAAATTTTCACCGGATAGCCCGAATGTGTATAGAGGTTGGTTTCCTTTGCAATATGGGCATCTGACCAGCAAAGAGGGGATCGACATGGGTCCCGATCTGGCGTACGGCGATTCGGTGGTACGCCAAGACGATCCGCTGTGCGAGCCGACCCCTCTGCCGAGAGAGGCGAGTTTGCCGGGGTGGCGGCTGGCGGCAAAAGAGTACTACCTTTCGATGCTACGCATTAGCCAGGCTCTCATGCGCTCGTTGGCGCGAAGTCTAGGGCTCGAGGAACGCTTTTTCGATGCGGCTTTTGAACGAGGCATCTCAACGCTGCGATTGATCCGCTATCCGCTGCGCACCGATGCCGCGCAGGTCGCCGAGCGCCGACCCGATATTTGGGCCATGCATGACGGTCAGCAACGGCCGATCACCGGTGCGCCGCACGTGGACTCGGGTCTTCTGACTCTGCTGGCGCAGGATGGAGTGCCCGGCCTGCAGGCGCGAGAACTTGGTGGCGCATGGCTGGACGTGTCTCCGATGCCCGATTGTCTTGCGGTGAATTTCGGCAAAGTTCTGGAGCGTTGGAGCCTGGGCCGCATCAAGGCGACCGAGCATCGAGTACTCGGCGGCCCGGAACCGCGCATGTCGATTCCATTCTTTTACGAAGCGCGCGTAGACGCCGAGATAAGCCCGCTACCCATCGATCCCCCCGGGGCCTTCGAGCCTTTCCTCTATGGCGACCATCTATGGGAAGCGACCACGAATTTTGTCGAGTTCGCGGGACTCAAGTCGCTACGCGTGCCCCGACGTGTGAACACCAAAGCGAGTGCATGATTCCACGGCGAGCGCCGAAACGGCGGTCGCATGCTCGTGAGCAACCCATTGCAGATCGACGTCGGCTGGAGTGCTGCGAAATGACTCAGACGTTCAGCAATGATGTGATGAGTGCCGTGGTCGCCTCGTCGAGGTTCTCGAATGAGACTCCGATGCGGAAACGCGAATTGACGGCCGCCACGCAATATCGAACCTGCGCGACGATGTGGTATTCGCCGGTGATGCCGCAGGCTTCCAGTTCGAGGTCGATTGCGCAGGCCTGTCCGTTGCTCAGTGGAAAGGGCAACGTCAGGCTCGCACCTTGAAGCGACAGGTCCACCGTATGGCCCGGCAGCACCGAGAGTCCCATGACAGTGACCTTGGCGCGCAACGCGATAGAGCGGCGTGCGTCGCGGCGCCGTTCCACGACGATGGGAATACGGGCGGAATCGGCGAGATCCGCCGCACTAAATTCATGCGACTCAAGCGGGTCTGCCGCAACCTTGGCCATCCCGTTCTCCGTGAGACAAGAGCTCCGTGAAGACCCATGCTAGCGGGATACCCTTAACCGATGGTCTCCAAGACTGTGACGTGGTGCACGAAATGCGGAAGGCTTGGATGAGCGCGGCCGGCCTTCGGTCAAGTTCGGGAGGCGCGATTTAACTGTAACGACGAATGGCCCGAGAGGTCATGTTGCACCACCGCTGCGGCGCCCGAGGCGATGTGCCGGGATCCCGTCCCTGGCCGCCCGTGCCAGTTATAGCTCGCGGTCAATGTGCGCCAATGCCAGAACGCGAACCTTGAATCGTTGCCAGCCGCTTCGTGCCGGCTCCTTCCGCAGTTCGACATCGTTTTGCGCGAGGCGCGTCGTCCATATGAGTTGTTCCCCGTTACCCGACTTGCGCAAGCTCACCTGATAGGCGTTGTCCAAACTTGTGAGGGCATCGAATCTCTTGATTGCCTGGCTGGCCAGATCGCTGCTGTCGATGATGAGGCCGATTTCTGTATTCAATCGTTTGGACCGGGAGTCTAGGTTCATGGAGCCGATGAACACGGCGTCCTGGTCGAAGATAAAAATTTTCGCATGCAAGGCGTAGTTGCCATGCCGGGAAATCGCGCGATTCTGTCCGCTGCCGCGAGAGTTCCCGAGCGCCGGGCGGATTTCGTAGAGGACCACTCCGTCGCTCAGCAGTGTGTTCCGATAATGCATGTAGCCGGCCTGCGCGATCAGGTCCGGAGCGGACGCCAGTGAGTTGGTGAGGATTTTTACCTGCACGCCGTGAGACTTCTCACCCTCAAGCAGCGACATCTCGCTCGGGGTGGGGACCAGATAAGGCGACACAACCAGCATGCTGCTGCGTACCGCCCGCGCCCTGTCCTCCATTGGCACGTAGATGAGACTGCCCGACTCGTTGCCCTTCGTAACCTCTCGTTTGTCGGGACTGTCGTGCACCAATTTGAAGGTCGCCCAGCTCAGCTGAGATTGTCCGCTCAAAATGTCGTGCAGCGGCTCCTCGGCGCGCAATCGCTGTGAAAAAGTCTGGTCCGAATTCTTGTCTTCCGGGGCGGCGGCAGAGAATGTGGATTTGAAGCGCTCTAGGGCGGCGGCCGAGGCGTGCTTAGGATCCGCCACCCTGGCGGACACCGTCATCGCGCTATTCCAGAATTCGTCGAATGCCTGGGAAAGCTGCGGAACCGCACCACCCGTCACAAACACATCGTCGTCGCCGAACTGCGAGTTCGGATCGATCTGAAAGTATTGATCACCGATGTTGCGGCCGCCGATCAGTGCCACCACATCATCGGCGATGAGCAGTTTGTTGTGCATGCGATAGTCGAGGCGGCGCTTGTTGAACAGGAATTCCCCGGCCCGCAGCAGCCTCAGGTGACCTCGATAGCGAAACGGATTGAAGATGCGCACGTCGATATTTGGATGCGCACAGAGCGACAGGATCTGCTCGTCACCGGGAATCGTCTCGCCATCGTCGACCACCAGCCGAACGCGCACACCGCGATCCGCTGCGCGCAGCAGTGCCGCCGCGACGAGCGTCCCCGACTGATCGCCACGGAAGATGTAGTATTGCAGGTCCAGGGAGCGGCGCGCGCGATCGATGATTTCAACACGCGCAAGCAGTCCGTCGACGCCGGCGGAAATCATGCGAAACCCGCCACTGTCGGTCTTGGCGCCGGACGGCGGCGTTAGTACTGCCAGAGCCGACTCGTTGTCCGCCGCGAGAGCTACCTGCTCAGTCTTTCCAGTCCAGGATGCGGGCATCGCTGCACACCCGCCAAGCGCCAGCAGCGCCAGCAGGCAGCCATGCCGCAGGTAGAGAGCCATCGCTTCTCCATTCTTTTTTTGCAGGCTGATAGTGCCGACACTTTGCTGTCCAGAGTCAGGAGCGGCACCAAGACGACGCCTACAGTTGCTGTAGGATCACGCGCATATTGACTTTGTCCGGGCTGCCGGGCGCTAATCATGCGTATGATTCCTGCAACGTTCGACCTGCCGTTCGGGGCGCAGCCGTTGGATTTGCGCACCGTGATGCTCGGCGAAGGTGCGCTGTTGCTCCGGGGTTTTGCGTTACCCGCCGAAGGCTTGATGCGCGACGCGCTGGCGGTCACCTCGATCGCCCCGTTTCGCCAGATGTCGACGCCGGGAGGCCGCCGTATGTCCGTCGCCATGAGCAATTGCGGAGCGCTCGGATGGGTGAGCGACTTGCGCGGCTATCGCTACGAGCCGATAGATCCGCTTGGCGGGCAGCCGTGGCCTGATATGCCTAACTCTTTTTCCGACCTGGCGACCCGGGCGGCATCTGCGGCCGGCTATCCGGGATTCTGCCCCGACGCCTGTCTGATCAATCGTTATCAACCGGGCACGCGTCTATCGCTCCACCAGGACAAGGATGAGCGCGACTTTTCAAAACCTATTGTGTCCGTGTCGTTGGGGCTGCCTGCCGTGTTTCTTTGGGGAGGCATCAGCCGCAGCGTGCGGCCGAAACGCGTGCCCTTGGCGCACGGCGATGTCGTGGTGTTTGGGGGCGCCAGCCGCCTGATTTATCACGGGGTGCGAGAACTCGACGGTGGCATCCATCCTGACCTCGGCCCGTACCGCATCAACCTGACGTTTCGGTCCGCGAGTTAGCCTAGTGGGCTGGCAACACCTTTGCGCGGCACGCGCCAAAGCCTATGGGCGCGAAACCCGGGGCCTCCGCGAAGGCATGGAAGATGACCTCATCGCCATCCTGCAGGAACGATCGAACCTCGCCGTTCGAAAGCTGAAGCGGCTCTGTGCCCCCGCGCGACTGCTCCAGCAGACTCCCGGAGTCCTCACGGTTTGAACCGGAAATGGTGCCCGTGCCTAACAGGTCCCCGGGGTTCATGTTGCAACCATTGCTCGCCTGCTGCGTCACGATCTGCGCGAAAGTCCAGTACATGTCGCTGGCATGGGCGCGACTCAGTTGGTGAGGCGGCACGCCGGCTTCGCGCATGCGCGGCGTCAGCAAACTGACCTCCAGTCGCAACGCGAGTTGCCCCGCCATTGCATCGTCGGCATCTTGGAGGTAGGGCAGGGGCGCAGGATCTGCCGTCGGGCGGCCGGCAGGAGCAATTCGAAATGGCGTGAGGGCTTCGATGTCGATCACCCAAGGGGAAATCGTCGTCTGGAAGCTCTTCGAGAGAAAGGGTCCGAGCGGCAGGCGCTCCCAGGCTTGTACGTCGCGCGCCGACCAATCATTGAGCAGGCACAAGCCGACGATGCGCTCTGCGCTCTCGCTCATGGGCACGCGTTCGCCCAGTTGATTGCCGCGACCTATCCAGATGCCGAGTTCGAGTTCGTAGTCGAGCTGGCGCGAAGGGGAGTATTCGGGCTGAGTTGCGCCAGGCGCCGTCAGCTGTCCGAACGGCCGGTGCACAGGCACGCCTGAGACTCGGATCGAAGAGGCGCGACCGTGATATCCGATGGGTAGATGCTTGTAATTGGGCATGAGCGGTGTATCGGGCCTGAATACCCGCCCGACGTTCATGGCGTGATGGATTCCGACGTAGAAATCGGAGTAGTCGCCCACCTGGGCCGGCATGTGCATGCTGCAATGGCCTTGGGGGTGCAAGAGGGGCGCGAGCCGGTCGTCGGCGCTCCCGCTCAGAAGACGGGACAGCACCAGCCGAAGCGTCCGCCTCGCACTTCGATCGAGCGCGAACAGCCGGTTCAAGGTCGCGTCGCGCAGCGTGTCGGCGGCGGGTTGCGGCAGCAGCCCGAGTTCGGCCGCGGTGCGCAGGTCAAATATTTCATCGCCAATGGCGACCCCTGCCCGCGGCGGTCCGTTCGGCGGTGAAAAAATGCCGAACGGTAGATTCTGGACCGGAAAAACCGCGTGTCCGGCGGCGCTTGGCACCCAACTCGAGCGCTTTGCATCGTGCGTTTCATCAATGGCGAATTTCATGCAATCATCCCGGGGCAAAGTCCGAATGATACGGAAATCGCCCGGGATGCGGAATCTACGCGACGCCGGCGAGTTTGCTATTGATGGATCGGAGCGCCTTGAAACGCCCAGTCGCGCTCAAACTCTCGTCCATGACGTGCGAATTCCAGAGCGCATTGCGCTTGGCCACGAATTCACTGCGGCCCAGCTCATCCAGCGAACCGGGCTTGGCGAACAGATATCCCTGTCCGGCGACGCAGCCGAGCGCCAACAGGGCTGGCACCTGCTGTTCCAACTCGATGCCCTCAGCCACGGTGTCGAGCCCCAGGGTTTCACCCAGCGTGATGACCGCACGTGCAAGCTCGGGGCCGTCGTCCGTGGCGGTCAGGCGCCCGACGAACGAGCGGTCGATTTTCAATATGTCAATCGGGAACCGGTGCAGATACGCCAGTGAAGAGTAACCTGTGCCGAAGTCGTCGATGGCCAGACGTACACCGAGCTTCTTCAGCCGATGCAAACGGTCAAGGTTGGCGTCGGTGTTGTGCATGACCGTGCTCTCGGTCAGCTCGATCACCAGATTGCCCGCTTCGAGCTGCGATTCTCGTAGCGCTTCGGCCACATGCTGCACGAAATCGACATGCTGCAAATGACGGCCGGATATGTTCACGGCTACTCGAAGTCCGTTGCCGCCCGCCACGATGTGGCGCCAGCTGCAGATATCTCGGCAAGCGGTATCCAGGACCCAGCGGCCAAGGGCGACAATTTGTCCGCATTCTTCCGCCACCTCGATGAACCGACCGGGTGGCAGCACGCCCAACTGAGGATGCCGCCAGCGCAACAGCGCTTCGACGCCCAACAGGCTGCCGGTGCCCAAGTCGACGATCGGCTGATATTCGAGGAAGAATTCTTGATTTTGCAGCGCACGGCTGATGTCCGCTTCCAGCCGGAAGCGTTCGTGCATGCTCTCCTGCATGTGCGGTTGGAACACCACATAGCGGTTCTTGCCGGCGGATTTAGCGTGGTACATCGCGATATCAGCGTTGCTCAGGAGTACTTCCGCGGCCGTGTCGGCCGATGCCATGGCAACGCCTATACTCGCGGCAATCCTGATTTCGGTGGCGTTGAGCGCCAGCGGCTGATTTAAGGACGCGATTACCGCATCGGCAACCACCTGGACGTCCTCGATCGATTTGATGCTCTCCAGCAAAATCGCAAACTCGTCGCCGCCGAGGCGCGCCACCGTATCGGTCGAACGGCTTGCCTTGACGATGCGCTGCGCGGCCGTCTGCAGCAGCCGGTCTCCGGCGTCATGCCCGAGCGAGTCGTTGATGTTCTTGAAATTGTCGAGATCGAGAAACATGACACCCACCGAGTGGCGGCGACGCTGCGTGAGCGTGAGGGCGTGCTCGACACGGTCCCGAAACAGGTTGCGGTTGGCGAGCAGCGTCAACGGGTCGTGAAATGCCAACTGCCGCAACTGCTCCTCCAGCACCTTGCGCTCGCTGACGTCGCGAAAATTGAGTGCAAGGCCGCGCACGGCGAGATCTCCCGACAGGTTGCTGCCGACCGTCTCCAGCACGTAGCGATCCGTGCCGCGTTCCAGCTTCAATTCGATGGGCCCGATGTTTCCGCCAGGACTCGACGCCAGCTCGGCGAGGAACATCTTCAGCCGATCACGATCCTCGCCGCTCCATAATTCGATCAGATTGGTCGACTCAACCGCGTCCGGGGCGATGCCGAACGTCCGTTCTGAAGCAGGGGACGCGAATTTGAGCGATCCCTGGTCGTCCACGATCATGATCACATCGGAGGCGTTGGCAATGAGCGAGGCGTAGCGGTCCTCGACCATACGCGCGGCGAGGCGCTCGCGATGCGCCGCGCTCTCCCGCAGCACGACGCCCTGTCGAATCATGAGCAGCAGCGTCAGCGAGAACACGATGCAAGTCATGATGGTCGCCGGTCCGTCCATTTCGGTGCGCGTGTAGTAGGTCAGTCCCAGGAACACCACGAACATGGCAGCGTAGGGGAGCGCCCGCGGCAGCGCGTCCGAGGATTGATTGGATGCGGCGATGGAGGCGTTCGGATCGCGCAGTTGTTCGCGCGCCGCCACGGCAAGCGGCAGATGGCACCAAAGATACAGGTAGTCTTGAACGCCGCCGGGGACGTAGTAGCCGCGGATCTTCGCGACCGACCAGATAATATCGCCGAGGAACATGGCGGCGAAACCGAGCGTCAACATCAGCGCGACGCTCCGGCGACCGCTCTTGCCGGCACCGGTGACCAGCAACACACCTAGCATCAACAACACGATGCAGTCGAGTTCCGCGTAGGCCTGACTCAAGGTCTCCTTGACGATGTCCGGGTCCGGAGTTCCCGGCCGAATCACCAAGAACCAGAAAAAGCTGCCGAAACCGATCACAAAGATCGTGGCATCGAGCGAGAGCTGCAGCCAGGGTACGCGCACTGCGGCTGCGCGTATCAACAGAAGCGCCGCGATCAACATGGTCGCGTAGAACGCACAGAAGAAGACGTCTGAGATACCCGGGAAGGGATCAATGTCCCCGAGCCACGAAAGAGACGAGATCACCGTGCCGATGAGGTACAGATTCAACGATGCGGCGATCGCCCGCCAAGCATTCTTCATTTGGCCTCGCGGCGTGGCGATGCAGGCGGCCGTGGCGAGAAGAGCGCTCAACGCATTCGCCGGCGAATCGGAGAAGAGTCCTACGTAGTGCGCAACGGTCGGGCCGAAAACGCGCGCCATGGCGACGCTCACCCCCACTAAGTAGATGGGAAAGACCATGAACAGCACGTCCACCCAGCGTGGCGCTGCTGCGATCCGTATCGGTTCGTGGTTCGCGGGGGTGGGGGTCATGTAAGCCCCATGTCAGCATGCAAGGCGCCGTTTACGCTGTGAAACGTGAAGCGAATAGGGAGGCGGCAATCCGCCGGCCCCCCCGAACCTTGACGCAGGTCACACTTCGGAACTGCTTAGGGGCGCGCTGTCCTCGCGGGCTCGAGCGTCATCGTGTCGGTGGTCACCTCGTCGATGGCAGCCTTGGAGAATTTCAAGGGAAAATATTTTCCCTGGCGCCACAACGGCAAAAGGTCGTCGTAGTGCTTGCTCCCGGGTTGTCCACTCTGTCCGGGTACGTTGATGGCCTTGGCATTGTCCCAGTCCTTGAGGTCGAAGATCTCGCGATAGCTGGCTCCTGCGATCTGATCGAACGAAGGTCCGCTGTAGGAAGTGGCCTGAACGGTGTCGCCGTCTCCCGGGCGGGCAAACGGCCCGCGGTCGAACAACTCGGCGAGGGCCGGCGTGCCGTCGAGCGCATGACGCAGAGTTACCCGATGCAAGCCGCCCCATGACCAGTGCTGCGGATCCTCGCCCTGCAGCTCGATGAGCTTGCGGCGAGCGTCGAGAAGGGCGCTGCGCAGCAGGCCGTCGCGTTTGGCCTGGGCGTCGGGGCCGAACAACGCATCTTGCGGCGTGGTCAGCATCTCCAGGATCTCCTCCCAGTCGAGATTTTTAAACAGGCCGCGGGCAGCTTCAGGGACAACCAGGCGAGGAACATCGCCGCGTAGGGCGGCCGTCCAGAGTTCGTAAAGCGCCGCCGCAGAGGATTCGGTGCGTAAGGCCCCGTCCCAGTGCAGCAGAAGATCTGCAGCGCCCTGGAGGTCCGGATCGACGCTCGATTGCGTCTTGATGGCATCGGCCAGCAATTTCTGCAGCCGAAGCGCCGGCAGCGAGACCACGTCGGTCTGCAGTGCCTCCATGTCCTCGACCGTTAGTTTGTGACTCTGCTGCTTGGCCTGGTCGAGCACCTGGCGAATGCGCTCGTAGCGGTTGGCCGCTCCCCATTCAAATCCCACCGCGTAGGGATATCCGTCCGGGATCATCTTGTGATTTGCCGTGGCCACGAAGCCGGCTGCGGGATTGAAGCTGTGCGGCAAGGCTTCATTGGGGACAAATCCGCTCCATTCGTAGTGACCATCGGCCGGCAGCGGCAGCAATCCGTCGAAGCCTTTTCGCACAGGCGCAAGTCCGGTGGAGTGTTCGCCAATGTTGCCCTCGCGGTCGGCATAGACAATGTTCTCGGAAGGAACCTTCCAGCGCGGCATCGCCTGCTCGAATTCCTGCCAGTCGTGCGCGCGATCGAGCGACAACGAGCCCAAATATCCGGCGGTCCCGGGTTCGGCGCCGATCCAACGGAGGGTCAAGGCGCGGTTGCCCGATTGCCAGAGAACCGGTCCATGCGCAGTGAAATAAATCATGCTTGCAACGTCCGGGGCGCCGCGAACGCGGATGATCTCCTGTTGTTCCGACATCCGCGCCCAACCCTTGTCGCTGCGATATTGGTGCGCGTCGGCCGGGTTCACTTCTTCCAAGTACAAGTCCTGCTGATCCAGGCCGAAGATGGTGAATCCCCATGCGATGTTTTCATTGTGACCCGCCGCCACGCCCGGCAGACCAGGTTCCCCGGCCCCGATCACGTTCCATCCCGGCGCCACCAGGTGCACGATGTAGCGCAGCGACGGATTGGCGATCACTCGATGCGGGTCGTTGGCCAGCAGAGGTTTGCCGGAGGCGGTGAGCGTCCCCGAGACCGTCCAGTTGTTGCTTTCATGCAGGTTGGTTGCCGGAAACGGGATGCGCCGATCGCTGCTGACGATATGCTCGAGCAAGTCGGGCGACAGCCCTGTGAAGTCACTGCCGGGTTCGGGCTGAAGCTTCACCGCCGGATCCAGGCGGTAAAAAGCCGAAGCCTTGTCGACGCCGAGGAGCCTTACCGCTTCAGCATGGGCGAGCTCGCTCGATGCGTTGCTCATCATTGCATAAGCTGCGAGCCGGTTGAGGCAGTCTTCCGGTTTCCAATGCTCAGGCTTGAATCCGGCGACCTTGAACTCGATGGGCAGTCCGGGACTCTCCGGCCCTTCGAGCCAGTCGATATAGGCGTTGATGCCGGCGGTGAAGGCCTCCAGGATCTGACGCGTGTCGGGGGCGTAGCTTGCGTACTCGGCCTTGAAGTCACCTCGAAAGCGCAGGCGCCGCGCGTTCAAGTCCTGCTCCACCACACTGGGACCTAAGAGCTCGGCCAGTCGTCCCTGCCCGGAGCGTTTCCAGATCTCCATTTGGAAGAGCCGATCCTGCGAGACGACGAAGCCTTGTGCGAAAAACAAGTCATGCTCGTCCTTCGCGTAAATGTGGGCGACGCCCCACTTGTCGCGCTGAACCCTCACCGGTTGGTGCAGGCCGTGGATTTTTACATTGCCCTGGATCCGGGCCAGTGCCGCGCTCGCCTGTTGTTGCAGGGTCGGTGCGGCAGTCGCATAACCTGAGATGAGCACCCAAGTAAGCATCGCGAATCGATAGCGCACGGTTAGCCCCGGGAGATGTTATGAGGCTCCATTTTGACACACTGTCCTTCGGACGATCGTGCCCAGCGCTTATAATTCTGGACTCGATCCGGCATCATCCCGAGGATGGGTATGCGATCGCAACCAGCGCGACATAGTGTTTAAGCCGGATCAGCGGCGGACTTCTTGCGCCGCATTGGCAGCGAGGATGAATGCGGTCGCTTCGCCGGTCGGCGCATGACGGTCTTAACTTGCAAGGTCAGTGCTGCGGATCGGCGGCGGTGAAAGGCGAGCAGCACGGTTTGCCGATGGCATGCAATTCCATGATTTCGGCACGCGTGCCGTCGGGGTCCAGCAGGTTGAGCTGCCACTTGGCATCGCGGCCTATCTTCGGCATATTTTCCTGCCCCGCGAGCCGATCGCCGTTCCATAGCAATGTGTAGGCGGCCTCGATATTCCTGACGCCCAGGGAAAAATGGTCAAGTACGCCAAGATCGGACGGCTTCATGTCCGCGGGGATCCCATGGCCCTTGGGATCTCCGACCACCATGTATTCCAGCCAGTCGGTGCCGTCCGGAACCTGCTGGGAAACCCAACTCGCCGTATCATCGCGCATTCCGCCGAACCAATACGGCTTGAATCCCAAGATACGGCGGTAGAAGCCATCTTCCGACTCTCGGCTGTGGATGATGAATCCGACATGAATAATATGAGTCGACAAACTGTTGGTCGGGATTTTCCGCGGATTTGCCGGCGCCTGGGTGAACTCGACGTTGTTGCCTTCAGGATCCCGGAGCGAGAACCATCGGCTGCCGTCGCTACCTGAGTGTAGTACTCCGACCGCGGCGGCCTTTTGACTCAGGAGATAGTCTCGCAACGCCGCCGCGTCCCGGGTCGAAAACGCGACATGATCGAGCCGGTTTATCGAGGCAGGGCCTGAGGGCAGCGGCAGCACTTCGACAAATTGCGTGGCCGAGAAGTAATAGCGCACGCCTGCCGGATTCTCCGGGTCTGCACCACGAAAGGCACCAAGGTCATGCGCGTAGAATCGTGCGGTCTTCGCCTCGTCGGAGGCATAGATGGCGATGTGGGACACTCCATCGATGGCGGGACGCGGTGCCTGTGCCCAGGCGGCGTTTCCCAGGCAGCCAAGGGTAATGCTGAACAGCGCAATTGAAGTCTTCATGGCGATTTGAGCCTTACGAACTCAGCGGGCAGGGTGTTGTACTCGATCAAGGCCAAGTGGTTGTGATCTAGCCAACTGTTCATCGCGAGGCTGCCGCGGTTGCCGTCAAATTCAGTGACAGCGCGGATCATTCCGTCCGCGGGCGTCAATATCTTGAGGGTGGTCCTTGCGATAGCGTCGCCGCTGTCCGATGCCTGGCTCAAGAATGCGACGGACTTTCCGTCCGGTGAAACATGCGGCGAGGAATTCGCGGACAAGTCGCCCGTCACCTGAGTCGGCTCGCTGCCGTCGGCGTTCATTCGCCAGATTTGCAGGCGGCCGCTGCGCGCGGAATCGAAGTAGATGTATTTTCCGTCTGTGGTGTAGTCGGGCCCGTCGTTCAAGGTGTCGGTGGTGAGGCGCTTTTCCGCACCTCCCTCGACAGGAACGGCGTAGATGTCGGCGCGGGACGCCTTGCCGCGCGTAAAGGCAAGACTCCTACCGTCAGGAGACCACGCGTGGAAGTACCCGGACTCTGGGCCGTTGGTCAGTCGCTTAGGAGCGCCACCATGTAAAGGTACGACATACACCTGGTGGTTGCCTCGCGGCGCGTCGGCACAACTGACGGCGATGGTCTGCCCGTCCGGCGCCACACCGAAGTTGCCGGAGCAGTCGAGCAGCGGTCCGACATCGACCGGCCGAGGGGTGCCGCCGATTTGCGGATCCAATACCGGAATGGCGACGAGGCGACCGCTCTCGTGGACATAAATGTCTCGTCCGCCGGGGGCCCAATCCGGCGACTGCATGGGCGTGCTGCTCGAACGGATCACAATGGCTCGGCGATATTGATCCTCGATCTGTACATCGACGAGCGAACTCTCGCGCATCATCCCCGCGGCCGAGGGGTGTTGCGGTGATTCGAGCACCACTTTCGAGAATTCGACCGAGTCGACCGTACGCGCATCGTGCGAGAGCGCGCCGATACCCACGAGGAAGGGTTCGCTCAGATGCAGATGCACCGTTGCGCCCACCGCATGCATCGGCTCGCCTTGTTCTGATATCAGTAAAGTGAACTGGTCGCCGCGCTTCTCGAGTCGGACGGCTTTCGGCAGGGGGATGTTGATCTCAATGTCTTCGGTATTTGCGCCAAATTCACGCCGATATTGGAGGGCGACCAGGCCGGAGCCGTGCACTGCGACGTCCACATAGGGGGCGCTGGCATCGAGGTTCTGACGGAACATCAGGAGCCCTTTGCGATGCGGGTCGGGCTCATGGGCGTAAGCGTGGGGAGGGAAGCTGACTTGCGCGCCGAGAGCCGCGTCGCCGGAATGCTTCGTCCACACATAGTGAAACGCATCCATGCGATACCAGGTGTTTGCCCCGGCGGCTGTCAGAATATAGCGGTCCTGTCGGGCATCGAGATTCGATGAGCCCGGCGGCGAGACGCTGCCCACGTCGGCTTCAGACGTGAACAATCCGAGCGGATGCGCTGCCGACGCCATTCCGTAGAGAAGCCCCATCGCCAGCCAGCCCATAGCGTATGCGCGCATCGCATCCCCTTGATGTTAGCGCTACCATAGCGGGAACCATTGGCAATCTCAAGCGCCGGGCCAAGGCGCCGTGCCGCGTCACGGGGATTCCGTCCTAGGCGGTCGCGCGCCGCGGCAACTTCCAATTGGGGCGAATGAAGTGGCAGGTATAGCCGTCCGGGATTCTTTCCAGGTAATCCTGGTGTTCCGGCTCCGCCTCCCAAAAAGGACCGGCGGCTGCAACTTCGGTAACGACCTTGCCGGGCCACATTTTCGACGCCTCGACGTCGGCAATGGTGTCTTCCGCAATGTCCCTCTGCTGGTCGCTCGTATAGAAGATGGCGGAGCGATAGCTGGTGCCGCGATCGTTTCCTTGACGGTTGGGGGTGGTGGGATCGTGGATTTGGAAGAAGAACTCGAGCAGGCTTCTATAGCTCAGGCGTTCAGGATCGAACACAATTTCGATGGCTTCGGCGTGCGTGCCATGATTTCGATAGGTCGCGTTCGGGACGTCCCCGCCGCTGTAGCCGACCCTTGTTGAGATCACGCCAGGGTAGCGGCGCAACAAGTCCTGCATTCCCCAGAAACAACCACCGGCAAGAATGGCACGTTCGGTATTGGCGGGCATGTTGATCTCCTCGTTGATTCACCCATGATATCGCGGCGGCTGTAGCCGCAGTAACTGAGCCTGCGACATGGCGCTGCCGAAGCGAATTTCAAGCTCCGCATCGGCGTTACGCAATCGACACTCCGGTGCCATTGCCCAGCAACCGACCGCGGTTACCCTCCGTCTGCCCGCTCAAATGTGGGAATCGCGACGGCAATTTTGGCAGTCGCAGTAAGGAAGGCGAGTGGTGGACCGCGCCCGCGCAGCGCGGTCCGCTCGCCCGGGATCGTTTTAAGGCACCGCATTCTTGCCAATCGGTCGTCCCCGAACGGATCGTTGTAATGTCGCCGTGAGCGCTTCAGCCCGGCCGAGAATGAAATTTGAAGAATCCGCTGTCCCACGCGGTTCATTGAGTGGTGATCAAAGCGGCTAGGCGTTGCTTGTTTTCAGACGCTTTTGTCTAAACTAGCGCAGATGAACATTCACCTGTCGAAACGAACCCGGTTCTGGATCAATGCCGTCGGCATCGGGGTCTGGTGTTCGGGGGCAGGCTGGCTGGCCGTGCACTATTTACTCAGATCCCCGAATGCATTTGGCAGCAATCCAGCTGAGCCCGTTTGGCTCAAGGTTCACGGGGCATTCGGCTTCCTGTCCATATGGACATTCGGCGTGTTGTGGGGCATGCATATTGTCAAAGCATGGCACCGTCATTGGCACCGTCGCAGCGGGGGAACCTTGTTCAGCGCAGTGGCGGCGTTGATCGTGAGCGGGTATCTGCTCTATTACGTTGCTGACGAGCAGGCGCGCCGCGCATTATCGTTCTTCCATTGGATAGTGGGATTGGCCTTGCCGCTGGCATATCTCCTGCATCGTCTCGCCAAGAAAATACATCAGCAGAAGCCGCAGCTGCGGCGCCACCCCTAGATCGCCTCCAAGCCGCATGCGCTCCAATGCGCAGCTGCCTCAATTGCCATTGCTAATGCGAATGGTTCTCATTATAGTTCTTGTTAGTGTTAGTAAGGGAGCCGGCGTCGGATCGCGGCGCCCGCGAGGGGATATGAAGACAATCGGTTGGATGTGCCGGCGCTGGTTGGGGCTCATTTTGAGTTCTGTCGGTCTTGCCAGTAACACAGCGTGCGGCGGGGGTGGCATTGCAGCCGAAAGTAGTTCCGGCAGCGCGACGCCCGCAATGTCCGCCGCCGCCCAACTCGGCCAGAAGATTTTCGTGGACGAGACCTTGTCGGTATCGGGCAAGCAGTCCTGCGCGACCTGCCATGTGGCCGCTTACGCATTCGCGGGCGATCCGTCCAGCCACGGCCCCGATCATGGCTCTCCGGTCCCTCTCGGCGGACCGAACATGGACCTTTCGGGATTTCGCAATTCGCCATCGCTCATGTACGCGTCCTACACGCCGACGTTTTACTTCGACTCAGACGGCAGCCCCAACGGCGGTTTCTTCCGCGACGGGCGGGCGGCGACCCTGGCAGATCAAGGTTCGCAGCCCTTCATCACCGCGTTCGAGATGGCGAATCCGAGTGCAGAGGCGGTGATCGACAAATTGAAGCTGCGCCCCTATCTCGCCGAATTCACGGCGCTCTACGGCAGCGATGTGCTGAATGACCCTGACACGGCCTTGCAGCGCATTGGCGCGGCGCTGGCCGCGTTCGAAACGGAAAGCCCGCAGTTTCATCCCTTCACAAGCAAGTACGATTACTGGCGCAAGGGCGAGGCTACGCTGACGGCGCAGGAGCAGCAGGGTCTCGCACTCTTCAACGATCCGAGCAAAGGCAACTGCGCCGCGTGCCATCCAAGCACCTCCGCCGGCGTCACGCCGCCGCTCTTCACCGACTTCAGCTTCGACAATCTGGGCCTGCCGCGCAACGCCAACATTCCATCGAACAATCCCGCTTCGGCGCCTGACTACACGCCGCGGAACAGCGATGACGGCGTGCACACATATTACGACATCGGCATCTGCGGCCCGCTGCGCGACAACGGCACGATCAACCTGTCCGGGGTTTGCGGGCAGTTCAAGGTTCCGACACTGCGCAACATTGCGCTTACCGCCCCCTATTTTCATAACGGACAGTTCGCGACGCTCGAGCAGGCGATCGGCTTTTATGTGCGGCGTGATACCAACCCAGAACAGTTCTACCCGACCTTGAGCGACGGCAGCGTTACGAAATTCGATGATCTCCCGGCTCTATACGGGGGGCAGTTCCTGGTCAACTATCTCGAGCCGGGCAGTGACGCCGGATACGTAGGCAACGTCAATACGCTGGAGATTCCATACAACAGGTCTCTCAGCGGAACTCCGGCACTCGATCCCGCTGAAATCCAGGATCTCATCGCCTTTCTTTGCACGCTTACAGACGGCTATGACCCTGCGAACCCTGCAGCACTGGTACTGCCTGCGCAGTGCCAGGCGGCCGTCTCATCAGCCAATTCCTCTCAAGGACCTTGATATGCATCATTTCAGAATGTCGATCGCAGCGCTGGCGCTCGGAGCTGCGCTTCCCCTGGCCTCTTCGGCCGCGGATGTGGATCCGCAGCTCGTTCAGAGGCTCGAACAGCGGCTTGATGACATGCAGCAGGAACTTGTCAGCATGAAGTCGCAGATCCGCGAACTCAAGGCGCAAAACGAAGCTCTGGCAGCCGCGCAACAACAGCAGGCGATCGAAGGCTCACAGCCTGCCGCTGCTCCCAACGCAGAGGCCGCGCCGCTTGCGGCAGCGGCCAATTCGTCCGGCATGGGCGGTGGAATCTCGCCGAATCTCAGCCTCTGGGGCTACGGCGAGATTTACTACACTCACCCGACGCATGTGCCCGCCGATACTGAATTCGATCTTGCGCGAGCGGTGTTTGGGATCGGCTACCGCTTCGACGATCGCACTGTCTTCAACTCGGAGTTCGAAGTCGAACACGCCGTCGCATCGGCCAGCGACAAGGGCGAGTTCGAGGTCGAGCAGTTCTATATCGATCATCAGTTGGCGCCATGGGCTTCGGTGAAGGCCGGACTGTTCCTGATGCCGTTCGGCCTGCTCAACGAACACCATGAGCCGATCAACTACTATGGTGTACAGCGAAATTTCGTGGAGACATTGATCATTCCGAGCACCTGGCGCGAAGGCGGCTTTGGATTTCATGGCAATACTGAACTGGGGCTCAACTGGGACGTCGGCGTAACGACGGGTCTTGACCTCAATGGCTGGGACGTCAATCCGGAAGATCCCCTGTACCGCACCGCGCTCGACCTGGAGGACAACGACGTGGCGCCCATGCAAGCGACCCACCAGGAGCTGCAGCTTGCCAATGCCCATCATCTCTCGCAGTACGTGGCGCTCAACTACAGCGGGATTCCAGGACTTCTCGCGGGAGCAGCAGTTTTCACGGGGGATGCGGCCGTTCCAACCGTGCCGGCAGGCCTTCCCAGCGAACGGGTGACTTTGTGGGAGGGGCACGCACGCTGGACTCCGGGCGCGGCTGAATTGTCCGCGGTCTATGCCCGTGGGCGAATCTCGAACACGGCGACCTTCAACCTGGACAACACTGGAGCCTCCAATCCGCTGCCGGCGGAGTTCCTTGGCTACTATTTACAGGGCGCGTACACCGTATGGAACAACGGCACCTACCGGTTGTCGCCGTTTGTGCGCTGGGAACACTACGACATGGGCGCCTCGTACGAAGGCATTCCGATGGGGTTCACCACCGTGCCTGCCGGTCTTGCTTCGGACGGCCGCCCATGGCCGCAGCCGCGAGACCGCGTCTGGACCTTCGGCGCCAACTTCTATGTGACGCCGCACGTGGTCCTCAAGGCAGACTATCAAAGCTTCGACGTCAACAAGGATTTCACGCGCTTTGACTTCGGTCTTGGGCTGGCTTTCTAGGCGGCATCATGCGATTCGACTCGCGCATAGCCTATATGTCGATTGCCGCGGTGGCGGTATGCGTCCCGGCCCACGCTCTGGTGTACATGAGCGTGGAACAGGCGCAGCAGCTGATGTTTCCCGGCCAGTCGCTGGCGGCTTTGTCGCTGCGCCTATCTGCCGACCAGATAGCGGCCGTCGAGAAGGATGCCGGAGTCAAGGTCTACCCCGGCGGCTTGCGTGCTTGGAAAGCTGATCAAGGATATTTCTTCGTCGATGCGGTAATCGGCAAGCATGACTTAATCACTTATGCGGTGGCGCTGGATGCCGACGGCAAGGTGCGCCAGGTAGAAATTCTCGAATACCGCGAAGCGTACGGAGGTGAGGTGCGCAACTCTCACTGGCGGGCGCAATTTACCGGCCGCCATCATGGTGATCCAGTACGTATCGGCAAGGATATCCAAAACATCAGCGGCGCAACGCTCTCGTGTGAGCACGTGACCGAAGGCATACGCAGACTCCTCGCCATCTATGCTGTCGCCATTGCCAACGCCTGAACCTCACACGGTGCGCCGCGCCCGGCCGCTGCTTGGAACGCTGGTCGAGATTGCGGTCAGCGACGACAGACACTCGCAGGAAAAGTTGCATGCCGCGGTAAGCGACGCGTTTGCCGAAGTGGAGCGGGTCCACCGACTCATGAGCTTTCACGAGGCGACGAGCGACCTATCGCTGGTCAATCGACACGCCTTGAGCCGGCCAGTGCGGGTTCACGCCGACACCTACAAGGTGTTTGAGATGGCACTTAACTTTTCCTGGCTCACCCAAGGCGCGTTCGACCCGACAGTGGCGGCGCCGATCCTGGAGAGCTCCGGCTACCTGCCAAGTTGCCGGACGCAGTGCGACCCGGGCGCAGATTGGCGCGACATTGAGCTCTTGGGCGATACCTGCATCCGTTATCGTCGAGCTGTGCGTGCCGATCTCGGTGGAATTGCCAAAGGATTCGCCGTGGATTTGGCGGTATGCGCCCTCGCGGCCCGCGATATCGAGGACGTGCTGGTCAACGCGGGCGGCGATCTGCGCGTGGCGGGACCGCGCAGTCACGGCGTGCGCCTCCGCCATCCCGTGGAACCTTTGGAGAAGGCGTATTTTCTTGAAATCAAAGGAAGGGCGCTGGCCACATCGGCTCCCTATTTCTCACGGCGCAAAGACGCCAGTAACCGCGAGATGTCGGCTCTAGTCGACCCTGTGAACCGCATGCCGGAGCTGGATGTGGGAAGCGTCACTGTTCTCGCCAGCGATTGCGCCAGCGCCGACGCACTGACCAAGGCAGTGTTGTTCGCCTCGCGTGAGGTTGCCGAGCGCAGCCTCGCTGTTTGTGGCGCCGAGGCCTGTGTGATCAAGTGAGCTAGCACATATTGTTTGAATGCAAATGAGTCGGTTCGTGTTTGGCATAGGTGGGATCTCGCTACAATTCGCCGCTTGCAATCACCCCAAATACGGCCCGCCTCCGGTGCACCTGCGCAGCCCCCACGCCGCCCAGACCTAACTGCCGGCCGTTCTCGGCTATGTAAAGTCCTACACGCGTAGCAGACCCTAGGCCCGATGGAGTCTGTTCCCCATCGCACTATTCCTACCATTCGGCTAACTTCGGCGAACATCGGGTGCCGACCTGCAGATTTTGAGCGAAGGGAAAGGGAGCCACAATGTACTTAGATTTCTTCAAGTTGCAGCGCTTGCCCTTCCGCTTGACCGCGGACCCTGCCTTTCACTTCCTCGCCGGAGAACGCGCCGTCGCCAAGTCGCAGATCAAGCGCGCGGTGGAGCTATCCGAAGGATGCGTGCTCATCGTGGGAGAGGCGGGCATCGGCAAAACGGTGATGCTCGAGGATTGCCTGGCGCAGTTGCCAGATATGGTCAAGCTCGCCCATGTGCGGCATGCCGACCTTTCCAGCGCAGAATTTTTCGAGGCGGTGCTGTCGAAACTAGAGAGCTCCGATCAGGCTGACTCTGTCAGCGCTCGGTTGCGATTTGACGCCTGCCTTGCAAAGCAGGTCAGCGCGGGCTTTCAGGTCCTTATCGCAGTCGATAACGCGGATCTTGTGGCGCCGGAACTATTGGATGAAATCTTGAAGCTTGCCAGCCGGCGGCGGACGCCGCAGCTGCGGTGTTGCGTGCTGCTGAGCGCGCGCCCTTCTTTGCAGCGGATTTTGACGCGCCCGCAATTCGATACGGCCGACAAGCGCCCCGTGTTGCAGGTTGTGCTCCAGCCTTTCGATCTCGAGGAAACACAGCGCTATCTCGACCATCGACTGCAGGTATCTGGGTTCGCCGGACAGGAATTCTTTGGCGCAGACGCGTGCGGCGAGGTGTTGCGATTCACCGGTGGCATTCCACGGCTCATCAATACGCTGGCAGATGCCGTGCTCATGGCGGCGTTCACTCGCGGACACGGCCGCGTTTCCGCTTCGGACGTGAAGACCGTTGCGAGTCAACTGGGTTGGGTAGAGTACAGCGCACGTCCCGAGGGCGATCTTCCGCGAGCGGAAATCGAGCTCAGCTCGCCGGGCTACATAAAGCTCGATCACCAGAATCGTCGGGTTGCGGAGTGCCAGCTGCCCTTAGGAAAGATCACCCTGGGCAGGGCTCTGCGCAACGACGTCAGAATCGAAAGTTCCTTCGTCAGCCGCGAGCACTGCCGGATTCTCACCACTGCCAATTCGTCGGTCATCGAAGACCTGCAAAGCCAGAATGGATTGCTGATCAATGGCAAGAAGCTGTCGGTGCATCGGCTCTCCGACGGAGACGTAGTCCAGATAGGCGATCACTTCCTGACGTACGTCAAGGGCGTCATGCCGGCAGCCAGCCTGCCAGAAATGCTAAGCGAAGCGCCCAGGGCGCTCGGCTCTGAGACCGTACAAACCACCGTGCTCACGCCCGCCGACGCGATCGTTGACGTTTCAGGCGTCCACTGACTTACTCTTCTATATAGGCAGTGTCCGGGATGGCGGACCCTGTCATTTGACACAATCGCGTCCGTATCGGGACATCCATACTGTTTCCGCTATTGCAAAGCGGGTATTGTCCCTAAGGTCCAAGTAGGGACTTTCTAAGACAGAACAATAGCCGAGTCGGATGTGTATTCACACCGAATCAGGGATATTGGAATGACCAGACACTTTTCGCGACTGCTACCAGCGCTCGCGCTCCTGTGGTATTTCCCCGCCGTATCGTCAGCCGCCGATCATGAGCATTCCGCCAACGAGTTTGAAGTATTCCTGGCTGCCGAGGCTATTCACGGCACCGGTCAAACTCATGCCGGTGATGACGATACGTGGTTCGATGCCGACGTACTGTTCGGCCTCACCGAGCACCAGTTCAAGGTGTTTGGGGAATACTACATCACGCCGGACGAACGGGATCTGGAGCGCCTGCAGTTCGGATGGGAATTCGCCCCCGAAACCACACTTTGGTTCGGGCGCTTCCACCAACCGGCCAGCGCCTGGAACAGCGAACATCATCACGGCCGCTATCTGCAGACGGCCATTACTCGCCCCTTCATCGAACGCTGGGAAGATGAGCAGGGCCTGATCCCGCAGCACATAACGGGCGCTCTCTTCGACACGCGCCAAGCAATGGGCAACGTCGGTGCCATACAAGTCTCCACCGGCGTCGGCTACGGCCCAAGCATCCTCGCTCATGAATACGAGCCCATCGACCTCATAGACAACAATCCGGGGCGACATCGATTGGCCATCTCGGGCCGACTGGCGTATTTACCCGAATACGAAAGCGGTAACGGCGCCGGACTGGTATTTGCGCACGATCAAGTGCAAACCGCCTCGCCTTCAGTAATCAACTACATCCAATCCACAAATATCGTGCTCACGGTGTGGGGTGCCTACGTCGATTGGACTTTCGACCCCTGGCGGGTGATTGCCACCAACTATTACGTCGATGTCGGCCTGGATACGGGTGCGCACGACGAGAGCTTCATTTCGGGATATATCCAGGCCGAGCGCGTACTGCCCCACAAGCTGACCATGTTCGGACGGCTCGAGAATTCCTCCCGCATGGAGGAGTCGCGCTACGTGCACCTCTTCGACGACCATGACGGTGATATCGACATCGCCTTCCAGCGCGAGGCGCTTGGCTTGAGATGGGATTTCATCCGGCGCCAAGCGCTCACCGTCGAGATCTCGCACGTCATATCCATCGACCAGCGATCGAACGAGATTCGCTTGCAATGGAGCGGCGTGATTCCGTGAGACGGTTGCTCTGCAAGGTCCTAGGTTTGCTGCTGTTGTCGATGGCGTGCGCCTCGGCATACATGAACGAGCGCCTGGTCCTCATCGCGAGCGCCGACAGTCCCATCGATCAATTGGACTCGATCGAAGTCAGAAGGCTATTTCTGGGAATGAACGTCACGCACGACGGGATCCGTTTGCGCGCGCTGCTGAACGAGGCCGACTCCCAGGTCAGGAGCGTATTCCTGCAGAACGTGGTGGCGATGACCGACACGGTGTACGATCGGCGCGTGCTGCGGCTTGCCATGGCGGGCGAGATTACGCTGCCGCCGATCTACACCGACAAACGAGCATTGTTGGCCGCCGTCGCGGCCAACAAGACGGCGATAAGTTACGCATGGGAGCGCGATGTTCAGCAGGACAAGCGCATCAAGATCCTTCGAACCCTATGGCACGATTAAACAGCAGCTTTGCGCGGGTGGTCGCGGCCTGGGTGATCGGGCTGCACGTGATATTGCTCCCGGCGCTCTACTACGCCGTGGGCTACGTCATCAAGACCAGCCACGAAGACCTGTTCGTCGAAAACGCCCGCACCTTCGCGCGCGTGTTGGCCGACGAGTTCGAACTCGGCGTCGCCATGGAATCAGCCTCTCGGACCGAGGATCTGCTGGACGTGGCCATCGTACACGGCGATGGTCGATATGCAGAGTTGATCGAAGGTGTCAATTCCACCCGCAGCAAGCTCAATTCGCCGAACGTCAACGTTTCCCGCTCCACGGATCTGCACTTCGACGAGGATGGCGACGATGTCTACTTCGTCGTTCTGCCGATCGTGCATGGCACTCGAAATGCAGAGCTTCGCCTTGGGTTTGACGAGCAGCCCACGCTCGAACGCGTCCATATGGCGCAGCGCCATTTGCTATGGCTTCTCGGCAGCTATTTCGGCGTTGCGATATTCATCGCCATAGTGCTCAGCAATCGCCTCTCGCGCCCGATTCAAAGGCTCCAGGACGTATCGCGCGCCATCGCATCCGGTGAGTATTCTCAGCCACTGGAAATCTCCACCGGAATCCGGGAATTGCACGACCTTGCCGCTGACCTTGAGGCGATGCGCAGCGAATTGGTCGGTGTGAATTTGCGCTTGCAGTCCCAGATCCGCGAGAAAGAAGCCTCGGAAATGCGCCGCGAGGAATTGCAGAAGCAGCTGCGCCAGAAGCAACGTCTGGAGACGGTCGGCACGCTTGCCGGAGGCGTCGCGCATGAATTCAACAACGTGCTGGTTCCGATCATACTTTTCACCGACATGGCGCTGCAGGATTTGCCGGAAAGGAGCGCGGCGCGGGCAGATCTCGAACGGGTGTTGGGGGCGGCGCGCCGAGCCAAAGACGTCGTACGTAAAATCCTCACCTTCAGTCGGGAGCTCGGCGACTCCAAATTGACTGCAATCGATATGCGCGCGGTAATTGCCGAGGGATTGAATCTGCTCAAGGCCCTTGGGCCTCCGAGCATTGAAATCCATACTGAGGTGAGCGATACGATCCCCGCGATCCGGGCCGACGCGACGCTGGCTCTACACATGGTCGTCAACCTGTGCACCAATGCTTTTCAGGCCATGCAGGGCTCGAATGGGGTGCTCACCATCGGATTGCGGAGCGCGGCGGGGCACAAGGTTGAATTCTGGGTGCAGGATACGGGTCATGGCATGACCGTCTCCACGGTCGAAAGGATATTCGAGCCATTCTTTACCACCCGTTCTGTGGGGCAGGGCACAGGCCTCGGCCTGTCCGTGGTCCACGGAATCGTGGAGAGCTTCGGCGGAATCATCAAGGTTGAATCTGAACCGGGCAAAGGCGCCACATTCCGGGTATTCTTTCCGGCATTCAGCGAACATGCGGATGGCTCAGTAGGTTTGGGTGAGTGAAATGCACCGAGTGCTGATCGTTGACGATGAACTGGACGTGCGCGACGCGGTTAAACGCGTCCTGGAGCGTGCGGGCTACACGGTTGAAGCGGTCGAGAGCGCCTCCGAGGCGCTCGAGAGCTTGCGTCACACGAACGTCGATGTCGTGATCACTGACATCATCATGCCCAAGGTCAACGGAGTGGAGGCCATCCACGAAATCCGCGCGTCATTTCCGCGCGTGAAAATCATCGCCATCTCGGGCGGCGGCAATTTCGGCATAACGGCGTACCAGCCAAGCGCAATTACCACGACGGCATATCTTGCGGCGGCCGAACGCGCCGGCGCGCATCTGATCCTGACCAAACCCTTTGAATCGAGCGACCTGGTGCGGGCGGTCGAGTCGGTGCTCGGCGTGGGTCACGCTTGAACTAGTAAGCGTAGAAGGGGCCGGTGTAGCTGCCGCCTGAACGCTGCTCGATGCCGACGTAAATCTGACGTCCGAAGAAAAACGGCATACCCCAGATGAAGTAGGTGGAGCCGGCGCCACCGCCGAGTCCGGAAAATGCGGTGGCACCCGCCACGAACGTATTGGGATCGCCGATTGCAAAATTGACGGTCGCCGAACCCGTGTACTGTCCGAGTCCGGTGTTCACGGTCGAGACCGCCAGCGGCGCGACGGTGGGGCAATAGTAGCCAATGAAGCTGCCGCTCGAGCACACGGCAATAGTCGAGTCGTTGAAAGCAAAGGAATCCGTTCCAGAGTCAATCAGCGCCGGCAGCGCTGTCGTCGAGCCGTTGTAGTTCGCGTGAAAATTCCCGCTGCCGTCGACGCCGAGAACCGTAAGCGTCGCCGGAAGCATGTTGTCCGACTGGGTTCCAAGTCCGAAGATCAGCTCGCCCTGCACCGTGGCGTCGCCGTTGGCATTTGCGAGGTTTGGCAGGTTGACGATGACGCCGTTGTTGTCGCTGGCGAACTGCGCCACGACATTGCTCACTTGCAGTGCGAGAGCGGTATTTTCGGCGGTGCAGGCGCCCGCCGAGCTGCAGCCATAGTAAACAGGCAATGGAGCGGAATTTGAGACGCATCCTTGGCCGCAGTCCTGCAAAAACACGCCTACTCCAAGAACGCCATTGGCGCCAAATCCGGTGGCGGCATTCATGAGGGTGCCGTTTGCGCCGCAGGTCGCCGGCGCTGGGGCGGCGCTGTTCGCATCATCCATCAATTGCAGGGGCGCTTTGCTCGCCTGTTCGCCTGCAAGGTATACATCCGCCAAAACCACAGGTCCCCAGGTTTGACCGCCCGTGAAGCTCATGCACTCCTCAATGGTCTGTCCTTGCGAGTCGGTCTCCTTGGGCAAGGCTACCTTCTGGGCGGTCAGCACGGACCCCACCAGGCGAAGTCCGGTGGACCCGGTGTCGAGCAAAACGTGGTCGATGCTGGCACACGTCTGGGTGCCGGGTTCGCATACCTTGACGGTCACGTACGCGTGATTGATCTGGCCATTCGCCGAACTTGGGCCCGAGTCGACGGTGACCGTGGTGACGTTGGCGGTAGATGTTGGAGCTGAAGTAGCCGCAGTCGTGCCATTGCCTCCGAAACATCCTGTGAGCAGCGATAAACCCGCTAGCATGAATGCAAAGCGGCGTATCGCGATGATCACCACGGAAGGTCTCGGAGAGGGACGCCGCCTGGCAACAATGACGGCACATAGGCGTGGCCCACGAAGGCACGCAGATGCCCGGCACTCTCCATCACAAAATCGGCAGTGCTTATGCGAAGCGATCGCTTCAATCCCGGCTGCGCGAATTGTCCGAGCGCTGCGACATACGTTGAGTAGTGCCTGCCGAGCAGGGCTCGCAGATCCGGTAAAACCGGGCCGGACCAGCTGAGCGCGAACACGGTGCCCGCGGGCGTCAAGAACTCGTTGATGACGAGACCCGTGTCGGTGCTGAGGGTGCGTCGTTCGAACCCGGCGAAGTGAGCCACGGCGGTAACGGTGCCGCGCAGTTCGATTTCATCGTCATGTACGCTGGCCGTATCGCCGCTCAAGGCGGCCTGGGCCGGCCCGGCGCATAGCGGCCCGAGTGTGAGGAAGCCTAGCGCCAGCGCGACTATGCTCGGAGTTGCCTTCATGCCGTGATTGTGCAGCATAAAGTTGTTAGCAAATACTGTCGGTTTTGAGCGACCTGCAAGCCTAGTCGAGCAGCCCGCTCTCCATCGCAAAGCGCGTGACCTCTGCGACGTTGTGCAGCTGCAGTTTGCGCATCAGGTTGGCTCGATGCTTCTCGACGGTCTTGACGCTGCGTCCCAAACCGATGGCAATGCGCTTGTTGGAAAGTCCCGCGGCGATCATGCCGAGGATTTCGCGCTCGCGTCCGGTAACTCCGCTGGCGAGCGGCGATACCGCCGGTCGCTCGCCGAGGTAGCTGCGCACCACGCGGGCGGAAGAGCGCGGACATAGATGTCGCTGACCGGCGATGACAGCTCGAATCGCGTGCATGAGTTCTCCGCGGCTCGCGTCCTTCAGTACATATCCTTGCGCGCCTGCCGAGAGGGCAGCGCGGATGTGCTCTTCGCTGTCGTGCATGGTTAGCACGAGTACCTTGGCGCCCGCGCAACGCTGCCTGAATTCCACAATGCCCTGCAGTCCGGCGGAGCCCGGCATGCAGAGGTCGGTAATGATGAGGTCAGGACGCTGGGCGATCGCGACGGCGATGCCTTCTGCGATGGTGCCCGCCTGACCTACGACTTTGAGATCCGGCTCCATCTCCGAAAGAGCGATCAGCCCTTCGCGCAAAATCGCATGGTCATCGACCAAAATGAGTCGAGACTTGCCGTCAAAGGAAGTGTTTACCCCCGATCCGGGCGCGCCGAGAGCGCTACTACGAACCGGGCTCGAATTATTGATCATTTGTCTTCTCCCTTTGACATGCAAAGCCGCGACGCTCCGATAATAGCCAGCGTTGCCGGAGCAATGATCGCCGAATTGCACATATCATCGCAAAGCCCATTGAAAAAGTGACAAGCATCCTAACCTGTCCTGCATTACATCAAATAGGCCGATAGGGGTGGTTTTACTACTTGGCGGGGAATTTCGAAACACCTACATTCACCTGCAATGCCACTAATTCGACTTATTTTCCTGCCAGCGGCCCTTCTCGTGCTGGGGAATACCGTCGCGCGGGCCGATATTTATGCCTTCACCGACGCTGCCGGTCTGGTTCACTATTCCAACGTCCCCGCCGATCCGCGCTATATCCGCATCATCAAGGATTCGGATCATTCCGATCAAGAGCACACGAATCGAACGCTGGTGACTCGAAGTCAGCTTAAACGCCGGGCGGCGACGTTCACGGAGCTGATCGATGAGGAAGCGCGTCGTGCGCAGTTGAAGCCCGCTCTGTTGCGAGCGGTCGTCGAGGTCGAGTCCGCGTTCGATCCAAAGGCGGTTTCCCGCAAGGGAGCCCTGGGGCTCATGCAACTGCTGCCTCAAACCGCGCAGCGCTACGGCGTGCGCCATCCGTTTGATCCGTCGGAGAATTTGCGGGCGGGCGCCGAGTACCTCAAGGATCTTCTGCGTCGTTATGATAATCGCGTGGAACTCGCCCTCGCTGCCTACAATGCTGGAATAGAGGCGGTCGACAGATACGGAGGGACCATCCCCCCGTATGCGGAAACGCGCGCCTATGTACCCGCTGTTCTCAGCATCTACCGCAAACTCTCGCTCGATTTGTAGGGAACGCGTACCGTATTACCCTACTTTTGCTACCCAGTAGCGCGCCGGTAAGCACCCGACTGGGCCCACTGTATCGCCTGCCCCCCACAAGCCCAAGATCGGTCGGGTGAACGATCACGAAGCAGAGCCGGTACAGCGCGCGAACTATTTGACCCGTCTGGACGAGTCCGGCGGTTCGTCGACTTCGTTCCGAGCGCTCGCCAACGCGGCGGCGCGAGCGCTGGCCCAGATCTACCCCGGCGCCACCGTGCTCTTGTTGCGCAACTATAGCGACGACGATTCCGTCAAGGTCGTGGGCGGAGCCAACGTCCCGGAGTTCTGGCAGAAGCGGGTTCTGGACCTTAAGGATGTGCCGCCGATCGCGCAGGCGTTCAGCGATCCGAGTCGGGTGGTGCACAAGTCGGTGCGCTTCGCGCCCGTTGCCTCCGACCATCAACCGCCTGAGCCGCAGGAACACATGCAGTCGCTTTGTGGAGCGATTCAATTGGAGTCCTCCACGCGGTATGCCTTGATGCTGATTGCGCCTCGCGCACCCGAACATACGGCCGCGCGGATGGCGGCCCTCGACGCGGCACGCAAGGTGCTGGCTGCCGTTCATAGCCGCAACGGAGACAAGCGCCAGCAGACCCTCGCCGCGATCTACCGCGCCAAGCTCGAGTGGGAGCTGTCGGTCGACGCGCTTCCTGAAATAGTCGGCTTGCTCGACAGTTCCTTGAAAGTGGTGCGCATCAGCCGGGCCATCGAGCGCTGGCACCTAGGCACTGTCGGGCTTGCGATTGGACGTGGGCTGCACGCATTGCTGCATCCAAACTGCCAGGTCAAAGAGTGCGCACTGCTTGCGCAGCTGCGTATTGCGACCGACAAGCTGCGCTTCGGCTCGGCGGCCAGTTTTGAGCTGACCGACGCGCCGCTGAGCCGGGATTTGATCGTGGCGCTGACACCGCCACTGCACGGCAACAGCCGCGACGGTATGCAGCGTGCGCCGCGCACGGTCTTCACCGTCGCCGATGTGACTGTACTGCGGCGGGCGGAACGAGAGATCAACAAGCTCAATCAGAATCTAGAGGCTCGAGTTGCGGAACGAACCGACGAGCTGGTGGCCGCCAATCGCACGCTGTTGAGCGAAGTGCGCCGTCGCCGCGCCGCCGAGCGCTCGCTGCGGCGCTCGATGCGCGACCTCGAAGCGTTGTCGGAACGCCTGATGACCGCGCAGGAGGCGGAGCGAAAACGGATCTCTCAGGATCTGCACGATTCGGTCGGTCAAAATCTGAGCGCCATCAAATATTCGCTGGAGCGCGCCCAAGTGCTGACGCGACGCGGCGCTCCGGACGAAGCCGGGAAAGTCGTCGATGCCATGGTGGTGAGAGTCCAGAGCCTGCTCGACGAGGTGCGTGCCATTTCGATGAATCTGAGGCCGGCCGTCCTGGACGACCTGGGCGCGGCGTCGGCGGTGCGCGGTCTGTGTCGCGGTTGGCAGGATGTTTATCACGGCATCGACATTGATCTCGATATCGGAGTGAAAGACGCCGACATCCCGGAGATCCTTGTGACGAATGTCTACCGCGCCGTACAGGAGTCCCTCAATAACGTCGCGCGTCATGCCGGTGCCAGTCATGTGGAGGTCTCGATGCGCATTCTCTCTGGGGTGCTGACCGTCAAGGTTTGCGACGACGGGATCGGCTTCACGGTAGGCGAGGGCGCCGCCGCGACCGAAGGCACCCGCGGATTGCGCGGGCTGAAGGAGCGGGCGGAGAGCACGGGAGGGCGTTTCGATGTCCTCAGCGCTCCCGGGAAGGGGACCACGATCCGGCTGGAGTGGCCGGTGGCTGCGGGCCACGCTGCGCGCCTTGCCAATGCGAGCCTCAATTGAAACTCTTCGGCGGCTACTCAAAAACCCGTATGGAGCTACCGGGAAGCAAGCGGTCGGACTCCCCCGACCACCGACTGCCTGAATCGGCCGGCCGGCTGCATCCTGCCGTCGAGAAAGCATGAGGAGATCACGCATGAACGAGATAAACCGCGCCGACCGACGCTCGTCGGGATTTACCCTGCTCGAGCTTTTGGTCGTCATGGTGATCATCGGCTTGCTCGCCGGTTTCGTTGCGCCTCGCTACTTCGCACAGGTGGGTAAGTCGCAGGTCAAGGTGGCCAAGGCTCAAGTAGATGCGCTCGACAAGGCTCTCGATCAGTTTCGCTTGGACGTGGGCCGCTATCCGACCACTGAGGAGGGCTTGCAAGTATTGGTTGCCGCCCCGGCCAACGAACCGAACTGGGGCGGTCCTTATCTCAAGAAAGGCGTGCCCATGGATCCCTGGGGACGCCCCTACGTTTACGAGCAGCCGGGGTCCCACGGAGACTTTGACCTTCTGTCATACGGCAAAGATGGTCGACCGGGTGGCACGGGTGAAGATGCCGACGTTACGAACTGGTAGCGATGCGGTTCCGAGTCACAGGTCTGGACGGTGCCCGCGCGATCGCCATTCACGATATGGAGGCGGTCGATGAGACCGACGTGCGTCGTCAGGCGCAAGCGCGGGGTCTGCGGATTCTTTCCGTCGAAAAATCCCGGCTAAAACTTTCCGGTCGGCGCGCGCGCCTGGCATTGGTTCCGTTCAGCAATGAGCTAATCGCGCTGCTGGAGGCGGGTTTGTCGCTGGTGGAGGCCATCGAGGGACTAACCGAGAAGGAACGAGACGCCGCCGTACGCAGCGTCCTGGAGGGAATTCGTGCGCGTCTCTATGAGGGTCAGAGCCTGTCGGCGGCGCTGGCGGAATTTCCCGGCTCATTTACGGCTCTTTATGTCGCCACAATCCGGGCGAGCGAACGCAGCGGAGCGATCTCGGAGGCATTGCGGCGCTTCGTCGACTACCAGGAACGAATCGACCTGCTGAAGCGGCAGCTGATCAACGCCTCCATTTATCCCTGTGTCCTGCTCGGGGTGGGTCTGTTGGTGATGCTGTTCCTGGTGGGTTATGTGGTGCCGCGCTTTTCGGGCATCTACGAGGAGATCGGCGGAGATCTGCCGCTCGCGTCGCGCATCCTGATGCAGTGGGGCCAGTTGCTCAAGTCGCACGGCTGGTTGGTGCTCGCTGCCTTCCTGGTCGGCATGGGCGCCGCCGGGAGCATTGCGCTGCGTGTCGAATCGCGCGCTGCCGTCGGCCGCCTAATCGCCCGCTTTCCGGCCATTCGTCATCAGTTGCAGCTCTACCAGCTGGCGCGCCTGTATAGGACCGCCGGGATGCTCTTGCGCGGTGGTCTCACGGTGGTGGTGGCATTCGACATGACACGCGGTTTGCTCGCCGCGGCGGCCCAGCCCAGCCTCGCGGCGGCAACTCTGGCGGTGCGCGAAGGGCAGTCGCTCACCGACTCGCTCGCCAAGCACGGACTCACAACCGCGGTGGGCGAACGCATGCTGCGCGTCGGCGAGCGCAGCGGCAACATGGGCGAAATGATGGAGCGCGTCGCGGCCTTCTACGATGCGGAGTTGTCGCGCTGGGTGGATATCGCCACCCGGTTGATCGAGCCGGTGATGATGACTCTCATCGGTCTGCTGATCGGCGGCATCGTGGTGCTGATGTACTTTCCGATTTTCGAACTTGCCGGGAGCATCCGATGAACGCCGCCGCCAAGATCCCGCCGGCAGGCATCACGCGCGCCCGAGCCCTGACGGAGGCGCAGATCCGCGATGCGGTCGGTGCTGCGCAGGCGGCCTCGCGTCCGATCATGGATGTTCTGAGCGAGCAGAGCGGCATGGACGGAGAGGCTCTGGCATTCGCGGTAGGTCCCCTGCTGCACTACCCGGTACTTGCCACCTCGGAACTGATGGATCTCACCCCGGCGTTCGATCTTCTTGGACCGGCCGATTGCACACGACGCGGCTGCGTCATCGTCTCGCGCGATAAGGAGCACTTGGCGGTCCTCGGTGACCCCTTCGATATCGCGCTGCGCAGTTGGCTGGAGCTCAAGGTAAGCGCCGAATTCAGCTGGTATCTCGCGGCGCGCGAGGACGTCACGGCATTCCTTGCGCGTCACGAGCAGGATCTGAAGGCCATGGATGTCGCGGCGCTCGCCGCGGTCGGCAACACCACAGGCGAGGGCGAGGTCGAAAACCTCTCCCTGGCCTCGATCAGCGCCGACTCGAGTCCGGTCGTGAAATTCGTGCACTCGACCGTGTACGACGCCCTCAAAGCCGGCGCCAGCGATATCCACCTCGAGACGCGCCCCGGCGGCTTGGCGGTCCGCTACCGCGTCGACGGCGTGCTGGTTCCAGTCGCCACCCTGGGCGGCTCGGACCTTTGCGAACAGGTGATCTCGCGCATCAAGGTTATGAGTGAACTGGATATCGCGGAGCGTCGCGTACCGCAGGATGGCCGCTTCAAGCTGGGCTTGAAGGGGCGGCCGATAGACTTCCGGGTGTCGGTGATGCCGAGCGTACACGGCGAGGACGCTGTGCTGCGCATCCTGGACAAGCAAGCGCTCACCGATGAGTTGCACGGATTGAGACTCGACGCGCTGGGGTTCGACGAGGACATGGTGCGGCGGCTGCGCCGGCTGTCACAGATGCCGTACGGCATGCTACTGGTGACTGGACCCACCGGCAGCGGCAAGACCACGACGCTCTATGCCGCGATCTCCGAGACCAATACCGGACACGACAAGATCGTCACCATCGAAGATCCGGTGGAGTACCAGCTGCAAGGCGTGTTGCAGATCCCGGTGAACGAAAAGAAAGGCCTCACTTTCGCACGAGGACTGCGCTCAATCCTGCGCCACGATCCCGACAAGATCATGGTGGGCGAGATCCGAGATCCGGAGACCGCGCAGATCGCCATCCAGTCGGCTCTTACTGGACATCTGGTGTTCACCACGGTGCACGCCAACAACGTATTCGACGTGCTGGGACGTTTCTCGCATATGCAGGTCGATGCCTACGCGTTCGTCTCCGCCCTCAACGGCATCCTGGCGCAGCGACTGGTGCGGGTGATCTGCGAGCAGTGCAGCGAATCTTTCCGTCCCTCGCGCGAGCTCATCCAGCAGTCCGGCTTGACGATGGCGGCGGCCGCTTCGTGGTCGTTCCGCTTGGGGCGCGGTTGCGCGCATTGCAGGGGCACGGGATACAAGGGTCGCGTCGCCGTAGGCGAGCTGTTGGTGCTCACGGATGAACTGCGCGAAGCCATCGTGCTTCGGGCACCGGCCCGGCGGTTGAAGGAACTCGCACTCGACGGCGGCTCGAAACTCCTGCGCACGGCTGCGCTCGAGCTCGTGGAGCACGGGGCCACTACTCTTTTGGAGGCAAATCGTGTCACCGCTCTGGCGTGACGAGGTTTCAATCTACCTCGGACCGCGCCGGCTGGCACTGGCGCGGCGTACGCGTGGCATCAAGCCGCAATTGACGGCTAATGTCGAACTCGCGCTTGCCGATACCGGCAGCGATACATTCACCGCGCTCGAACGCCTGGCTGAACTTACGCGCGAGGCTGCTTGGCAGAACGCAGATGCGCGGGTGGTGATTGCGGATGCGTGGGTGAGATTCGGCATAGTGCCGCCGGCAAGCTCACATTTGGACGCCGAAGCGCAGCGTTCGCATGCACGTTATGTGCTCGCGGATTTATACGGGGATTTGGTTTCGGACTGGCAAGTGGCGATCGAAGATGCGCCCCCCGGGCAGGCAAGCGTAGTGTCGGCGATGCGATCGGAGTTCATGACGACGCTCAAAACCACGTTGGTACCGGCCAACCTGCGATTGGTGTCGGCTCAGGCCCATTTAGTGGTGGCCTTCAATGCGTGGCGTCACAAGCTACCGGCCGACAACACCTGGTTTGTCGTGCTGGAGGATGGCTGGCTCGCGGCGGTGCACCTCCTGCACGGCAAGTGGCACAAGGTACACATGGCCCGTCTGTCGCGCGACTCGATGGTCGAACTCGAACGTATCCAGGCTTTCCGGCGCCTCACTTTGAACGGCGGAGAGAGCCGAATGTTCATCGAGGCGCCGCCGCGCCTGCGCGAGCATTTCCAGCATCTGGCATCCGATCTGGAGTGGTTAGAGCCGGCGCACGGCGAGACGTCTCCGACCCACGAGCTCGGTCTTCTGTTGCGGGCGCAGGCATGAAACGCACTGAACTCATGCGACTGGACTTCGGCGACCACCGGCCGACATGGTCAATCGCAGGGTTCATACTTTGCGTCCTCGGCGCCGCTGCTTGCCTCGCCGTCGCCCTGGCGTTCAATTCTGCGCTCAACCAGCGGGGACGCCTGGATGGGGAATTGGAGACAGTGAGCGCGCATAAGCCGCGTCTGTCCGATTCGCCGGCGCGCGCAGCGGAAGCGGCGGAGTTCGACAAGATGAGCCGGCAGCTTTCCGTTCCTTGGACCACGCTGCTCAGTGAACTCGAGTCGGCAAGCAAGGACATGGAAAACAATGTGTCGCTGCTGCAGGTCGAGCCCGACGCAGAGAAACACCTGGTGCGCATCACAGCCGAGGTTCGTTCCTTGCCCGATGCGCTCGCCTATCTCAAGCGGCTGCAGCAGAGTCAGACGCTGCGCTATCCGATGCTAGAAAGCCACGAACGCATCAAGGATGATCCGGAGCACGCCATCCGCGTGAAACTGTCGGCGGAGTGGCGCGCATGAAGACCCAGCCGCCGAGACGGGTTGTCACCCCGAAGGCCTCCCCGGTGGTCGCGACGATGCCGCAGGGGCGCAGCCTGCAAGTGCGCGTGCAGGCGCTGCGTGTCCAGATCGCAGAGGTGTGGCTGCCTCGCGCGGTGTGGACGGTGTCGAGGTCCGGACGCGCGGGGCTCGTCGGCATCGGCCTGATGGGCGCCAGCCTCGTTTTTCTGATTTCGACTTATTTGCCGGTGAGAGGGGAAATCCAGCAGCTCGGCAGCGATCTGGGCGTTGCGCGCGCTCACGCCGCCGCGGTCTCGAAAGTAGCCGTCGCGAACGATTCGCCGCAAACGCTGCGGAACCTTCCAAAGCGCAACGAGGTGCCTGATCTGCTCGCGAAGTTGCTGCAGCGGGCGGACGCCGCGCAGCTCAGCATCGACACGGCCAAGTATGAAGTGAGCGCCGGCAAGGCGGGCGCCATCGTACGCTACCAGGTCGCATTCCCGGTCTCGGGACCTTATCCCAGGGTACGGGAATTCATCGACTCGACCTTGAGCGATATGCCCGCACTTTCCCTGGATGGGCTTGCCATTCAGCGAAAGTCCATTTCGGATCCGGACATCACCGCGCAGATCACCATGACCGTATTCACCCGGGGAGTCCCATGAGCGAACCCAATCGCTTGCCGGTGGCCGCGGCGGAGTCGCATAGCAAGCGGCTGGTGCTGCTCGCGGCGATGGTCGCGGCGCTGTCCCTGGGGGTGGTCGGCGCGGCGCGCGAACCCGATGCGTCTGACGGCATTCAGCCCAAGGCTCAAACCCGGTCCGCAACCCTGAAAAACACCGCCGTCGCGGTTTCGCGCGATCAGCCCGCGCCCTCGCGAAGCGCCGCGCATCGGGTCGCCGACTCATCCATGTCGCCCGCCCTGTTCGCACCTCACTCTTGGCACGTCGAGCCTCCGCCAGTGCCTTTACCGCCGCCGCCGCCGCCGCCGCCGCCGACCGCGCCGCCGCTGCCATTCACCTACGTCGGACAATACACGCCGCAAGGCGATGCCACAGTCTACTTTCTCGCCAATGCCGACCGCGTCATCGACGCACACATCGGTGATCAGCTCGATGGGACCTACACCTTCGAGAGCGCAGATGCTGCCCAGCTCATCTTTAACTACATGCCATTGAATATCCGGCAATCATTGCCGGTAGGTGCCAAGCAATGAAAGCCTTCCATGGGCGACTAGCCAAAGGACTCGTATTTCTCATCGCCGCCATGTCCGCGGGATGTGCTACCGAGCGTCTGCATGACCAGGGAATAGCCGCCTTCGATCGCGGCGAGTACGAGGAGGGCATGGTCAAGCTGAGCGAAGCCGCGCAGCGCGACCCGGAGAACCTGAGCTACCGTCTGGACTTGCGCTCGCGACGTGAAACCGCGGTCGAGCACCTGATCTCTGCCGCCGACGATGCGCACGCGAACGGCAAGCCCGATGCTGCCGAGGCGAACTTCCGTCGCGTCCTGCTCCTCGAACCGGGCAACGAGCGCGCACGCCACGGCTTGGAGCTGCTGCAGGCGGACCGCCTGCATCGCGAAACGATCGCCAAGGCGCAGACCGCCTTCACCGCCAAGCAGTACGACTTGGCCGACCAGGACGTACGCCGCGTGCTGGCGGAGGATCCCTTGTTTCCGCCGGCCGTATCCCTCGCGAATCGGCTCGAACAGGTGCGCGGCCCGGTCGCTGCCGTGCCGCGCCTGAAAACGCACGACAACCGGCCCGTGACGCTCCAATTCCGCGACGCCCAAACCAAGATGGTGTTCGAAGTATTGGCACGCGAAACCGGCCTTAACTTCATCTTCGACAAGGACGTGAAGAGTGACGGCAAGACCACGATATTCGTGAGCCAGGTGCCAGTGGAGCAGGCCATTGATCTCATCCTCGCTCAAAACCAGCTGGCGCGGCAGATTTTGACCGAGAACATGGTGCTCATTTATCCCGCGACGCCCGCCAAGCAAAAGGATTACCAGGACGAGATCGTGCACACGTTCTATCTGTCGAACGCGGCGCCGAAAGACGCCGAGTCCATGCTGAAGACGGTGCTCCAAGCGAAGACCATGTTCGTCGATGAACGCTCGGGATCGATCACCCTGCGCGACACGCCGGAACACGTGCGCATGGCGGAAAAGCTCATCATGTCCATGGACGAGCCCGAACCTGAAGTAATCATGGAAGTCGAAGTGCTGGAAATCACGCACAGCCTTGCGCAGCAGCTCGGCATCGATTATCCGACCAGTGCCACGTTCGCGCCCACGCCCACGGGAGCCGCGGCCACGGCCGCAGGCACTGCCGCCAATCTGGTGCTTGCGGATCTTGGTCGCCAGAGCGCGAATACCATCTCCGTGTCGTCGCTGAGTTTGGGTGTGGACATCATGAAGACGGTGGGCAGCTCCAATGTGCTGTCCAGTCCCCGCATCCGGGCGCGCAACAAGGAAAAGGCGAAGATCCTGGTAGGTGACCGGGTACCGGTGATCACTTCGGGCACCAGCGCCACCACCGGCGGTACGTACTCCACATCCAGCGTCCAGTACCTCGACGTAGGCCTCACGCTCGAAGTGCAGCCCACCATTCACAACGACGGCAACGTCGGCATCAAGGTGGGCCTCGAGGTGAGCTCCATCGCCAATACCATCAACGTGCCCATCGGCAACGGCGGCAATACGCTTGCCTACCAAATCAGCACGCGTAATGCCAATACGCTGCTCGAACTGCGGGACGGTGAAACCCAGGTGCTGGCCGGCCTGATTCAGGACAGCGATACGCGCTCGTCAAAC
>DASXOQ010000103.1:0-61986 GCA_036494165.1 Steroidobacteraceae bacterium
GCGATCGTGCGTACCGATACCCCAAAAAGTTGGGCTATCTGCTTGATCGGATAACCATTCAAAACTCGCTCCACCAGCAGCGCTCGACAGTGCGGCGTGAGCCGCGCATTCTTGTGCATGTCCATTCGGGGCTCCTCTGTAGCTTTCGGCCTGGTAACCAAAAGCTTCATGGGATTTCCCCGAATGGGCAACCCTTTAAACCGGAATAATGTCCTGAGAGTTCACAACTAGCGAGTCCGCTTGCGGCTCGACACCAGCGATTGGCGGACTCAAAGTAAATTCCACGGAGCGGGAGCAGCCAGTTGACGGGGCAGGCACGCCGCCCTTGGGCGGTCGTCATAACTTGCATTGGACTATCAAGCGCGAGCAGTTGGACGAGCAAACTTAGGGCTTCCAAACAAAGGAGTGTTTGATGCGGCTGCTTATTGCGCTAGCGCTGGTGTTGCTGTCTATCGCGGCCGATGCGCAAGAATGGGTCACCGTTCGAAAACCAACCGATCCCGGACAAGCGAGTCTCCCAAGCATACTCGTCGATTCAACGAGTATCGTGGTTCTCAAAAATGGGATACGCCGCGCGACCACCAAGATCGACTTCCTGGCTGACGGAAGACAACATGACCTTTCCGGACCTGCATTCCTGGCTTATATGACTGTGGTGAAGTCATACGATTGCGGCAAGCGAATGCTTCATGAAGATTCGACGGAGTTTCACAATAGCGATGGTTCCACGCACACTATTGATTCGTCGAGTAATCCCAAATGGTATCCCGCCCCGGAGGTTAAGGCAGCGGACCCTACTCTCGACTTTGTTTGCGAATGGAAGCCGAAGTAAAAGATCGATCTCTCAGAGTAGAGTAAGTTTTCAGTCTCGTTGCCCGAGCAGCCGGTCGCCCCTGACACGCCGGGTCGATCGGAGTATGTCGGCGGAGGAAACTGCGAGCGCATCCGCTAGGATGATGAATCGGATGATTGGGGCGCTAGCAAACGCCCGTGCTCGCCTTCTGCAAAGCAGACGTTTCCCGATTGGCCGTGCTTTTCAATCTACTGTACGCCGAGTAGTTACCCAGGCTTGGAATTCCGGGTCCTCGAAACGATAGGCTCCGTGATCCACGCGCGCTAGCAGCTGCTGCTTGGGACTTGTAAGACGGCGTAGCGACGTTCGTGGAGCACTGACCGTCACGTTGGCAGAGCCGAGCAGACCCTTAAGCTGCTCGAGCGCGTGGATTCCATAAAGATCTTGCACACCACGGGCCGCCAACAACAATATCGCCCGGTCAGCGCGGTTCAACTCCTTCCAAGTCTTGGCGTAACTCGTGTCGTCGTGTACTCGCGCCTGGATATATCGCAGTGCCTGCTCAGGCCCCTGGTGCTGGTAGATTAGATAGCGCTCGATGTACCAACGAAAGAACTCGGGTGTTTCCTTCAGGGCAGCAAACGCCTTCAAGGCGTCGTCCATGCTCAAGGGGTGCTTTGCCACGGTAGCCAGCTGTTTGACCGTGGCAGCGACAAATTCGTGTCCTAGCAGCGGGAACGGTTCCAGGGGAGCCCAGTTATAGAACGGAGCTGCCGCACGCGAAAACATCTCCCGTAGGGCCGCCTCCGATGACCCCGCGAACAGCACTTTGATGCCGGGCTTGCGAATGTCCAGTCCCGCGCGTAGAGCGTGGGCTACTGACTTGTGTTCCGGCGCGGCAAGTACCTGCGCTTCGTCGATGACTAGTAGCAGCCGTTTTTTGGCTTTGTCAGCCGATTGCAATGCAGCTTGGATTGCAGGGACTGCAGCCTTCTCCTTTTCAGCCAAATCCAGCTCGACAGATCCTTCAATACCCAACGGCAACTTGCCGCCGCCTTTGAGTTTGCGAATTGGGGCGTTCAGGTCCGTCCAGAACTTGCCTAGTCCCTTGGGTTGAGTTGCCAGCAGAATAGCTGTCGCCAGCGCCTGCCCTGGATGGTCTGTGGAATCCCAGAGGTTGGTGTAGGCTGCCAAGTAGCCATCGTGCATGGCCGCGGGAAGCAAGTCGTGCTTTAGAAATTCGCTTTTGCCCATGCGGCGACGTGCAAATAAGCCGCGCGCCGACGTCAGCCCGAGATCAAAACCCCGCAGGTAGGACTGCGCGAGGTCGGGGCGAGAAAAGTGCCAAGGATCAGTAAATTCGCTCATCGACACATTTTGACATGTTTTTGTCAATTGACAAGGTTGTGTCGTAATCTGTCGATCTCACAACGAAACACGTGGGTACTGACCATCTTTCACTCGAAACCCACAGGTGAAATTGGCGGGGTAACAAACGGGGTAACTGCGATATTCGAATTGGCGAAATGCCTATAAAAACAGGCATTTTCTGTGCTAATACGATGGTGAGCGGGCCCACTAATTCAATAAAGATCGGAGACGAGCCGGAAGGGACGTATCGAGCCGAAACACTAGAAAAATAGGCATATCGCACTCGAATTAATCCCGAAATCATAGTCGCAACAATCGGCACCTTTTAATATAAACCTGAGTAACTTCCTGGGTAACTCGAAAGGTCGAAATGGAGTGAGCAGACTTTGCTTTACGCGTCGCATCGGCTCACTCCGGCAGCTTCATCTTGCGCAGGAACGTCTTGTAGCGCGGATCACCGCGCAGTGAGTCCATCAGTGGGTCGGCTTTTAAGCTGGTCAGACCGTTGTCCTGCTGGGTGAAAGCCCGATCCAGCCACTCGAATGCCTTGTCCTTCTCGCCGCGCCAGGCATAAACCTCGGCGACCTGATAGGCACCTTCTGCCGCATGCTTCGCGATAAGCTCATCAAGCGCCTGCTGTGATGCGTTCGGATCTTTGAACGAGTGCTCGGCTGCCGCGACGCCGTAGAGGCGAAGTGGCACAAAGTCGATCTTGCGAAACGTCGCGAGCGCATCCTGCGCCTTCCCCTCGATGAGTTGGAGGATACCGAACTCGTTCAACACGAAGGGCGATTCCGGCGTCATCTCCAACTCTCGACCGATCGCCTCATGAGCTGCGGTGAAGTCTCGCGCAGAGATAAGGTAGAGGCCCAGGTTACTCAATCGTAACGGGTCCAGTTCGATCGCCTTCCTGGACACTGCAATCGCCTCGGGCAGCCTGCCGAAGGTTGCGAGCAAGTCCGCGTACCGCGATTGGAACCGGCCGTTGCCCGGATCGAGCGCAATCGCCTTCTCGTAATCCGCCTGCGCGCCGGCCCAGTCCCAGCTGATGTTGGATCGAATGAACCCCCGCGCCGCGTAGGCATTCGGATCATCCGGCCCGAGCTCCACTGCCCTTGCCGCTGCATCTATCGCCCGCTGGAACCCTGCCGCATCGTTGGTCTGATTTGCGATGGCGAACTCCGCCGTCGCCAAGCCATCATAGGGCGCGACAAAGGTCGGATCGAGCACGATCGCCCGGCGAAACGCTTCGATCGCGAGTCTCCTGCCTTCAATGTTCCCACGGTTTGCGAACCCCTGGCCGCGCAGGTACTCGTTGTAGGCTTCAATGTTTGAGGTGCGGCGCGCGCCAGATGACGGCATGGGGGCGAGTTTGAGCCTCAGTTGCCCCACCACCGCTGCGGCAATCTCATCCTGCACCGCGAACACATCTTTGAGCTGCCGATCGTAGGTCTCGGACCACAGATGATCGCCGCTGCTGGCGCGGATGAGCTGCGTTGTAACCCGCAGGCGATCGCCGAATTTACGCACACTGCCTTCCAGAATGTTCGCAACATGCAGCTTGCGGGCGATCGCCGGAATATCATCCGACTTGCCCTTGAAGGAGAAGGACGAGGTTCGCGCAATGACGCGCAATCCCGGTGTCTTGGCGAGAAGATCGAGGAGCTCATCGGCAAGCCCGTCGGAGAAATACTCCTGATCCTTCTTCTCGCTTAAGTCCGCGAAGGGCAGCACGGCGATGGATTTCTCGTTGATCGAGGACTCTGCGGACTCTGCAGGCAGTGAGGCCATGGCCGGAGCCGGTGCACGCTTCGACAGCACAAACTCATCCAGCGCGAAGTAGCCGATGCCGAGGAGCGCAGCGGCCGCGATCAGCAGCGGTGCGAGCTTCGACAATGAGGATGCGGGCGCGCTGGGTGGTGCGTTGGCGGCCGGTCGAGCCGGCGAACCCGCGCTTTGAACCCCGACCGAAAGCAAGGCCGATACCCGCTGCACAAATCCCGGCGGCGTCTCTCCGGCCGGGAGCCTCGTCCACTGCACGCGCAAGAATGACTCCGGAACGTCCGCGCCGGCATTTGGAGTTGCATCCGAGCTTACCGGAACGATGAACGCCCGGTTGCGAGCGATCATATGGGTGCGCTGGTCAGCCAGATCCCACTCCAGGCGAAAATACCCCTCGTGACGAGAAGCTGTATTGGCTGAGATCAGCGGGATGAAAAGAGCGCAGTCGTGAATCTGCCGACGAATTCTCTGGTCCCAGGCGTCCCCGCCGCGCAGCTCGCTCTGGTCGAACCACACCTCAATGCCCGCACCTCGCAACGCCTCGCAGATGCGCCGAGCAGGCTCGGCATCTTGCGAGGCGTAGCTTAGAAACACGGCCTTGGAGGATTCGGGCACTGGCTGGTTCTTATTGGCCGACGCCTAGGATGCGGGAGTCATGACTCCGATGCAACGCTCGGTGACTCATATCCCATGCCACGAAGGGGATTGTCCGCTTTTCAACGTTTGATGGCCGCTCCTGGGAGACTTGGACGACGGCAGAGGGCACTTACTGGCCAATGACTCTCAATCAGCAGACTTGGATTCCCATATAGTTGATGCGCCCTGCGGCCGGTCTTCACCTGGCGAGTTTTGGGCTATCTCTAACCTGAAACCTGCAGCTAAATCAGATGGGTACCTTCCTGAGTAACTGGTCGCCATGCACTCGCTCGGACGGCTCGATGGCGCCACGACGACGATGCCTGACGTCGACTTGCTGCTCTATACCTTCGTCCGCAAAGAGGCCGTTCTTTCCTCCCAAATAGAAGGTAGCCAATCGACACTAGATCAGCTGCTTGTACACGAAGTCCAAGCGGTGCCAGGTGCACTCGGCGACGACGTTCGGGAGGTTTCGCGCTACGTAGATGCCATGAACCATGGTCTCGAACGGATTGCCGGCGGCTTTCCACTAGCGAACCGACTGTTACGCGAAATGCACGGCATCTTGCTCGCCGAGGGTCGGGGTGCACAGAAGCAGCCAGGAGAATTCCGCCGCTCCCAGAACTGGATCGGAGGGACGAGGCCGGGCAACGCGGCCTTCGTGCCCCCACCGCCAACTCATTTGGACGCGTGTCTCACGAATCTCGAGCAGTATCTGCACCAGCCGACCAATCCTGTTGTAAAGGCGGCCCTTGCACATCTGCAATTCGAAACCATTCATCCGTTTCTGGACGGCAATGGTCGTGTCGGGCGCTTGTTGATCACCCTGCTGTTCTGTCATGACAAAGTACTGCACAAACCGCTGCTGTATCCCAGCCTATATTTCAAACAGCACCGACAGCAGTACTACGACGAGCTGAACGCGGTGCGTGCAAACGGCGACTATGAGCGTTGGATCGATTTTTTTGCGGAGGCAATTCGTCACAGTGCGGAGGTCGCGATCGAAACCGGCAGGCGCGTGACGCAAGCGTTTCACGAGGATCGAGCGCAACTGCGCGCCGTTCCGCGGATTGCCGGCTCGCTCCTTATGCTACAAGAGGCACTTCAGGCAAAGCCCGTCACTACGGTGGCGATACTGAGAACAGCTACCGGGCTCACTACACCGACAGTCAATTCATTGCTAAAAGAACTCGAGTCGCGCGGGATCGTCAAAGAATCAACTGGTCGCGCCCGAGATCGAGTGTATGTCTACCGACGTTACCTCGACGCACTGGCAGCTGAAGAGGAGCTGCCATCCTGAACATCGCAAAACCTTCGTGCCAAAAGGCGCCGTAGCACCGAGCCTCGCGTGCGGTGAGGGACGGCGATAGGCAGCCGTCATTAGTGAAAGGACTGCCCCTTCGACAGCATTTCAATGATCGCCGTCATTCGCTTTTCGCGTGTCTCCGCTTTTTTCGCGGTTTGCAGTCGCCAAGTAATCGCGTAGATATTCGCCTTACTTAATGTTTTGAAGTGCGCGTTCGCCCTCCTGTTCTTGGAGAGAAGGTTTAGGAAGTCCGCCGGTACGGTCGTTTTGCTCGGCGAATCGTAAGCACGACCCCAGCGACCATCCGCTTTGGCCGCCGCGATCTCTTTAAGTCCTGCGGGCCGCATTTTGCCGGACTTCGTAAGTTGTTCGACCAGTTCGCAATTGCGTTTGGACCAAATGCTGTTGGGGCGTCGCGGCGTAAATTTTCGCAGCCACGAATCTGCATCGTGCTTCTTGATCTGACCATCGATCCACCCGTAGCACAACGCAACGGCAAGCGCTTCTTGGTGGCCCAGCGACTTAATGCCCGAGTCCCTCTTGAAGAACTGCAGCCAGACGCCGACCGATTTCCCGTGGCCTTTGGCCAGCCAGCGCTCCCAGTCCTTCGCTGATAGAAACGCGATCGGGTCTGAATCTTTGTTCGGAGTCATGGCTTACAGTGATTGCGACTGCTTTAATGAGGCTAGCATTCTCACAAAAAAAGTGTCGCCAGACGAAACTGACGCGCAGATGCTGTTCTCGCCGCCAAACTAGTTAACTTTTTAGAATTGGATCCAAAACCATGGCGGCGACTGATAAAGCTGCTTAATCTCCGTCAGGGCGCCATAATTGCAACTTAACGCGATTGCCGGCCGCTTCAGAGGCAAAAATGATCGCTCTTCAGAGACACCTTCGCATCGCCGCACTTTTCCTGTGTTCAACTTTATTGGTCTTGACCCGCATTTCGGCGCCCGCCGCCGACGTGCGCATTGAACATGTGACGATCGTCTCGCCGGAGCGCGCGACGCCACTTAAGAATGCAACCGTATCGATCCACGACGGCAAGGTCGTCAGGATCTCGAGCGGCAGGGCGCAGCATGGAAGCGGTACTGACCTTAAGGTCATCGACGGCAGCGGTCTTTATCTGGCTCCGGGTTTGATAGACAGCCACGTACACCTCGCCTCCCTTGCGGGCATGACCCCGGAACAAGAAAAGCTTCATCCGGACATTGCGACGGCTGCAAGGAATCAGGTTCCCCGAAGTTTCCTATTCTTCGGTTTCACGACTCTTATCGACCTCATATCCACCCCGGACGTCATGGAGCGCTGGAACTCGCAGGAGATCGTGCCCGACACCTATTACTGCGGAGGCGCAGCGCTCATCGACGGCTATCCGATGGTCTATGCGCCGAAACCTGCCCGCTACGATTACTGGCCCTACATGATCGTCGAAAGCGGAGATGCATCCAGCCTGCCTGCGGGCGTTGAGGCGGCGGCGCATACGCCCGAAGCGGTGGTCGCGCGAATGAAGTCGGATGGCGCGATCTGCGCAAAGACTTTCTTCGAGCGAGGTTTTGGCGATCAACGAAATCTGCCGGTGCCTCGGCTGGAGACCATCCAGGCGCTGGTGCGCGCAGCGCATGCTGCCGGCCTTCCGGTGCTCCTGCATGCGAATGCGTTGGAAGCCCAGAAATTCGGGCTCGATGCGGGCGTCGACGTCATTGCGCACGGCCTTTGGAATTGGGGCGACGCGTCATCGACGACCGAGCTTACGCCGCCCGTGAAAGCGGTTTTGGACCGCGTGGTTTCGCAGAATGTCGGATGGCAGCCGACCATTGAAGTCGTGGCTGGCCTGCAAAATCTGGTCAATCCGTCGTTCCTCTCGAATCCAATGCTCAAACGTGCGCTGCCGCCTGCCTTGATCGAGTGGTATGGGACCAAAGAGGGCCGATGGTTTCACGATGAAATGACCTCCGAAGTTCCGCCCTCGAAAAACGGTGGCGAGTCCGCCGACGCGCGGATGAATGCGGTGTTCGGACTGCTCGTGGCCAGAGTGGAGCGCGCCACTCGATATCTTGCGGAGAAGCACGCGCGTCTGCTGTTTGGGACAGACACGCCCAGCGCGCCGATCTATAGCAATCCGCCTGGTCTCAACGGTTGGTTCGAGATGCAGCGGTTGGTCGAGGCCGGCGTGACGCCGGCGCAGATTTTCAAGGCGGCAACCTTGTCCAATGCACAGGCTCTTGGGTTGGACAAAGAGATCGGTACCGTGCAGGTTGGCAAGCGTGCAAATCTGCTTCTGCTCCGCCACGATCCGACGCAGAGCATCGAGGCGTACGACGGCATCGCGAAGGTCATCCTGCGCGGACGCGTGCTTGATCCTACCGAGCTTGTTGCAACCCGAGACAAGTAGGTTCGGTCTGGGGCGATTGCTTCGCCATCCTTGATAGACAGTCAAGGGAAGAAATTGCTTTAGACGACCAATGATTCCGGGCTGTGTGTTGTAACCGAGGGCCTCGTGGCTTAAGGTCCTTTGATGGCAGTCAAGACCGTCGAGGCAGGCACGGGAGAGTTTGTTCGACTAAAAGCAGGACAAACGCTTCGTCTCATCGATCCGCAGGGGGGGCAGTCAGGCGATCTGATGGCGTACCGGGATGACGACATCACCGAATGGCTCTCGAATGGCCGCTCCTTCGACTACGGCGAGATCATTTATTTGACGACCGGCCACACGCTGTATTCGAACAAGAGCAATCCCATGCTGACGATTGTCCGAGACGACGTCGGTCGCCACGACTTCCTGTATGCCTCTTGCAGCACGGAGATGTATCAGCGCCAGTATGGCAGTTCAAATCACCGAAACTGTCTCGCGAACATCGTGAGTGCGCTCGCTCACCTGGGTGTCGAATCGCACCTTGTGCCGACGGCCTTCAATTTCTTCATGAATGCGCGGGTTGCCGATGACGGACATCTCACCATCATGGCGCCCCTGTCCAAGGCCGGAGACGTAACCGAGTTCCGCGCCGAGATGGACCTGGCGATTGCGATTACCGCCTGCCCGTCGCCCACTTGCAACGGCGGTGCGAGCAAGCCTGTCCAGTATTCCGTGGACTGATCGCGACGAGCGCAGCCGCATGAAGTCCTCGAACGATTTTGCCGATCAGATGCTGACCGGGGAACCGCATCCGTTTGTTGGGAACACAAAATTCAAACAGAAAAGGGGTGTCGACATGAACCGAATGATCGCCTTTGCCGGAAGCTTAGGTTTGCTCTTCTCGTCGGCTCTGGTGGGGCAGGACGCGATGCAGTACGGGGTCAAGCATCTAAAGGTCCTCGCCGAAGACGACAAAGTGCGAGTGCTCGAATACTCACCCAAGAAGGGAGACAAGACCCCCATGCATTCGCATCCATCGTCGGTCGTCTATGTTTTGAAGGGCGGTCGGGTCAAATACACGCTGCCCGACGGCAGCAGCAAGATTTCAGAGTTGAAGTCCGGTGCGACGCTGTTGCGCCCTCCGGTGACCCACGCCGACGAAGCGCTCGATGATGTCGATGCAATCTTGATCGAACTCAAGAAGTGAATCGCGGCTAAGATCCGGTTGCCTTGACAGTCAGGAACACTCCGTGAGTCCACAGTTTCGCGTCATCGTCATCGGGGGTACCGGGCAGGTCGGCAGCGCCGTGGTACAAGCGTTGCTCGCTGAGCCTTTATGTCTCGAAGTTGTCTCGGTGACCCGCAAGCCTGCGCCGATCGCGGATCCTGCGCGCCGCCGCAGCGTGGTGATGGATACCGCGGCCACAGATTTCGAAATGCAAGTGGCCGATCTGACCAAAGGACTGCTCGCCGGGCGTGACCGCGTCTCCGCGGTCAGCTGCGTCGGGGTGGGCACGGGATCCTTGCAATGGACTGAAGAGCAGCTCAAGCAGCTGGAAATCGGCGTAGTCGGCGCCTTTGCCCGCGGCGTGCGCATGGCGGGCGTGGCGCAATTTTGCCTGCTGTCGGCGGCCGGTGCCGCCGCCGGCAGCCGCATCAAATATGCCCGCATCATGGGCCTGAAAGAAGCTGCGATCGAAGCGATGAATTTCCCGCGCCTGGCGATTTTTCGCCCCGGCATCATCGTGGGCAATGCCCACACGCCGCGATGGGCAGCCTGGCTCGGCAAGTTGTTGCCGAGTCCCTGGGGAAATATAGAACAGCGCGACCTCGGCAGGGCCTTCGTCGCCGAGATCGCAAAAAATTCCGCCGAACTCGGCACGGTTTTTTACGACAACCGCAAAGTCCGAAGCAGCATCGCCAGCGATTGAACGATCTGCCGGCTATTGCGCCTTGGGGGCGTTCGCCTGTCCCGGGCAGATGATCTTGGGCGGCGAGCTGTCATTGGGATCGCCCCGGTGCCATTCGGCGATCTTGTAACAACGATCGTCGATCCAGACGATCCAGTCGCCGCTCTCGGTCTTGTAGCGATCACCGGCCCGATGCACGTGCTCCCGTTGCAGTTCCCAATAGTCGCGGGAGGCTCCCGATATCGGGTTCACGGGCGGCTGATCGCGGCGGATTTCGTAGGCGCGCACCGCGCGATGCGCTTCGGCCACCCAATCCGCGTTCAGGCCGTCGTTTCCCGGGCGGGCGCCCGAACCGTTGCTGCCCTCGCCGATGGCCGCGAAGGAGGGGGCCGATGCCGAGGCCAGCAGCTGGGTGCTCAAGCTTTGCGGCCTAAGATGCGTGACGCGCACCCGCTCGGGCTGGGCCGGCGTAACGAAGGACACCTGGATGGAATCGGCGTCGGTTGCGCGACTGACGAGCAATGAGTAATGCAGCATGGCCATGAACACGGCCATATGCAGCGCTATCACCCCGCCCAGGGTCAAAGCCCGTGTTGCCGTTCGTTGTCGGGACTCGTTCACTCGTCCGCCCATCTGCTGCGTTTGCCCCAACTTGACTGCCGCGAATCTTCAATGTTCCTTCGCGACAGGCCGCCAAGCCGGCGCCGTAGGTGTTTATCCTACATCCTCGCTGCCCAGCCTATGTTGGACCCGGAAGCTCAGGAAAAATCCGGTTCGAGGCGGTACGGTCTCGTCGAGGCCAATCCACGCTGCAGACGCCGGCAGAGATTTACGAGCCGCACCCGAATCGGGCCAGCAACCTTATTTCACCGCTTCGCCACCCACCTTTGTCAATGACATGACGAGCGCGCGTAGGCGCGGGCGTCGATGTCCGACTTCGAATCGATATCGACACGCAATCGAAATACTTAGGAGGCGTTGTGCAGAACGCTCTGGGATATTTTGCGGCGAGAGTTGTAGCGTTGCGATGGGCAGTTGCCGCGCTTGCCGGCATCGCTTTGTTTTCCGGCGCCGGCATGGTACGCGCGGACAGCGCGGCGGAAACCGGGCCCGATGCCACCACAGCCGGGTCTAACACCGAACTCGCCGAGGTCGTCGTCACCGGGTCCCGCATCGCGCGACCGGAACTCGAGCGGCTCCAGCCGACCCAGGTGGTCACCTCGGAGTTCATCGACAAGCGCGCCTATACCAATGTCATCGACGCGCTCAATGAACTGCCCACATTTGGCGAACCGGACAACAGCCTGGTCGGCGGCCAGTCGAGCTTCGGCGTCGGCCAGTCGTTTGCCAATTTCTTCTCCCTAGGTTCGCAGCGCACCCTGACCCTGGTGGACGGCCGGCGCTTCGTGCCGGCGAACTCGCCCAGCATCTTCGGCGCCACCGGCAACGGCGGCGAGCAGGTGGATCTCAACGTCATCCCCACCATGCTCATCGACCGCGTCGAGACGGTTGCCGTGGGCGGCGCGCCCATCTACGGATCCGACGCCATCGCCGGCACCGTCAACATCATCTTGAAGCACAATTTCGAGGGCATCGATTTCGATGCGCAAGGCGGCATTTCGGATCAGGGCGACGGCGGTCAGGGCCGACTGCGCTTGCTGGCCGGCAAGAACTTCGCGGATGGACGCGGTAACGTCACCTTGAGCGCGGAAATCGCCAATCAAAACGCGTTGTACAACAACGACCGGCAGGTCTTCCGCTTCGACAACTTCTTCAATCAGAACGCCAACCCCAGCCCGTTTGCCTACACGCTGACCGCCAATCAGCGACTGGGCAGCATCAGCCCCATGGGCGTGCCCATGGTCGACGACAACTATCTCAATTTCGCGCCCAACATCGGCATCTTCAATCCCGGCGGCCAGCTTTACTCGTTCAACCAGGGATCGCTCGCGCCCTACAATCTGGGGCCGCCGGATGGCACCTTCATTTACAACATCGGCGGTGACGGCCTCGATTTTGCGCATCTGGGCACCATTCTTTCGCCGCAGGAACGCATCAACGGCACGCTGCTGGGTGATTTCCACATCACCGATCACGTGCGGCTGTTCGGCGAGGCCTGGTTCTCGGAAACCCACACGGAATTTCCGCAAGGCCAGGCCGAATACGACACGGCCCTGTTTGCACCCGCGGGTACCGTGGCCGGCAATCTTATCCTCAACGTCAACAACCCGTTCCTGTCGGCGGCGGACCGGGCGCTCATCCAGCAGAATCTGAATGCCTATGCCGCGATTCCCGGCAATCCGACGCAAACCTCGCAGTTTTATCTTGCGCGCCTGAATGAAGACATCGCCAACGGCGCGACCACCGCCAATCAGAGCACCAAGCGCGCAGTGATCGGTATCGACGGCGACATTCCGATCCCGGGCCACGACTTGAAGTACGAGATCTCGGCCAATTACGGCCGAACCGAGAACACCGGTGTCTCGCCTTCGCTGAATTTCCAGAACTATCTGAACGCTTTGAACGCGGTGAGCGGCCCCGGCGGCAGCATCGTCTGCGCCCCGGGCTACACCAACTCGCCGGTGCCGACGCAGTCCTCCACCTGCGCCCCGTTCAATCCTTTCGGCAACAACATCGAGAGTCAGGCGGCCCACGCCTACGTGACGAGCCTCGCGACGGCAACTTCGACGCTCACGCAGCGCGACTTCCTCGCCACCCTGAACGGCGATGTGGCCACGATTTGGATGGGCAACAGGTTGAAGGCCTCGGTCGGCTACGAGAATCGACTCGAGACTGCCAACTTCCAGCCCGACCAGTTTTATCAACAGGCCGCCGGCTACTCGATCCCGATCAGTCCCCTGGAGGGCGGCTTCAAAACCAACGAGGTGTTCGGCGAACTGCTGCTGCCGGTGTTCTCGCCTGAGAACGGCATTCCGGCGATGCATCGTCTCGAGGTCGAGGCAGCGGCGCGCGAGGTGGATCACTCGGTCGCGGGACATGCGCTCACCTGGACCGGCGGGCTCCGTTGGGAACCGGTCACGATGCTGCAGCTGCGCGGCAACTACACCCGCTCGATTCGTGCGCCGTCGGTGACAGAAGCCTTCCTGCCGACCTCGCAGGCCTTCAACACCGCGCAGGATCCTTGCGACAAATCCTTGGTGAACAGCGGACCGGACGCCGCCATTCGCGCAGCCAATTGCGCCAAGGCCGGCATCGTGCAGCCATTCACCTCCAACATCATCAGCTTCACCGAGCCGATCACCGTCTCCGGCGATCCGACGCTGCAGAACGAGATCGCCGATTCGCGCACCTTCGGATTCGTATTGCGGCCGCTGCCGAAGATGACCCTCACGGTGGATTACATCAGCATCGATATCGAAAACGCGATCACCGACTTGTCCGCGACGAACGTGCTCGATGCCTGCTATGACAATCCGACCTTCCCGTCGGGGGACTGCAGCAAAGTCAGCCGCAGCGCCGACGGTCAGATCAGCCTGGTGCAAACCGGCTATGCCAACGAGGGCTTCGAGAACTTCAACGGCGTCACCCTGCAGTGGGATTACGGGTTCAATCTGCCCCGAAACTTCGGTTCCTTCGACATCGCGCTCAACCACTTCTTCCAGAATCACCTGTCGCAGGCGGTGGGCGTGGAGGATGTCACGGTGCTCCCAGGCACCATCGGCAACAGCAAGCACCGCGGCACCATCGACTTCACCTGGACCAAGAACTGGATCTACGCGCTGTGGCAGACCAAATACGTGGGCCACGCGGTGTTCGACAATACCTTGAGCTCCACCAACGCCGATTTCACCGGCGTAGGGGCGTGGTTCGTCCAGAACCTCACCGTGGGCGGCACGCCTACGAGCAACCTCCGGGTGCAGCTGGTGGTCGACAACCTCTTCGATAAACAGCCGCCGTTTCCATTCCCGGCCACGCCGCCGAACAGCCAGTTCGGCGGCAACACCGGACTGACGGCCTACTACGAAGGGGTCATCGGACGCTTCTTTTTGTTGTCGGCAAATTACAAATTCAATCCGTTCTAAAGCTCGGAGCCGAACGCCCGCGAAGACGGCGGCGTTCGCTCTGACTCATCTTTTCCCCTTATGTCAACGTCGTAGGAAGCGTCCGACACGCGGTCGACTCGGTGCCTCGTCGCTTGATGTTTTGTTACAACATTTTTCTCCGCCCACTGGTTACCCAGTGACTTAGCCGTTATAGTCCATCCACAAACGTTGCAGTTCGTTTACAAACTGCATGTCGCGCCGAGGGCGGCGCATCCGACACAACGGGGACTTAATGAGTTAGCGACGGGGCCTTCCAGGACCGTCATTCCATTTTGAAGGGAGAAAATCTGTGCAGCAGACTATCCGCGATGCCTTGAAACTGAAGGCTCCGCGACCGAGGGATTTTGCAGCCCTCGTTATCGCATTGTCTTTCGCAACCGCTTCGAGTTATGCAGGAACCGGCGAGGCAGGGCCCGCCGATCAGGCGCAGGCCGGCAACTCGGCCACCACAACGACCACAACGACCAAAAAGAGCGACGAGCTCCAGGAAGTCGTGGTCACAGGTTCGTTGATTCCGCAGGCGCGCGTGGAAACCTCCTCGCCCGTAGTGACCATCACGGCTGAAGATCTCCAGACCAAGGGTTTCACAACCGTCGCGGACGCGTTGCAACACTCCTCTTTCGCCACCGGCAGCGTGCAAAACGGCGGCTTCTCGGGCGGCTTCACCCAAGGTGCGAACACCATCAGCTTGTTCGGCCTAGACCCGAGCTATACCAAGTTCCTGATCGACGGTAAGCCGATTGCCGACTATCCCGCGCTCTACAACGGTTCGGTGAACTTTGTCAGCATCAGCGGCATTCCGACGCTCTTGATCGACGGTATCGATGAGTTGCCCGGCGCCCAGTCCTCCATTTACGGTTCGGATGCCATTGCGGGCGTGATCAACATCCGCCTAAAGAAAAAGATGGACGGCCCCGAAATCGATGCCCGCTACGGTTGGACCACCGACGGCGGCGGCGTCGACAAGCGCTTTGCGCTCGCCGACGGCTTCTCGTTCGGCGGCGTGAATATCCTCGTGGGCGGCCAGTACGAGAAGACCTCGCCGATCTGGGGCTACAAGCGCCCCGACACCAGCCAGTACTTCAACGGCAATCCCGGTTCCCCGCAAACCGCGGAACGCGATTACCTGGTGCTCGGCTACTTCGGTCAAGCGAACGGCGATCTGTACTACTTCCCGCCGGGAGCCGACTGCGGTTCTGCGGCCAGCACATTCAACGGTACCCTGGCGCAGCATTCGCGCGCGGCGCGCGGCCTGTACTGCGGTACCGACACCGCAGGTTACTACACCATCGCCAACGGTACCGAGGCGACGCAGGGTTATCTGCATGCCTCCGATGATTTGAACGATCACGCCCAGCTCTACGTGGACGTGCTCATCGATCACGACGTGGCGCGATTCTCGACGGGCGCCGGCTTCTTCGACACGGCCGATGACAGCGCGGGCCCCTACGGCTATTACTACGACCCGAACCTCGGCGACTTGATGAACCTGCAGCACATATTCTCGCCCGAGGAGGCTGGCGGTCTCAATAATACGATGGATAAGAACACCACGAATTCCTTGCGTATGACCGCGGGCATTCAGGGTGATTTCGAGGGTACGAACTGGAAGTACGATGCCGCGTTCACCTACACGGAGAACAAGCTTACCGAGCTCACGCATCTGCAATTCGAGGATGAGATCAACGACTACTACTCATCGATCATGGGATCGCCTGAGCCGGGCGCGGTTGATCCGTTCTTCGGCGCCTATCCGGTCTATACGCCCAATTACGCTGCGTTCTACAAGCCGTTGACCACGGCGCAGTACGATAGCTTCACGGGCTACGCCACCTCGCGCTCACGCACCGAAGACAGCATGCTGCGGGTGCAGTTGACCGATGCGAAGATGTTCTCGCTGCCGGGCGGCGATGCGGGCCTTGCCATCGTGGGCGAGGCCGGCGCGCAGGGTTGGGCGTATGATCCGGATCCGCGTTATCTGGACGGCGAGACCTACCTGTACACCGCCACCTCTGGTTCCGGACACCGCGCGCGCTATGCGGTCACCACGGAACTCAAGATGCCCATCGTCAAGATGCTTACGGTGGACCTCTCCGGCCGGTATGACGAATACCGGGCCGCCGGCAACTCGATCGATGCGGGCACCTACAACTTGGGGGTTGAGTTCCGCCCAATTAACACGCTGCTGTTCCGCGGACGCTACGGCACCGCTTTCAAAGCACCGACGCTGGCCGACCAGTTCCAGGGTCAGAGCGGCTTCTACCAGGCGGTGAATGACTACTACGGCTGCGAACATCACGGTTATGCGGGGGATGCCAGCTGCCCGTATTTCGACAACACGGTGTTCGGCACCACGCAGGGCAATACGCAACTGCAGCCCATCCACGCCAAGGTATGGGACTTAGGCATCGCCTACTCGCCCGTGCTGCACTCCAACTTCACCGCCGACTTCATCCGTTGGAAGATCGACGATGAGGTCGAAGAGCAGAACTCGCAGCAGCTCGTGGATATTGACGGCGAGTGCTTGGACGGCAAGCTGGATGTCACTTCGCCCACCTGCCAGAACGCGATCTCGCAGGTGACGCGTGATGCCAACGGCCTGATCGTGCAGATTTCGACGCCCAAGATCAACGTATCCTCGGAGAACTTGAGCGTCGCTGTGTTCGGGGCCAACTACGAGTTCCCGACGACCTATGCTGGAACGTTCATCATCGATGCCAAGTACACCAACATCCTGCGCCACCGTCTGTTGCAGTTCCCGGGCGACTCGGAAATCAACCTGCTGGAGAATCCCTTCTTCAGCACCGAGTTCAAGAGCAAGGAAAACGTTGCCTTTACCTGGAACTACAAGAGCGTGGGCACCACGTTGTACGTGGAGCGCTACGGCCGGACCCCCAACGAGGTGTCTACTCTGACGACCGATGGATACAACACGCCGGGCGGCGGGCGGCTAGGCACGTGGACCCTCGCAAACCTCGAGGTGCAGTACGAAGTGCTGCCGGGGCTGGTGCTGGCGGGCAACGTCAACAACTTGTTCAACAAGATGCCGCCGACCGACAACACTTATCTCGGCATCGACAACCAGCCGTATAACAGCTTGAACTACAACAACTACGGGCGCGCCTTCTTCGTGCAAGCGACCTACAAGTACGGCAAGTAACTTAAGTTTTGAACCACTGAGGCCTGCGCAGCGAAAGCTGCGCAGGCCTTTTTCTATTCTGCGTGCCGTAGCAGCGGCGCACCCAGCAGGCGCGAGCGTGTCAATGAGGAAACCGGGGTCGGATGGCGGTTGTGGGCAAAAGGATGGCGTTGCGCCGCGCGCAGCAGATCTGCGATGGCGTTGGGTGCAAACTCGCACCATTCGAGGCCGAAGCCATGCCGGTACCTGCGGGCGATGAACGCCTGGATGCCGGGCGTCTCGTGCACGCGGCGGTGCGGCGTCACCACATGAATTTCCACGCGCGCGAGAATTCGAGTCTCCAGGTCCGCGATGAGAAGCGCGCCGCTCACGCTCAGGTTGCTGAGGCGTCCCTCCCGCTGCGAGAACGCATGGGCGCTGACCCGCACCGGCACATCCATCAGCACTCGCTCGCCCCACCGATGTTCCATGGCGGCATCCTTCCATGGCCGGGCTCACTCGCCCAGTAAGGAAATCTACGCAATTGACTAGCGACGATTCCTACATACTTCGCAGCAGGCGGCCCGTTTGGGCAATCTGGCGCGCCCTGCGCCGACGCAGTAGGCTCTGACTATGTACATCCCGGAAAAATTTCGCGAGGAGCGCACCGAAGTCCTGCACGGGCTGATGCGGGCGCACCCGCTCGCAACGCTGGTCGCGATGGGTGAATCCGGAATCATTGCAAATCACGTGCCGCTCGAGATCAATCCGGAGCCGGCGCCCTTCGGCACGCTACGCGGTCACATCGCACGGGCCAACCCTCTGTGGAAGCAATACCGTCCCGGCAGCGAGGTCCTGGCGGTATTCCACGGGCCGCAGCGCTACATCTCGCCGAACCTATATGCCACCAAGCGGGAAACCGGCGAGGTGGTGCCGACGTGGAATTACGCGGTGGTGCATGCGCGAGGCGTCATGAACTTCAAGGAACAGGCCGGGTGGCTGAGACAATTGGTGACACGGCTCACCGACTCCCAAGAGGCGGTGCAGAGCGCACCGTGGAAGGTCACCGACGCGCCCGAAGCGTTCACGCAGTCCATGTTGGACATCATCGTCGGCTTCGAACTGTCCATCGCGAGCCTCATGGGCAAGTTCAAGCTGAGCCAGAATCGCACCGATCCGGACCGCCGCGGGGTGTTGGGGAGTTTGGAGAGCTCTTCCGATCCCGACGCGCGCGAAATGGCGGGCATGCTGGGCCTTGAATGAAATGGTCGGTGCTCGACCAGTCGCCGGCTTCCGAGGGCATGAGCCAGGATCAGGCGATTCGCGAGTCGCTGAAGCTGGCATCGCTCTGCGACGAACTGGGCTATCTGCGCTACTGGGTCTCCGAACACCACAACAGCGCCAGCATCGTCGGCACCGCACCGGAAATCCTCATGGCGGCGATCGCGGCGACCACCAAACGCATTCGCATCGGCAGCGCCGGGGTGATGCTGCCGCATTATTCCGCGCTCAAGGTGGCCGAACAGTTCAGGGTGCTGGACGCCATAGCGCCCGGCCGGATCGATCTTGGCGTGGGCCGGGCACCAGGGTCCGACAGGTTGACCGCCATGGCGCTCAATCCGCATGCCAACGCCGCCGAAGAGTTTCCCCGCCAGGTCCAGGAACTCGACCACTGGGTCTCCGGCAGGACGCTGCCGGCCGGCCACCCGTTCCGTGCCATCGCCGCGTTGCCCCAGGGAGCCACCACGCCGCAGCTTTGGATTCTCGGCAGCTCCAACTACGGTGCGCAGCTCGCCGCACATTTGGGTCTGCCTTACGCCTATGCCTATTTCTTCAACGATGGGGCCGGTGTCGAGGAGGCGCTGCATCTTTACCGGCGCAACTTCCGTCCCAGCGAGCGCCACGCGGCGCCCGAGGCCACAATCTGCGTTTGGGCGCTTGTGGCGGAAACGGAGGAGGAGGCGAAACGCCTGGCCACCAGCCGCGAGTACTGGCGGGTGGGCTTCGAAAAGGGCCTGCGGCAGCCGCTGGCCTCGCCGGAGACGGCCGCCGCTGCGAGCTATACGGATGTGGAGCACGCGCTGATCGCACGCCTGCGGGCGCGGGCCTTGGTGGGCGCAGCCCCCCAGGTGGTCCAAAGACTCCGCTCGCTCGCAAATGATCTGCAGCTCGAGGAACTCGTCATCAACACCTGGACGTACGATCCTCTGGCGCGACGGCGCTCGTATGAGCTCATCGCAGAGGAACTCGCTCTATGAAGGCGCTGCACAGCGAACGCCTCACGCTGCGCGAGCTCGACCACGGCGATGCTGCCTTCATCTTGGAGCTTCTGAACGAGCAGGGATTTCTCCGCAACATCGGCGATAAGGGCGTACGCTCGCTGCAGGATGCGCGCAACTACCTCGACAAGGGCCCGATCGACAGCTACGGCCGCAACGGCTTCGGCCTGCTTGCGGTGTGCCTGGCGGATGGCACGACGCTCGGGATCTGCGGCCTGGTCAAGCGGGAGGGACTCGAGGATCCTGACATCGGCTTTGCGTTCCTCGAACGCCACTGGTCGAAAGGCTACGCGGCCGAGTCCGCCGCGGCGGTGCTCGAGCACGCACGCAACGTGCTCAACATCGGCCGCATCGTGGCGATCACCGCGCTCGACAATGCAGGCTCCGCGGCGGTACTCAACAAGGTCGGCTTGCACTTCGAGCGCCTGATCCGCCTGCGCGACAACGAGGAGCTGAAGCTCTTCTCATGAACTTAAGCTTTCCTTCCTTGCTCGGCATCCTGTTCGCGATCTCCGAGCTGGTGATAAGTTTTCGCCGCCGCGCCGAGGGCTCAGATCGGGACAAAGGTTCGCTGGCGCTCATCTGGGTGGTGATCGTGGTGTGCGTGGTATTCGCCTACAACGCCACGTATTCCTTTCCGGCGGGGAATTTGGGCTCGCTCGCCGAGCCGGCGCGAGCTCTGGGCTACGTGCTGTTCTTCGCCGGCATCGCGCTTCGCTGGTACGCCATCATCTACCTCGGCCGGTTCTTCACCGTCAATGTCGCGATCGCGCACGACCACGAATTGATCGACGGTGGACCTTATCGACACGTGCGCCACCCTTCCTATACGGGCGCGCTGCTCGCCTTTCTCGGTTTGGGGCTGGCGATGGCCAACTGGCTCTCGATATTCCTGATGGTCGTCCCCACCTTCCTGGTGTTCAGGCGACGCATGAATGTGGAGGAGACGGCGCTGCTCTCCGGGCTGGGTGAACCCTACCGCGCGTACATGCGGCGCACCTATCGTCTGCTGCCCAAGATCTATTAGCTCAAGGAGCCTCCATGCATCCCTTTCCCCACCACTACACCGTCAGCGCCACCATGCACCCGCAGGGCGACGTGCCCCTGAGCGCCGCAGGCACCCGCATCATCGAGTCGGCGCCGCCCAAGGAATTCGACGGCCCCGGCAATCAGTGGTCGCCGGAGAGCCTGCTCACCGCGGCGGTGGCGGATTGCTTCCTTTTGGGCTTTCGCGCGATTGCTGCCGCCTCCAAATACAGCTGGTCGAGCCTCGAAGCGCGCACCGAGGGCACGCTCGACCGCATCGACGGCAAGATGCGCTTCACCAAGTTCCACACCCAGGCGAAGCTCACCATCCCGCCCGGCGCGGACGCGGAGCGCGGCAAAAAGCTCATGGAGAAGGCCGAGGCGAACTGCCTGATCGCCAATTCGTTGAACAGCGAACGGCATCTGGACGCGGAGGTCGCGGGGGGCTGACGGCCCTATCGAGGATCAAGGGTCGCGCGTCAGCACCAGGCAGGTCGCATCGTCGGAAGCCTTCAGGCGCGGAATTTTCCGGCACAGCTCATCGTCCCGTTCCAGGCTGCGAATTTGCTCGAGGACGGCTGCGGCGCCCTCGCGCACCACGGCCCTCACCATGGCGGCATCATCGCCCAGGCGGTACTGCGCCGAGTAGCGCTCGAAGCCATCGCTCATGAGCACCAGGGCGCGGCAATCCGCAAGATCGATGCGGCGCTCGAAGCCGCCGAACGTGGCCCCTGAAATCGCAGCGGATACCGCGAGCGGCCGGTTCTTGAGCTGCTCTTCGCGGCCCGTCCGCAGCCACCCGATTTGTTCCAGAAACATCTGCTTGGGCGTGAGCTCCTCCCTCGCCTGGCTCGCCGCCACCCGATCGCGCAGATCCTGCTCGCCATCGGTGCGTTGCATGTCGGTGATCCTCATCACCCTTCCTGTCCGGGACAAGGTGAAGGCCGGGCAATCGGCGAGGTAGAAGAGCTGCCCCTCGTCGCCTTCGAGTCGCACTATTGTCACCGCGGCGGCAGGTCGGGCGTACAGCGGGACGGGACTTGAGCCGACGCCTTGCTCGTAGGCGTGCGCAACCTTGCCGGCCGCGAGCGCATGCAGCACCTTGGGCGAGGCACCTGTCGCGGCGAAGGAGCTGAGCGCGTCGCAGAGCGCCTGCGAGTACCAGGCTACATCGCCGAGAGCGGCTCCGAGGTAGGAGCGATCGGCGACCGAGGTCGCACCATCGATGACCCAGGCATATATGGCGCCGCCGGCCTCGAGGCATGCGGCGCAATCATCATTCTCGGCGTAACCCCGCTGCGGCTGCGATACCTGTTGAACCAGCGAATACTTCAATGCCCGGGCACCGATAAGACGGAAGTAGCGATGGTACCGGACGCGGAGCACGGACGGGCGATGAGCCGCGACACCACGGTGGGCGCATCGATTGCAATTCGTGACAGTTGCTGTAAATTTCCGCGCCGTTTTTCCCGCACCTAAAGCGCGGGCATGAGCGCGCGTTTCGCGCCGCTTGAACGAGAAGAGGCTGAAATGGTTGCAGGGTTCCCTGGAGGTCAACGTTAATGGGCGGCGGTGTGGGCGTGGGCTTCGGCCTTAGGTTCTACGGATGCGGGCGCGGCCTCATTGGCGCCTATCTTGCGCGCCGGCGGGCGAAGCAGCAGCTGCTGACGGCCGTGGAGGCGGACTTGAGCGAACGCGGATTGCGATACCGCCCACGCCGATGTCGCAGGAAAAGATCTTCGCGATCGGATTTGCCTGCGGCCTGCAATGGGGTCTTCTGATCGGCCTGATAATTTGGGAGCTGACGTAAAAGGACATTCAGGCCGCTTTTCAATCCTACGCAAAAACAAAGGGCCCGTTTTTGACGACGGGCCCTTCGTACTTTTGGCGACGCTGCGCGTCGCGCTCACCCCTGTCCGTCAATCATCCATCAAAAAGCTGCGCAGCTGCTCGCTGCGGCTCGGATGCCTGAGCTTGCGCAGCGCCTTGGCCTCGATCTGGCGGATGCGCTCGCGCGTCACGTCGAACTGCTTGCCCACCTCTTCCAGCGTATGGTCGGTGTTCATGTCGATGCCGAAGCGCATGCGCAGGACCTTGGCCTCGCGCGGCGTCAGTTGCGCGAGCACCGAGTGCGTGGTCTCGCGCAACGATTCGGTGGTAGCCGAGTCGATGGGCGAAGAAACCGAGGTGTCCTCGATGAAGTCGCCCAAGTGCGAGTCCTCGTCGTCGCCGATCGGGGTCTCCATCGAAATGGGTTCCTTGGCGATCTTCAGCACCTTGCGTACCTTGTCCTCGGGCATCTCCATGCGCACCGCGAGCTCTTCCGGCGTCGGCTCGCGGCCCATCTCCTGAAGCATCTGCCGTGATATGCGGTTCAGCTTGTTGATGGTCTCGATCATGTGCACCGGGATGCGGATGGTGCGCGCCTGGTCGGCGATCGAGCGGGTGATGGCCTGGCGGATCCACCAGGTCGCGTAGGTCGAGAACTTGTAGCCGCGGCGGTATTCGAACTTGTCCACCGCCTTCATCAGGCCGATGTTGCCCTCCTGGATGAGGTCCAGGAACTGCAGTCCCCGGTTGGTGTACTTCTTGGCGATTGAGATCACCAGGCGCAGGTTCGCCTCCACCATCTCCTTCTTGGCGCGCCGTGCCTTGGCCTCGCCGATCGAGACCTCGCGGTTGATCTCCTTGATCTCGCTGATCAGCACGTGGAACAGGCCTTCCAGGTCCTTCAGCTTGTTCTGGCGGCGCTCGACCTCGTCCTTGAACTTGCCCAAGGCCGCGGAATAACGCTTCTTCGCCTTGATGTGCTTGTCCAGCCAGCGGGTGCTGGTCTCGTTCTTGGGGAAGGTCGAGATGAAATCCTTGCGCGGCATGCCGGCCTGCTTGATGCAAAGGAACATGATTTCCTTTTCCAACAGGCGCACTTCGGTGACGTGCTGGCGCAGATTGTCGATCAGCTGATCGAACATCTTCGGCGAGAGCTTGAGCTCCATCAGTTCGCCGCAGATCTTCTTGCGGATCTTCTGGGTCTTCGGATCCTTCGCACCCAGCTTGTCGAGCGCGTTCAGATACTGGTGATAGATCTTGCCGATCGAGTTGAAGCGCTTAGCCGCCTCCTCAGGATCCGGGCCGGTGTCGATGGCCTCCTCTTCCTCGTCGCCGTCGGCCTCCTCGTCGTCGTTGCCGGCCTCTTCGCGCTCCATCGCCATCATCTTCGGATTCTGCGGTTGCGCGATTTCGTCGGGTGCGTTGGGATCGACGAAGCCGACGATCACATCGACCAGGCGCATCTGCCCGGCCTTCACCGCTTCGTACTGGCGCAGCAGCAGCTCGTAGGTGCCGGGGTAGCTGCCCAGCGCGATCTTGACCGCCTCGAGCCCTTCCTCGATGCGCTTGGCGATGCGGATCTCGCCCTCGCGGGTGAGCAGTTCCACGGTGCCCATCTCGCGCATGTACATGCGCACCGGATCCGTGGTTCGGCCGAACTCGGCATCGAGATTGGCGAGCGCGGCGGTGGCCTCTTCGACGGCCTCTTCATCGGGCGCGGCGGTCGCATCGGTGAGCAGCAGCGACTCGGCGTCCGGCGCCTTTTCGTACACCGGAATGCCCATATCGTTGATCATGTTGACGATGTCTTCGATCTGCTCCGGATCGACGATCTCGCTCGGCAAATGGTCGTTGACTTCCACGTAGGTCAAGAAGCCTTGCTCCTTGCCGCGTGCGATCAACAACTTCAGTTGTGATTGACGCTCATCGGCGATTTGCGTCGCCGTGCCTGCTGGCGCTTTTTTGATCAAAGTGGACGCCTCGTATTGAATAGACGTTTAAAAATGCAAGCCGACAAGTATACGATTTTGGCTATTCCGTAGCCAACATCGAAATCGGCGCTAGGAGGGGGCGCGAGGCCGCCCTCGGGACTGGAGTAGGTTGCTTAATTCCGCCTTTTCCTCGTAATTCAAGCCCAAATCGCCCGCTTTTCGCAATAATTCGTCCATACGGCGCCCGGGACCCGACTCCTCCATCAATTTTTCGACCGCCATCGCCAATTCCTTAGCCGCCGCGCCGTCATTCGGTACCAAAGGGTCGGCCTGCGCCAGTTCGGCCAGACGGGCATATTCCGGCCGGTCCCGCCAGCGTTCCAAAAGCACGCCCGTGCTCGGCTGTTTGGCGTTTATCGCTTGTTCAAGTAGCTCCTTGAGTACGTTCACTCCCGGTCTATCGATGTCCTCCAGGCTTTGGGGGTTGGCGATCGCCCGGGCGGCCTGTGGATGGTGCAGCACGAGAACGATGGCCTGGGTCAGGAGGTTGCCCCGACCGATGCTGATTCGACCGCGCGTCTGGCGCGTCGGTTCCGGCGGCGGGCTGGCCTTGGCGCCGCTTCCCGGCATCAGGAGCGACTTGAGCTTGGTGCCGCTCATGTGGATGTCCGCGGCCAGCTTGTCGAGCAGCAACTCCCGGTACACCCCCTCGGGCATTTTCGCGAACAGCGGCTCGGCGAGCGCCTTCAGGCGCGCGCGGCCGGCCACGCTCGACAGGTCCACCTGTCCCTTCAACTGCTCGACGAGGTAATCGGATAGCGGCAGGGCGGCCTTGAGGCGCGCCTCGAAGGCCTCTTTTCCTTCCTCCGCGACCAGGCTGTCCGGATCGTGACCCTCGGGCAGGAACAGAAACTTGAGCTCGCGGCCGTCCCGCGCGAGGGGCAGGGCGTTCTCCAGCGCGCGCCATGCCGCCTGGCGGCCGGCGCGGTCGCCGTCGAACGAGAACACCAGTTCATTGGTGAGCCGGAACAGCTTGTTCAAGTGCTCCTGGGTGGTCGCAGTGCCCAGAGTGGCCACCGCGTAGGTGATGCCGGCCTGATGCAGGCGCACCACGTCCATGTAGCCCTCGACGATCATCAGGCGCTTGAAATCGCTGTGCGCCTGGCGTGCCTCGTACAGGCCGTAGAGCTCGCGGCCCTTGTGAAACAGCGGCGTTTCCGGGGAATTGAGGTACTTCGGTTCCCCGGCATCGATGATGCGGCCACCGAAGGCCAGGGTCCGGCCGCGCGAGTCGCGGATGGGAAACATGAGCCGGTCGCGAAAGCGGTCGTAAAAACCCTCTTTACGCTCGCCGCCCTTGGTGTCGCGTTCGATGATGAGCCCGGACTGCAGCAGCGCGCGGCGCTCGTCCTCGTGGCCGCCGAACCGATTGAGCAGCGCATTCCAGGAATCGGGCGCATAGCCCAGGGCAAATTTCGCCACCGTCGGCGCATCGATCCCCCGCTGCTTCACATACGCGCGGGCGCGTTCGGTATCGGCGAGGTTCTGCTCGAAGAAGCGCGAGGCCAGGGAGTTCACCGCGTAAAGATCGTTGCCGCCGTGCTCCTGGGGGCTCAACGCCTCGCGCGGCAGCTCGAGTCCGGCGCGCTGCGCCAGATCCGCCACCGCCTCGAGAAATGCGAGCTTCTCGTAGTTCATGAGAAAGCCGATGGCGGTGCCGTGCGCGCCGCAACCGAAGCAGTGATAGAACTGCTTGTCGGGACTCACCCAGAAAGAGGGGGATTTCTCGTTGTGGAACGGGCAGCAGGCCTTGTACTCGCGCCCCGCCTTTTTCAGGGGCACGCGCGCGCCGATGATCTCCACGATATCGGAGCGTGCAACGACTTCGTCGATGAAAGTCTGTGGAATGCGGCCTGCCATGGACCGCCCCCTTGAGGTTTAACCGCCGAGCTTGGCTTTGATCTTCGCCCCGACCGCGCCCATATCAGCCCTTCCTTGAGCTTTGCCCTTGATGATGCCCATGACTTTGCCCATGTCCTTGATGCTGGCGGCGCCGGTCGCGGCGATCGCCTCGCCGATCAAGGCGTCGAGCTCCGCGTCCGACAGCTGCTGCGGCATATAAGTCTGCAGCAGGGTGATCTCGGCACTTTCCTTGTCCACCAGATCCTGACGATTGCCGGCTGCGAATTGCGCGAGGGATTCCTTGCGCTGCTTGATCATCTTTTCCAGCACCGTGAGCACCTGAGCGTCGTCCAGGCTGATGCGCTCGTCCACCTCGCGCTGCTTGATGGCGGCGGTGATCATACGAATGACGCCGAGCCGCTCCTTTTCGCCGGAGCGCATCGCCGCCTTCATATCGTCGGTGATTCGTTCTTTGAGAGACATCCGACCCTTAGAATCCGCGCCTTAGTACGGTGCTCGCGAAGGCGGGGACGCCGGGGGTGAGGAGGAGGTGCCGCTGCCGCGCATGTTCTCGCGCGACAGGCGCTTTAAGTGACGCTTCACGGCCGCCGCCTTCTTGCGCTTACGTTCCTGGGTGGGCTTCTCGTAGAATTCCCGTCGCCGCAGCTCGGTGAGGACGCCCGCCTTTTCACAGGCACGCTTGAAGCGACGCAAAGCGGCGTCAAAATATTCATTCTCACGAACACGAACGCTGGGCATTCAAACCTCAAATGTTAAGGGCAAGAGCAGGCCGCCTTGAGTAAAGGCGATCAGGGGGGCGCATTCTAATAGGGGCACCCCGAAAAGGCAAAATATGCGGGTTTTAGGTATCGAAAGCTCCTGCGATGAGACCGCGGTCGCGGTTTATGACGTAGGTAGAGGACTCCTTGCGCACCGCCTGCACTCCCAGGTGGCGATGCACCAGGCCTATGGCGGGGTGGTGCCGGAACTGGCCTCCCGCGACCACGTGCGCCGCCTCCTGCCCTTGGTCGAGGAAACCCTGCAGGCCTCAGGGTCCGACCGGGGCTCCATCGATGCCATCGCCTATACCGCAGGTCCGGGCCTCATCGGTGCCCTTCTGGTGGGTGCCGGGTTCGCCACCGCCCTGGCCCAGGCCTGGGGCAAGCCCGCCATCGGCATCCATCATCTGGAGGGGCACCTGTTGGCCCCTCTGTTGGAATCCGACCCTCCCGAGTTCCCGTTTCTCGCCCTGTTGGTCTCGGGCGGCCACACCCAATTGGTCGACGTTCGCGCGCTGGGCGATTACCGGATTCTTGGTGAAACCCTGGACGACGCTGCCGGCGAGGCCTTCGACAAGACCGCCAAGCTTTTGGGGCTGCCATATCCTGGAGGAGCTGCGTTGTCGGCGCTCGCCGCGCACGGTGTTCCGGGGCGCTTCGTCTTTCCCCGCCCCATGCTCGATCGGCCGGGCTTGGACTTCAGCTTCAGCGGCTTGAAAACCGCCGCGCTCACGGCGCTCAAGCGCGCCGGCGGGACCGATCAGGCGCGCGCCGATCTTGCCCGCGGCTTCGAGGAGGCGATTGTGGATACCCTGGCGGAGAAGTGCCGGCGCGCGCTCAAGATGACGGGGCACGTACGGCTGGTGATCGCAGGGGGCGTGGGGGCCAATCGGCCGCTGCGCGCACGTCTCTTGGCGGTGGCCGGGGAATGCGGCGCGAAGCTTTACTTCCCCCGCCCGGAGTTCTGCACCGACAATGGCGCCATGATTGCGCTCGCCGGCGCGCTGCGCCTCGGCGCCGATCTGTACCCGAAAGTACCCTCGGGCGCGCGCGCCAACTGGCAATTGAGCGCAGCCTGAGGCACCTTCTGTAACCCACCGTTAGGGATCAAGGCATTGACCGACAAGATCTTCATTCACGCGCTCAAGACCGAAGCCATCATCGGCATTTTCGATTGGGAGCGTCAGGTTAGGCAGACGATCGTGGTCGATCTGGAATGTTCGGCCAACGTCAGAAAGGCCGCGCTCTCGGACTCCATCGACGACACCTTGAACTACAAGAAGGTGGCAAAACGGGTGCTCGGCTACATCGAGGGCAGCTCCTTTCACCTGGTCGAGACGCTCGCCGAAAGCCTCGCCATGCTCATCCTCAGCGAGTTCGGCGTGGAGTGGACCCGGGTGACCTTGAGCAAGCCCGGCGCGGTGCGCAACTCGCGCGACGTGGGCGTGACGATCGAAAGGAATCGCGCCGATCTTGCCGGCTGGCCCGAGAAGCGCTGAAACTCGTCAGATACTGCGGCCGCCATCCACGGCGATTATCTGACCCGTGATGTAGGGTGCGTCCTTCGCGAGAAACAATGCGGTGCGCGCAATATCCTGCGGCGAACCATGTCGCTTGAGTGCCGTCTTATCGATGATCTCGCGTTTCAAAGCTTCGTCCATGTCGCCTTCGGGCCAGAGCACCGGCCCCGGCGCGATGCCGTTGACCCTGATCTCGGGCCCCAGTTCGCGCGCCAACGCCTTGGTGAGCATGGCGAGTCCGGCCTTGGCGGCGCTGTACACCGGGTGGCCCTTCAAAGGGCGAAAGCCGTGAATGTCGATCATGTTGATGATGAGGCCGCGCGTTTCCTTGAGGCTGGCGGCGGCGGCCTGCGACAGGAACAGCGGCGCCTTCAGGTTGCTGCCGATCAGATCGTCCCACTGCGACACGGTGATGGTGCCGACGGCGGTGGGATAAAAGCTTGAGGCGTTGTTGATTAAGATGTCCAGGCGCCCAAACTCGAGCTTCGCGGTGGCGATGAGTTTGTCGGGGGCCTCGGGATTGTTTAGGTGCGCCGCGACGATGGCGGCGGAGTGGGCCCGGTGTTTGTTGAACGCGTCCGCGAGGCTCAAGGCGGCGGCGGACGAGGAGCGATAGTGAATCAAGAGATTTGCGCCGGCGGCGTGAAACGCGCGCGCCATTTCCGCACCCACCCGCTTGGCCCCGCCGGTGATGAGCACCACGTGGTCCTTGAGCGGCTGATTCTCGTTGCTCGCTGACATGAACGCCAACGATACCGCAACCATCCAGTCCGGTGAACTTGGCCTCTCCGAGGCGGCGGGGGAGCATGCCGCGCGCGTGCACGAGCATCTGGGCGCGCTGATCGCCGCCGAGGGCGGCTCGATCAGCTTCGAAAGGTACATGCAGGAGGCGCTGTATGCGCCGGGGCTCGGCTACTACAGCGGCGGGGCCATCAAGCTCGGCGCGGACGGCGATTTTATCACCGCGCCGGAAGTTTCCCGCCTGTTCGGCGCCTGCCTCGCCGTGCAATGTGCCGAAATACTCAAGCCTCTGAACGAGGGCGTGATCCTGGAAATCGGCGCCGGCACGGGCCGGCTCGCGGTCGATGTGCTGTCGCGCCTCGACGGGCTGCATCAGCTGCCGCGCGAGTACCTCATTCTGGAGGTGAGCGCGGATCTTAGGGAACGGCAGAAAAAACTCATCGAGCAATCGGTACCGCAGCTCATCGAGCGGGTCCGCTGGCTCGATGCGCCGCCGCGCGAGTCCTTCGAGGGCATTCTGATCGCCAACGAGGTGCTCGATGCCCTGCCGGTGGCGCGTTTCAGGGTGGAGGAGCAGGGGCTGAAGGAATTTTACGTGCGCCTTCAGGATGAACGGTTCCAGTGGGTTTTGCAGCCCGCGCGTGCTGCGCTCAAGGAAGCCTACGCCAAGCTCGAAGAAGCCGGCTGCGGTTTCTCCGCAGGCTACGAGTCGGAGTGCTGTCTGCGGCTCGAAGCGCTCACCTTCAGTCTCACGCAGAGCCTTGCAAAGGGCGCGGCGCTCTTCATCGACTATGGGCTGCCGCGCGCGCAGTACTATCTTCCCGAACGCGACCGCGGCACCCTGATGTGCCACTTCAGGCACCGCGCGCACCCCGATCCGCTCATCTGCCCCGGGCTTCAGGACATCACGGCCTGGGTGGATTTCACGCGGTTGGCGGAGGCGTCCCGTGCGGCAGGCTTCGAACTGGCCGGCTTCACCACGCAGGCGCATTTTCTCGCCGGCTGCGGTATCGACAACGAAATGCGCCGCCTGGCGGGCGACAATCACAACGTGTTCGCGCGCCTCGCCAGCCAGGCCCGGCAGCTGATGCTGCCTGGCGAGATGGGCGAGCGCTTCAAGGCCATGGCCTGGCTCAAGGGGCTCGAGTTGGCGCTTTGCGGTTTTGCCGTACGCGATCTGCGTCATTCGCTGTAGCGCCCACTCATTTCCTTCGAAGGCGACCGCATTCAGCGCAGGCACTATCATGAAGGAACGATTCGGAGGTGGCCATGAGCGAGCGGGCGCGCATTGGGATCTTGGACGATTATCAGGGCGTGGCGCTGGAGCTGGCCGACTGGACGGCGGTTCGCGAGCGGGCGGACATTTCCAGGTTCAGGGATCATCTCGCCGAGGGCGCAGCGCTGATCGAACGCCTCCAGCCTTTCGAGGTGCTGTGCGTGATGCGCGAGCGCACGCCCTTGCGGCGCGCGACCTTGGAGAGGCTGCCGAACTTAAAGCTCATCTGCTCGACGGCGCCGCGTAATGCCAGCATCGACATGGCGGCCGCGGAGGCTCTCGGCATCAAGGTGGCGCACACCGGATATTTTTCCACGCCGACGGTCGAGCTGACCTTCGCGCTGATGCTGGAGAGCCTGCGCCACGTCGGCAGGGAACATGCGGCGCTTGCGGCCGGCGGCTGGCAGCAGACGGTGGGCGAGGATCTTGCGCGCAAGACCCTCGGCATCATCGGCTTGGGCCATATCGGCAGCGCGGTTGCGAAAGTGGCGCTCGCCTTCGGCATGCGCGTGATTGCATGGAGCCAGAATCTGGACGATAAGCGCGCGGCGGCCGCCGGAGCGCAGCTCGTCACCAAGGATCAGCTGCTCGCCGAATCCGACATAGTCACCCTGCATCTGGTGTTGAGCGCGCGCACCGCGAAAATGATCGGCGCGCGGGAACTTGCGCTGATGAAACCAAGTGCGCGGCTCATCAACACCTCGAGGGGACCCTTGGTGGAGGAGAGCGCGCTCATCGATGCCTTGAATGCGGGCCGCATTGCCGGCGCCGCCATCGACGTGTACGACATCGAGCCGCTGCCGCAGGAGCATCCGTACCGGCACCTGCCGAATCTGCTCTCGACGCCCCACATTGGCTACGTGACCCGCGACCTGTACGAGCGCTTTTACGGCGACACGGTGAGGAACGTGCTCGAGTACCTCAAGGCGCGGCCGGCTCGCCGAAATCCTTCCTGACCGCAGTCACCGCCGCGATGCGCCCGCGGCGCACCGCTTCGGCGATCTTCGCACCGCCGGCGGCAAGGTCCGCAGCTTCCGGTTTGACGAGCGCCGCGGCGGCGCGCGCCGCCGTGAAGAAGGCGCGCTGCGGATAGGGACCCTGTTCGAGACCCAGCCGTCCGCGCGAGTCCGCCTCGCAGGCGAGCAGCGCGTGCTCGAAGCGTGCGGCGCGCCGAAAGGCATCGCTCGCCTCCAGAATGTCCACCACGGTCGATGCACGCAACTCCAGGGCGCGATGCACGTTGCCATGCTGGCGCGCGACGATGAGGGCGAGGTCGCGGTACTCGCCCGGCACGCGCAGGCGCGCGCACAGCTGCTCGATGAGCTCGACGCTCTTCTGCTCGTGACCTTTGTGGCTCGGCCATTCGAGCGGCGGGGTGCTGCCCTTGCCCAGGTCGTGCACCAGAGCGGCGAAGCGCACCTTGAGTTCGTCCGACAGAAGCACCGCCTGGTCGAGCACCATCAGGGTGTGCACGCCGGTGTCGATCTCCGGATGCCACTTCGCGGGCTGCGGTATGCCGAACAGCACGTCGAGTTCCGGGTAGATCACCTTGAGCGCCCCCACCTCGCGCAGCACGCGGAAGAATTCGCTGGCGCGCGCTTCCTTGAGCGCCTTCTCGGTTTCCTGCCAGACGCGTTCGGCCACCAGGGCGTCCACCTCGCCGCGCTCGACCATTTCTCGCATCAGTCCCAGAGTCTCGGGCGCAACCCGAAATCCCAACGGGGCGAAGCGCGCGGCGAAGCGCGCCACCCGCAGGATCCTCACCGGATCCTCGACGAATGCGGCCGAGACGTGGCGCAGGAGCTTGTCTTCAAGATCGCGCCGGCCGCCGAACGGGTCGACGAGCGCGCCATCCGGGCCTTGCGCGATCGCGTTGATGGTGAGGTCGCGGCGCAAAAGATCTTCCTCGAGCGTCACCTCGGGTCCAAATTCCACCGTGAAGCCGCGGTAGCCCGGCGCAACCTTGCGCTCGAGACGCGCGAGCGCGTATTCCTCGTGGGTGAGAGGATGCAGGAACACCGGAAAGTCCCGACCCACTTCCCGGTACTTGGCTTTCAAGAGTTCTTCGCGCGTGGCGCCGACCACGACATAGTCGCGTTCCTTCACCTCAAGACCCAGGAGCCGGTCCCGAACTGCGCCGCCAACCAAGTACACTTGCATGGGTGAAGTTTAGCAGCATCGCCAGCGCCCTCCGGGCGGGGTTCCTCGTCGGCCTCATCGCCGCGCTCTGCGGCGGCTGCTATCTCTTGCAGAGCGCCGAAGGGCAGCTCTCGCTGATGAGCAAGCGCCAGCCCATCGCCAAGGTGATCGCGCGTCCCGACACGCCGCCGCCGCTGCGCAAGCAGCTCGCGGCCGTCGCCGAGATTCGCGATTTCGCCACCCGCACGCTGAAGCTTCCGGACAACGGCAGCTACCGCAGCTACGCCGACGTGAAGCGCCGTTACGTGGTGTGGAACGTGGTGACCGCGCCGGAGTTTTCGGTGACTCCCAAGGAATGGTGCTACCCCATCGTCGGGTGCGTGGCGTACCGCGGCTACTTCGTCGAGGCGCGCGCCAAGGAATTCGCCGCCGCGCAGCGGGCGTCGGGCTTCGATGTGGCGTTGGGCGGCGTGGCGGCGTACTCGACGCTGGGCCACTTCGACGATCCGATCTTAAACACCATGCTCGGCTGGAACGATGTGGAACTCGCCGCCATCATCTTCCACGAACTCACCCACCAGTTGCTGTACGTCGCCAACGATGCCTCGTTCAACGAGGCGCTCGCCACGACTGTGGAGGAGGAGGGGGTCAAACGCTGGCTCATCGCACAGGGCCGCGAACAGGACCTGAAGGAGCACCTGGTCGAGGAGCAACGCTATCTGGCGGTGGTGAATCTCTTGAACGCGACGCGCGCGCATTTAAAGACCCTGTACGCCGAGCCGTTGCCGCCCGCCGCCATGCGCGAGGCCAAGGCGTTGGAATTTGCGAACCTGCGCAGCGAATTTTTGCGCCTGAAGGAGCAGTTCGGGGGCCATGCGCCGTTCGAAGCCTGGTTTGCGGAGGACATCAACAATGCGCACCTGGCATCGGTGGCCACGTATTTCGTGTGCGTGCCGGGGTTAGAGCGCGAGCTTCAGGCGGTCGGGGGCGACCTGCCGGCCTTCTATCGGCGTGCCAAGGAGCTTTCGAAGTGGGACCGGAAGGCGCGCGATGCTCTGGTCTGCGGGGATGCCGCGGATCTATGACATCGCGCGCCTTTCATTGGGACAGGCACGGGTCAGGGCATGGTGATATGGATGAACAGGCCGCTTACGAAGACCATGAAAACCGCCAACAGTCCCTGCGCCACTCGTCCGATAAACTCGTTCATGATTGTCTCCTGATGGATTAAGTTCGTCTCTACGTTGCATAGGTTGGGGCCTTTGAATGCCGCGAACAAATGCACTTTCTAAGGGTCGATTAAGATAAACTTAAAACATGAGCGCTTACGACCGGCTGCCGCTGGGGGCTTTGCGGGTGTTCGAGGCGGTGGCCCGGCACTTGAGTTTTTCGCTCGCCGCCAACGCCTTGAACGTCACCCCGGCGGCGGTGAGTCAGCAGATCAAAACCCTCGAGAACTACATCGAGGTGCAGCTCTTCAGGCGCGCCGGGCGGCGCGTGGAACTGACCGCCGAGGGCCTCGAACTGCTGCCGGCGGTGCGCCAGGGTCTGGACCGGCTGGAGTCCGCGCTCAAGCACGTGCGACAACACCGCCGCTCGGGTCCTTTGCAGATCACACTGTTATCCTCGTTTCTGCAGATCTGGCTGTTGCCGCGGCTGCGTTCGTTCCGCCGCCTGCATCCGGACACGGAGCTGCGCTTTCATACTTCGAATGAACTGGTGGATTTCACGCGAAGCACCCATCACGTGGCGATTCGCTTCGGCCGCGGCAACTATCCGAACCTGCACGTGGAGAAACTCCTCTCCGACTGGCTGCTGCCGGTGGCGAGCCCCGCGCTGGTCAAGCACTACGGTCTCATCGAACGCGGCGGCTCGCTCGCGAAATTTCCGCTTCTGGAGGGCGACGACGAACCGTGGAGCCTGTGGGCGCAGGCGGATGCCCAGGCCGCCTGGCAGGCGCGCGCCCCCAACATCGACGACTCCCTGGGCTTGATCGCGGCGGCGGAAGAGGGGCTGGGCTACGTGCTCGCACGTTGGACCCTGGTGCATCGGTCGCTCAGGCGCGGCAGCCTCGCGCGCGCCGGCAATTGGGCGGTGCCTTACACCTCGGCCTACTACTTCGTGTGCCCCTCGCCCATACTCACGCTGCCCAAGGTGGTGCAGTTCCGCGATTGGATCATGGCGACGGCACGCGAGTTTCCATCGCCGGAGGCCGACGCGGAGAGGATATGAGACTCACGCTCATCAAAATATCGGCGCTGACCGCGACCGCGCTCCTGATCGGCTCCTGCAGCAGTAAACCGGATGAGGTGACCCGCATCGATGCCTTGATGGCGGCCTACCAGGGCGATGTTCCCGGCGCGAGCGTGCTGGTGGTGCACGACGGGCTGCCGGTGGTGCGCCGCGCGTACGGCTTGGCCGACCTCGAAGACAAGGTGAAGGCGGGGAGCGCCACCAATTACCGGCTCGCCTCCATGACCAAGCAGTTCACCGCCGCCGCCATCCTGTTGCTGATGGAACAGGGCAAGCTCACGCTCGACGATCCCATCAGAAAATGGCTGCCCTCGCTGCCGCAAGTCGATCAGCCGGTGCTGATCCGGCATCTTCTGACCCACACCGGCGGGCTCATCGACTACGAAGATCTGATTCCGGACGGAACATCCGAGCAGGTGCACGATGCGGACGTGCTGCGCATGCTCTCGACCGAGGAGCGCGTGTACTTTCCGGCCGGCACTGCCTATCGCTACAGCGATACCGGTTATTCGCTGCTGTCGCTGATCGTGGCGCGGGCATCCGGCGTGAACTTCGCGGCTTTCCTTCGCGAGCGCATCTTCAAGCCGCTGCACATGGACGGCAGCGTTGCCTTCGAGGCAGGCATTTCGCAGGTGTCGAACCGCGCCTTCGGTTATAGCTTCGAGGACGGTGCGTGGAAGCGCACCGACCAGAGTCTCACCAGCGCGGTTTTGGGAGATGGCGGGATCTATTCGTCCAGCGACGATCTCTTGAAGTGGGACCAGGCGCTCGGCGACGGCCGGCTCCTCAAGAAGGAAACTCTTGCGCTTGCCTTCACGCCGCAGAACGAAACCGACGATCGCAATGTGCAGTACGGCTTCGGCTGGCGCATTTCGGGCGAGTCCATCTGGCACTCGGGCGAAACCATGGGCTTCCGCAACGTCATCATCCGCTATCCCACGCGGCGCCTGACCGTGGTGGTGCTCACCAATCGCAACGATCCCGAGCCGTATCCGATTGCGCTCGCGATCGCGAAGCTCTATTACCCGGACGCGGACCGGGTGCGCGCCGTTACCTCGGTGACCGGCCCCGATCCTTCGTTGAAGCCACTGCCGAAGTAGGGAGAAGAAATGAGGCAGACGAGCCGGATTTGCTACAGCGTGGCGGCAGCCATCCTGCTGTTGGGTGCCATCCTGCATGTGCGCGCCTTCGTACTGAAGACCGGGGCGATCATCGACGCATCGGGCCTGCCGGCGGCGCAAAGCGCGGCGTTGAAGGCCTTGTGGCTTGCCGACTCGGCGACGCTCACGGTCGTCGGCGCGGCGCTGCTGGTGCTCGCCGCTCGGCCGCACGCGGCGAGCCGGGGCATCGCGGTGCTCCTCGCCCTGATTCCTGCGGGAACCGCGGCGCTGATCTATGTGTTCTTAGGCTCGTTCTTCGCCGCGCATCTGCTGCTCGCGGCCGTGGTGCTCTCGCTCATCGGCACGTTCAGCGCACCGGCGCATCGCTGATCTTGGCAGGATCATCCGAGGCCGGCGGATGGCGTCCGGCCGCGGCGCGATTCTCGCTCAGGCGCGCGTTGTCCTCGAAAGATCCGAGATACTGGCGCGCCTGGGCGGCGAGCGAGTGCGGTTGGATGCCGAGCTTGGCAAGACCGTCGTCGCTGACCACCGAATCGACTTTCAGCGAGCGATAGTTGTCGGTCGAGAACGGGCGCCCCGGCACGAAGTTCAAAAAGAAGCCCTGCAGGTATCCTAGGAAGCCGGGCAGGCCGATGATGAGGCGCCGCTTGCCGGTGAGCCTCGCGACCAGCGCGACAACCTCGCGCAGCGAATAGATCCGCGTGCCGCCGAGCTCGAAGGTCTGGCGGCTGCAGGAGCCGCCGTGCAGGCATTTCACCAGGGCGTCCACCACGTCGTCCACGTACACGGGCTGCATCCGCGCATTGGCACGCGCCAGCGGCAACATAACGGGAACCGCCGCCAGGAGTCCGGCAAAGCGGTTGAGGAAGCTGTCCCCGGGGCCGAACATCACGGAAGGCTTGAAAATGGTCCAGTCGAGCGCGGAGGTCTGGTCGCGGATCAACCGCTCCGCTTCGCCCTTGCTCTTCAGATAGAAGCTCGGCGCATCGGGCGCAGCTTTCAGGGCGGACACCTGCAACAGGCGGGTCACACCCGCGGACTTCATGGCCTGCAACACGCCGCGCGTGAGCTCGACATGGGCGCGCCGGAATCCGCCGCCGCCGAAGCCGCGCTCGTTGAGGATGCCGATGAGGTTGATGACCACGTCCTTGCCGCGGAAGCGCTCCGAGAGCTGCGCCTCCTGGTAGACGTCGCAATTCTCGATGGTCAGGCCCGGCAGGACAAACAGATGCTTGTGGCGCTCGCGGTCCCGCGAGAGCGCCGTGACCCGGTGTCCCTCCTTGACCAGGCGCGAGACTAAGCGGGTTCCCAGGAACCCGGTGCCTCCCAAGATGACGACGGAGAGCGGGCGCATCAGCGGATCGGGACCAGGATGGTGTCGTTGCCACGGCGAACGCGCAACACCAGCACTGCGGCGCCCTTGGCCGCTTCGCGGAATGACTTCACGTTGTTCACCGGCGTGCGGCCCACCCGCACGATCACATCGTTGATCTTGAGCCCTGCCTGCGCCGCATTGCTGCCCTCGGACAGCGACTTGACGAGTACGCCATCGCCGTCGGGGGCGTCGGCGAGTTCCGCCCCGTCCAGACCCTTGTTGATGTCGGCGGCGCCCGCGGTTTCCGCGGGGCTTCGTTCGGCGATGGATGCGGTCATTTTCCGCGGTTTGCCGTCGCGCAGAATGCCCACGTCCACCTTGTCCCCGACATGCAGCAGGCCGATGGCATTGCGAAGCTCGGCCGGGTTCTTGATATTGGTGCCGTTCAGCGAGGTGATGATGTCGCCGGTCTTGATGCCGGCATGATCGGCCGAGGAATCGGCAGCGACCCCGGCGACCAGCGCGCCTGCGGATTCTGACAGCCCGAACTCCTTGGCGATGTCCGGACTCACCGGCAGGAGCTGCACGCCCAAGACCCCCCGGCGCACCTCACCGTACTTGATGAGCTGCTCCATCACGCCCTTCACCATGTTCACCGGGATGGCGAAGCCGATGCCGATGTTGCCGCCGCCGCCGGAGAGGATGGCGGAGTTGATGCCGACGAGCTCGCCGCGCAAATTGACGAGCGCACCGCCCGAGTTGCCCGGGTTGATGGACGCGTCGGTCTGAATGAAGTCCTCGTAGCCGCCGCCGTCGGGATTGATGCCGGTCCGGCCAAGCGCGCTCACGATGCCGGCGGTTACGGTGTGCTGCAGGCCGAAGGGGTTGCCGATGGCGACCACGTAGTCGCCCACCTCCACCCTGGAAGAGTCGCCCAGCGCCATGGCGGTGAGATTCGGCTGCTTGGCTTGCAAAACTGCCACATCCGCGCCCTCATCGCTGCCGATCACCTTGGCGGTGAAGGTGCGATCGTCGGCCATGGTAATGGTGATCTCCGAGGCGTTCTCCACGACATGGTGGTTGGTGATGATGTAGCCGTTCTTGGCGTCGACCACCACCCCCGACCCGGCGCTGCGAAATTGCCGCTCGCGCGGACGCGAATCCTGCGGCACATCGAAAAAGCGGCGGAAGAACGGATCGTCGAATAGCGGATTGCGCTGCGCCTGCTCCTTAATGGTGCCCCGGACCGCGATGCTCACCACCGAGGGGGAGACCCGCTTCACCATGGGAGCGAGCGAGGGCATGGGCTGAGCCTCCTGGGCCTGCGAGGGGGCCGCGGCGAGGCAGGGGATGGCTACCGCCGACCAGAGGGTCGCTGCCATCAACATGGAACGCAGATTCATGCGCAATCCTTCCGATTATTTTGCTGTTGAGTGCCGACAAAGCGAGGCCGGACGTTTTGCGTCCGGCCTCGAGCCGACCACTCAATATTATACGGAAGATTGCGCCGACGCCTCGCTTAGGCGGCTTCTACCGTGATGCGATGCGGCTGCACCTGGGCGAGTTTTGGAATGGAGACTTCCAGCACGCCATTGGTGACCTTGGCCTTGATGCTTTGAGCATCCGCCGACTCGGGCAGGCTGAAACGCCGCTGGAACTCGCCGTTGATGCGCTCGATGCGACGGAAGCCCTCGCGCGACTCCTTGCGGGTGTCCTCGCGCTGTCCGCGGATGGTGAGCACGCCCTGGTCGGAGGTGATTTCCACCGCTTTCGGGTCGACGCCCGGCAGGTCCACGTGAAGCACGAACTGATTGGCTTCCTCGTGGATGTCCACCGGCGGCAACCAGGCGCCGGAATCAGCGGCCGTCGTCAACGGCGCACCGAACAAACGATCGACTTCTTTTTGGAGCCGGCTGACGAGTGCCCATGGCTCATAACGTACGACGGTCATTGATAAGAACTCCTAAAAAATTTAGCCCAATGGATTCAAGTTAAAGCTTTGAATCAATTTACGCGCGTGAGCCAGAAATAAGGACGGCGCGGACCATTTCAACGCTGAAAATGCGCGCGCTAAAAAAGAGTTCGGGGCACCTTGAAAGCGTTTACCGGCGCCCCACTCGTGCGCGCCACCGCGATGCGGACGGATTCTTTGCGGTGCGGAGCGAGCACAAGCGTTGATGCTCCGTTCAACCAATTTCAAAAGTGAGACGTGGTTCAAAGTCAATGGAACATATTGTGAATAACTTGTGGAAACACAATATATTGCGATGAGGGGTTTTTCCGCTTGACGGCCAGTCCAAAAAGATCCGTCAGGGAATTTCTCGGGAGAATTTTATAAGCTAATGAAATACATAATAAATTTAGCTCAAAAAAAACCTGAAATTCCCCTTGACGATGATCATGAATGCGCCGTAACCTTCGATCCGAAACACAAGATGTTGTGTTGGTTCTTTTCTCTCCAATCCCCATTATTCGTTGACGAAATCAGGCGTTTTTTCTCGCGAGAACACCGCCATTTGTGTTCGGCTTTCTGCTTGATAACTATAAACGGAGCGGCGTAGGTACCCATGAATACGGTGGTCAAGATTCAGCCCAAAGACGTTGGCAGCATCCCCTATCAAGAAGCCTCCCTAGATATCTGGGATAAGAAGTACCGGTTGACCGCGAAAGACGGCACGCCGGTCGACAAGTCGATGGATGACACCTACAAACGCGTAGCTCGCGCGCTCGCGGACGTCGAGTCTGAAGAACGGCGTGAGCAGTGGTATGAGTCGTTTCTCTGGGCGCTGCGTCATGGCGCCATTCCGGCCGGGCGGGTGACTTCCAATGCGGGAGCGCTCGAGCACAAGCCCGCGACTTCGACCATCAACTGCACCGTGTCGGGGACCATCCGCGACTCGATGAACGACATCTTGGGCAAGGTGCACGAGGCAGGCCTCACGCTGAAGGCGGGCTGCGGAATCGGCTATGAATTTTCCACTTTGCGGCCGCGGGGCGCCTACGTCTCGGGCGCCGGTGCCTACACCTCGGGTCCCCTGTCCTTCATGGATATCTACGACAAGATGTGCTTCACCGTGTCCTCGGCTGGCGGCCGGCGCGGCGCACAGATGGGTACCTTCGACATCGGCCATCCCGACGTGCTCGAGTTCATCCGTGCCAAGCGCGAGAACGGGCGCCTGCGTCAGTTCAACCTGTCGCTGCTGATCACCGACGAGTTCATGAAGGCGGTGAAGGGCGACAAGGAATGGCAGCTGGCATTTCCCTTGAGCAAGCAGGAATACGAGACCGAACAGCTCGATCTGTCCGACGACGCCAAGTTCGTATGGCGCGATTGGCCCTACACCGACGGTTACGTGACCAATGACGAGGGTCTGGTGGCCTGCAAGATCTATAAGAGCTTGCCGGCGCGGCGCGTCTGGGACGTGATCATGTCCTCGACCTACGATTTCGCCGAGCCCGGTTTCATCTTGGTCGACAAAGTCAACGAGATGAACAACAACTGGTGGGTGGAGAACATCCGCGCCACCAACCCGTGCGTCACCGCGGACACGCGTCTCGCCACGCAGTTCGGCATGGCGCGCATCGGCGATCTGTACGACGCCGGGGTCGATATTCGGGCGACGGTGGATTGCCGGGCCCTCGGCGAGGATAAGGGCGTCACGGTCCGCGATGCGGTGCCGGCCTTCATGACGGCACAGTCCGCGGACGTCTACCGCGTAGTGACCAAGGACGGCTATGAGATCAAGGCCACCGAGTGGCATGACTTCTACACCACGCGCGGCAAGATCAAGCTGAAGGATCTTAAGCCGGGCGACGAATTGCTGATCCAGTCGGCCAAGGGGCAATTCGGATTGAAGGGCAGCGGCGAGCTCGGCCAACTCCTGGGATTGCTGACCGGGGACGGGCACTTCACCAATCGGGGCAAAAATCAGGAGGCCGCGGTCGTGAATCTTTGGGGCGCTGACCGCGCCATCGCCGAGCAAATCGTCGCTTACGTGAATTACCTGATCGAAGGTTATGCGGCGCGACCGCGTGAGTATCGGGTGAGCGCCGTGGCGGTTCCCGAGCGCAATCTCGTGATGATTCGCTCGGTGATTCTCAAACGCGTCTTGGAAAACATGGGCATCACCGCAGAGTGCAAGACCCAGGTTCCCGAAGTCGTGTGGCTCGGAAGCGAAGAATGCGTCAAGGGGTATCTGCGCGGCCTGTTCGAGTCGGACGGCACGGTGAACGTTTCCGGCCATGAAGGCACCAGCTGCTCGATCCGGCTCGCCTCAAGCGCGAAATCGCTGCTCAAGGATGTGCAGATGCTGCTCGCCAACTTCGGCATTTTTTCGCGCACGCTGAAGCGCCGCGATGCATGCAATCGCCTGCTGCCGGACGGCAAGGGAGGCCGCAAGGAATATCCATGCCAGGCCGACTATGAGCTCCTCGTCGACGGCGAGTCGCGCGAGAGATTCATGGACGAGATCGGCTTCATCGGCGAGGAGAAGAACTCCAAGTATCACAACTGGGTCGAAGGCAAGGCGCTGCTGAAGAAAGAAAGGTTCGTGAGCCGCATCTGTGAAATCACCCATGTAGGCCGCGAAGCGGTGTTCGATACTACGCAGGCAGACCGCAATACGGTGATCTTCAATGGCCTGGTGACAGGACAATGCGGCGAACAACCACTTCCGCCGTATGGTTCATGCCTCTTGGGCTCGGTGAATCTCACCACTTTCGTGGTGGACCCTTTCACCGATGATGCGCGCTTCGATTGGGAGACCTATCGCAAGGTCGTGAAGGTGTTCACGCGCATGCTCGACAACGTAGTCGAGGTGAACGGTCTGCCGTTGAGCCAGCAGCGCGATGAGATCATCCGCAAGCGTCGCCATGGCATGGGGTTCCTGGGCTTGGGTTCCACCATCACCATGCTCGGCATGAAGTACGGTTCGAAGAAATCGGTGGCCTTCACGCAGAACGTCTCGCGCGAGATGGCCGTGGCTGGGTGGGAAGCGGGCCTTGATCTTGCACGCGAGAAAGGACCTGCCCCGATCATGAACGAAGAGTTCACGGTGACCAAGGAGATGCTGCGCAAGCGTCCCGAAATGGTGAAGGACGGTTGGCGCGCGGGCGCGAAGGTGCCCGGGCGGGTTCTGCATGCGCGCTACAGCCGCTACATGCAGCGCATCGCCGAGGCCTCGCCCGAGCTCGTGGACGAACTCGCAGAGGTCGGTGCGCGCTTTACGCATCACACCTCGATCGCGCCCACCGGCACAATCTCGCTGTCGCTGGCCAACAATGCCTCGAACGGCATCGAGCCCTCGTTTGCGCATCACTACTTCCGCAACGTGATCCGCGAGGGCAAGAAGAGCAAGGAAAAGATTGATGTCTTCTCCTTCGAGCTGCTTGCCTATCGCGAGTTGGTCAATTCGGGCGCGATGCCGAATTCCGACGCGGTCGGGGAGAAGTTGCCCGACTATTTCGTGTCGGCGGACAACATCGGACCCAAGGAACACGTCGACATTCAGGCCGCGGCGCAATTATGGGTGGACTCGTCCATCTCCAAGACGGCCAACGTGCCGACCGAGTACAAGTACGACGACTTCAAGGATATTTACATGTACGCCTACGAGCAGGGGCTCAAGGGCTGCACCACCTTCCGCTTCAATCCTGAAGCCTTCCAGGGCGTTCTCGTCAAAGAGGACGATCTCAAGAACACGACCTACGTGTTTACGCTGGAGGATGGCTCGGAGGTGTCGGTGCGCGGCGATGAGGAGATCGAGTACGACGGCGAGAAACACACCGCCGCCAATCTCTACGATGCGCTCAAAGAAGGCTACTACGGGAAATTTTGACCATGTCCATCAAAATCGAAAAGAAAATCGCGAAGTATCGCGTTCATAAGCCCGAAGCCAAGGAGCTCGCTCCGGCGCCCAAAGAGGCGCCCAAGGCCCAGGACAACGTCATTTGGATGCACGAGAAGGTCGAGCGCCCGGAGGTGCTGGTCGGCTCCACGTACAAGATCAAGACGCCGGTCTCCGATCACGCCATGTACGTGACCATCAATGACATCATTCTCAATGAAGGAACCCCCTACGAGCAGCGCCGGCCGTTCGAGGTGTTCATCAACTCCAAGAATCTCGATCACTTCCAGTGGATCGTGGCGCTCACGCGGGTCATTTCGGCCGTGTTTCGCAAGGGCGGCGACACCACCTTCCTAGTGGACGAACTGAAGGCGGTGTTCGATCCGAAGGGCGGCTACTGGCAGCCCGGCGGTAAGTTCATGCCCTCCACCATCGCCGAACTGGGCCACGTGATCGAGCGCCATCTGCAGTCGATCGGCCTGCTCAAGAAGCCGGAACTGGACGTACACCAACGCAAGCTCGTCGATCAGAAGCGCGCCGAGTTCGAGGCCCGTACCAAGCAGACCGATGCATTCTCCAAGTCGCATTTTCCGGATGGCGCGCAGCTCTGCAGCAAATGCAGCACGGCTGCCGTCGTCATGATGGACGGCTGCCACACCTGCCTCAATTGCGGCGACTCGAAGTGCGGCTGATTCGAACTCCGCACAGAGGGTGACAACGAAGAACCCGCCTCCTCACGGCGGGTTCTTCTTTTGCGCTTCCTCAACTCAGTGGCTCACACCGGTCGAGGTGCCGCTCCCCGCCACCTGATAGCGCGGAGCCGGCACGTTGCGGGAGAGATTCGGACGCAGCGCCTGCCGCGCGTTCTCCAGGCGATCCCAATCCGCCGCCTCGGGCAGCGAGGGCACGGTGACGAATTCGCCAAGATCAAGGCCGGCGAGGGCGGCGTCCACCAGATCCGCGCTGCTCATCACCATTTCGCTGGGCAGCACCTCGATGGGAACACCGGATGCCCGCCAGAAATCCGTCGCGATGGCGCCCGGCAGGACCACCTGCACCTTGACGTTCTTCGACTCGAGTTCGTGCCGCATCGATTGACTGAGCGCCAGCACATAGGCTTTGCTCGCCCCGTACACCCCGTTCAGAAGCTCCGGCGCGACCGCGACGATGGAGGCGATGTTGATGATGGTGCCGCTGCCCCTCGCGACGAATGCACGGGCCGCTGCATACGCCAGACGAGTGACCGCCGTCGTGTTGAGCGCGATCATGGACTCCATGGCATCGATGTCCGCTTCGAGCAGGGGACTGCCGGCGCCCACTCCCGCGTTGTTCACCAGCAAGGAAATGTCCCGACGAGATTGCAGGAATTCCGCCACTCGCTTCACCTCGCCGGTATTGCTCAAATCGGCGCTGAGGACTTCGACGCGACGTCCGGTTGACTTAGCGAGCGTGCCGGCAAGGCTCTCCAGCTTGCCGGTGTTGCGCGCCACCAGCACAAGATCGTGTCCGCGCCGCGCCAGGCGTTCGGCGTACACGGCTCCAATGCCCGAGGAGGCACCCGTAATCAGTGCGGTACCGGTTGATTGATTCTGCGTCATAAAAACTCCTTAAGTGTATATGCACTTTTTACAATGAAAAAATCAAATGGACAGGTCGAGAAGATCCCGGCGCATGCGTTCGGCACGTTCGCTTCCCACTTCGCGCTCGAACTCGGACTGCGCCGCACGCCAGCACTGCTCCGCGACCGCTTTCTGACGCCGGCCGGCGGGGGTGAGGGACAAATGGAGTTGTCGCGGGGCCGAGCCTTTCGCCGTCCGTATCCATTGGCGCCGCTCCAATGGCTTGAGCGCGCGCACCAGGGTGGTTCGGTCCATGCCCATCGCGTCCGCCAACTCGCTCATGGTTATGTCCTCGACCTCGCAGACTGCCACCAGGATGGAAAATTGCGCGCTGGTCAAATCGGCTTCCGCGAGGTGCCGCTCATACAGGCGCGTGATCCGGCGGGCCGCCTGGCGCACCGCGAAACAGTTGCAGAGTTCTGTCGATAACGGGCTCACGATCCCATTATAAGTGTGCATATACACAGATACAAGTCCCGACTTCCACTTTTTTCCGCGGAGGCGCTGCAAGGCGCGTTTTCACGGCCGGCATCGGGCCGAGGGATCCGAAGCAAGATGAGATCAATTGTCGGCGCGCACCGTGTCATCCACGCTGGATGGACGTATGTAGCCGATTCCGCCGCGGTTGCTGATGACGAACTTCTTGACGTCTTCGTCGGTGGCCGCCTGCTTGGGCGGCAATGCGCGGCCCGAGAACACCAGCTGAGCCCAGAGGGCTTTCACGCTGGACACAGTCTTGCCGAGCACGTCGCGGCTGAAATTGACGCGCGTGGGATCGTTCTCCGGCAGATCCACCGCCGCCACGCGGGTGCCGTCGGGCCAAGCGACCAGTTCGCCCGAGTAGATCTTGGCCACGGTGGCCTTGTCCAAGGAGCTGCGGTTCGCCTTGTTGACGATGACGACGAAATCGCTGCCGCCCGCCACGCACCAGGTGCTGGCAACTGCGAGAAGCGCAGCGAGCAGGCCAATTCCAAGTCGTTTGCGGAACATCATGTGCTTCAGAAAATAAAATGCACGCCGGCGACGATCAGGTCCCAGTCGGGCCGTCCGCTGCCGGGAGCCATTTCGCCCGACGCCACCGGCAGCGCATAGCCATGGTTGAACTGATTTTCCAAGCGCAAACTGATGTTGCTGCTCAGCTTGTAGTTCAGCCCGGCGACAAAGATTCGTTGCGAATACGAGTCGCTTACGGCGCGCGATTTGTCGGCGACGAACCGATCATAGCGCGCGAACACGGTGAACCGCTCGCCGAAGTTGCGCCCGACCTGCGCGTAGTAGGCATAGGAGTCGACTCCCTTCAGCGAGTGGGCGCCGTATTCGCTCTTGATGTCCCAGTCCCCGTGGAGGTAATCACCCGAAACGATCCAGCGGGTCTCTCCGGTGTAGCGCTGCGTGGCAAGGATCTCAACGTCGGTGTAGTAGCCCGACACCATGAAGCGCAGCCCGTCGACGGGCGTCTGGTAGGTGACGCGGCCGCCGCCTGCGCGCCGATCGCGCGAATCCAAGGGAGGGTCCTCGTCATACGTATTGCCGCCGTAGGCCTGCCACAGAATGCTGCCGTTCGCGCCGAGCGACTGCCGGTAGTCGACCCCGGCGCCGGTATAGGAGTCGTGCACCATGTCCGCCGCCTGCTGATAGAGCGCCGGCTCCAGCGAGGATTGCTGCAGGAATTTGCTGTCGATGATCTCGTTGTACAGGCCCAAGGGGTAGCGGACCCGGCCAACGTGCGCCCGCACCGTGTCGGAGAACTGGTAGTCGACGAAGAACCAGGTGAAGCGGGTGGCATCGAGGGTTGAGGTCTCGAGCTGGGCCCACAGTTTGCTGGCATCGTTCAGGGTCACCGTGCCGACGAGGCCGAGAAAGTTATCGTCCCAACTGCCCTTCGAGTCGGCGTTGAGATAGGTATTGTGCGTTGCCTGCAAGTAGTCCTGGCTTCCATAGCCGTGCAGTTCGGCCGAATCGCCAAGATCAACGGCCGGGGCGGCCTCTGCCCAACAAAGCATGGCCAATGCTGCGACGCAAACACCCCGCACCTTCCGCTCCATAATCGCTCCGACGAAATATTTCGAAGCAATTCATCGGCATCGCGGGGAAAGACTTGACCGCGCGCGCACAAAGACCCCGGCCCGCCCGTTAAAAAGGCAAACGCTTTGTCCGGCATCTCCCTCCGGCCGCCGCGATCAAACACCGCTCTTGAAGCGCTGCCAGATGCGCGTGAAGCTGCGCGTTTGCGCGGGAGTGTCGTCGGTCTCGATCCGCAAACGCCGCAATTCTTCCTCGCTCGGAAACGTGGCGGGATCCTCTTTCACTTTCGGATCGATCAACGGGCGCGCGGCGAGATTGCCGTTGGCATAGCCGGTCGCATTGGAAATCGCCGCAATCACTCGCGGCTCAAGCAAATAGTCGATCAGCCGATACGCGTTGGCGGGGTGAGGCGCATCCTTCGGGATCGCCAGGAGGTCAGCCCACAGCAGCGAGCCCTCTTTCGGCAGCACGAAGGCAATGTCGACTCCGTTGTGCGCCTCGCGCGCGCGGTTTCGCGATTGCATGACGCCGCCGTTGTAGGCCACAGCCATGCATATGTCTCCATTGGCCAGCGGTTCAACCGTGTCGGAGGCGATGAGCCTGATGAAAGGACGCGCTTTGAGCAGCATCGTTTCCACCTGCGCGAGGTCCTCCTCGGTCGGCACATCGGGATCGCGATGCAGGTAGATGAGCGCGAGCCGCACCATTTCGGCGGGCGAGTCGATGATGCCAATGCCGCAGGCGGAGAACTGCCTCGCAATGGCTGGATCGAACAGTGCGCCCCAGCTGTCGGGGGGCTCGACGGTGAGCGCGTGGACCTTGCTTTGGTTGTAGCCGATGCCGACAGTGCCGAAGGTGTAGTCGACCGCGTGCTGATTGCCAGGATCGTCCGCGGCAATCTGCCGCATGAGTGCAGGATCGAGATGCGACAGATTCGAAAGACGGCTTTTGTCGAATGCGAGAAAGGCGCCGCTCTTGATTTCGCGGCCAACGAAGTTCGCCGACGGCACCACGACATCGAAGCCGCTGTGGCCGGTGAGCAGGCGGCCTTCCAGTGTCTCGTTCGAGTCGAAGTAGGATACGTTAACCTTGATGCCGCTCTGCGCGGTAAAGCCCGCGAGGGTGCCGGGCGCGACGTAGTTGGTCCAGATATAGAGATTGACGGTCTGCTCTTCACCGGTGCCTCGCTGCGATGAGCCGCCGCACGCCGCCAACAAGGCCATGAAAGCAGGAACGATGCACACGAACTTGACCACGCAATTTTCTCCGACGCGATTGAAAGCTGTCGGACAAGAATACCTGCAGCGAACAATAATCGTCGGCGTGCCGGCACCCTTCGTTACAATGCACCATGGCCACGACCGCTGAACCCACGGAGCGGGCGCCCCGCAATCATCTCACCGGCTGGCTGGCAGAGCCGCTGGTGCTGTTTCCGGCCATCGCCGTGGTGGTCATCGGCCTCATATGGCTCGCCACCTGGGAAGTCACGCGCTCCAAGCGCGCCGATGCCATGCAGGCCGCCGCCGGGTCCACCCGGGAAATCCTGGACATCTATCGCGCGCAGGTTATGCGCGCCATGCGGGAAATCGACCAGGCCTTCAACACGGTTACCTATTGGCGCGCGTCGAACGCCGCGGGCAAATTGACGGACCTCGAGAACGGCGACCTCCTGCCGCCGCCGCTCATTTTCGTCGTCAGCCTGGTGGATAAGCAGGGACACGAAACCGACACCACCCGAAGCGCTCCGGGCGCCGAAGAACTCGCCGGCACCCAGTGCTTCGAGCAGACCAAGACCCTGGACACCGTCTATATCCAGGCGCCGGTGCGCGGACCCACGGGCGAGCGGCTGCTGCATTTCTGCAAGCGCCTCACCGATACCTCCGGCCAGTTCGCCGGTGAAGTCGTCATCAGCATGCAGGCTTCCTATTTCGTCAGCGGCTACGAGGGCACCAAGCTCGGCAATCACGGCATGCTGGCGCTGCTCAGCGCCGACGGCACGAAGCTGGTCGGCCGCAGCGGCGAGGACGTCGAATCGGGGGGGCGATGGGACTACAAACCCTACCTGGTCACGAGCGACACTCTCGATCGGGACGTGAAAGTCTGGAGCAGCACCCCGGATCGCGTGCCGCGCTGGGCTGCGGCCGCGCAAGTCTACGGATTTCCGGTGGTCGCACTGGCAGCCCTCGCTGTGGACGAGCAGATGAGCGGGATCCAGCCGCAGCTCGCGCGCTATCTCTGGGCGGCGATGGCCGAAACCCTGGCGACGGCGCTGCTTTGCGCCTATCTCGGTCACCAGAGCTGGCTGCTGGCACGCACCCGGCGGCGCGAGACCGAGCAGCGTCTGGCGCACGCCGAGCGGGTGGAGCATCTGGCCTACCACGATGCCCTCACCGGATTGCCCAATCGCAGCATGTTCAGCCGCGAACTCAATCGCCACATACTCGAGGCGCAGCGTTACCAGCGGCAGCTGGCGGTTGCCTTCATCGATCTCGACCGCTTCAAGCAGATCAACGACACGCTGGGCCACGAGGCGGGCGATCAGCTCCTGAAGACGGTGGCCAAGCGGTTGCTGACCAGCGTGCGCGACAGCGACACGGTGGCGCGGCTGGGCGGCGACGAGTTCGTCATCATGCTGCCGCAGATCACACAGGCGAACGATGCCGCGGTGGTGGCGCAGAAGGTGCTTGCCTCGATCGCCGTGCCATTCACGCTCATCGGCCAGGAGTTTCGGGTCACCGCCAGCATCGGCATCGGCGTGTTTCCGCAGCATGGCATCGACGAGGAGACGTTGAAGAAAAACGCCGATATCGCCATGTACCAGGCCAAGGCCGAGGGCAAGAACAACTACCGCTTCTACAGCGAGAGTTTGAATGCCAACTCACTGGAGCGGCTGGCGCTCGAGTCGAGCTTGAGGCACGCGCTCGAGCGCAACGAATTCAGGCTTTGCTACCAGGCGAAGCGCGAGATCAGCAGCGGGCGCATCGTGGGCACCGAGGCCTTGCTGCGATGGGAGAGTCCGGATCTCGGCACCGTTGCGCCGATGCAGTTCATCCCGGTGGCCGAGGAGAGCGGCCTCATCATTCCGATCGGCAAATGGATCCTGCGCACCGCCTGCGCGCAGAACGTCGCCTGGCAGCGCGCCGGCGCGCCGCCGCTCAACGTCGCCATCAACTTGTCGCCGCGGCAATTCGCGGACGAGGGCCTGCTGCGCGACGTGCAGGGCATCCTTCAGGAAACCGGCCTGGAGGCCCACTATCTTGAATTCGAAATCAGCGAGAGCATCCTCATACAGAACGTGGAGGCGACCCTCAAGGTGCTCACCGCGCTCAAGTCCCTGGGCGTGCGCATCGCCATCGACGACTTCGGCACCGGCTACACCTCTCTGACAACCCTGCAGCGCTTTCCGCTCGACACCATCAAGATCGATCAAAAAGTGGTGCAGGGCATCGCCGCGGACGACAAGAACGCCGGCTTGACGGACGCGGTCATCGCCATGGGCAAGAACCTGAGCTTGACGGTGGTGGCGCAGGGGGTCGAGACCAGCGAACAGGCCGAATTCCTGCGTCAGCACGCCTGTGACGAACTGCAGGGCTTCTACTTCAACCGGCCCATGGCGCCGGAGGTGTTCGGCAAGCTGCTGCTCGCTTCGGTCAACGAACTGACCTATACGGGCAAGCGTCTCGGCTTGGCGCCCGACGAGCCGGCGGCCTAGCCGTCGGTCGCCTGGGGCAGAAGCTTCAGTGCGAGGAGCTCGCGCAAGGGCGCCGGCAGCGGCGCCGGACCTTGCGCATCCGCATGTACCAGCACCGTGGTGGCGAGTCCCACGCACAGCGTCTCCTGGAACATCGCAGAGACGAGCGTGTAAGAGGAGTTGCCGATTGAACTTACGCCCACGCCGGTCGCCACCTCGCCGGGGTAGCGGATTTCGGCCAGGTAATCCATGGCGTGATGCGCCACCAGCACGCGCCCGCCATGGCTGCGCTCTAGCCGGTCTCCGAGAATGGCCCGGTGGAAGGCGATGCGCGACTTCTGGTAGTACTCGGCCACCACCACATTGTTGACATGGTGCTGCGGGTCCATGTCGCTGAAGCGCGTGGTCATCATGAGAACGAATGGATAGCGCTCAAGTTCGCGCCCCGCGCCGTGAACCTTCATCTTTAACTTCCTTGGCCTAAATTGATTTTTCCAAGTTTGCCGCGGGCGCGCTTCGCGCAAGTGCGAACTCGCGGCTGTTGCGTAACTGGTCTCGCATCTTATTATGTCCCCATGCAGTTGCGATTCCGTGCAGCCTGGGTGCTGCTTTTGGCTTTTTTGTTTGCCACCGCCCTATCGAGCGCCGCCGAAGACCCTTTCGTCCATCCACCCGAGCTCGAAAAGGACATCCGCTTCTGGATCCGGGTGTACACCGAGGTCAGCACCGATGGCGGCCTGATCCACGACGACTGGGACTTAGGACTCGTCTACGAGGTGTTGAGGTTCGATCCCGGCGACTCGCAACGCGAACGCGAGCGCGCCGTGGAGAAGGCCAAGTCACGCTACGCCGAGCTACTCAAGCGCTTCGCGGCCGGCAACACGGAGAATCTGACGGCGCATGAGAAGCGCATCCTGCACGCCTTCGGCGACAAGGCCACGCCTCAGACCTACCGCGACGCCATCGACCGGCTGCGCTTCCAACTCGGGCAGGCGGACCGCTTCCACGAGGGTTTGATCCGCGCCCAGGCCTACGAGCGCGAGATCTCCAAGGTGTTGTCTCAGCATGGGGTGCCTCCTGAAATCGGGGCTCTGCCGCACGTGGAGTCTTCCTTCAACATCGCCGCCTATTCGCGGGTGGGCGCGGCGGGCCTCTGGCAGTTCATGCCGTCCACCGCGCGGCGCTACATGCGCGTCGATGGCACCGTGGACCAGCGGCTCGATCCCTACAGCGCCACCGAAGCGGCGGCCAATCTCATGTTGTACAACTACCACTTGCTCGGCAGTTGGCCGCTAGCGGTCACGGCGTACAACCACGGCCCGGGCGGCCTCAAAACCGCGCAGGATGAACTCGGCACCGACGACATCGCGGTGATCGTCAAGCGCTACAACGGCCGCACCTTCGGCTTCGCCTCGCGCAATTTCTATGTGGCGTTCCTGGCGGCACTGGAGGTCGATCGCAATGCCGAGAAGTATTTCGGCGCCATGACGCATCTTCCGGACACGCAGAGCACCGTGGTGGACGTGCCGGATTACATTCCCGTGCAGGCGCTGGAGAAGGCCTTCAAAGTGGATAACGGCGCGCTCAAGGTCCTAAACCCGGCGCTGCGTCCGCCCATCTGGAGCGGTGCGCGCTTCGTGCCGCGCGGCTACGGACTGCGCCTGCCGGGGGCGCTCGGCGCCGGCGAGGTCGAAGCGGCGCTGGGCCGGGTGAGCGCCGCGCAGCGCTACGTGGCGCAACGAAACGACGGCAGCCACAAGATGCGGCGCGGCGAGACGCTGGCGGGCGTTGCGGCCGCGAGCGGCGTTTCCTTGGGCCACCTGCTGGCGCTCAACAATTTAGCGCCAGGCCATGAGGCGGCGCGCGGCGAAGTGGTGAAAATCCCGCTGCCCGCAACCCGCGGCGCGCCTGCGGCCGTGCCCGCCGAAGCACCCGAAACGACGCCCGTGGTGGCTGCCGCGACACCGGAGGTGCTGCAGGAAGCGCCCGTGGCGAGTGCGCCCGAGAAGCCGCCGCGCGAGCCGGTATCGCAGCGTCAGGCGCAGAGCGCGGCGCTATTGCCGGCGCTCTCGCCGGCAACGCCCGGCGACGCGGCCGACTACGGGGTGGGCGAGGGGGATACGGTGATCGTGCAGCCCGAGGAAACGCTCGGCCATTTCGCCGACTGGACCCACATCAGCTCCGCCACTCTGCGCAAGCTCAACAAGCTGCACAAGAACGCCATGGTCACGCTCGGGCACAAGATGAAGCTCGATTTCTCGCGGGTCAGCCAGTCAGATTTCCTGGCCGCGCGCCGCGCCTATCACACCCAGGAGCAGGATAACTTCTTCGCCAGCCACCGCATTGCCGGCACCGAGAGCTATGTGGTGAAGCGCGGCGAATCGCTGTGGACCATCTCGCAGCATAACGGCGATCTGCCGGTCTGGCTGGTAAGCCAGTACAACCCGGAGGTGCATTTCGGCGAGGTTCGCCCCGGCACCACCATCACGCTGCCGAAAATCGCGGCGATCAATCGGCAGTGATGGCGCGCGCCTTCATGTAGTCCGCCAGCACGGCGCGCGAATCGGTCTGCGAGAAAAAATACGTGGTATTGCCGTCGGCGAGCTTCACGCCCAGTTCGAGCTTCTGGCTCGCGGCCATCAGCTTCAAGGTCGGGACGTCCAAGTCGAAGTACGCCGTCTGGCCCCAGGCGGCCACCGGCTGGTAGGCGGAGCGCCCCAGTTGCGGAGCATCGATGGGACTCAAAGCCACGGGGCCCGAGTCGAGCTGCAGGGTCACCGCGGCCGGTGAGCGGATGTCGGCGAGCTGCTGCCCGGAGCCCGGTGCGACGTGAACCCAGAGGCCGTACTCCAGCGTACCGCTCTTGTCCCATTCCACCGGACCCAAGTAAGCGAAGCTGATGTGCTTGCCGGTGAGCCGCGCCGCCATGCCGGTCTTCACGTCGGGAACCAGTTCGATCGGCTCCTTGAGCGAGCCCACCGTCATCGCACTGCGCTCGTCCAAAAACTCCACCGGCTTGGTCGAGGCTGGCGTTTGGCAGGCGCTGAGCAGCGAGATCGCCAGCACGGACAACAGTAGGCTACGCATGTCAGACAGTATACCGGGACGTGAGCTGTACCCGATTATGTTCGCTCGTCACGCGGTATAATTTCGGCCAAGATGAAGCGATTGCAACGGTTTACGCGGCTGATTTCCTCGTTCCTCGCCTGTGGAGCGTGCGGCGTGCTGCTCACGGCGCGACCGGTCAGCGGCGGCGAGATCAGCAACACGACCACCGCGGTGAGCGAGCGAGCGGACATCGCGAGCGCCGACCGCGTGGAGGTGCGCAAGTCCGCGCACCGGCTGTACCTTTACCACGGCAGCAAACTGCTGGGCGAATACAAGGTCGCCCTGGGCTTGAGCCCCGTGGGCCAGAAGGAGCGCGAGCACGATTTTAGAACGCCGGAAGGGCATTACTTTCTCTCCCGGCGCAATACGCGCAGCGACTACTTTCTTTCCATCCAGGTGTCCTACCCCAACCGGGACGACGAACTGCGGGCGCAAAAGAATCACTGGGCGCCGGGCGGCTCCATCATGATCCACGGACTGCCCAACAACCCGCACCATCCGGCCGCCTATTACCAGAGCAGTGACTGGACCGACGGCTGCATCGCACTCTCGAATTCGGACATGGTCGAAGTGTGGATGCGCACGCAGGATAATATCCCGATCGACATTTACCCGTGATCACTGGGGCAGCCGTGGAAACTTCTATTCTCTCCTCGGAGATGGTGGACGCGAGAGTCGCCCCGAAAGGCAGCCTCGAGCACCTCTCGCAGCAGGAAATTGCCAAACTTCTCGATTCCGGACAGGGCGGCCTGTATCCCCTGTTCCGCAAGTGCGCGCTAGCGGTGTTGAACTCGGGCAGCGATCTGGACGATTCGCGCAAGATCTTCGAGAAGTACAAGGACTTCGATCTGAGGATCGTGCGGCAGGCCTGGGGCATCAAGCTGGAGATCAAGAACGCGCCGGCGGCGGCGTTCGTCGACGGCGTCATGATCCGCGGCCTGAAGGACCACCTGTTCGCGGTGCTGCGCGATGTGGTCTACATCTCCAACGAGATCATCGAGAGCGGCCGCTTCGACCTCAACTCATCCGCATCCATCACCAACGCCGTGTTCCACATCCTGCGCAATGCACGGGTGCTGGAGCTGCAGGTGAAGCCCAACCTGGTGGTGTGCTGGGGCGGACACGCCATCCGCCGCGTCGAATACGACTACACCAAGAAGGTGGGGTACGAGCTCGGCCTGCGGGCGCTCGACGTGTGCACCGGCTGCGGGCCGGGAGCCATGAAGGGCCCGATGAAAGGCGCCACCATCGGCCACTCCAAGCAGAGGATTCACGACGGCCGGTATCTGGGGATCACCGAGCCCGGCATCATCGCGGCCGAGTCGCCCAACCCCATCGTCAGCCAGCTGGTGATCATGCCGGACATCGAAAAGCGCCTCGAGGCGTTCGTGCGCCTGGGCCACGGCATCGTCATTTTTCCGGGCGGCGCCGGCACGGCCGAGGAAATTCTCTATCTTCTGGGGATTCTGCTCGATCCGGCCAACAAGGACCTGCCGTTCCCGGTGGTCTTCACCGGGCCGGCCGACAGCGCGGATTACTTCGAGCAGATCCACCGTTTCATCGGCGCCACCCTGGGTCCCTCCGCGCAATCCCGTTACCGGGTGATCATCGACGACCCGGTGGCCGTGGCCCGTTACATGGTGCAGGCGCTCGCGGAGGTTCGCGACTACCGCCGCAAGACCGCCGACTCCTATGGGTTCAACTGGCTGCTGAAGATTCCTTTGGAATTCCAGCGACCTTTCGAGGTGTCGCACGAGGCCATGCGCCAGCTGAAGCTCACCCGCGATCAGCCGGTACATGAGCGGGCCGCAGACCTGCGGCGAGCCTTTTCCGGCATCGTCGCCGGCAACATCAAGGAATACGGCGTCACCGCCATCGAGAAATACGGGCCGTTCGAACTGGCTGGGGAGCCCGCCATCATGGACCCCCTGGACGCGCTGCTGCGCTCATTCGTGGCCCAGGGCCGCATGAAATTCACCGGAACCGAATACAAGCCCTGCTATCGACTCGTGGCATGAGGGAGCCGCTGCGCCTCCGATACCGGTTCGAGTTGCCGAACGGGACACAGCAAACCCTCGAGCTGTTGTTCGACCCGAAGGACTTCAGGCTCGTCAATCTCGTACCCGCGGAGCCGCCGTTCTGGACGGAGCTGAAGTTCAATCAATGCTCCAACTGTCCCTTGAGCGCCGACGAGCACAGCCATTGTCCGGCCGCGGTGCACATGGCACCGGCCATCGATTCGCTCAAGGCGCTGGTGTCGTTCGACACCGTGGGGGTCACGGTGGAACAGGAGGAGCGCACGGTCCATGTCGAAACCTCCGCGCAGCAGGCCTTGAGTTCAGTGCTAGGCCTCATCATGGCCACGGCCGGATGTCCCTGGACCGACCGCTTAAGGCCGATGGCGCGCTTCCATCTGCCTTTCGCGAGCGAGACCGAGACGGTGTACCGCAGCGTATGCATGTTCCTGCTGGCGCGCGAACTCATCGGCGCGGATGAGAGTCAAGGCACGGGCTTCGAACCGCTGGAGCGGCTCTACGAGAATCTACACACCGTGAATCGCGATGTGTCGCGCCGCCTGGGCGCCGCGACGCGCACCGATCCTGCACGCAATGCGATGGCGCTGCTCGATTCGTATACGACGCTTCTGCCGCTGGCGCTCGAGAGTTTGCTGGCGGAACTGACGCCGCTATTTGACGCTTGGCGCAACAAAGGAAAATAGCGATTTAACTTACCGCGACACTCTGTGAGATGCATATCCCAATGCGCGTCGCTGCTCAGCGACACCCCCGGACCCCCGTGACACAGTTCCTGTCGACAGAGGCACGCGAGACTTACTGTCTCACGCAACGAGAGAGGCAACTGCGAATGAGCGATCTTAAAAATCAAACTCCGTACAATGGTGTGGACCGTCGGGCACCGCGCGGCGAAGTGAAGCCGAGCACGGGTCGCGAGGGGTTCAAGACCGGCGGCCGCCATGGCGCCATCACCAACAGCCTGTACAACTGGCACAGCTACAAGAATTGGGCCGAGAAAGCCCGCGGCAACTTCGACGAGAAGAAGTAGCCGCCCTTAAGCGGTTTCCGGCAAGGGGTTGAACCCTTCCGGACTCCGCGTTGCCCCGCCCTCATTGGTCTTCAGCCACGCCAGCAACGGCGCCCAATCCTCCAGATCCTGTCCCACCGCGTAGCGCTTCATCTCCGCCAGGCCCACGCCCTGCTCGGCGGCGCGCACGTAGTTCTGCGAATCGCGCAAGGTGGCGATGACCGGGATCCGCAACGACTGCAGGAAACGCATCAGCGACTGATAGATGATGGTGTTCTTCTTGACGCGGTTCGCGACCACGCCCAGCTTGTTCTCGTCGCGCCGCACCTTGGCGATCAGCAACAGATCCGCGATGCATTTCGAGCAGGCATGAATGTCGATGTCGGAGGGCAGCACCGGCACGAGGATGGCATTGGCGTTCTTGACCAGCTCCGGCATGTCCTGCGCCGACACCGCCGCGGGCGTGTCGACGATGACGTGCGCGGTCTCGGGAGGAATGCGCATCTGGAAGGTACGCGTCATCCGCATGTTCTTCTCGAACGCCGCCACACCATGGATGAAGGGTTGCTCGGGCTTGCGCTTCTGCAGCCAGCGGGTGCTCGAGCCCTGGGGATCATTGTCAAATAGCAGCGGCCGGTCGCCTTGGGTCGCGAAATGACTGGCGAGATTCGTGGCGATCGTCGTTTTACCCGAACCGCCCTTGGGATTCAGGACGAGAATGCGCTGCATTGTGAGGGACAGCCTACGAGAGCGGCCCCCCCCATAGCAAGGGTGTGAATCCCAGCACGTCCGGCCTGCATGATCTCTCGTATCGTCCGCCCTCGTGGAATGGATGCTTCAAGTAGTCGATGAGTTCGACGATGTGGTGGGCGCGGTGCGGCACCAGCTCGAAGGCATCGGTCTGGAAATCGGCCCGACGGTCGGCGGCCTCGCGGCGCTCGGCGCCATCGCGCTGGCGGTGGCCATGGGCGCCAATGCGTTGATCGTCGCGACCAGCATCGGCATTCTGGGTGCGGCGGCCTTCCTCAAGGCCCAGGGGCTTCTTCCCCACCGCTGATCGCGCCTTCCTCGAGCGCGCAAATGTCCTAAAATGGCGCGATGAAGATCTCACGCCTGCTTTCCATCTCCTTGCTCCTCGCCTTGGGCGCCTGCGCCCCGAAGCAGTCGCCGGCGCCGAGCGCCCCGGTGAGCGCCGTAACCTCGCTCGAGAAGACCGACATCAAGGTCGGCGCCGGTCCCGAAATCGCCGCCGGGCAGATCGCCGTGGTCCAGTACACCGGCTGGCTGTACGACACCGCCGCCAAGAACAACCGGGGACAACAGTTCGACTCGTCGCGCGAAGCGGGCCGTGAGGCCTTCAAGTTCCCGGTAGGCACCGGCAGCGTCATCAAGGGCTGGGACCAGGGCGTGCTCGGCATGAAGGTCGGCGGCGAACGGCGGCTCGTCATCCCGCCCGATCTCGCCTACGGCGATCAAGGCGCGCAGGGCGTGATTCCGCCCGGCGCCACGCTGGTTTTCGACGTCGAACTGGTCGGCATCGAGAAGCCGTGAGGCCGCCCCGCCCGGAGCAGCTCTCGGTGGAGGGAGCAGCGGGCGTTTTGGAAGCGGTGGCGGAGGATCCGGCCTCGGCGGGTGCTCACTACGCGGTGATCTGCCATCCGCACCCGCTGTTCGGCGGCACCATGGACAACAAAGTGGTCACCAGCGTGTCGCGCGCCCTCAACGACTGCGGCGTGCCGACGCTGCGCTTCAATTTTCGCGGGGTCGGGGCGAGCGCCGGCGCTTACGATGAAGGCCGGGGCGAAAGCGACGATGCGGCTGCGCTCGCCGACTACGGCGCGAAGCGCTGGGAGGGCAGGAGCCTGATAGCCGCTGGTTTCTCCTTCGGCGGCATGGTGGCGTTGAGATTGGCGCAGCGTCGGCCCGCCGCCCACCTCATCGCGGTGGCGCCGGCGGTCACGAGATTCGAAGGGGAGCCCGGGCCGCGCCCGGCTTGCCCCATCACCATCATCCAGGGCGATGCCGACGATGTCATCGACCCGAAGGCGGTGATCGCCTGGGCGGAGTCGCTGTCGCCGCCGCCGCAGCTGATGGTGCTGCGGGGGGTGGGGCATTTCTTCCACGGGCGCCTCGCGGAGCTGCGCGAGGCCGTGGTTGCTGCGATTCGGAACGGCTGAGGCTCCTCAGCCGCGCCGAATTGCTAGGAAAGGATCAGTTCACGAATTCCTTCAAGTTCTTCAGTGCCGCAATGCGCACCTTCTTGCTCGCCGGCTTCGCCTTGAACATCATCTTTTCGCCGGTGAACGGGTTGACGCCCTCGCGTGCCTTGGTGGCGGGCTTCTTCACGACCTTCATCTTCAGAAGTCCGGGCATCGTGAACAGCCCATGACTGCGAAGACTCTTCTTGATCGCGCCGGAAAGCGAGTCAAACACGGCTCCGACCTGCTTCTTGGAGAGCTCTGTATCCTTCGAAATGGTAGCGAGAATTTCAGACTTGGTCGGTGCTGCATTCTTTTTCGCCATATTGAATCTCCTGCTGATTGTGTGCGAGCGCGGGCAAACACACCCGCTAATTCAACTCGGCGCCGAAAATAACATAGAAAAAAGCCGATGTTTAGCGCATTTGAAAAAAAAGATTCACAACGAGCGACGCGATTTGCCCTAGTTTTTCAGGGTTTGGCGCGGCGGATGGAAAAATGGGTGCGTGCCAAGCGCACTCGATCACTGTGATTTCAGCGATGTAGAGCGCTTTTTTTCAAGGCGCTGCACTATCAGCGCAGCAGAATGAGCAGCGCGCCGATCAGGATCGAAACCCACAACACCGAGAAATCGATCTGCCCGATCGGCGGGATTAAGCGCCTCACGGGCCTCAAGACCGGTTCGCACACTTGCGCCAACAGGCGCACGCCGGGCGCATAGCCGCCGGGCGCGATGAAGCTGGTCAACCAGTAGAGCAGTAGGGCGAAGAGGTAGATCCGCAGCACCATGCCGATGAGCGTGACGAGCACCAGGCGCGAAAGCGCCAGCGGGTCGAATCCGCGATAACCGCTCAAAAACAGCATGATCAGGCTGTAAATTACCGTGATAAGCAGCACCGCGACGACGGTGGCGCTGTCGATCTTGCCCACCGGCGGCAACACACGGCGCAGCGGCAGAATCATCCAATTGGTGACGCGCACGATGGCATCGGCCATCGGATCGCGGAAATCGGCGCGCACCAGCTGAAAGATGAAGCGCAGCACGAAAGCCAGCAGCAACAGCCACAGCAGCATATCGACGACGTAGCGGAGCGCTTCCATAGTCCTTCTTTCGGTTGGTCAAGGCGCGGCGAATTCGGTACCGAGCTCGGCGGAACGCCGCTCTGCGGCGTTTAAGGCCTCGGCGACGATATCACGAAGGTGGGCGCCCTCCATGACCGCGAGGGCCGCTGCGGTGGTGCCGCCCTTGGAAGTCACCTGATCGCGCAGCGTCTTGAGCGGATCGGCGGCATTGCGCGCCATGCAGGCTGCGCCGTACGCGGTTTCCAGGGTGAGCAGATGCGCCACATCGGCCGGCAGCCCGCGAGCTCGCGCGGCAGCCTCGAGCGCTTCCATGAAAAGAAAGAAGTAGGCGGGACCCGAGCCGGAGAGCGCGGTGACCGTATCCAATTGCGACTCCGCCTCGACCCACACGGTGACGCCGACCGCGCCCATGATGGACTGTGCGAGCGCGCGCTGCCCGGTGCCGACGAGCGGCGGCGCGAACAATCCGGTGGCGCCGCAGCCGTTCAATGCGGGGCGGTTGGGCATGCTGCGAACCACCTTCGCTTCGGCGCCGAGCCAGCGCATCAGGGCGGCATGCGGAATGCCTGCGGCGACCGAAATGATCAATGGCCGCGCGCTCTGCAGCGCCGGCGCGAGAGCGGCGAGCGCTTCGCGCATCAGCTGCGGTTTGACGGCGAGCACCACCACCTCGGCGCCCTGCACCGCCTCCGGACCTTCCGCGTGCTTCACGCCGTAATCGGCGGACAGGCGGGCCAGGGCCTCGGGATTCGGATCGGACACCATCATCCGCGAGGCCGGCAGCCCCTTGGCCTTCAGGCCGCTGATCAAGGCGGTGGCCATGTTGCCGCCGCCGATGAAGGTCAGTTTCCGGATGTCGTTCATTGATGTACTCATCGTCCCTCGCTTCTTATCGGGCCCCGAACAGGGCCGTGCCCACGCGCACCAGCGTGGCCCCTTCGCATACCGCCGCTTCGTAGTCGGCGCTCATCCCCATGGACAGTGTGTCCAAGCCGAATCCCGCCGCATTGAGTTCATCGAGCAGTTCATGCATGCGCGCGAAATAGGCGCGCGCGCCCGCCGCATCGTCGCTGGGCGGCGGGATGCACATGAGACCGCGCATCTTGAGCCGCGGCAAGTGTGCAATTCGCGACACCAGGGATTTAAGCGCGGCGCTCGGCACGCCGCCCTTGCCGGCCTCCTCCTCGAGCTTCACCTGGACGCAGACATTCAGCGGCGGGGCATGGAACGGCCGCTGCTCCGAGAGGCGGCGGGCGAGGCTGTCGCGGTCGATGCTGTGCACCCAGTCGAAGCGCTCGGCCACGGCGCGGCTCTTGTTCGATTGCAGCTGTCCAATGAAATGCCAGGTGAGTTTGAGATCGGCCAGCGCTTCTTGTTTCGGAAGCGCCTCCTTGAGGTAGTTTTCGCCGAAATCCGTGACGCCCGCCGTGGCGGCCTGGCGCACCATTTCGGCAGGCTTGCCCTTGGTGACCGCAACCAGGGTGACGTCTTGGGGGTTCCTCCCGGCCGATTGCGCCGCCTGACGTATCCGAGACCGGACGTGGTTCACATGGACGGTTAGATTCTGCGGACCAATTAACATATTGGGTGCCAACACCCTCTTATATACTGCCGGTGAGCAAACCAGCCGGAATTAGGAGCCTTTAATGGCGGTCGATATTGCGCAGCTTCTCGCCTTCGCGGTGAAGAACAATGCGTCGGATTTGCATCTGTCGGCGGGTGTCCCGCCCATGATCCGCGTCGACGGCGACATGAAGCGCGTCAACATGCCAGCGCTGGCGCACAAAGAAGTGCACAGCATGGTCTACGACATCATGAACGACAAGCAACGCAAGGCCTACGAAGAGTTCTTCGAGACCGACTTTTCGTTCGAGATTCCGAAGCTCGCGCGTTTTCGCGTGAACGCGTTCAATCAGAACCGTGGCG